>NZ_FMUC01000011.1:0-195364 GCF_900100935.1 Pseudomonas sp. NFACC25
GAATTTCTTGACGACCATAGAGCATTGGAACCACCTGATCCCATCCCGAACTCAGCAGTGAAACGATGCATCGCCGATGGTAGTGTGGGGTTTCCCCATGTGAGAGTAGGTCATCGTCAAGATTAAATCCCAGAACCCCTGTCTGCTCATGCAGACAGGGGTTTTGTCGTTTAGAGGGTTTATGAACTCTGTAAGCGAGCAGCAACTACGCCTACCCAACTCCAAAATCAGGTTCATGGCACTGACCTGCTTTAAGAGCACGACGCAGGTAATAGGGAAGAATTTTTACTTCTAAATCTTGTACGACAACCTTTGGTCGGTTTCCTACGTAAAAGGACGATTCATCCCACAATTCCCTAAGCTTTCCTCCAGCTTGGCCGAAAGCCTGATGAGCCATGCGTGCACCGAAATAGAGCGGCCCGAGACGCCGCCTATACCGTACATGGAATGTTCCTCTCGGCACGCTCACCCCCATTTGGCAAAAAGAAGTCGATGAAATGAATCTCAAATTCAGTCATAAAATTCTGTTGGCCGCGTCAGGCGTTGTGGTTCTGGCCTTCGCGTTATTCACGCTTTACAACGATTACCTGCAGCGCAGCACCATCAAACAGAATCTGGAGTCGTCTATCCAGCAGTCCGGTGAGCTCACCGCGAGTAGTGTGCAGAACTGGCTTAGCGGTCGAATACTGGTGCTCGAAAGTCTGACGCAAAACGTTGCCCATCAGGGTAGTGCTGCTGATCTTCCAGGGTTGGTTGATCAACCGGCGTTCACCTCGAACTTCCAGTTCACCTACGTTGGCCAAACCAACGGTGTGTTCACCCAGCGCCCGGACGCAAAAATGCCTGACGGCTACGACCCTCGTCAGCGTCCCTGGTACAAGCAAGCCGTGGCTGCCGATAAACCCATGCTCACGCCGCCCTATATGGCCGCCGTGGGTGGGCAGATCGTAACTATCGCTATGCCGGTGAAAAAGAACGGCGAGTTGCTCGGCGTGGTCGGCGGAGACCTGAGCCTGCAAACCCTGGTGAAAATCATCAATTCGGTGGACTTCGGCGGCATCGGCCATGCGTTTCTGGTCAGCGGCGACGGCCAAGTCATCGTAAGTCCTGACGAAGACCAGGTGATGAAAAACCTCAAGGACATCTACCCGGGCACTAACGTCCGTATTGAGAAAGTTAATCAGGACGTAGTTCTCAAGGGCCAGGATCGCATCCTGTCGTTCACACCTATCAGTGGCTTGCCCGGTGCAGATTGGTATATCGGCCTGTCGATTGATAAAGACAAAGCCTACGCACCGTTGGGCAAATTCCGTACGTCTGCATTGATCGCCATGCTGATCGCCGTAGTCGCGATTGCCGTGCTCTTGAGCCTGCTGATTCAAGTGTTACTGCGGCCCCTGACCACCATGGGTATTGCCATGCAGGACATTGCCCAAGGTGAGGGCGACCTGACTCGCCGCTTGACGGTCACCAGTAAAGACGAGTTCGGTGAAGTGGGCAGCGCGTTCAACCGGTTCGTAGAGCGTATCCACGCCTCGATTTCCGAAGTGTCTTCTGCAACACGTCAGGTGCATGACCTGTCTCAGCGTGTGATGGCGTCATCCAACGCCTCGATCATCGGCTCTGATGAGCAAAGCGCACGCACCAACAGCGTGGCCGCCGCAATCAACGAACTGGGGGCTGCCACCCAGGAAATCGCGCGTAACGCCGCCGATGCTTCACAGCACGCCAGCGGTGCCAGCGAGCAGGCTGATGATGGGCGTAAAGTGGTCGAGCAAACCATCCTGGCAATGTCGGAGCTGTCGCAGAAAATCAGCCTGTCCTGCACTCAGATCGAAACCCTGAACGCCAGCACCGACAATATCGGCCACATCCTTGATGTGATCAAAGGCATCTCCCAGCAAACCAACTTGCTGGCACTGAACGCTGCGATTGAAGCAGCACGTGCCGGGGAAGCCGGACGCGGGTTTGCCGTGGTCGCCGACGAGGTGCGTAACCTGGCTCACCGTACCCAGGAGTCGGCTGAGGAGATTCATAAAATGATCACTTCGCTGCAAGTGGGTTCGCGTGAAGCCGTGACCACCATGAATGCCAGCCAGACCTCCAGCGAGGAAAGTGTCCAGGTGGCCAACCAGGCCGGTGAGCGCCTGGTCAGCGTAACGCAGCGAATTGTCGAGATCGACGGCATGAACCAGTCCGTCGCTGCGGCCACCGAGGAGCAAACTGCCGTGGTGGAAACCCTCAACGTCGATATCAACCAGATCAACCTGCTGAACCAGCAGGGTGTGACCAACCTCAACGAAACCCTGAAAGACTGCGATGCGTTGTCGCAACAGGCCAATCGGTTGAAGCAACTGGTCGACAGCTTCAAGATCTGAGCCGCTGAGTGTACGAGTAGGAGCGAGCCGGTTCGCTCCTACTGCTTACCCAGCAAGCGGCGAACATTGTCCAGCGCGCTGTCTGCGAAGCCTTGTACAAACTGTTCAAATCCTTCCTGTGCCGTCTCCAGGGGGTCGGCAATGATGGTCCAGGTTACCTTGGAGCAGTGTGCTCCAAGCGCTTCCACTTTGATTGCGGCCCACAACCTGGCCACGCCCAGGGTGTTGTAGATCGTGGTCCAGGTCATGTGCATCGCTTGCTCATCCCGGCTATTGAGTTGTTCTACGACGCGGTTGCCATCGCGGAAAAATTTCGTGCGTAAAGCGCCCACTCCGGTGCCGATCATTTCGATATGCGTCAAGGAAGGGATGAACGCATCGAAGCCTGCAAACTGCCCCACCATGTTCCATAGACGATTGGCATGGCAGTCGATCACCATAGAGGACACTATCGGCTGGCCGTTCGGGTTATGAATTAACGTATCGGGTTGCAGCGGTTTCATGAAGTTGTCCTGAAGCGGTTCAAAGAAAGCCGATGGCCTTGAGGTAGTTGCAGCCTTTACTCAGCAGTGCCGGGTCTTTTTCGGGGTATTGCTCACCCATCTGCTGAACGCCGCGTTGCGCGTTGTCATGGAGGATCATCGAGGTGTCACCGATGTCTTCATCCAGTCGATCAAGGTAAAACCCGAGGACACCAAACATCGCATTGTCCAGGCTTACCGTTCGCAGCGCCTGCTGCCAATGCGCAGTACTGACCCGCTCGAACCGGTGGCCCGCCCGGTTGAATGCATCCAGGTAGTGCTCCCAGCTCAGTGGTTGTGGGTTATGCAGGTTGAATACGCTTCTATCGGCTTGAAAGCGATTGCAGTGGAACGCAATGAAGCGAGCCAGAAAGTCCACGGGCATCAGGTCGAAATTCAGGTCCAACCTCGGCAGCATGCCCAACTGCAGCGATCCCTTGAGCATCAACATCAGGCGATTCTTCTGTGGTTGGCAGATACCGTTATGGCTGTTGAAGCTGATATTTCCAGGGCGATAGATGTTCACCCAGGCCCCTTGCTCGATTGCACGCCCCAGGATCCGCTCGGCGACCCACTTGGACAGGTTGTAGCCATTTCGGATGTACAGCGGCAGGGTGGTTGCCGCCGGAGCTTCGAGCACATGCCCCGTCGTGCTGATGCTGCTGGCGGCCGACAATGTCGAGACAAAGTTGAAGACTTTCTTGCAGCGGGTTTCGCACAGGCGCAGGCATTCGAATATGGGGTCGACGTTGTCCCTGGCCAGTGAGGCGTAGTCCAGCACGTGGTTGACCCGTGCTGCGTTGTGCACCAGCGTGCCAAAGTCTGCGGCGAGTGCGTCATACGCGTCACAGGCCAAACCCAACCGCGGAAGGCTGACATCGGCGGCGAATACTCGCACCCTGCTCAAGTCCAGATGTTCCAGTTGGTAGTCACGCAACGCCTGGGTAAAACGAGCCATCGCAGGACTCCCCGGCAAGTCACGCACCAGGCACGCCACCTCGGTGGCCCCGGCGTTCAACAACGCCTCGACAATATGGACGCCGACGAAGCTGTTGGCCCCTGTCACGATCACCTTGTGCGGATTGCCTGCGCGGTCCCCTTGCAACGGATTGATTTCCCACTCCCGTTGAGCGTCCACGGCTGCTCGGGCAGAGGATGCGTCTGGCAGTTCACCTTCCTCCATCAGCGTTGCGAGCGTACGAATAGTCGGTACTTCAATGAAATGGCTTAACGCGAAACTACGGCCAAATTGCTCGCGAACGCGCAACAACAGCGTCGACAGCAAAATCGAATGGCCGCCCAGTGCAAAGAAGCTTTCATCGATGGGCAACTGGCTGGTGGGCAAGCCCAGCAGCTCACCCCAAAGGTCGCTCAATCGCGCTTGAAGCGGCGTGTGCGCGGCGCCGGGAGTGGCCTGCAAAATGGGGAGGAAGGGGCGCGACAGCAGCCCCTTGCGGTCGACCTTGCCGTTGTCGCTGTGCGGAATGGCTGGCAGTTCCACCCAGAAACCAGGTTGCATGTAGTCCGGTAGCCACTGGCGCGTATGCTGCTGCAAGGCCACCAGCGTAGCATTGGGTTCGGGCTGGGCGACAAAGGCGCAGATCCTGCTTTCATGGTCGATCACCACGGCCAGCTCGCGATACAGCCTGCTGCTGCGCAGGCATTGTTCAATCTCCCGGGGGTCGACCCGAAAACCGCGGATCTTTACCTGGTCGTCGCGACGCCCACCCAGCACAATCCCTGCGGCGCTCCACTGCGCCAAGTCGCCGCTGCGGTAGGCCCGCAGCCTTTGGCCGCCCGGCACCAGCAGTTCGACGAACGGGCTGTCAGCCTGCCGCGGCGCATTCACATACCCCAGGCTCACTCCGGGCCCGACGATGTACAACTCGCCCATCACCTGTTCATCCACCGGTTGCAGATCGTCATCGAGGATCAGCACCTGGCTATTGGCGATGGGGTAGCCGACATTACGATTATTGTCATCGGGGGCGAACGTCCGGTGCGTAATCAGTACCGTGGTTTCGGTGGGGCCATAGAGGTTGTGCAACTGGCACCGTCCCGCCAGCCGCTCGATTACATGGGGTTCGCAGGCATCGCCACCGGTGAGCAGATGCGTCACGCCCAGGGGGGGATCCGGCGGCAGGATATTGAGCAGCGCAGGCGGCAGGAAGGCATGAGTGACACGCTGTCGGCGGAGCAATTCCAACAGTTGCCCAGGGTCGCGTCGCTGTTCCTCACTGGGTACGATCAACTCGGCGCCGGCAATCAGGGCGGGGAAGATTTCGATCAATGACGAGTCGAAACCCAAGGGCGAAAACTGCAGGACGCGGCTCCGTTCATCCTGCGTCATGCAGGACCCGAACCAAGCGGTGAAATGCGCCAGGTTAGCTTGGCTGAGCAGCACACCCTTGGGCTGGCCCGTACTGCCCGATGTATAGAGCACCATGCACGGCATATCCGAACAGGGGCGATCGTGCATCAGCGAGGATGCGGAATTGGCGTTGTGCGCCTCGACTGTGCTGACATCCAGTGAAATGAAACGCTCCCGCAATGGATGTTGGCCGGCGTCCAGCAATACGCGGGCCCCGGCGTTTTCGAGCATGGCCCGATGGCGTTTTGTGGGTTGATCAGGTCCCAGTGGCAGGTACACCGCGCCACTGCCCAGTACGGCAAGAATGCTGGCATACAATTCCACGGATTTTTCCAGGCATACAGCGATCACCGGTGGCGCCTCAAGCGTCTCCAGCAGCGGGCGCAATCGCAGCTGAATCGCCATGGCCTGTAGGTGCAGTTGGCGGTAGGTCACGGTGTGCGCCGCAATGTTCAGCGCCGGCCGGTCGGCGAACAGGTGAAGGCTGGCCTGCACCCGTTCGATCACCGGTACCTGGGCTTCCTGGATCAGGGCAGGGTTTGCCGTACGATTGAATCGATGCATAAATGCCAACGGCTCAAGCCCGTGCAGGCCGTGGTCGGGCCAGTCAGTGGCAATCGCGCGTGTAGAGAGAGACTCGGGGTCACGTGAGAAGCCACTGACCAGCAGCGCGACCCAATCCACCAGCGCGGTTGTTGCCTGCCGACGCAATCGCTGGCCGTTGCCACTGGGCTCCTCGGCGATGTCCAGCACGGCGAACAAACGTCGGCCATAGTCATAGGCGCGCACTTGCAGCGCAGGCAACCCACCGTCGCTCAACGGGCCAATCCCCAGGCGCAGACTTATACAGGTGGTTTCGCCCACGTCATCCGGCAACGGCAGGCTGCCGTCTTCAATCCACAGGTCGGTGGCCTCATCCCCTGAAACATGGCCGTACTGTTCCAGCATTGGCCTGATTTCGCCCAGTGCCTTGCTTGTGCCGCACCAGCCGATGGTCAGGCACCTCATGGCGACACCGACAGGTAGTCGTTCAGCACTTGTCCCACGCTCGGCGTTTGCAGCACGCCGCTGTGTTGCAGGAAGCCCATGATATTGGCCATCAACGGGTGCTGGCGGGTGATGGGGAACGCCAGCGCTGATATTTCATCGCGCAGCACACCGCGCAGGCGCTCGCTGATGTCCAGATGTTCGATCAGGCGCAGGTCGAAGTTTTTCTGCAGGTCGTTGGTCAGGTAATGTGCCAGGAATATCGGCAGTACGTGAGCGATGCTGTCACGGTCCTCCGGGCTCGCGGCTTGCCAGTAGATGCGCACCAGCCGCGTCCAGAACTGCGCGTGGCGACCTTCGTCAAACAGGTGGTCGTCCATCAAGCCCCGTATGGAGGCCTTGACACTGCGGTCCTTGGAAAACGCTGCGACATCGTGGGTCACGGTGTTTTCGGCGATGGCTACGCCAATCAGCTCCACAGCATCGCTCAGGTGTTCCGGAGCCTGCGCCTGCGCCGCCGGCAGCGCGCGACTCAGTTCGATATGCCCGGGCAGGTCAATCGGCTGTATGCCCGTCATTGCGACAGTCTGTTGCATGAAATCCAAGGCCACCAAGGCGTGATAGTCCTCGTCCACCACAACCGTCATCGCATCAACGCGACAGGCAAGCGGGAAGGGCAGCGAGAAGCGATTCTTGGCAATGCTGCGCGCGGTCTTGTCGACGATTTCGGTTTCGAAAATCACCACATCGTGGATGAACTTATAGAAGCTTTGCACCAGCACGAAGTCGCGCCATTGCGAGCAATGTTCCATGAAGGTCGCGTTGAGTACCAAGGGCTGACGGCACAGTGGGTAGATCAGCTTGTTGTCGTCTTCCAGCAGGCGACGAGGGCGGGTTCGGATGGTGGCGCGGCGTTCCCAGTCGTCGGCGATGGTGGTGTAGCCGGCGGTATTCATGGGTGCACCTCGTGCAGCGCGGCGCGCACCTCGTCCCAGAACGTGATACGGCTTTCTACGGCGGCAAGGGCTGCGTCATGGGCCTGTTGCGGATAAGCCGGGTCTGCACCCACCAGGCGTTCGAGCAGCTCCTCAGCTGCTGGCCCGTGATGTTCAGTATCCAACTCGATGTGGCGCCTGAAATAGCCACACAGGGACGGTGCCTGGCGATGGATGAGCGTATCGGGCTGCAGGAGGTGTTCGAACATACTTGGTATGACACGCTCACGCCCATGAAGGAATGCGGCGGCTACGCAATGGGTAGGGGCTTGCAGCGCAATGTGCAGCGTGTCGCTGACGAAGCGCGCGGCCCCAGCAGGAACATCGGCCATGCGCAGGGCCGTGCTTGCTTCCACGCCCTGGTGCAGCAGTGCAATGAAACGGTGTATCGCCGAGGTGCTGGCGCCGACTTCGACCATGGCTTCCAGGTACCACTCGAAGTGGCTGCAATGGCCTTGCCTGGGGCGTGAGTCTGATTCTTCGCCCAGCACAATCTCATTGATCAAGCGTGCTGCTTGCGGGTCGGCCGGTGGCAGCCAGGGTAGGCGAGTGCAGGTCAGGTCCTGCTGCAGGCGTTTGGTGAGCGTCATGAAGTCCCAGACAGCGAATACATGGTTTTCCATGAACAGTCGTAACTTTTCCAGCGAAGTTATTTCCAGAAATAACGGATGGCTGCACAACAGCCGTTTTCTTTGTTCCAGTAAAGGTGGGTACATAGTTGATGCCTATAAATTATTGCGTCGTCGCTAAAACAACGTTGGACTTTTGTATGCCGCAAAAAAGATAAGAAAGATGTAAACCAGGCTTTGCGCGCACGCGCGCTCACGCAAGTGGGGCTGCACGGTCGAATTAAGTGGCTGGTTTAGTAATGAAAGATAATAAGCGGGTTAAACAAGTTGGCCAGTATATGAATGCATTAGATGTTTTTCTAAATAATATAAGCTGTCGGTAACTTACTTTATAAGAGTGGGAAGTTTCTTCTGCGCGGGGCGCTACTTGGCCAGGTAGGGAACCCCGCAGTGCTCGACGGGCAAGCCGAGCGACCTTACGCCATGTTAGAGCGTCTTCTTTGCGGCGGCGTCGAGGTTATCGAGATAGGTTGTGATCACGTCCATCCCGCGCATCAGGTGATTACGCAGCGTCAGGATGCTTTCCTCGACCTTCTTTTGTGTCACCAGGTTCAGCAGTTCACGATGGTCTTCCTGGGAAGTTTCGCCCAGCCCCATCGCCTCGAGGTTGAAACGCAGGAAGCGCTCCTCCTCATTCAGCCCGTGCTCCACCAGCTTGAGCAGCCGCTGGTTGGGGGCCTTGCCATACAGGGTCATGTGGAACAGGCGATTGAGACGGCCAATCTCGGTGTAGTCTTTTTCCTGTTCCAGGGCACAGATGAGCGTGTCTGCCTCGGCGATATCGGCTTCGGTCAGCAAGGGAATCGACAAACGCAGGGCTTCAGACTCCAGCAACATTCGCAGCTCATAGGTCTCAGCCGAATTGTCTTCGATCAACGGTGCAACCACGGCGCCCTTGTGGGTGACCACATGCAGCAGTGACTGCGCCTCCAACTGACGCAAGGCTTCACGCACCGGCATGCGGCTGACCCCGAACAGGCTGGCCAGCTCCTGCTGACGCATGGCGGTACCGCAGGGCAAGCGGCCATCAAGGATGGCATTGCGCAAGGTTTCTTCAATCACGGAGCGAGCAAGATGGGCGGGAATAGGGCCGGTGATCTTGATGCTGTTCAACGGGTTCGGCTTCTGCGTCACGGTTACGCTATCCTCCTTATTAAAATAGGGTGGCTAATTGGATCCAATGCACACTAGAGGCTGCCCATAGGCTTGTCAAACGGGCACGGTTTCGGCTTGTAAGCGTTTCAACGCTCGACTCCGGCGGCCCACGCGCGGGTTTTGCCAGGTCTGACACGCCGCTGGTGTATTGCGACATTACCGCATATATATATTCTCTAACGGTATTTAAATTACCGTTCTTATGCCTATAAAGTCACTCTCCTGTCTGACCGGGAGTGAACTCATGTCCGCCACCTCTACTGTTCCAACAGCGACCCTTGCCACTCAAACGTTCGAGATTCGACCACTGCCCGGCAGCGTCGGTGCCGAGATTGTCGGCCTGGATTTGTCCCGGCCAGTCAACGACCAGGATTTCGCCCGCATTCATCGCGCGCACCTGGATCACCACGTGGTGGTGTTCCGCGATCAACGCATCACGCCCGAACAACAGATCGCTTTCAGCCGCCGCTTTGGCGTCCTGCAGATCCACGTGCTCAAGCAGTTCCTGCTGGCCAACCACCCGGAAATCCTGATCGTCTCCAACATCATCGAAAACGGCCAATCCATCGGCCTGGGTGACGCAGGCAAATTCTGGCACTCGGACCTGTCCTATAAAGAGCTGCCGAGCCTGGGCTCGATGCTCCACGCCCAGGAGCTGCCGTCCGAAGGCGGCGATACCCTGTTTGCCGACATGCACAAAGCCTGGGACCAACTGCCCGAGCACCTGCGCAAAGCCGTGGAAGGCCGCAGTGCCGCACACTCTTATACCGCGCGCTACAGCGAAACCAAATTCGAAGGCAACTGGCGCCCGACGTTGACGCCCGAGCAGCTTGCCCAAGTCGCGGAAGTGGTTCACCCCATCGTGCGCACCCATCCGGAAAACGGCCGCAGGGCGCTGTTCGTCAGCGAAGGCTTCACCACCCGCATCGTCGGCCTGCCGGAAGATGAAAGCCGCGAACTGCTGGCCCAGCTCTACGCCCACAGTGTGCTGCCGCACAACATCTACCGCCACCAATGGCAGCCCCACGACCTGGTGTTCTGGGACAACCGCTCGCTGATCCACCTGGCCGCCGGTTGCCCGAGCCATCTGCGCCGCAAGCTGTTTCGCACCACCATCCAGGGCGACGCGCCTTTCTGATTCGGAGCATGACCATGTCCAGGAAAACCCCATTTGCACGGCTGGCCACGACCGTCGGCCTCGGTATCAGCCTGTTGGCCGGCAGCCTGCTGGCTCCGACGGCTGCGCAGGCCGAAGGCGAGATCCGCATCGCCGAACAGTTCGGTATCGTCTACCTGCTGCTTAACGTAGTGCGCGACCAGAACCTGATCGAAAAATACGGCAAGCAGGAAGGTCTCGACATCAAGGTCGATTGGACCCAGCTGTCCGGCGGCGCAGCGGTCAACGACGCACTGCTCTCCGGCTCGATCGATATCGCCGGTGCCGGCGTCGGCCCGCTGTTGACCATCTGGGACCGCACCCATGGCAAGCAGAACGTCAAGGCCGTGGCCTCCCTGGGCAACTTCCCCTACTACCTGGTCAGTAACAATCCCAAGGTCAAGACCATTGCCGATTTCACCGACAAGGACCGTATCGCCGTGCCCGCGGTGGGCGTGTCGGTGCAGTCGCGCTTCCTGCAATACGCCGCCGCCAAGCAATGGGGCGACAAGGAATTCAATCGCCTCGACAAGTACACCGTCGCCGTCCCGCACCCGGATGCCACCGCCGCCCTGATCGCCGGCGGCACTGAACTGACCGGGCACTTCTCCAACCCGCCGTTCCAGGATCAGGCCTTGGCCAACCCGAACGTGCATGTGGTGCTGAACACCTACGACCTGCTGGGGCCGAACTCGCCAACGGTGCTGTTCGCCACCGAGAAATTCCGCAACGACAACCCGAAAACCTACAAGGCATTTGTCGAGGCGTTGACCGAAGCCGCGCAATTCGCCCAGAACGATAAAGGCGCGGCGGCCGACACTTACATCCGCGTCACCAAGGCCAAGATCGACCGCGCCGAATTGCTGAAAATCATCGACAACCCTCAGTTCGAATTCAGCGTCACGCCAAAAAACACCTACCCGCTGGCGGAATTCCTCTACCGCGTCGGCGCCATCAAAAACAAGCCTGAATCGTGGAAGGACTACTTCTTCCAGGATGCCAAGCCCCTGCAAGGAAGTTGAGATGAACGCGCCCTTGCAAGGCCACACGGCCAGCAACCTGCACACCGCCGCACCATTGCTGGCGGTGGATAACGTCAGCCTGGAATACCGCACCCCCGAGCGCGTGGTGCGCGCCACTCACCAAGTCAGCTTCGAGATCGACCCGGCGGATCGCTACGTGTTGCTCGGCCCATCGGGTTGCGGCAAATCCACACTGCTCAAGTCCATTGCCGGGTTTATCAAACCCTGCGAAGGCGAGATCCGCCTGCTGGGGCAAAAGGTCGAACAGCCGGGCCCGGACCGCATCGTGGTGTTCCAGGAGTTCGACCAGCTGCCGCCGTGGAAAACCGTCAAGCAGAACGTGATGTTTCCGCTGCTGGCGTCGAAGACCTTAGCGCGTCGCGAAGCCGAAGAACGGGCGCTGCACTACCTCGACAAAGTCGGCCTCAGCGCCTTTGCCGACGCTTACCCGCACACGCTGTCCGGCGGCATGAAAGCCCGCGTGGCCATCGCCCGCGCCCTGGCCATGCAGCCGAAAATCCTGCTGATGGACGAACCCTTCGCCGCCCTCGACGCCCTGACCCGGCGCAAGATGCAGGAGGAATTGCTGCTGCTCTGGGAAGAGGTGCGCTTCACCCTGCTGTTCGTCACCCACTCCATCGAAGAAGCGCTGGTGGTGGGCAATCGCATCCTGCTGCTGTCGCCGCACCCGGGGCGTGTGCGCGCGGAAATCCACAGCCATCAATACGACCTGCACAGCCTCGGTGGCGTGGAGTTCCAGGCGTCGGCGCGGCGGATTCATCGCCTGTTGTTCGATGAAGCGCCCGAGGCCGAACGTGAGTTGGGTTTCGCCGACATCCGCATCGCTTACTAAGGGGACAACCCAATGCGCCAGGAATACGAAATCAACCTTGAGCCGCTGCTCAGCGTCCCCGTGGAACGCGAACTGCCCCTGCGCCAACGCCTGTGGCAGCAAGGCTGGCTACGCAAGGGCCTGATCCTGATCGTGCTCGCGATCCTTTGGGAAGCCGTCGCGCGCTACCAGAACAACGACCTGCTGCTGCCGAGTTTCCTGCAGACCTTTCACGCGCTCTATGACGGCCTGCTCAGTGGCGAACTGCTGGGCAAGGTGAGCATCTCGCTGGTGGTGCTGATCAAGGGCTACCTGATCGGCATCGTGCTGGCGTTTGCCCTGACCACCCTGGCGGTGTCGACGCAACTGGGCCGTGACCTGCTGAGCACCCTGACCTCGATGTTCAACCCGCTGCCGGCCATCGCCTTATTGCCGCTGGCGCTGCTGTGGTTCGGCCTGGGCCAGAACAGCCTGATTTTCGTGCTGGTGCATTCGGTGTTGTGGGCGCTGGCGCTCAACACCTATTCCGGGTTTCTCGGCGTGTCCGAAACCCTGCGCATGGCCGGTCGTAACTATGGCCTCAAGGGCATGCGTTTCGTGCTGTTCATCCTGATCCCGGCGGCACTGCCGTCGATCCTCGCCGGGCTGAAAATCGGCTGGGCCTTCGCCTGGCGCACCCTGATCGCCGCCGAGCTGGTATTCGGTGCGACCAGCGGCAAGGGCGGCCTGGGCTGGTACATCTTCCAGAACCGCAACGAGCTGTACACCGACAAGGTATTCGCCGGCCTGGCGGTGGTGATCCTGATCGGCCTGCTGGTGGAAAACCTGGTGTTCGACACCTTCGAGCGCCTCACCGTGAAACGGTGGGGCATGCAGCGCTGATACCCCCAGCCTGCTACGATTGCGGCCAGCTCACTCCCGACTGACCACGAGTGCTTGGCATGCAACTACCCGACATGAACCTGTTGGTCGCCCTCGACGCCTTGCTCGACGAGGGCAGCGTGGTGGGCGCCGCGCGGCGGATGAACCTCAGTCCGGCGGCCATGAGCCGTACCCTCACACGTATTCGCGAAGCGGTGGGCGATCCGATCCTGGTGCGCGCCGGTCGTGGCCTGGTGCCGACGCCCAAGGCCCTGCAGTTGCAAGGCCAGGTGCGCAACGTGGTGGAGCAGGCGGCGTTGCTGTTTCGCTCGGCGGATCAGGTTGATTTGAGCACCTTGCGCCGTCGCTTCAGTGTGCGCGCCAATGACTTTTTCATCGGCGTGTATGGCGGTCGGCTGTTCGACACCATGGAGCGCATGGCGCCACTGTGCGAGCTGTGTTTCGTGCCTGAAGGCGACACCGATGATGAAGCCCTGCGCGAAGGGCGGCTGGACCTGCGCGTGAGCAACACCATGCCGGTCACTCCGGAAGTGAAGGTGCAGAACCTGTTTTCCACCACCTTCGTGGGCCTCGCGCGGGAGGACCATCCGTTGTTTGACGACGAGATCACCGCCGCGCGCTTCGCCAGCTATTCCCATATCAGCATCTCGCGACGTGGCATCGCCCGTGGCCCGATCGACACTGCACTGAATGCCCAGGGCCTGGAGCGGCGGGTGGCGATGATTGCGCCGGGTTTTCACGGTGCGATGTTCATGTTGCCCGATTCCGACCTGATTCTGCCGGTGCCCAAGGAAGCCCTGTTGAGCGCCAACCGCTTGAAGCTGCCACTGCGCGCGTTTGCGTTGCCGATCTCGCTGCCGACGTTGGTATTGGCCCAATCCTGGCACCCGCGCTTCGACAAAGACCCGGCTCATAAGTGGCTGCGCGAGACGATGCGTGAGAGCTGCCACGCCACCTGGCTGGAAGCCCAACCCACCTGATCTACAAGCCATGCGCGGTCAAAATGTGGGAGGGGGCTTGCTCCCGATTGCTGTGTGCCAGACCCAGATTTTCTATCTAATCCAGCGCAATCGGGAGCAAGCCCCCTCCCACAAGGGTTCTATAGTGAATCCAGGATTGCGCCTGGCGCACTTATATCCTGCCAACATGTAACTTTTTGTCATGGATGTGCCTGATTAAACTGCTCGGGTATTTCTAATCCCGAGCTGCCTGTTCATGACTTCCCTCGCTGCCCCCACCCTTGCGGCCGCAGCCAGACCCACCGCCATCACCCCGCCTGTATTCGGCCCGCGCATCATCATCGGCCTGGTCGGCGTGTTGCTCGCGGTTCTGGTGTCCGGCCTCAACGAGATGGTCACCAAGGTGGCCCTCGCGGATATTCGCGGTGCGCTGTACATCGGCTTTGACGAAGGCACCTGGCTGGTGGCCGCGTACACGGCCACTTCCGTGTCGGCCATGGCCTTTGCGCCCTGGTGTTCGGTGACGTTTTCCCTGCGGCGCTTCACCCTGTGCGCTATTGGCCTGTTCACCGTGCTCGGGATCCTGTGCCCGTTTGCGCCGAACTACCAAAGCCTGCTGCTGCTGCGTACCGTCCAAGGCCTGGCCGGCGGTGCCTTACCGCCGATGCTGATGACCGTGGCGCTGCGCTTCCTGCCGGCCAACGTCAAGCTGTATGGCCTGGCTGGCTACGCACTTACCGCCACGTTCGGGCCGAGCCTCGGCACGCCGTTGGCGGCGCTGTGGACCGAATACGTCGGCTGGCAGTGGGCGTTCTGGCAGATCGTCGGGCCATGCCTGCTGGCCATGGCCGCCGTGGCCTACGGTTTGCCGCAAGACCCGCTGCGCCTGGAGCGCTTCAAGCAGTTCAACTGGCGCGGACTGCTGCTGGGGTTTCCGGCGATCTGCATGCTGGTGATCGGCATCCTGCAGGGCAATCGCCTGGACTGGTTCGAGTCGGGCCTGATCACCTTCCTGCTATGCGGCGGCAGTGTGCTGCTGGTGCTGTTCATGCTCAATGAATGGTCGCACCCGATGCCGTTTTTCAAATTGCAGATGCTAGGCCTGCGCAACCTGGCGTTTGCCCTGATCGTGCTGGCAGGCGTGCTGATGGTGCTGACCTCGGTGATCATCATCCCCTCGAGTTTCCTCGCTCAGGTCCAGGGTTATCGCCCATTGCAAACCGCGCCGGTGATGCTGCTGATGGCGCTGCCGCAATTGATCGCGCTGCCGCTGGTGGCGGCGTTGTGCAACCTGCGCTGGGTCGATTGCCGCTGGGTCCTGGGGATCGGGCTGGGGATGTTGGTGCTGTGTTGCGTGGGCAGTGCGCACCTGACCTCGGCATGGATTCGCGACGATTTCTACGGCCTGTACCTGCTGCAAATCTTCGGGCAGCCCATGGCGGTGTTGCCGCTGCTGATGCTCTCCACCGGCAGCATTCAACCGGCGGATGGGCCGTTCGCCTCGGCCTGGTTCAACACCGTCAAAGGCCTGGCGGCCGTGATTGCCACCGGCGTGCTGGATGCGTTGACCACCCAGCGCCTGCACTTTCACTCGACCATGCTGGTGGACCGCCTGGGTAACTCGCCGCTGGCCGACGGCGATGCGCCGGGCCTGGCCCAGCGCCTGCACGAGCAGGCCGTGGTGCTGACTTCTTCGGACCTCTATTACGTCATGGCCGCTGTCGCGGTGGCGTTGATCCTGCTGATTTTCTGGATGCCCACGCGGATTTTTCCGCCTCGCGCACCGACCTAGCCACAAGGACTTCCCATGAAACGCAAAGACAAAATCGCCGTCTCCGTTATCGCCGTGTTTGCCGTCGGCGTGCTGGTCTACCTGGTCGCGCCCGGCCTGTTGGGCAACAAGCGCCAGGCCACCAACGACGCCTTCGTCGCCGCCGATTTCACCCTGGTGGCGCCACGTGTGGCGGGCTTTATCAAGGAAGTGCTGGTGGAAGACAACCAGCGCGTCAAGGCCGGGCAACTGCTGGCGCTGATCGACGACCGCGATTTTCGCGCCGCCGCCCAGGCCGCCGACGCCGACACCCTGGTCGCCCAGGCCCAGCTGAAGAACGCCACCGCGACCCTGGAGCGCCAAACCTCGGTGATCGCCCAGGCCCAGGCCACCGTGGCGGCAGACCGCGCCGAAGTGGCCTTCGCCGAACATGAGCTGAACCGCTACAACCACCTCGCCGGCGTGGGCGCGGGCACCGTGCAAAACGCCCAGCAAGCCAAGACCCGCATCGACCAGGCCACCGCGCGCCTGGCTAACGCCACGGCGGTGCTGGCGGCCGAGCGCAAGCAGGTGGAAATCCTCACGGCCCAGCGCGATGCCGCCGAAGGTGGGCTCAAGCGTGCCCAGGCCGCGTTGGAAATGGCCAGTTATCAGCTGTCCTACACGCGCATCGTCGCGCCGGTGGATGGCATGGTCGGTGAGCGCGCGGTGCGGGTGGGGGCCTATGTGACCCCGGGCAGCAAGATCCTCGCGGTGGTGCCGTTGGCCGAGGCCTACGTGGTCGCCAATTTCCAGGAAACCCAGCTGTCCCATATGCACGCCGGCCAGGCCGTGCAGGTGCGGGTCGACAGCCTCGACGGGGAGCTGCTCAACGGCCACCTGGAGAGCCTCGCACCTGCCACGGGTGTGACCTTCGCATCGGTCAAGCCGGACAACGCGACCGGCAACTTCACCAAGGTGGTGCAGCGTATCCCGGTGAAAATCGTCCTCGAACCCAACCAACCGCTGACCGAGCGCCTGCGGGTCGGCATGTCGGTCGAGGCCAGCGTCGACACCCAGCCGGTCGCGCCGCAGCGTGAGGTGGCCCAGCAATGAGACACCTTGCCTGGCTCACCCTGAGTGTTATCAGCCTGAGTGCCTGCACTGTCGGGCCGGATTTTCAGCGCCCGCACACGCCGCAAGCCACGCGGTGGAGCGAACCTCAAGGGCGACAAGCCGCCAGCCGAGCAGTGAGTGATCCGCTGCAAGAGCGCTGGTGGGACGTGTTCCACGACGAGCAACTGTCGGCCCTCACGCGCCGCGCGCTGACCGATAACCTCGACCTGAAACTGGCCAGCAGCCGCCTGCAACAAAGCCGTGCGGTGCGCCAGGTGACTACCGCCGAGCGCTATCCCACTGTCGACGCCACGGGCGCCTACCAGCGCAAACGCAACAGCGGCAAAGGCTTGAACGACCCCTCCGGCGAAAACGGGCGTTCCGCGTTCAACCAGTGGGACGCGGGCTTCTCGGCGTCGTGGGAGCTGGACTTCTGGGGACGGGTCAAACGCGAAACCGAAGCCGCCGACGCCACCCTGCAAGTGGCGGAAAACGACCGCCGCGCCGTGCTGTTGTCGGTACTGGCCGAGACCGCCCAGGACTACATCCAGCTGCGTGGCGTACAGAACACCCGCGCGGTGACCGAGCAAAACCTCGACGTCGCCCGCCACAGCCTCAAGCTCTCGCAGTTGCGCCTGGCCGACGGCGTGGCCACCGATCTGGATGTCGCCGAAGCGGCCGCCCAGGTCGCCGCCATCGAAGCGCGGCTGCCGGATCTGCAGCAACGCCAGGACCAGTTGATCAACGCCCTCAGCCTGCTGATGGGCGAGCCACCGCAGGCCCTGCACGCGCAATTGTCCAAGGACGCCGCCGTACCGCAGACCCAACGCCAGGTCGCCATTGGCCTGCCGTCGGAACTCGCCGAACGCCGTCCGGATATCCGCCAGGCCGAGGCGCGCCTGCACGCCGCCACCGCCAGCATCGGCGTGGCCAAGGGCGATTTTTACCCGCGCATCACCTTGTCCGGCAGCCTCGGCTCCCAGGCCATGCAACTGTCGGATTTCGGCTCCTGGGGCTCCCGCGCGTTTGCCTTCGGCCCGCAAGTGAGCCTGCCGCTGTTCAACGGCGGCCGCCTGCAAGGCATGCTGGACCTGCGCGAAGCCCAGCAACAGGAAGCGGCCCTGGCCTACCAGCACACCGTGCTGCGAGCCTGGCATGAAATCGACGACCAACTGACCCGCTACAACGCCAGCCAACTGCGTCGCGATAGCCTCGCCGAAGCCGTGCGCCAGAACCAGATCGCCCTGACCACCGCGCAGCACCAATACGTTGAAGGCGTGGTGGATTTCGTTAACGTGCTCACCGTGCAGAGCGCGCTGCTGGCCACGCAGGAGCAGTGGGTGGAGAGTTCTACCGGCGTGTCGTTGGCCATGGTCGGCCTGTACAAGGCGTTGGGCGGGGGGTGGGAATCGGTGTATCCGCTGCAAACCGCCGAGCGCTGAACCACAAAGAGTTTTGCCAGCCGCGAAACAAGGTGTAATGATAATTGCTCTCAATAATGTATCTGAGCTTTTCATGGACACCGCGACTGACGGCCAGCAACAGCTTCACCTCCTGTACCGTGACCATCACGGCTGGCTGCAAGGCTGGCTGCGCAAGCGCCTGGGCGACCGCGAACACGCCGCCGATGTGGCGCAGGACACCTTCCTGCGCCTGCTGGTCTCCGGTCGTTACCCCGGTGACAAGGAAAGCCGCAGCTACCTGGTGCAGATCGCACGCAACCTGGTGATCGACCAATGGCGCCGCCTGCGCATCGAGCGTGCCTACCTGGAAAGCATCGCGCACCTGCCCGAGCCCGAGTCGCCGAGCCCGGAAACCCGTGCGCTGATCCTCGAAACCCTGATGCAGATCGACGCCATGCTCGACCGCATGCCCGACAACGTACGCCGCGCGTTCCTGCTCTCGCAGTTCGAAGGCCTGAGCTACGCGCAGATCGCCGAGCGCCTGGGCGTCACGGTCAGTTCGGTGCAGAAGTACATGACCCGCGCGATCGTCGCCTGCTACCAGGTGGCGTACGCAGAATGAGGCCCGACGCCCCCATCGCCCCGGCCATTGTCGAGCAAGCCAGCGAATGGCTGATGCTGCACTGGAGCGGCGAGCTGCAAGGCGAGCAACGCCAGGCGTTTGCGCAATGGCAGGCGGCGGATCCGGAACACCGTCGCGCCTGGCAACGTCTGCAGCACCTGCAACAAACCCTTGGCAGCGTGCCCGTGGACAGCGCCCGTGCGGTGTTGCGCGACACCCCGGACACCCAGCGCCGCGCCGCGTTGAAACTGCTCGGCCTGCTGCTGGTGGCGGGTGGCAGCGGCTACCTGGTGCAGCGCAGCGAACCCTGGCAGGCAGCCTTTGCCGACTACCGCACCACCACCGGCGAGATTCGCCACGTGACCCTCAGCGACGGCACGCGCCTGGACCTCAACAGCGACAGTGCAGTGGACCTGCGTTTCAGCGCCAGCGAGCGGCGCATTCGCCTGATCCGTGGCGAGATCCTGTTGACCAGCGGCCACGACCCGGTGCGCCCTTTGATCGTCGAAACCCCGGCCGGTGACGTGCAGGCGCTGGGCACCCGTTTTGCCGTGTGCGAACTGCCCGATGGTAGCCGCGTCGACCTGTATGAAGGCCGCGTGCGGGTCACCCCGTTGCAGGGGCCTGCGGTGCAGATGAATGCCGGCGACAGCCTGTGGTTCAACTCGCGCCAAAGCTCGGCGTTGCCTGCGGTAAGTGCCAATGCCAGCAGTTGGACCGCGCATCGGCTGATCGCCGAGCGCCAGCCATTGGGCGAGTTTGTCGCGCAACTGAGCCGCTATCGTCCAGGCCTGTTGCGTTGTGATCAGGCGGTGTCAGGCCTGCTGCTGACGGGGGTGTTCCCGTTGAACGATACCGACGCGATCCTCGCGGCCCTGGAGCGTTCGCTGCCGGTGCAGGTGCAGTCGGTGACGCGCTACTGGGTGACCATCAAGGCACGGGCCTGAAAATTTTTTTATCGATGCTTGTCGGTTTGCGCGCCCCGTTCGGGATACCTCTTGAAAGCCAATCAAGAAGCGTTCTCACGGGGAGTCCTGCAATGCCGCACCACCCAATCCAACCCTTGGCCCGCGCCTTGCGCCGTGGCCTGTTTGTCAGCCTGCTGGCGACGGTGCCGATGCTGCCGACCCAGGTACATGCCGAAGACAGCGCCGAAGCGCTGCGTGCCTACAACATTCCGGCGGGCAGTCTCGATCAGGCCTTGAACCAGTTCGCCAGTGCGTCGGGCATCTTGTTGTCGGTCGATGCTTCCCTTACCCAAGGCAAGCGCACCACAGGCCTGCAGGGAAGTTACGGCGTCGGGTCCGGCCTGGAGCGGCTGCTGGCAGGCAGCGGCCTGGTGGCGGTGCAGGCCCAGGGCGGTTGGTCGTTGCAGGCGATGCCATCCGCCGGGCCGTTGCAGCTCGGCGCGACTCAGATCAGCGCCCAGCAGGCCGAGGAAAGCGCCTGGGGCCCGGTGGACGGCCTTGTCGCCACGCGCAGTGCGTCCGGCAGCAAGACCGATTCGGCATTGGTGGAAATCCCCCAGACCATCAACGTGATCACCGCCGCCGAGATCAAGGCTCGCGGCGCCCAGAGCGTCACCCAGGCGTTGCTCTACACCCCGGGCATGACCGCCGGTGGCTTTGCCGACCGGGTCAAGTTATTCGACGAACCTACCTCGCGCGGCTTCACCCCCACGCCCCTGTACCTTGACGGTTTGCACCTGCCCTACGGCGGCGGCAGCACGGGTGGCGCGCTGCAGATCGAGCCCTACTCCCTGGAGCGCATCGAAGTGCTCAAGGGCCCGGCCTCGGTGCTGTATGGGCAAAACCAGCCGGGCGGTATCGTCAATATGGTCAGCAAGCGCCCCAGCGAAACCCCGGTGCACCAGGTGGTGCTGGAAGCCGGCACCTACGAGCACAAGAGTGCGGCCATCGACCTCAGCGGCCCGCTGGATGAACAGGGGCAATTCCTCTACCGCCTCACCGGCCTGGCCAACGACGGTCAGGACGAGATCAACTACGTCGAGAACAAACGCCAGTTCATCGCCCCCAGCCTCACCTGGCGCCCCAACGACGACACCCGTGTGACGCTGTTCGCCCAATACCAGAAGGACAAGGGCGTGCCCGAGGCCCAAGGGTTGCCGGCGTCCGGCACCTTGTGGGCCAACCCCAACGGCAAGATCAAGCGCGATGTGTTTATCGGCGAGCCCGGCGTCAACCAGTACAACCGCGAGCAGTACGTGCTGGGCTACGAGATTTCCCATCGCCTCAACGATACCTGGACCCTCAAGCAGAACGCGCGCTACGCCGAGGTGGACGACCGCTACACCGCACCGCTGCACGGCTACCGCTTCGTCGCCAACCCGGCCACCGGTGTGCAGGACCAACGCTACCTGCAGCGCTTCGGTGTGGACTGGGCGCAAAACAACAAAGTGTTTGGCGTGGACAGCATCGCCCAGGCCGAATTCGACACCGGTGCGCTGTCCCATACGTTGATCGTCGGCCTGGATTACTACCACTCCGGCTCGCTGTTCCATGGCCTGTATGACCGCAACCCGCCAGTGATCGACCTGTTCAAGCCGGTCTACGGCCAGCGCCTGAATTTCGGCCAACCGTACCGCTGGGACCGCACCCTGAGCCAGACCGGCCTGTATGTGCAGGACCAGATCAAACTGGATAAGTGGGCCCTGGTGCTCGGTGGGCGTTATGACTGGGCCAGCGTGGTGAACAAGGAGCCGCTGCAAGGCACCCGCTTCGCCAGCAAGGACGAAGCCTTCACCGGCCGCGCCGGCCTGGTGTACCTGTTCGATAACGGCCTGGCGCCTTTTGTCAGCTATTCCGAATCGTTCCTGCCGCTGACCGGCACCGACGCCCAGCGCAAACCGTTCGACCCCTCCACCGGCAAGCAATACGAAGTGGGCATGAAGTACCAGCCGCCGGGCCAGAAGAGTTTCGTGCAGGTCGCGGTCTATCAGCTCGACCAGGAAAACGTGCTCACCACCAACCCCAACGACACCTTCAGTACCCAGAGCGGCGCCATGCGTTCCCGCGGCGTAGAACTGGAAGCCAAGGCCGCCCTCAGCGACGCCTGGGAGATCATCGCCTCGGCCGCGCGCAACGACATCAAGTACACCAAGGACGAAGAAGGTCGCCAAGGCCGCCACCCCGCTGGCATCTCGCCGCTCACGGCGTCGATGTGGGTCAACTACACCGTACTGGGCGACACCCCGCTCGCCGGCCTCGGTGCCGGCCTGGGCGTACGCTACGCGCGTCAAAGCCTGGGCGATTACTACGAAGGCGCGTTCAGCGTGCCGTCGTACAGCGTCTACGACGCCAGCCTGAGCTACGACCTGGGCGCCTCGCCGCTCAAGCTCAAAGGCGTGAAACTGGCAATGAACGTGCAGAACCTCACCAACAAGACCTATGTCTCGCAGTGCACCAGCGACCTGGATTGTTACTACGGGGAAGGGCGTACGGTGGTGTCCAGCCTGACCTATGACTGGTAACCACCTTCCAATGTAGGAGTGAGCTTGCTCGCGAAAAACGTTAACGATGACGCGGGTCTTTCTGAATGCTCGCGGCAATCTCAGGTTTTCGCGAGCAAGCATCCATCAAGGATTGCGTAAAAACACCACATACCCCCGAAACCACTCACTCCCCTGCAAATACCCCGGCTCCTCCCACTCTCCACCCTGAATCAAACCGATCTTGAACGGCAGCCCCATTCGGTTCATCCGTGGCAAATACGCCGCGTAATCCGGGATGCTCTGGCGGCCCTGATAGGTCTGCACCACCACCTCATCCACCACGCCTTTGAGCTGGCTGATGGCGGTGGGGTCGGCGTTGCTGCTCCAGTCCATCAGGCCGGTGATACTCAGTTTCAGATCGGCCGGCAGGCGCTGGCGCAGGTCGCGCAGGAAGTCGGCGTATTCGTGCAGGTATTGGGTGCGAGCATCGAAGTCGATCTGGATGCCGACCACCGGGTTGCCTGCGTCGCGCCAGCGTTGTACCTGGCCGAGCAGTTGGGTGTAGACCTGTTCGGGCCAGCGCAGGGTGTGGGCGCGGTAGACCACCCAGACGTCGCCGCGGGTGAGGCGCGGTACGCTGATGCCTTGGGCGATCAGTTGCACACCGCGCTGGGGCGCGCGGCGGGTGGCGTTGATCTGGCCCTGGAGGATGTACAGGGTCTTGGCCTGCTTGAGTACCGGCTGGGGCGTGACGCCGCTCCACAGCCAGAAGGCGTCGTAGTCGCGGGCATCGACGGCGCCGAATGCCGGGCTTGCCAGCAACAGCATGCCCAGCCACAGGTGTTTCACCAGTAGTACTGCAGCGATTTGCCCCACTGGGTGTCGGCGAAACCACTTTTCAGCTGGCGGAACCAGGCTTTGCGCACGCCGGGTTCGACGTCCTGGCCGCCGCAGCTGTTGTAGCCGGCCGGCGCGTAGCAGTTGATGGCGCGGAACAGGGCGTAGGCCTTGTCGTTTTTCGGCGCCTTGGCGTTGCCGATGACCTGCTGGTAACCGTCGAGCCGCGAGAAGGTTTCACCCTTGAAGTCCGAAGCGGTGCTGCCCAGGCTGCCGGCGGCGCGGGCCTGCTCCAGAGGCATGCCGTCCAGGTTGTTGCGCAGGATGAATTCGCCGAAGCAGTTCAGGGCCTGGGGGTTCTTCGCGTCGGTCTGCAAGGTCGCTGCGGTTTGCGCGATGCTCGGGCAGGCGTAGCCGGATTCGGCCTTGTCGCCGTTCCACTGGAACAGCTTAAGCGTCTGGCTGGCGCTGTAGACATAACCCAGGCTGGTGCCCAGCTTGTCCTCGGGGGCCTGGGCCGGCAGTTGCTTGAGGTCTTCGGCGAAGGTGGCGAACTGGCCGTGCAGCAGGTCTTTGTAGAGCAGCACGAATTGCGCGGTCTGGCGTTCCAGCGGATCGCTCGCCTGGGCGATCTGCTGGCGCAGCAGTTCAGGCCCGGCGATGTTGCGCAGCAGGATGTAGCGCACCTGTTTGGCGCTGATCGGCGAATCGCTGGCGAACACCTTGGCCAACTGGCCACTGCGCTCGTAGTTCATGGCCAGGGCCAACTCCAGCTGGTCGCGTTGCAGCGGCAGTTTTGCCAGCGGCAACAGTTGCAGCCACAGCGCTTCGGCGCCTTTCCAGTCCTGCTTGGCTTCCAGGGCCAGGGCGCGCAGGGTCTGTTGGCTGAAGGCGAAGTAGTTGAGGCTTGCCGGCACGCTCTGCGGCAACTGCTTCAAGGCGGCGTCCGGTTGATGCTCGATGTACAGCGCACACACGGCCAGCAAATACTCATAGAGCTCCGGCTCGCTGGCGAACGCGGCTTTTTGCTTCTCGAGGTCTGCGCGGTTGAGGGCCGGCTGGTTGCCGCCGCGCATCACCATCAGGTCGCTGACGAGCTGGATCATCGGGGTCTTGACGGTATCGCTGTTGACCATCAACAGCTTGAGGTCAGCTTCTTCTACCAGCTCATCCTCAGACACATTGCGCTGCTCGTCGGTGGCCGTCAGTGCCCAGGCGAACGCGTCGGCGAGCTGGGTGTTGTCGTCGGCCAGCCAGTACACCCGGCGCAGCAGGCCGTGGGCCGAGGCCGCGTATTCGCCCTGTGGATAAGTCTTCAGGTAGGCCTTGAAGCCCTGCTCGGCCGTGGCCAATGCGGGTTTATCCACACGGTCCAGGTGCGGCACTCCGTCTTCGTCATAGGTGTCGGCCTGGGCCTGGTTGAGCGCTGTGCGGGCGGTCATGTACAGCGCAGTTTCCTTCAGCCACGGCGACTGTGCACTGCCGACGCCAGCAAAGCCTTGCGCGGCCTCGGCGAAGCGGCCGCTGTAGAAATCGGCGGCGGCTTGCAGGTAGGTGCGAAACAGTTGGCCGTCGGCTGACTGGATCTGCTGCGGCTCGGCGATCACCGGGCCATCCCAGGTGCAGGTGGTGAGCAGTTGCAGCCGCGCCTTCGCCAGCAGCGCGCGCTCGGCCGCCGGCATGTCGGCCTTGACCACCTGGCGGATAAACGCCGTGGCGCTGTCATCGTCGTTGCTGCGGCAGCGGCTGCCTTCGCCATTGAGGAAGGCTTCGCCGGCGGTTTTGTACGCCTCGCGCTTGATGCCCAGGGGCGTCAGCAGGGTGTCCAGCTCGGCGGTAGGCGAATCGTCCGAGTCGGGCTCGGTCTCTGCACTGGAGGCAGCGGCCAGGCGATACACCGGGAACGGCACCGGGCCGAAACCCTGGGCCAGGTCATCTTCGCTCAACGCCTTGGGCACCAACGGCGCGGCCTTTTTGTCCGCCAGCAACAGGCGCAGGTTGGCCCGGCTGTCATTGCCCGGGCTCAGGAACGGCACGTTGTTGCAAGGGTCGAGGCTGTCACGCGAGACACGCCAATCGGGGTAGCACGAATCGTCGGAACTGGCCTGGGCCTGCTGGGAAATACCGGCCAGCAGGGCCAGTGCCAGGGGGGAGAGAAAACCGATACGCATGACGTGTCCTTGATCCTGGGTCCTTGGAGGGCGGCAATCATAGCGTGTTCCTGCGGGCGCTTCGGTGAAGCCCTACACAAATTGCTGATTTGTCCGATTCCAGAAGCGAACCGGGGGCTTTTGTCCTAGAGTGGCGGTGTTTGCGCTGAGGCACTCAAGGCAACAGCGGGGGAATCGAGGTGCGCCGGTCTGTGGTAGAGCAAAACGAAAAGGTCGGGGCGTTGCCCGCATTCAATCGTCTTACGTGGGAACGCGTCGGTTGGCTGAGCCGACTGTGGTGGGTGCCGATCCTGGGACTGGCCATGGCCCTGCGGTTTTACCGCCTGACATCGGCGGCGATCTGGGGCGACGAGGGCTCCAGCCTGCTGCTCAGTGAATACGCCGCTGCCGACCTGTGGTTTCACGCCGCTCACGATGTGCACCCGCCGTTGTACTTCTTCATGCTGCGCGGCTGGATCGAGCTGTTCGGCGACAGTATCTGGTCGATTCGTGGCATGAGTGCCATCCCCGGCGTGGTTGCGGTGGGCCTGGGTGTCTGGCTGACACGGCAACTGTCTACCCGGCGTGCTGCCGTGCTGGCGGGGATCCTGCTGGCGCTGCTGCCCACGGCGGTGCGCTACAGCCAGGAAGTGCGCATGTATTCGCTGCTGGGCGTGTGGCTGCTGGGGGCCACGCTGGCGCTGGTGTACTGGGTACGCCAGCCCGAGCGGCTGCGCTACCTGGCCATGTATGTGGCGTTGATGAGCGCCGGGTTCTACACCCATTACTTCACCGCCCTGTGCGTGCTGGTGCATTGGGCTTACCTGGGGGTGCTGTGGCAGGCGCAGCCGCGAGGCCGACGGCTGATCGCACGCCCGGCCTGGTGGGTAGCCAATGCCGCGATTGTGCTGTTGTACGTACCGTGGCTGCCGAACCTGCTGGACCTGGTGCAGCACGTCGAACAACTCAAGGTAGGCGGGGACATAGGCTGGGAAGAACCGGTCAGCCTGTTTTCCCTGCCTTCGATGATCTGGCAGTTCGTGTTACAGGATGAAGGTATCGGCTTCTGGCCACCGCTGTTCTGGTTTGTCCCGCTGTTACTGATGGCCGTGGTCGTGATGACGGCCGCGCGAGACCGCGAACGCCATCGGCCCGCTTGCCTGCTGGCGCTGTTTTTCCTGCTGCCGCTGTTGCTGGTCTACGGGGTATCGTTTATCTCCCCGGTGTTTATCGAGCGCTACCTTACGGTGTACGCCTTGGGTTTGCCGATCCTTGTCGCCATGGCGATCGACCGCCTGCCTGCGCGCTTGTCGCTGCTGGGTGCGGCGCTGTTCGTGCTGTTTGTCGGCGTGGAGCTGGTGGGCCTCAAAAACAACTTCACGGTGGATGAGCACGACCAATTCAATGTGCCGGTGGAGTTCGTCAATCGCAATTACCAGGAAGACGATCGCATCGTCCTCAGCGACATGATGTGGTACCTCAGCTATGTGTATTACGACCAGACCGACGCCCAACTGCAGCTCTACACCCCGCCCAAGCCCGATGGCACGCCGACCCGGCCCAACGCCTACGGCTTCGGCACCCTGGTGGACCAGGACGGCGGGCGCATTTACCTCGACCGTCTGTCGGCACTGCCCGCCGACACCCGCCGCGTGTGGCTGATCAGCAGCAACGAAGTGCTGGACGATTTCGCGCCACTGCCCCAGGGCTGGCGCGAACTCAGTCGCCAGGACGGTGGTGGTGCCAGGGTGCGTTTGTTCGTGTTGTGCAACGTGCCGCCACCACAACCCGAGGGCTGCCGCTAGACTCGGTTAAATACCTTTTTTCAGGAGTCCGTCATGGAATCGCCCGTGCACAGCTTGCCGTCACTGTTCAAACAGCTTGGGCTGCCGGATGACCCGGTCGGTATTGATCAGTTTGTGACCGCCCACTCGCCACTCAAGCCGGATTTGAAGTTGGCTGAGGCGTTTTTCTGGACAGACAGCCAGAAAGCATTTTTGCGTGAGGAAATCTTGGACGATGCGGATTGGGCGGAGGTGGTGGATGAGTTGAATCTGATGTTGCGGGGTGGGCGAGGGGTGTAAAAAAATCTTTTGAAAATTGTGTTTTTGTAAAAAAAAAAGGTGAGCAGTAAAAAAATCTGGGCTTTAATCGCCTGGGTTATTTTTTCTTGGGGGATTCACCTTGGCAACAGTCGGATATGCCCATCTATGTGAAGTCCTGGACCTAAAGATTATTGCGCCCTCCCGTGTTGCGATGATTAAACCCGTGACCAGAATCACTCGAATCGGCACTTGTCTGGCTGTGCCGGCCGCAGTGGCGCCCGCGCATGCTGCGTTATTTGAGCATGTGCTATTTGCTCTCAAGCATGAAGGCGTGAACCTGGCCGTGCTCGCCCAGGCTTTTGAACGGCTTGGTCCTGAGCCCTTTTTGGTTGCCTTGGCGGATTCGCCCAATGGTGCGTTCATTCGCAAAGCTTGTTTTCTATGGGAGGGATTTACCGGGCAGGCCCTGGATTATTCAAAGCCCGTTCGAGGCCGCGTCGTTGCCTTATTCGATCCCGAGCGCTACGTAACCGGACCCAGCATCCGCAACAGCCGCTGGCGCGTGGATTTCAACGGCTTGGGTTCTTTGCATTACTGCGCCACCGTGGAGCGAACGCCTGAGCTGGACGCGTTGTTGGCGCTCAATGTGCTGGCCCGCGCCAAATCCTTCATGGCCACCCTCCCACCCGAAATGATGGACCGTGCCATCCAGTGGGCCTACCTCCACGAAACCCGTGATTCGTTTGCCATCGAAAAAGAACAACCCAGCGAAGAAAAATCCCGCCGCTTCGTTCAACTGTTACGCCAGGCCCACGAAGGCCGCTTGCTGACCGAGGACTACCTGGTAGATCTGCAGAACAGCACCGTCTCCAACCCCTTCGACAAAGCTGTCGCGTTTCGCCATGAGCAGAATCATCTGCACAACGGCCTGCGCGGCGCGGCGGGCGTCAGCTATGTTCCTCCAGCCCCTGAACTTTGCCGGGAACTGATGGAAGAGCTGATGGCCTTCGCCAATCAGCCAGTACGTGAAGTCGACCCCCTGGTAGCGGCGGCAGTCACTGCCTTCGGCTTCGTATTCCTGCACCCGTTTATGGACGGCAACGGGCGATTGTCGCGCTTCCTGATCCATCAGACGCTCTGCCATTACGGTGCACTGGAAAACGGCCTGCTGCTACCGGTGTCCGTCGCAATGAAGCACGAAGAGCAAGCTTATCTGGCCGCTCTCAAAGCCTTTTCCCAGCCGACGCGGGAATTCTGGAACGTCACGTGGCTGGACGGCGATCAAATGGCCTTCGACTTCATCGGCCACCCCTCGATCTACCGCTACTGGGACGCCACCCACTGCGTCGAATTCACCCTGCAAATGGCCCGCCGCGCGTTGGAAGTGGAACTGCGCGAAGAAACCGAATTTCTCGACCGCTACGACCGCGTGATCAAGGCCGTGAACCAGCGCTTTGATGTGCGCGGCAGTGATCTATCAAAGCTGGTGATGATGTGCCTGGATAACGAGGGCAAGGTTTCCAAGCTCCGACGCAAGCAGTTTCAGTACAGCGTATCGGAGGAGGTGTTTGAGTTTATTGAGGAGGAGGTGGGGCATGCTCTGCGCGACACTGGGAAATTTCCTATCGACTAAACGGAAGTGGACGGTAGTGGCCGGTGGGAGGCGCTCGCTATTAACAGGCGCTAACTCCCTGCCCTGGACACAACATGAAACGCTTGGTCCCACGCAACGAAATTGAAAGCTATGAACTCACAAAGATCGAGAGTCCCTATTTTGCAAGACTAAAAGTCCGAGAGTTTTTTCGTGCCCCGTATGCGTTGCCCGGGTTGAGTGAACTGCTCAGTGAGTGCGGTCTTTCTCCCGTTTGCTGCTCCGCTGAAAAAGACCAACGGCGGGTCTTGGATAAACTGGCAGCCGGTGATTGGTTGTTTGTGATGGACTATCCCTTTCTCCCTTTAAGTCGCGAATGTCGCGTCAAATATGGACATCTAATGGGACGCCGACTGTATGTTGGGCCTGGCAAATGGGAGAAGGGTATTTCTCTCGGATGGGAAAGATCTCGCGAACACCACTAGCGTTATGACTCAACGGTGGGTAAGGCTTGATAGTCGAGATGATCAATTTACCCACCGATCAGTTGAGCGTCGATATGGAGAGCTGCGGTATATAAAACAACGTTATCTGGAGGGCGATGACAGCTGGCAGGTGGGTGGTAAGTCATGGCATTGGCAGCCTGTAACACCGGATGTGGCCTATGAGTACAAGGAAGCAGGAAGATGACGCGCAAGCATGTTTTTTGGTTTTGGGGAGTCATGGATGCCCTTTATCTGATTCGGTATGCAGTGGCCAGCGCAATAGAGGGAAGGATTCCTTATTTAAGCGATTTTGAAAGTGCTTTATGGGTGCTGCGTGATCATAGTGTTGTGCAGTTATACATGTTCGGCTTTGCCATGCTGCTGCAAGCTTCCATCGTAATCTCGTGCTTACTGTTCTTTCTTGGACGTGAACAGGTGAGGTGGGTTACTTACCTTCAAACACCCTTGCGATTGGCTTTTATTGTGCCTTCTGTTTCGCTGTTGCTGGTAGGTGCTCAGTTTTTTCCTAACTACAACTTGGTGTTAATGGCTGCGTTAGTCGTTGCGTCCGAGGCAGTGAAAATCTGGAGCGTCTGGCGGTGGAGCAAAAGGTGCTGACGTTTTCCAGCAGGGCCGCTTAGGAGGCTGAGCGGGCAATAAGCCGGTTGCACAGACCCAACCATCCCCTTGGTCACGGCCACACGGATCCCCCTTCGCGAGGTGATGGGCCAAAACAAGCGCCACCTGGATGGCGAGGCCGCACAGCAATCCTGAAGCCGACACCGATCCAAATGTGGGAGGGGGCTTGCCCCCGATGGCGGTGGATCATCTAACGAATCTGTTCACTGACACTCCGCTATCGGGGGCCAGCCCCCTCCCACATTCGGCCTGCGGCGTTGCCACTGAATCGCTCCACCCCTCCGCTAAATTGTTTCAAAACTTGACGCAATTCGATCCCTCGGCCATATTGATAGTTAGCAAACTAACTGTATGCGAACTATCCAGTGCATCAATCCCTCGAACAACTCCAGATGAACCTCAGCAGCAGCATGGTGGTGGGCGCCCGTAACTGGCGCAAAATCTGCCAGAGCACGCTGGTCAGCTATGGCATCTCCGAAGCCTGCGCCGTGCCGCTGTTGATGATCGGCCGCCTGGGCGACGGGGTGCACCAGGTCAAAGTGGCCCAGGCCTCCGGGATGGAAAGCCCGTCCCTGGTGCGCCTGCTCGACCGGCTGTGCCATGACGGCTATGTGTGCCGTACCGAAGACGTCCACGACCGCCGCGCCAAGGCCCTGAGCCTCACCGAGCGTGGTCGCGAGTTGGTGCAGGCGGTGGAGGTGCAATTGGTGCGCCTGCGCCGCGAAGTGCTGGCGGACCTTCCGACCGCCGACATGGAAGCCGCACTGCGCGTACTGCGGGCCTTTGAGGCGGCGACGCTTTGAACGGATTTTTTACCGGTTTTCCGCCCGCCCGTGACTGGTTCTATGGGGTTCGTACCTTCGCCGCGTCGATGATCGCGTTGTATATCGCCATGCTGATGCAAATGCCGCGTCCGTACTGGGCGATGGCCACGGTGTATATCGTCTCCAGCCCGTTTGTCGGCCCTACCAGTTCCAAGGCCCTGTACCGCGCCATCGGCACCTTGATGGGGGCGGCGGCGGCGGTGTTTTTTGTGCCGATGTTCGTGCAATCGCCGTACATCCTGGTGGTGGTGATCGCACTGTGGACGGGCACCTTGCTGTTCCTCTCCATGCACCTGCGCACCGCCAACAACTACGCCTTGATGCTCGCCGGCTACACCTTGCCGCTGATCGCCCTGCCGGTGGTGGATAACCCGCTGGCGGTGTGGGATGTGGCCGAGGCGCGGACCGAGGAAATCTTCCTCGGCATTGCGGTCGCGGCGGTGGTGGGCGCGATGTTCTGGCCACGGCGGCTGATGCCGGTGTTCGATGGCGCGGTGGCCAAGTGGTTTGGCGACGCCCAGGTCTACAGCCAGCGTTTTCTTTCTCGCAATGCGCAACCGGAAGAAGTCAGCGCCCTGCGCGGCGGCATGGTCGCCACCTTCAATACCCTTGAATTGATGATCGGCCAGTTGCCCCACGAAGGCGCGCGGCCGCAGACGGTGCGCAATACCAAGGAATTGCGCGGGCGCATGATCCACCTGCTGCCGTTGGTGGAGGAACTCGACGATGCGCTGTATGCCGTCGAACAGCGTGCGCCGCAGTTTCTCGAGCAACTGACGCCGCTGCTGGAAGCTACCCGGCAGTGGCTGGAAAACACCACCGAAAGCGCACCGCTGGAACGCTGGCGCGCCCTGCGTGACCAGGTCGACGCCCTGCAACCCCAAGGCGAAGCCCTGGACGAGCGCCCCACGCTGTTGTTCTCCAACGCCCTCTACCGCCTGGGCGAGTGGATCGACCTGTGGCAGGACTGCCGCAGCCTGCAAGCCGCCATCCAGTGCGAAAGCCAGGACACCTGGCGCGCCGTGTACCGTCACTGGCGCCTGGGCCGGCTCACACCGTTCCTCGACCATGGCCTGATGCTTTATTCGGCGTTTTCCACCGTCACCGCGATCATCGTCGCGTCGGTGCTGTGGATCCTGCTGGGCTGGACCGATGGCGGCAGCGCGGTGATCCTGGCAGCCGTGGCCTGCAGCTTTTTCGCTTCTATGGACGACCCGGCGCCGCAGATCTATCGGTTCTTTTTCTGGACCGCCATGTCGGTGCTGTTCGCCAGCCTCTACCTATTCCTGGTCCTGCCCAACCTGCACGATTTCCCGATGCTGGTACTGGCGTTCGCGGTGCCGTTCATCTGCATCGGCACGCTGACCGTGCAGCCGCGTTTTTACCTGGGCATGCTGCTGACGCTGGTGAACACCTCGTCGTTCATCAGCATCCAGGGCGCCTACGACGCGGACTTCCTCAACTTCGCCAACGTCAACCTGGCCGGGCCGGTGGGCCTGCTGTTCGCCTTTGTGTGGACGTTGATCGCCCGGCCCTTCGGCGCCGAACTGGCGGCCAAGCGCCTGACCCGTTTCAGCTGGCGCGACATCGTCGGCCTGACCGAGCCCGCCACCCTGAACGAACACCGGCACCTCGCCGCACAGATGCTCGACCGCCTGATGCAACACCTGCCGCGCCTGGCGATGATCGGCCAGGACACCGGCATCGCCCTGCGCGACCTGCGCGTAGCGCTCAACCTGCTCGACCTGCTGGCCTATTCGCCGCGCATCCTGGGTGTGCCGCGGGTGCTGCTCAACCAGGTGGTGGAAGGCGTGGGCGGTTACTTCAAGGCCTGCCTCAAGGCGGGTGAACGCTTGCCTGCGCCCAGCGGTCTGCTGATGACCCTCGACCGCACACGCCGCGCCCTCAATGGCCAGGGCCTGCAAGACGAAGACGACACCCGCCTGCACCTGCTGCACGCGCTGGCCGGCCTGCGCCTGGCACTGCTGCCGGGTGTGGAATTCATTGGCGGCACGGAGATGGAAGCGCCGCTACCCGATGGAGCACCTTTATGATCGGTGACCTGGATATCAGCGGGGTGTTCCTGCCCACGCTGCTGGTGCTGATGGGCATTACGTACGTGTTATTCCTGGTGGTGCACGGGCTGTTGACCCGCGTCCACTTCTATCGCCTGGTCTGGCACCGGGCATTGTTCAATGTGGGGCTCTACGCGCTGTTGCTGGGCGCGGTGGACTCACTCAGTCGATACCTGATGACATGAAAAAACCTTTTTTGACCATCGGCCGTGTAGTCCTGACGTTGTTGATCGTGAGCTTCGCGGTCGTCGTTGTGTGGCGCATGGTCATGTACTACATGTTTGCGCCCTGGACCCGTGACGGTCACATCCGTGCCGACATCGTGCAGATCGCGCCGGACGTGTCCGGGCTGATCCAGCGCGTCGATGTGCACGACAACCAGCTGGTGACCAAGGGCCAGGTACTGTTTGCCGTCGACCAGGACCGCTTCAAGCTGGCCCTGCGCCAAGCCCAGGCCGCCGTGGCCGACCGCCAGGAAACCCTGGCCCAGGCAAGTCGCGAGTACAAGCGTAACCGTGGCCTCGGCAACCTGGTGCCCAGCGAGCAGCTGGAAGAAAGCCAGTCCCGTGTTGCCCGCGCCCAATCGGCCCTGGCCGAAGCGCAAGTGACGGTGGACTCGGCCCAACTCAACCTCGACCGCTCGGTGATCCGCAGCCCGGTGGACGGCTACGTCAACGACCGCGCACCGCGTACCCAGGAGTTCGTCACCGCCGGGCGGCCGGTGCTGTCGGTGGTGGACAGCAATTCCTTCCATATCGACGGCTACTTCGAAGAGACCAAGCTCGACGGCATCCACGTCGGCATGGGCGTGGACATCCGTGTGATCGGCGACAACGCCCGCCTGCACGGGCATGTGCAGAGCATCGTCGCCGGTATCGAAGACCGCGACCGCAGCAGCGGCTCGAACCTGCTGCCCAACGTCAACCCGGCGTTCAGCTGGGTGCGCCTGGCCCAGCGGATTCCGGTGCGTATTGCCTTTGACGATGTCCCGGCGGACTTCCGCATGATCGCCGGGCGTACGGCCACCGTATCGATCATTGGCGACAAACCCAATGACGGAGCCAAGCCATGAAGCGGCTGTGGGCAACCGCTGCGCTGGGATTGTTGCTGTCGGCCTGCCAAGTGGTGGGGCCGGACTACCAGCTGCCGCAAACGTCTGCCGTCAACCGCGCTGACCTGCAAGGGCAACTGGCGGGCAAGGGCAACGACGTGGTGTCGGCGCCGGTGCCGGCCGACTGGTGGAAGCTGTACAAAGACCCGCGCCTGGACGAGCTGGTACGCCAGGCCATGGCCTCCAACACCGACCTGCGGGTGGCCGCAGCCAACCTGCAGCGCGCCCGTTATCAGACCCAACAGGCTGAATCCGCCGGCGGCTGGAGTGCCGGCGCCAAGGCCGAGGTGCAGCGCCTGCAGGAATCCGGCGAAGCGTTTTTGCAGGCGGACAAAGTGCCGGTGGATAACATCGGCAGCATCGGCATTACCACCTCGTACCAATTCGACCTGTTCGGCACCTTGCAGCGCGGCATCGAAAGCGCCCAGGCCAGCGCCGATGCGGCCCAGGCCGCCGCCGATATCGCGCGCATCACCCTGGTGGCCGATGTGGTGCGCTCCTACACCCAGGTGTGCGCGGCCAACGAAGAACTGGCGATTGCCAACGAATCCCTCGACCTGCAAGCCCAGAGCACCAAACTGACCCAACGCCTGCGTGACGCGGGCCGTGGCGATGAAACCCAGGTCACCCGCTCGCAAACCCAATACAAATCCCTGCGCGCCGACATGCCGCGCTATGAAGCGGCGCGCCAGGCCGGGCTGTTCCGCCTGTCGATGCTGCTGGCCAAGCCCGTGGACCAACTGCCGGCGGGCACCGGCACCTGCGCCGAGCTGCCGCACATCGCCCAGCTGTTGCCGGTGGGCGATGGTGCGGCGCTGCTGAAACGTCGCCCCGACGTGCGCCAGGCCGAGCGCCAACTGGCCGCCGCCACCGCGCGTATCGGCGTGGCCACCGGCGCCTTGTACCCGGACATCGCCATCGGCGCCACGGTGGGCACCGTGGGCCTGCTCGACAACCTCGGCCAGCCGGCGACCAACCGCTGGGGCTTCGGCCCGATGATCAGTTGGACGGTGCCGACCAACGGCGCCCGTGCGCGCATCCACGAGGCCGAAGCCGCGACTCAGGGCGCCCTGGCGCATTTCGACGGGGTGGTCCTCAACGCCATCCGCGAAACCCAGACCGGCCTGGCGCAATACACCGCCGTGCTGCAACGGCGCGAGGCGCTGGCGGACGCCGAGCGCTCGGCCCAAGAGGCGGCGGACCAGACCCACCGCTTCTTCCAGGCCGGCCGCGAATCGTTCCTCGCCGACCTGCAAGCCACCCGCACCTACACCGCGATGCGCGCGCAACTGGCGGCGGCCAATACCCAGGTTGCCATGAGCCAGATCGATCTGTTCCTGGCCCTGGGCGGCGGCTGGGAAAGCGGACGAACGCAAGCGTCACAGCCCGGCAAACCCTGAGCGAATAGCTATGCTTGGACAGGCGGGTCGCCGTGACGACTCGCCTGACACTGCTCGCGTTTGCTCATGGGGATTCCAATAATGAAAAACCCTTATGCTCCCGCTTTCTGGTGCGTGCTCTTCGCACTGGTGTTGTTATCGGCCGCGTATTTCTACGGCGTCATGCTCGCCCATCAACTCGACAAGGCCATGGTGTTTCTCGACAGCGCCTGCCTGGTGATCGGCTCCCTGTCCATCGGCGTGGTGGCCTGGGCGTCCTACCAGAACCAGCGAGTGAAGAAAAAACTCCTCGAACAAGGCAAGACCCGCGTCGCGATCTGGGACACCAAGGTCGCTCTGCGTCGGGTCGAAACCGTGTTCGACCGCTATTTCTGGGGCAGCTATTGGCAGCCGGGGCGCACCTTCCAGGAAGTCATGGGCGACCTTACCGGCACGCCCCTGGAAAAAAGCCTCGAAGTCCTGAAAAAACAGTGCGTGGCCCTCGATCGGCAGGTCGCCGATGGCCGGCATTGGCTGAATAACGCGCGGGAATTGTCCGCCGTCGCCACGCAGATGGCCCGGGAGCGCTACCAGCTGGACTTCTGCGACCCCAAGTCCGACACCCCCGGCAATGCGGTGATACACCGCGAGTTTGAGGTGCTGGTGTACACCTGGACGGCGCGCCTGAAGAGTTTTGACCACCAGCTCGACGAGATCGAGTTGGAGTATTCGTGAACCAACTGCACGCCTGACCCCTCTGAGAAAGCTGGGCCGTTTGCGGCCGCCAGTGCTAATCTTCCCCCGTTTTCGGCGGGCTTGAGCCAACCCTTTCGGGGTTCAAGGAAGACAGCCCACTTCTCACAGGATTTGATCAGGTCACTTCATGAATAAGCCAGCAGTCGTTCTTTTGGGTTTAGTTGTCGCCGTAGGCGTCGTCAGTGCAGGCGGCGCCTGGTACACCGGTAAACAACTGGAACCGGTGCTGCAAACCGCGATCCAGAACGCCAACAAGGAACTGCAGACCTCCATGGCCGGCGTCGACGGCACCGTGGCCCTGGAGCTGGTGTCCCTGGAGCGTGGCGTGTTCAGCAGCACCGCGCACTACCGCCTGAAGGGCCAAGGCTCGGTGTTCGGCGAAGAAAACCCTAATCCGGAACTGCTGTTCGTCGACCATATCGAACACGGCCCGCTGCCGTTCTCGCGCCTGGTGACGCTCAAATGGCTGCCGGTCATGGCCACCAGTCACTACGAACTGGAAAAGAACCCCACCACCGAGAAGTGGTTCGCCGCCGCCAAAGACGTGTCGCCGCTCAAGGGCGTGGCCAATATCGGCTACAGCCGCTCGGTCAACGGCAACATCGAATTGCTGCCCCTGGAGTTCAAGGACGCCGCAGCTTCGGCGAGCTTCTCTGGCGCCAACCTGAATTTCGACAGCACCGCAGAAGGCCAGAAGGTCAAGGCTGACGGCTTCATGAACAGCTTCAAGATCGCCGGGCTAGATGGCAAGGGCGAACACTTCGAAGCTCAATTGTCTGGCCTGACCATCGCCAGCAACCTGGAAAAATCCACCTTTGGCTTCTACACCGGGCAAAACACCGTTGAGCTGACCGACAGCACGTTCACCTTCGGCCCGCAGAAAGCCGTGCTGACGGTCAAAGGCTTCGAGCAGAAAGACTCCAGCGAAACCAAGGACAACAACCTGGCCGGCCGTGTCGACTACAAGATCGACGAGATCGGTTACCAGGGCAAACCCGTGGGTTCGGCGGCCATGGCCCTGAGCATGAAGAACGTCGACATCCCGGCCATGCTGGTGTTGACCAAGCTGTACCAGGACAAGATGCAGCCGGTGCAAGCCGCTGCCGCAGCGGGCCAGCCCGCGCCTGAGCTGCAATTGACCGAAGCCGAGCAGGCCTTGGCCGAAGCGAACGTCAACCAGGTATTGGCCGCCAAGCCGCAGATCGCCGTGGAAAACCTGTCGCTGAAAACCACCCATGGCGAAAGCAAGTTCAACCTGCTGGTGGACCTGGCCAAGCCGGCCTCCATGGAGTTGCCGCCGGTTGAGCTGGGCAAGCAGATGATTGCATTGCTGGATGCCAACCTGACCCTGTCCAAGCCGATGATCGGTGACGTGGCTGCCCTGCAGGCGCAACTCGGTGGCGTGACCGACCCGAAAGCCATCGAGCAGCAGTCCCAGATGGCCGCCGAGATGGTCAGCGGCATGGCGGTCGGTACACAGTTGGCGACCCTGGTCGGCAGCGATGTGGTGTCCAAGTTGCACTACGCCAACAATGAAGTGACCTTCAACGGCCAGAAAATGACCGTCGAGCAGTTCATTGGGTTTGTGATGGCCAAGTTCGGCGCGGTCAGCGGCGCGCAGTAAAGATTTCGCCATCGCCCGGAAATAAATAATGTGGGAGCGGGAGTGCCCGCGATAAGGGTCAAACAGACGACGCACTTGTCGGCCGGCACCCCGTTATCGCAGGCAAGTCCGCTCCCGCATTCACATTTCAGGCGGGCCGCGCAATTCTGAACAATTGTTCCGGATTGGTCTTTTTCCTACTTTCCTGAGAGATAGTTCACACAGGAAAGCTAGGCCGGGTCATTGGACGCCGGCACCCTGCGGCAATTCGCTCAGGACCACCTATCGTTACAGCTTTCCGTGTGTAAGGAAGCTCACGATATGTTGCGAAACCCACCACTCAGTGCATCAGGCCGGTTGCGACTGCTCGTCGGGGCCGCCTTATGCAGCCAATTACTGATCCCCGCCTTCGCCATGGCCGATCCGGCCTATGACGCGCTGATCATTCAGGCGCGCAACGGCAACTTCACCCCGGCCCTGACTCAATTGCGCCAACTGTCCGCCGAGCGCCAGACGCCAGGCCAGGTCAGCGATCATGTGGTGATCGCCGGCTGGGCCGGCCAGGACGCCGAAGTACTGAAGGTGTATGAGGCCCAGGGTAAACATCGCAACCTCAGCACCCAGGCGCTCGCCACTGTCGCGCGGACCTATCGCAACCAGAAGCAATGGGCCCAGGCCGAGGCGGTCTATCGCCAGGCGTTGCTGCGTGAACCGAATAACGTCGACCTGCAACTGGGCCTGGCCCTGACCCAGGCCGACGGCGGCAAGGCGGACGAAGCGGTACAACGTACCCGCGCATTGGTCGCCGCCAAGCCCGATGACCCCAATCGCCGCATGGCCCTGGGTTATGCACTGACCCGCGCCGGCTTGAACTACGACGCGCTGTTCGAGTTCGACCAGGCGTTTATCCGCGCCGGCGACAAGCCTGACGTCGCCCGCGAATACATCGTCGCCCTGCAAAAGGCCCGCCTGCCGGAAGCCGCGTTGCGCCTGTCGGCCCAGCGTCCTGGCCTGCTGGACCCGGTGACCCAGCGCCGCCTGGAAGGCGACCTCGCTGCCGAGCGTGTGCGCATGGCCGAGTTCGCCACACGCAGCGAAAAAGAACGCTACGTGATTGCCGACCGCGCCTTGGCGGATTACGACAAACTGCTCGCCCGCTGGACCCCGGACGCCAGCGCCCATGACGATGTGGTGCGCTGGCGCATCGACCGTCTCGGTGCACTCAAGGCGCGGGCGCGTACCGCCGAGGTGATCCGCGAATACGAGACGCTTAAGGCCGAAGGCGTGCAACTGCCGACCTACGCCGTGCGTTGGGTGGCTGCGGCCTACCTGGACCAGCGCCAGCCGGAAAAAGCCGAGCCGCTGTATCGCCAGGCCCTGAGCGCCCCCGACGCCGAGCCCGATGATCGGGTCGAAGACACCACTGCGCTGTTCTACGCCTTGCAGGAAAGCGATAAAGCCGAGGACGCCAACGAGGTCGCCAAGAGCCTCGCCAACAGCCAGAACCCGCGGGTCGAGCTCAAGGGCTTGCCCATCGGCAACCCCAACGATGCGTGGATGGACGCCCAGCAACTGTCGGCCCAGGCCGGCGTCTACGGCGGCGACCTGCCGGGCAGCGAAGCCGGCCTCGAAGCGCTGGTGGCGAAAGCCCCGGGCAACGTCGGCCTGCGCCTGGCCCAGGCTGACATGTACCGCGCCCGCGAACTGCCACGGCGTGCCGAAGGCATTCTGAAGGAAACCGAAGCCCAGGCCCCTCGGGATATCGGCCTGGAAGTGAGCCAGGCCTACACCGCCATGGACCTGCAGGAGTGGCGCCAGCTCGACGTGCTCACCGACGATGTGCTCGCCCGCAACCCGGACAACCGCCAGGTGCAGCGCCTGAGCCGCCTGCGCGACGTGCATGACATGGCCGAACTGCGCGTCGAGGCGTACACCGGCAAAAGCTTTGGCGGCGGCAATGACAGTGACGCGGGTGCCGTCGCGGGTAGCCGCGATTGGGGCATTGAGAGTCGGATCTACACGCCGCCCATCGACGAAGACTGGCGTGTATTCGCCGGCGCCGGGTACGCCAAGGCCGATTTCAGCGAAGGCACGGGCCAGCATCGCTGGCAGGTCGTGGGCGTGGAGCGGCGTACCCGCGACATGACCATTGAAGCCGAGGTGTCCAACCACTCCTACGGCGATGGCTCCAAACAAGGCGCCGCGGTGTCGATTGCCCGTGACATCAACGACAACTGGCAATACGGCGGCAGCCTGGGCTACCTCCTGAGCACCACGCCGCTGCGGGCCTTGAATGACGGTGTCACGGCCAACGGTGGCAGCGGCTTTATCCGCTGGCGCGCCAACGAAAGCCGCGAATGGAAACTGACCCTCAGCCCCTCCCATTTCAGCGATGGCAACGACCGCTTCGAAGCCTTGCTCAGCGGCCGCGAAGGCCTCTACAGCTCGCCGAAGGTGCAAGTGGACCTGGGCCTGGAAGTCGGCGCCAGCCGCAACAGCAAGGAAGACACGGTGTACTTCAACCCGAAGTCGGATTTCACCGTGCTGCCCGTCCTCAACATCAACCATGTGCTCTATCACCGCTACGAGACCCAGTGGAGTCAGCAGTTCCAGGTCGGTGCGGGTACCTATAGCCAGCGGGATTATTCCACCGGTGGCATCGGTCTGGTGGGCTACGGCCAACGCTTTCGCTGGAATGACGTGCTGGACGCCGGCGCCAACCTGAGCCTGATCAGCCGACCTTATGACGGGGATCGCGAACGCGATCTGCGTCTGCTCGTCGACCTCACTTACCGTTTCTAAAAGAGCCTGACCATGACCTTCCTCAGCCGTTGCTTGTTGGTTCTGGGCGTATTGCTGGCCAGTGCCTGCGCCCAGCAACCCGCGCCTTTCACTCCACCCGCCGAGCGGCCGACACCGGCCAACGAAACGGCGTGGCCGAAAAACCATTTCCTGGGCATTGCCTACCATGACGTGTCGGACCGTGACCCCGACCAGGCCGTGGTGGCGGTACGCACCGAGCGATTGATCGAACAGTTGGCCTGGCTGCGGGAGAACGGCTACCAGGCGGTCAGCGTTGACCAGATCCTGGCTGCCCGCCGTGGCGGCCCCGCGTTGCCGCCCAAAGCCATCATGCTCAGCTTCGATGACGGCTATTCGAGCTTCTATACCCGCGTGATGCCGATCCTGCGTGCCTATCGCTGGCCGGCCTTGCTGGCTCCGGTGGGCTACTGGATCGACACGCCGATGAACAAACCGGTGGACTTCGCCGGCTCGCCACGGCCGCGCGGCGAGTTCCTCACCTGGCAGCAGATCCGCGAAGTGTCTCAGTCCGGCCTCGTGGAAATCGCCGCACACACCGATGCCAGCCACACCGGGATCCTCGCCAACCCCCAGGGCAACCTCGAGCCGGCGGCGACCTCGCTGCGCTATGACCCGGCCACGGGCCGCTATGAAAGCCAGGCCCAGTTCCAGGCGCGGATGCGGGCGGATGTCTCGGCGATCTCCAACAAGATCCAAACCGTGACCGGTAAGAAACCACGGGTATGGGTGTGGCCGTACGGCGCCGCCAAGGGCACCTCGCTGGCGATCGTCAGCGAGCAGGGCTACCAGATGGCCCTGACCCTGGAAGACGGCCTCGACAGCTCCAGTGACCTGATGAACAGCCCCCGCTTCCTGGTGGCCTCCGACCCGGACGGCGAGCATTTCGCCAACAGCATCGTCGCCGTGCAAACCCCGGCACCGCTGCGGGTGCTGCATGTGGACCTGGACAACGTCTACGACCCGGACCCGGCCCAGCAGGCGCGCAACCTCGACCAACTGGTGCAGCGCGTGGTGGACATGGGCGCCGGTACGGTGTTCCTGCAAGCCTTCGCCGACCCCAAGGGTGATGGCCTGGTGCACGAACTGTACTTCCCCAACCGTCACTTGCCGGTGCGCGCCGACCTGTTCAACCGCGTTTCCTGGCAGTTGCACACCCGTGCCCATGCCGCCGTGTATGCGTGGATGCCGGTGTTGAGTTTTGCCCTCGATCCCAAGCTGCCCCGCGTGACGCGTTGGGACCCGGAAACCGGCCAGGTCGGCACCGACCCTGACCAATACAAACGCCTGTCGCCGTTCGACCCGCAGGTGCGCAGGATCATTGGCGAGATCTATGAAGACCTGGCGCGTAACAATGCCATCGACGGCGTGCTGTACCACGACGACGCAGTGCTCTCGGACTTCGAAGACGCCAGCCCTGCCGCGCTCAAGGCCTATGCCGCCAACGGCCTGCCGGGCAGCATCCAGGCCCTGCGCGCCGACCCTGCCGTGATGCAACGCTGGACGCGCTTCAAGAGCCGCTACCTGATCGACTTCACCAAAGAGCTGACCGCCAAGGTCCACGCCATCGGTGGGCCGCAGGTGCAGACCGCGCGCAATATCTTCGCCGAGCCGATGCTCAACCCGGCGAGCGAGGCCTGGTTCGCCCAGAACCTCGATGATTTCCTCCAGACCTATGACTGGACCGCGCCGATGGCCATGCCGCTGATGGAAGGGCAGGAGTACAAGACCTCCAATGCCTGGCTGGAGAAGCTGGTGGCGACGGTCAAGGCGCGTCCCGGCGCGATGGAACGCACCGTATTCGAACTGCAGGCCAAAGACTGGCGCACCAAGGCCGCGCCGGATATCGACGCTGTGCAGATGGCTGAATGGATGGGTGTGCTCAAGCGCCAGGGTGTCACGAGTTTTGGCTACTACCCGGACAACTTCCTGGAAAATTCCCCGGACCTGAAGACTGTGCGTCCGGCCCTTTCCAACCAATGGAATCCTTGACCATGTTCGACAGAATCCTGGCGTTATTCGTGCTGGCACTGGTATTAGGCGTGCCCCTGGGCCTGATCTTCCTGGTCACCGGGCAGTTCCTGATGGACTTCGTGTTTTTCTACCCGCTGTTCATGTCGGCGCTGTGGATCGCCGGTGGCTTGTACTTCTGGCTGCATTGGGAGCGCCACTGGCCCTGGGAGGAAGACACTCCGGCACCGACCCTGGCCGGCAACCCGCTGATCTCGATCATCATCCCTTGCTACAACGAGGGCGATAACGCCGCCGACACCATTCATGCGGCGCTGGGCCAGCTGTACCCGAACATCGAAGTGATCGCGGTCAACGACGGCTCCAAGGACAACACCGCCGCCGTCCTCGATGCCCTGGCACTGGAGCATCCGCGCCTGCGCGTGTTGCACCTGGCGCAGAACCAGGGCAAGGCCGTGGCCTTGCGCATGGGCGCCGTGGCCTCGCGCAGCGAATACCTGGTGTGCATCGACGGCGATGCGCTGCTGGATAAAAACGCGGCGGCCTATATGGTCGCGCCGATGCTCGACAACCCGCGCCTGGGCGCCGTGACCGGCAACCCACGCATCCGCACACGCTCGACCTTGATCGGCCGCGTGCAGGTGGGCGAGTTCTCCTCGATCATCGGCTTGATCAAGCGCACCCAGCGCGTGTTCGGGCGGATCTTCACGGTGTCGGGTGTGGTGGTGGCGTTCCGTAAAAAGGCGCTGGACCGCATCGACTACTGGAGCACCGACATGATCACCGAGGACATCGATGTCAGTTGGAAGCTGCAGCTCGATCACTGGAGCATCTTCTACGAGCCGCGCGCGCTGTGCTGGATCCTGATGCCCGAAACCGTCGGTGGCCTGTGGAAACAGCGCCTGCGCTGGGCCCAGGGCGGTGCCGAAGTGCTGTTCAAGAATATCCGTGGCATCTGGCAATGGCGCCATCGCTACCTGTGGCCGCTGCTGTTCGAATACTGCCTGTCCACCGGTTGGGCCTTCACCTTCCTGCTCTCGGTGATTTTCTGGGGCCTGGGCAAATTCATCGTGCTGCCGCCGGCAATCACGGTGGACTCCCTGGTCCCGCCGGCCTTTACCGGCCTGGTGCTGGCGATGGTGTGCCTGGTGCAATTCGCGGTGAGCATCCTGATCGACCGCCGCTACGAGAAAGACCTGTGGAAAACCCTGTTCTGGACCGTGTGGTACCCGATGGTGTTCTGGCTGGTCAGCCTGTTCACCACCCTGGTCAGTTTCCCCAAGGTGCTGTTCAACCAGCACCAGAAGCGCGCGCGCTGGGTCAGCCCGGATCGCGGTATCAAACCTGTTGAAGAGGAGGCGTGAGCATGAAACTGGTCAGAACTCGCCAAAGTACCGTGATGTGGATCATCGACGTGATCCTGACCTTGATGGCCTGGGCCGGACTGGTCTGGCTGCTGGCGCGCGGGATCACTTCGATGCTTGAAACCCACGGCGGCCCGCGTATCGAGGCGCCGATTTTCGCGGCGCTCAATACCTTGCAGATCTACCTGTGGATCGCACTGTTCAACGCCGTGATCCTGGTCACCTGGGCACGCTACCAGCAACGCAAGGGGCGCAAGTTCGCCCAGCGCCGCGCCGAAGCCAAGGCTCTCACCGACAAGAACCTGAGCGAGAGCTTCAGCCTCGCCGAGGGTGACCTGGAGCAACTGCGCCGCCCGGGCGTACTGGTGATCCACAACGACGAAGACGGCGGCGTGTCGGAAGTCAAAGCCCACGTCTCCCGCGACGTGGAAAAACCAGGCTTGACCCTCGTGCCTGGCACGTCTCAGAACAAAGACGCCAGCTAGTGGTGTAAACCACAATCCAATGTGGGAGGGGGCTTGCCCCCGATTGCGGTCGATCAGCTAATGAATACTTGGCTGACACCTCCCTATCGGGACTCTTACCCTGCCGATCCCGATTATTGGGATCCAATTCACAAAACTCCCGCGAACTTATCTGCTTTTTTCGGTACTAACTTATCTCGGAAAGAACTTGATGGCCAAGTAGTGGCAACTTATAAGTTCTCCGACGAATCGCTATCAGAACAGCTGCCGCCTGTCGGAATAATATTTCCAATTTCAGGCCGTGTATCTTTTTGATGATTTTTTATTGTTATTAATCAATGTGTTGCGTGAATATCTAGCACGGGAATGCAACTGACTCTGTTTCTTGGGTTACTGCTAGTTCGATGTTAGTTTCGCGGCCCCTGATTTTCGACGGACCGAACATGTCTTTTTTATTGCCACGGACTCGGTACTTGCTATGCACTTTGCTGCTTGCTTATTTGAGCGGCAACAGTGCCTTGGCCGCCCCTACGCCGGGGGATCAGGACCTTATCCGCGACCGCCAGAACCGGCTTCTCGAAGAGCAGCGTCGGCGCCTGGAAGAGCTCCAGGACCTGCCCGGCAAGAGCAATCAGCCACAGGCCCCGGCACAGCCTGCTGACACCCGCTGCTTCCCCATCCAGGACATCGAACTCAAGGGCGCCGACAGCCTTTCCGCTGCCGACCGTAACCGCCTGCTCAAACCCTATATCGGCCAATGCCTGGGCGTTACGCAGCTCAATGAACTGCTCAAGGTCATCACCGATTACTACATTGCCAAGGGCCGCGTCACCAGCCGGGCCTACCTGCCGCAACAGGACCTTTCCAGCGGCCACCTGCAAGTGCTGGTGGTCGAAGGCAAACTCGAAGGCCTGAAGGGCGCCCAGGGCAGCACGGTCACCGACCGCGAGCTGGCCATGGCGTTTCCCGGCAAGGTCGGCGAGGCCCTCAACCTGCGTGAGGTCGAGCAACTGGTGGATCAACTGAGCCGCCTGCCGTCCAAACAGGCGCAAATGGAACTGACCCCCGGCACCCAGATCGGCGGCAGTGAAGTGCTGGTCAAAAACCAGCCGCAAAAACCCTGGCGCGCCAGCCTGTCGCGCAACAACGATGGCCAGAAAAGCACCGGCGAACAGCAGTGGGGCGCGGGCCTGGAATGGGACAGCCCGTTGGGCCTGGCCGACCAACTGATCCTGCGCGGCGGCCACGACGCCATCAGCGACCACCAGAAAACCTCGAAAAACAGCATGCTCTACTACAACGTGCCGTGGGGCTGGTGGAACTTCAGTTACACCTACAGTGAGAGCGATTACCGCACGCCGGGCAGCGTCGATGACTTCAAATACAAGCAATGGGGCGACAGCCAGAATCACCAGCTGCGCGCCGAGCGTGTGGTGCATCGCGATGACGTGAGCAAGACGTCGGTCAATGTCGGCCTCACTCATTTGCGCACCAACAACTACATCAACGACACACGCCTGGGCGTCAGCAGCAACCGCCTCAGCGAATTCCAGGTGGGTATCAGCCACGGGCGCCGTATTGGCAGCGCGTTCGTCAACCTTGATGTGGGCATGCAAAACGGTATCGGTGCCTTCGATGCGCAAAAGGATGAGCAGACCCGTATCCGCGGCAACCTCACGCCCACGCCGCGCTACCGCAAATACACCGCCACCCTGAGCTACCTGCAGCCGTTCACGCTGTGGGGCGAGTCATTGAGTTTTTCCAGCCTGGCCACCGGGCAGCGCAGTGAAGACGTGCTGTACGCGCCGCAACGCATGAGTCTTGGCGGCTCGTACTCGGTGCGGGGTTTCAAGGACCAGCAGTTGAACGGCGACAGCGGCGGCTACTGGCGCAACGAAGTGCGTTGGGCGCGCCCGGTGACCCTCGACTGGATGCGCCCGGCCTTCGCCGAGTACGGCGCCAGTGTCGGCTACGACCAGGGCGTGATTCGCAACGATCGCTACAACGATGACCAGCACGGCCGGGTGTCGAGTAACTCCCTGGAGCTGTTTGCCCGCGGCAAGCACGTCAGCACCAGCGTGACGTTCGCCCATTCGCTGGAAAGGCCTGGCGTCGTGACCGAGCGCGAAGCGCCGATCTATTTCCGCCTGGATTTCTTCCTGTAATTCAACACCGCTGCCTTGAGATTTTGAATATGGACGTTCGCCCTGTTACTGCCCTGAAAAGCCTGAGCCAACGCGGCCTGGCCCTGATCCTGGCCAACGCGCTGTTCTGGCAGCCGCTGCTGGCCCAGGCCGAGGGCATTGTGGTCAGCGGCCCCGGCACTACCCTCGGGCAGGCGGGCAACGGCGTGCCGGTGGTGAACATCGCCACGCCCAATGGCAGCGGGCTGTCCCATAACCAGTTCAAGGACTATAACGTCGGTCCCAACGGCGTGATCCTCAACAACGCCACGGGCATGGTGCAGAGCACGCAGCTGGGCGGGATCATCGTCGGCAACCCGAACCTCAAGGGCGGCGCTGCGAATGTCATCCTCAACGAAGTCAACGGCGGCAGCCCCAGCCAGTTGCGCGGCTACACCGAAGTGGCGGGGCAGTCCGCCAAGGTCATCGTGGCCAACCCGTATGGGGTGAGCTGTAACGGTTGCGGCTTTATCAATACCCCCAACGTCACCCTGACCACCGGCAAGCCGATTCTTGACCAGGCCGGGCGCCTGGACCGCTACCAGGTGGACGGCGGTGCGGTGACCATCGACGGCCAGGGCTTGAACGCCAGCAACGTCGACCGCTTCGAGATCATTACCCGTTCGGCCAAGATCAACGCCAAGATCAATGCGCGCCAGCTCACCGTGATTGCCGGACGCAATGACGTCGACGCCCAAAGCCTGAAAACCACCGCGCGCGCCGACGATGGCAGCACCAAGCCGGAACTGGCCATCGACTCGTCGGCCCTGGGCGGCATGTATGCCGGTGCGATCAAACTGGTGGGCACCGAAGCCGGCGTGGGCGTGAAGCTCGACGGCACGCTCGCTGCCAGTGGTGGCGATATTCAGCTCGACGCCAACGGCCACCTGAGCATGGCCCAGGCCGCCGCCAGCGGTGCGGTGGACATCAAGGCCGCGAGCCTGGAGACCAAGGGCGCCGTGTACGCGGGCACCACCCTCAAGGCACAGACCAAGGGCACCCTGAAAAACAGCAAGACCCTCGCCGCCCGCGACAGCATCACACTGACCAGCAACGGCCAACTGACCAACAGCGGCATCGTCGAGGCCGGGGTCAACGCCGATAACACGCGCAACACCGTCGGCGACGTCAAGCTCGAGGCCCGGCACATCAGCAATACCGGCACGGTGATCGCCAATCGCGAGCTCGGCGCCACCGCCAATACCCTGGACAACCAGGGCGGTACCATGAACGCCAGGCAGGTACTGAACGTCACCGCCGCCAGCGTCGACAACCGCAACAACGGTCGCCTGCTCAGCGACGGCACGCAGACCCTCACCGTCAGCGGCCTGCTGGACAACAGCCAGGGCGGCATCATCGACAGCACCGGTGCCTTCACCCTGCACGGCGATACCCTGGACAACAGCGCCGGCAGCCTCACCGGTGGCGGCGCAATCACCCTGGACCTGATCGGCGACCTGATCAATCGCAACGGCAAGCTGGCGAGTGTCGGCCCGTTGCTGATCCAGCGCGCCGCCCACGTTGACAACCAGGGAGGCAAGCTCGCCAGCCAAGGTTTGCTGACCCTGTTCGCCAACAGCATCGACAACCGCAACAACGGTACCCTGGCCGCCAACGATGGCCTGACCCTGACCACCAGCGGCCTGCTGCAAAACGGCGGCAACGGCCTGATCCACAGTGAAAAGTCCGGCGTGACCCTCACCGCCGGCACCCTCGACAACGACGGTGGCCGCATCGCCGCCAAAGCCGGTGATGCGCAGATCGACGCCACGGATTTCAACAACGGCAGCGGCGCGCTGTTTGCTCGGGATCGCGTGCACCTGACCGGTATGAATGTGGATAGCGGCGGCGAGATCGCCGGCAACCGGATCGACGTCAGCCTGACCGGGGCCCTGGTTAACCGTGGCCTGATCGAGAGCGCCACCGCCCTCGACGTCGACACTGCCAGCCTCACCAACAGCGGCCAGATGCGCGCCCTCGGCACCACCGGCAAGACCCGCTACGCCATCGGCGGCCTGCTCAACAACAGCGGTAGCCTCGAGACCGCCAACGACCAATTGAGCCTCGCCGCCACCCGCTTCCAGAACACCGGCGGCAAGGTATTGCACGTGGGCACGGGTGCACTCGACCTCAGCGGCATCAGCCTCGACGATGTCGGCGGCAGCCTGGTGACCAATGGCGACCTGATCCTCGATAAAGCCAACTGGACCAACAGCACCGCGATCCAGGCCGGGCGCCTGACCGTCAACGTCGATAACCTGCAACAGACCGCCACCGGCAAACTGCTCGGCACCCGCGCCCTGGTCGGCAGCGGCAAGGACTGGACCGTGGGCGGCAGCGTCGCCAGCCAGGGCAGCCTGGATCTTTCGGTGGACAACCTGCTCAACGACCACGGCCTGATCTTCAGCGGCGGCGACATGAACCTCAAGGTCGACCGCCTGAAAAACCTCGGCGCCGCGATCTACGCCATGGGCAACCTGCGTGTCGACCGCGACGGCCAGGGCGGCCTGGCCACCAGCATCATCAACAGCTCGGGGACGATCGAGAGTGAGCGCAACCTGATCCTGGCGGCCAGCACGCTCCAGAACATCCGTACTGTGCTCACCACCGAGTCCGGCATCTACAGCGCCTCCATCACGCCCATCGCCTGTATCGACGGAGTGACCGGTGGCGACTGCGAAGGCGGCAAGCAGAACCGGCCGTTCCAGATTACCCAGCGTGATCACTTCATCGTCAGCGATGCCACGGCAGCGTCCAGCATTACCTCGGGCGGCAACATGCTGCTCACCGGCGGCGAGCTGCTCAACAGCAGCAGTAGCATCGCCGCCGGCGGCAACCTCACGGCCATCGTCAACCAACTCACTAACGTCGGCGTCGTGACCCACGATACCCAGTATGACCGCGTCTTTACCTCAGCCCGCGAGCGCAAGCCCGGAGGCTGGTACCGTGAAGCCGCGGCCTTCACTCAACGCTATTCGGCAGGCCAGGACATGACCGGCGTCGAAGCCGGCCTGGCGTCGTTCATTGGCAAAATGGAGAGCGAAAAGACCGACTTGCGCAAAACCACCCAACTGATGGTGCCCGACCAGAGCTACGCCGCCGTCATCCAGGCCGGCGGCAGCGTAGACGTGAAGGCCCAGGCCGGCATCGACAACAGCGTCGTGCAAGGTGGCTACACCTACGTCGGCAGCGGCGCCAACACCAAGGCGCCGGGCTACTCGACCCTGGTCAGCCTCAACGCGCAACTGCCACCGGACGTAGCCCAGCAACAGGTCAACCCGCTGGGCCTGCCCGGCTTCGACCTGCCCACCGGCCAGAACGGCCTGTTCCACCTCAACGACCGCGATGGCGCAACCGGGCTGCCCACCAGCCAGTTCGCGGCCAGCCCGCATAAGTACCTGATCGAAACCAACCCGCTGCTCACCGACATGCGCCAGTTCATGAGCTCGGACTACATGCTGACCAAGCTCGGCTACGACCCCGACACTGCGCAACGTCGCCTGGGCGACGGCTTCTATGAGCAACGCCTGATCCAGCAAGCCGTGCTCGCCCGCACCGGCCAGCGCTTCATCGATGGCCAGACCAGCGACGCCGACCTGTTCAAGCACCTGATGGACAACGCCATCGGCAGCAAAACCGCGCTTAACCTGTCGGTGGGCGTAAGCCTCACCGCCGAACAAGTCGCCGCCCTGACCCACGACATCGTGTGGCTGGAAAACGCCACCGTCGCCGGGCAACAAGTGCTGGTGCCGGTGCTGTACCTGGCCCAGGCCAATAACCGCCTGGCACCCAACGGTGCATTGATTTCCGGCACCGACGTCAACCTGATCACCGGCAGCCACCTCAACAACGCCGGCACCTTGCGCGCCACCGGCAACCTGCTGGCGAACGTCGGCAGCAACCTCACCAACAGTGGGTTGATGGAAGCCGGTGGTCGCCTCGACCTGCTCAGCGGCAACAACCTGACCAACCGCGCAGGCGGTGTGATCAGCGCGGGCAACGTCAACCTCGCCGCCGGCGCCGACCTGCTCAACGAACGCAGCGTCACCACCCACGAAAGCGCCAGCAGCTACCGCACCGAACGCAGCGACTTCGTCGACAGCGCCGCGCGCATCGAATCGGCCAACGATCTGGCCATGCAGGCTGGCGGCAACATCAACAACGTCGGCGGCGTGCTCAAGAGCGGTGCCGACACCACGGTCAAAGCCGTGGGCGACGTCAACATCACCGCCTCGAAAAGCCTCGACAGCGGCGCCATCGGCAACCGCTCCAGCTTCACCACCATCGCCCAGCAAGGCTCGGTGGTCGAGGCCGGCCGCGACCTGCATGTGATTGGCGGGCGCGACATCAGCGCCGTGGCCAGCCAGGTCAATGCCAAACGCGACGTCAACCTGATTGCCACCCGCGACCTCAACGCCATTGCGGCGGCCAACGAGCAGCACTCCACGACCAACACGAAAAAGGTCAAGAGCATCGAAGACCACGTGCAGCAAGTGTCCAGCGTGATCAAGGCCGGCGGCGACGCCACCCTGAGCGCCGGGCAGAACCTGCAACTGGTCGCCAGCCAGGTCAATGCCGGCAACGAGGCTTACCTGGTCTCGGGTAAAAACCTCGAGCTCAAAGCCGCGCAAGACCAGGACTACAGCTTCTACAGCAAGACCAAGAAAACCTCCCAGGGCAAAAAATTCCGCCTGGATGAAACCGATGTGGTGAACAACGTTGGCAGCCTGGTCAGCGCGGGGACGAACAGCACCGTCGTCGCCGGTGCAGACCTGCTGCTGGCCGGCAGTGCCGTCACTGCCGAAAAAGGCGCCACCCAACTGGTGGCCGGCCAGGACGTGAACATCCTCGCCGTCAGCAACGCCGACAGCGCCCGCCACGAACGCAAGGAAAGCAAAAGCAGCTGGGGCGGCCTCAAGTCGAGCAAAGTCCAGGACAAAGTCGACGAAAAACGCACCACCGCCCTGGGCAGCATGGTCTCCGGCGAAACCGTCACCGTCGCCGCCAAGCGCGATGCCACGGTCACCGGCTCGTCCCTGGTCAGCACCGGCGACCTCGCCGTCCAGGCCGGCCGCGACCTGACCATCGACGCGGCGCAGAACACCTTCGCCCGCACCGACATGCACAAGGAAAAAAATCGCGACCTCACCGGCGTGCTGACCGGCAACAAGCTCGGTCTGGATGACATGACCGGCAACCAGAAGCTGTACATAAACAGCTCGAAGCACAACGGCACGGCCAATGAAATGACCTTGACCGGCAGCACTATTGGATCGAGTGCGGGCAATGTGTCGCTGACGGCAGGGCGTGAGTTGAAGGTGGTGGCCAGTGATCTGGTGAGCACCAAGAACATGGAGTTGAGTGGGGCTGATGTCACCGTTACTTCAGGGATGGAGACTGCCAGTCAGACCAGTAAGGACAGCTCAAGAAGCTTGGCGGTTGGGCGAGTGATTGCGGGCACCGTGGTCGACACCGCCAACAGCATCCGCGACGCAGCCGAGGCGGCGCGCAGCTCCGACGATCCGCGCCTCAAGGCCGTGAAGATCGCCCAGGCGGCGCTGTCGATGTACAACCTGAATAACCAGGCGGGCGATCTCGCTAAACAAAGTACCGGCTTCAAGGACAAGACCGGTGGCTCTGCTGGCAACGGGTCGCTGATCAAGATCGGTACCGAACTGGCCAACACCCGTACCAAAAGCAGCAGCGAATACACGGCGCAGACCGCTCACCAGAGCAACCTCAACGCCGGGGGCAAACTGTCGATCATCGCCGCGGGCGATGCGCCGGGCACTGTGGGTGACTTGACGATTACCGGCAGTACGTTGAAAGCCGACAGCACGTTGCTGTCCGCGAAAAACAACATCCTGATGCAAAGCGCACAGAACACCACCGACCGCAAAAACGACGGTTCACGCAACAGGACCGCTATCGGTGCCAGCTTCAACATAGGCGAGCAAAACGGTTTCACCATCGACCTCGGTGCACAAACCGCCAAAAACCTTGGCTCGGGTGGCTCGGTTACCCAGGTCAACACCACTCTGGACACCGGCTCGCTGGTGCTGCGCAGCGGCCAGGACACCAGCCTGATCGGGGCGCAGGTACGCGCTGAGCGTATCGATGCCAACATCGGCGGCAACCTCAACATCCTGTCGCGCCAAGACACCGAAACGTCCAAGAGCAAGCAGAACAGTGCGGGCTTCGGTGCGAGCATCTGCATTCCGCCGATCTGTTATGGCTCCCCAGTAACCGCGTCCGCGAACCTGGCGGCGTCGAAGATGAACAGCGACTACCAGGCGGTGACCGACCAGAGCGGCTTCTTTGCCGGTAAGGGTGGCTACACCATCGATGTGGCGAAAAACACCACCCTGCAAGGTGCGGTGATTGCCAGTGAAGCCACGGCCGACAAAAACCTGCTGCTCACCGACCGACTGCTTGTCAGCGACATCAAGAATAAGAGCGAGATCAAGAGCCAATCGGCCGGCGTCAGCGTCTCCGGTTCCTACAGTGGCGGCGCGACTACCCTCACGCCGGGTGCCTTGTATGGAATGTCGCTGAACGATTCGGACCACAGCTACACGCGCAGTGCCGTCAGCGAAGGCACGATCGTGGTGCGCAACCCTGAAGGCGCGGGTGACCTGGTCGGCCTGAACCGCGACACCGCCAACGCCAACCAGCGTCTCGACAAGCCTGATGAAAAGGCCATGCAGGAACGCATGGACCTGATCAAAAGCTCGATGGAGCTGACCAAGGGCATTGGCGACGCGATTGCTGCGGCCAGGATCAGGGCCGCTGACGACCCTAACAGTGACGTCAACAAAGCCACGCGCCTGAAGTTGATTGATGAGGGTATCGCCAATCCGACACAGGCTCAGATCAGCCAGCGTGCCCAGCAGGATTATGGCGTTGGCAGCAGCTTCCAGAAGGCCAGCCAGGCGGTGACTGCCGTGGTGCAAGCGGCGATGGGTGGCAGCGTAGGTGGGGCGTTGGCGGGGGCGGCGGCGCCATATCTGGCAGAAACAATCAGGGACAGGACCAAGGGCGACCCTACAGCCAATCTGATGGCCCATGCGGTACTGGGTGCTGTGCTCGCCAAGGCTGGCGGTAACTCAGCACTCGCTGGTGCAGCCGGTGCTGTGGCGGCAGAGGAAACCGCACGTCTGATCAAAGAGAACCTGTATGGCGATGTCAGTAACGAGAACCTGACCCAGGCGCAAAAGCAGACGATCTCCAGCCTCGCGACTTTGGCGGGTGGCCTTTCAGGATCGTTGTCCGGCAAGGGCGCACTGGATGCGGTGGCAGCGGCTCAGGTTGGGAGGAATGCGGTTGAGAATAACTATCTCAGCGTGCCGGAAGCGACCCGTAAGTTTGTGCTTTCACGCAAGCAAATGCTGGGCACCATCACTGAAGATGAACAGGACGAACTCGCCTACATAGACGTTATCGATAAAAGTCGAGACGAAGCGATTCGGGGAGCGTGCACTGCCGGGAATTTATCCAGTACAGCGTGCGGCAACTTGATTGCCCCTGCTCAGAAAGCCCTCGCTGGATATGGGGAAAATGTCGCGTACAACTTACTTTATAAAGATGTTTACCGTGTTGATGCGGCGAATGCGGAAGCCGTTCTCCGGGGTTTGGACGCCGATAGCATTCTTCGCGATATCACGATAAACAACTTGGCAAAAGGCTCGGACAAGACGCGGGCGGAAGTCGAGGAACAGTATGATAACGTAATGTGGATGCATGCCATTACGGTAGCATTTGCCAGTGCATACGGCCTCAAGGGCGGGTTGACTTCAGTACCCAAGGGCGCGGTTACGGGGGCCGCAACTGCTGCTGAGAAGGCTGAGGCTGCAACCGGCCTGCTGAGTACTCAGTTAGCTAAAGATGCCAGAGCTTACCTATCGGATATTCAGACTTTAACAGGGCGGCAATTTACACCGCAGCAAATGGAACTGTTGAAGGCTGACCTGAGGGAAAATACCTATTCTCGGCTTTCCAAAGAGGCTGTTGATTTGAATCGGGCCGACTTCAGGAAAAAAGTACCTGTTTTGCGTCAGGAATGGGAGAAAAATACTGGTCAAAGCTGGCCGAAAGAGAGCTACACCGCCAGTAATGGGGAGACAAAATTTCGATATTATGATGCCCATCACGTGATAGAAAACAAGTTTGGTGGAAAATCTGAGTGGTGGAACATTACGCCTGCGTTGCGCGGATTGGAACATCAGGGCGGCATCCACAGAGCTCAAGGTCCTGCAGATAAAATATTTGGGAAATGATAATGGAAAACACACTTGAAATTCGTGATCTCATAAACCATATCACCTCCGCTGAACTATATGAGGGTGATTTCGGGAGTCGCCTGACTGATCGTGAAGCTATATTGAGTGGGGTCGATGCGGCGGACCGCGACGGCGTTCCCTCTGACTATCTAGCGTTTCTAGGTGTCTTTGGATTTGGCGATTTAGACAGCGCGCTTTATATCGAAGATGGTCCAGATAAATACGCCTCAGTCGCCGGATGTGAGGTGGATGCCTATAGTCGGATGTATGTTTTTGCGGGTACTTCAGATGGTGTGTTATATGCTTTTGATGCAGGCAATAATTGGTCGATAGTGGAGATTGATTCGGAGATCGATGAGGTGAGGGTGCTGGCCGATAACTTCTCAAGCTTCATCCTTAATCAACTGATTGAGGTGAAAGGTTATGTCGATTGGCGTGCGGAGCAATAAGGAGCACTCAAGCGGGTAGCTGAAAGCGTTTCCGCAGTAACCCCCGAGGCTACCGTGAACATGTACGAAAAATTAGAAGTCTTTAATGCGCTGGGATGTGCGCTATTAGAGCGGCTGACGCCTGTTTCTTCAGGTGAAATAAGTGTGATGCGGCAGCAGTGGCCGGCGGCTCCCGACGAGTACTTTGCTTTTATACAGGAACGGGGGCACGGTGAAATCAAGGAGGACGACCGCGCGCTGCCGCTTTTGACGATTCAACCGATGCTGCTTTCTGCTAAGGCTGACTACTTCGGTGATGATGGAATTTATAAAGACGGGCCCTATGAAGCGGGCGCGAAGGGCGAGGTGTGGCTGTTCGGCTGGGATAGTGTCGGGACTGCTTTCGGTTTTGACAGCGGAGACAACTGGCGATTTTTGGAAATCGACAATATGCGTTGGATAACGCGACTTGACTTGTCCTTTTGTCAGTTCGTCGAAGGGCTGTTGGTTTGTTACCCACAGCGGCCAGTGAGCTTTGCGAATGGAGTTTGGCGTGACTCGGAAGATGTTTCTTACAGCGCGCCGGCATGGGCACAACAGCCTGCCGGGCAGAACACGGTTACATTAATGGTGGTCTGACCACTATTTCCCCAAACACACGTGCGTGATGGAAGTTCTGAGAATTCTCCCTATTGGTCAGTTGTAGAAATTGATCCTGGGCTGAATGATGCAGAGGTCTTATCTGAAGACTTTTCAAACCTCATGCTTAGCCAGTTGATAGCCGCCAAAGGTTGCGTGGATTGACGAGCCAGGCAGTAGTATGTGCGCTGCCCGCGCTGACCTTATCAAGGACGATCAATGAAACCCGTAAAACTCTCCCTCCAAGCCTTCCTCATGTCCTGCCTGGTGGCTGGCTGGGGCCTGGTGTACGTCGATCGCATCAAATGGGGCGTCTGTGTCGCGGCACTGTTGTACGCCGGCGTTATCCTGATGGGCCTTTGCGGGCTGATCGCAACACCGGTCGGGCTGTATGTACTCTTGGGCTTCGTCATTACGGTGAAGCTGGCCTCGGCAATAACCTCTGCTGTTTTGGCACGCCGCTACACCGGCCCGCAGGGTATACCGCGTAAACGGTTCCATGCGCTCTACGTGGGCGTGCTGATCGTGATCACCTTGGTTCTGCTGGACGTGCTTCGGGTGCCGTTGCTGGGCTTTAAAACGTACTTTGTGCCGACGGGCTCGATGGCACCCACGGTGTCGGTCGGCGATTACATTGTGTCCGACCTCAAGGCCGGTGCGCCCGAGGTCGGCGATATCGTGGTGTACCGCTGGAATGGCACCGAAGCAATCAAGCGTGTGGCGGGCATCGGCGGCGATACGTTGGCCATCGTGAATGGCGAGTTGATCCGCAACGGCGAAAACCTCGGCTTGTTTCACGCCCCGGTGGACCGGGTCCAAAGCCCCGAGTCACTGACGCTTGCGCCGGTAAAAGTCGAACCGGGCCACGTGTACCTGCTGGGTGACAACCGCTACAACAGCAACGACAGCCGCTTCATGGGCCAGGTCGCGGTTGAGGATGTGGTGGGCAAGGTCACCGGCATCTGGTTCTCGAGTGAGCGGGGGCGCATCGGGACGACTTTCCCATGAGCCTTTCGAGCATCGCTGGCGCAGGTACTCCCGGCCAGCGGGCAGCACAGCAATACCATTGAAAGGCTGAGAGCCGATTTGCGCCCAGTCAAAACACACCAACGCCATGAATCTGGAGTAATACCGCATGGACGCAAACCACACCGCCAAACGCCCGACGATCCTGGCCAGCATCGGCCGGCGCCTGGCCGCGCGCCTTATCGACTGCGCCATCGCAGTCCTGATCTTTTTCATCGTCAAATTCTGCGCCGGTGCATTGTCTGCCTACGTGCCGGCCGTGACGCCCAAGGCTGGTTTTCTCTCGGCGTTTTTTGCAGCCTTCGCCTACTTCCTGCTGGCCGATGCGTTGCCCAACGGCCAGAGCCTGGGTAAGCGTTTGTTGAGCATCGCCGTCGTCGACCGTAAAACACGCAAATGCTGCACGGTTTCCCAGGCGTTAACCCGCAATTCCGGAGCGCTGGTGGTGATCGATTGGGTGTGGATATTCATGGAGTCCAGAACGCGCCTGGGCGATATGTTCGCCAAGACCATCGTGGTTCAGACCGGCAACCTGACGAGCGTTCGCAGCCTTGCGGATATTTATGACAACGGTAGGGGATAAACACGTCATGAACGATTCGGTATCGGCTACGCAAACCTGGGACATCGCCAGCCCGTTCAGACGGTTGCTCGGCTATCTGATCGATATGGCGGTGGTGTTTTTCCTGCTGTTTTTGAACCGAAACCTGGACTATGCCTATTTCTATCTGGGCTCTGCAGGAGGCCCGGCATTGTTTGATGGTCTCCACTATGTGCTGTGGTTTTCAGCCTTCGGGTACTACCTGTTTTGCGATGCCTTGCCCAATGGCCAGAGCCTGGGCAAGCGGGTGTGCCGCACGGCGGTGGTGGGTTACCCGTACCCCACGAACTGCACGCTGTTCCAGTCGTTCCTGCGCAATGTTCCGAAGATGGTGTTCAGTGTGCTGGACGGTCTTTTTGTACTGTTCGGCCTGCGTCGTCGCTTGGGCGATATGTTGGCCAGGACGATTGTCATCAATTCCTGAGCAGGGCGGCCTGGACGGGCCGCCCGGTTTAACTCAGGACGGGTTGGCGTTCAGCCTGCGATTGATCACATCCAATAAAACACCGTGAGTTGATGCCAACGGCATGATGCTCAAAGCCCTGTATGCGTGTTAACCGTTTTATCCCGTTACTGCAGAAGCAAACTTGCTCCCACCCACCCATTATTTGGACCCAAGGAAGCTGTCAATGAAACTGTATCGTCTGTTTATCTCACTCACTGCACTGGCGACCTGCACCAGCAGCTTCGCCGCGGCGCCTGCCCTGCAAAGTTTTCTCGCCTGCGACCAGAACTCCCTGGCGGTGGTAAGCCAGGCAGGGCTCAAGGAGCGTGTTGCCCATAAGCTGGAGAACGGCAAGATCACGCTCAGCGGCGGCACAAAGTCCGATATGGGCCAGCGCTGGATGTTCGACACGCCGCTGACGCTTGACGGTATGACCTTGACCGGCTTTTTCGCCGAAGACCAGGACCTGATGGGTTCGCGCATCATCAACTGGGGTTTCTACACCGAGCAGGCGCCCGACGCGCTTTACGCACAGCTGAGTAAAGTACCGGGTACGGCGTTGGAGAAAGCCAACGGTATCTACGCGCGTGCGCAGATCTGGTCGCACAAGCAATCAGCCTGGGTGCCGGAAGGCGGCGATGACAACGCGGGCAAGCTGGTCACCGATACGGCCGAACGCATCTTGATGGTCGAGCCCGCACCCGGTGACCTGGCCAAGACCAGCAAAGGCATGATCACCTGTTCGGTTCAGGGGGCGGTGAGCGCAGCGATGCTCAAGACCACTCGACCTGACCTGATCAAGTGAGCTGAGGCTGGCAACGATACCGCGGGCATGTTGAATGCCTGCGGTGTTCTCCGGTTTTTCGCGAGCAAGCTCGCTCCTACAGGGGCGGGGTTACAGCAACTTGCGCTGCACCGCTTCATCCAGCGTACTGCGCGTCAGCGCCTCGACCACTTCCCGCGTGTCTGCCTGGAACGGGATGCCCACGATCAGTACCAGGTGCATCCAGGTGCGCACTGATTCGCTCTTTTTGACGCGGCCCAGCTCCTTGCCATCCTTGTCCTTGAACACTGTCTCCAGGGTGAAGGTGTTTTTCGCTGTGCTCGGGATGATGAAGAACGTCGCGCCGGTGATGATCGCCGAGGCCATGCTGAACTGTTCGTTGTTGTGCAGCGTGGCATCGACGTAGATATCCGAGTCGACCTTGTCAGTGCTCACCCGCGAGAAACGGTTGGACTGGCGAAACGAATCGGCCACGGCCTTTTCCCACAGCGCCACCGGGGCGCCGACTGCCGCGTTGCCCGGGCCGCCGTTGACGTGGTTCTGCGCGGTGGTGTGCACGTACGCCGTGGGCTTTTGCGCCGGCGCGTTGGCGGTCGGTGGCCAGGTCTGTACGGCGGGCAATTCGTGCTGCGAGTAAGACACGCAGCCAGTCAGCAGGACGGCGGCGAGTGCCAGGCTGTGTTTGATCAATCCTTTCATGCATCACTCCTTGAAATTACGGTTTGGCCAGTTTGGCGGTGGCGGTGTCGAGCAGTTGCCCGACCAGTTTGGTCAGCTGTTGGCCGCCCATCGACGGTGCCCAGTATTGGCCGCTGTAAAGCCCGACGTTGTGTTCGAATTTGATCGAATCCTTGGCCTTGGCCAGTTCCTTGCCGTTGCGGTCGACGATCACCAGGTCGCCGGCCACCTCGAAGCTGTCCACGTAGATCGGGCCGTTGACCCAGATCCAGATGGTCAGCGTCAGCAGCGCGCCGGGTACGTACGCCGGGTGTGGCGCGCGATGGCCCTTGAGGGCGGTCATGTTGAATTTGAGCGTCACGTCCTGCTCGCCCAGGCGCACCGGATACTCGGTGACCTGCTTGAAGTAACCCCCTGTGCGCACGTACTGGGTGATCTGGGCCGTCAGGGAGCTGCTGATGGCGGCCTTGTTGGCTTCGTTGACGTCGGCGGCGCTCACCGTCACATCGGCGATTTGTGCACTGCGCGGGCTGCTGACAGCGACCGGGTGGAGCGGGGCGGCGATGGGGCCGGTGACGGTGTAGGAAACGCAGCCGGTCATCGACAGCGCAGCGATCAGGGCCGTAGCCCGAAGCAGAGTGTTAAGCACGCAATGTCCCTATAAGTGAGCAAGCCAGGTTACTGTTTCGACCCGTATCCCCATAACTTGAGGGAATGTGCGCCACCGCACGGCAACCGACGAAACACCTTGAGAACCGCTCTCAACCCCGTAAAATGCCGCGATTGTTTAAAGCACGATACTTTTCAGGGACGAATCCAGACATGCGCATGTTTGCCGTATTCCTCGTCGCCTGCCTGATGGCGGGTTGCGCCTCCAAGCCGGAGTACTACATCTCGCCGGCACCGGTCACGATTCCGAAGACTGCTACTTACTGGCTCGACACCTTCAACGTTGACGTGAAGGGCAAGAGTAAGCACTTCATGTCGGATGACAAAGTTCGCCAGGAGCTCGGCGTCGATCTGGTAAACCGCTTGCTCAAAGCCAAGCGTTACGCAACCAGTAAAGACAGCGCCGATTATTTGTTGGATGTCGACGTCGTCTATGTGCGCCATATCATCGACTCCAATGGTGGGTTTTCGAACCTGTTGATTGACGACGGCACCATCCTGCAAAGCATCGATTTTGGCTACAAGGTCAAGGTCAAGAAAGCCGGTGCCGAGGTGCTGCACTTCGCCCAGAACCGCCCCAGCCTGGAGCCCAGCAACTGGCGAGGCCAGCCGCAACAATGGAGGACCCTTGCCGGCGTTGTAACCAACAGCGGTAACTCCAGTGTCGAGCGGTATTTCACTAGTGGGCTAAGCGACTACATCGTCGACGACCTGCGCGATATTCCGTCTCGCTAGCGTCAGCTGCCATACCCGATTCCCCCCATTTAGGAGCACCCCGTGAACACACTGTCCAAAATCCTGCTGTCCGGCCTCACCGCCGCAGCGCTGTTGACCGTGGCCGGTTGCGCCACGGAGAGCAACCGCGCCATGCCGGTGGAACAGGTCGCCAGCGCCAACGTCGCCTATTCCGGCGTGCGTGTGCCCATCGCCGTGGGCAAGTTCGACAACCGCTCCAGCTACATGCGCGGCATCTTCTCCGACGGCGTCGACCGCCTCGGTGGCCAGGCCAAGACCATCCTGATTACCCACCTGCAGCAGACCAACCGCTTCAGCGTGCTGGACCGCGACAACATGGGTGAAATCTCCCAGGAAGCCGCGATCAAGGGCACCGCGCAGAAGCTCAAGGGCGCTGACTACGTGGTGACCGGCGACGTGACCGAATTCGGCCGCAAAGAGACCGGCGACCGCCAGCTGTTCGGCATCCTCGGCCGTGGCAAGACCCAAGTGGCCTACGCCAAAGTCGCACTGAACATCGTCAACATCAGCACCTCCGAAGTGGTGTATTCCACCCAGGGCGCCGGTGAATACGCGCTGTCCAACCGTGAAGTGGTCGGCTTCGGCGGTACCGCCAGCTACGACTCCACCCTCAATGGCAAGGTCCTCGACCTGGCCATGCGCGAAGCCATCAACCGCCTGGTCGACGGCATCAACGCCGGCGCCTGGAATCCGCGCAACTGATCAACCGCACTTCAAGGAGCAGTACACGGATGAGCAAGGCAGTGAAGTTGGCGCTGATGCTGACAGCAATCGCGGCGGTCGCCGGGTGCCACACGGCGCCCCAGCCCCTGTATCAATGGGAAAGCTACCAGCCGCAGGTTTACGAGTACTTCAAGGGCGAGCCCAAGGAAGCGCAGGTCGAGGCGTTGGAGCGTGATCTGCAAAAGATCAACGCCAGCGGCCGCAAGGCGCCGCCGGGCTACCACGCGCACCTGGGCATGCTGTACCTGAGCATGGGCAAGGATGACCAGATGGTGCAGGAGTTCCGCACCGAGAAGGCGCTGTTCCCCGAGTCTGCCTCGTACATGGACTTCCTGTTGAAAAACGCCAAGACCGGAGTGGCCACCAAATGAGCCTGCTAAAACTCACCGGCGCCCTGCTGGCCCTGGCTTTGCTCGGCGGTTGCGCAGCGCCCAAGACCATTGACTACACCGCGTACAAACAGGCACGGCCCAAGTCGATCCTGGTACTGCCGCCGATCAACGAGTCGCCGGAAGTGCAGGCCTCGTACAGCCTGGTCTCGCAAGTGACCTACCCGCTGGCCGAAGCCGGCTACTACGTGCTGCCGATTGCCCTGGTGGACGAAACCTTCCGCCAGAACGGCCTGACCACCGCCAACGATATCCAGGGCGTGCCACCGGCCAAGCTGCATGACATCTTCGGCGCGGACGCGGCGCTGTACATCACTGTCAGCGAGTACGGCACCAAGTACATGCTGATCTCCAGCGACACCGCCGTGACAGCCTCGGCCAAACTGGTGGACCTGCGCACCGGCACCACCCTGTGGACCGGTTCGGCGCGTGCCTCCAGCGAGGAAGGCAACAACAACAGCGGCGGCCTGGTGGGCATGCTGATCACCGCGGCGGTCAAGCAGGTGATCAACAGCTCCACCGATGCAGCCCACCCGATTGCCGGCATCACCAGTGCACGCCTGCTGTCGCCGGGCCAACGCGCCGGGATCCTGTACGGCCCGCGCAACCCGAAGTACGGCACGGACTGAGTTCATCGCCTCGGTTCAAATGTGGGAGGGGGCTTGCCCCCGATAGCGGTAGATCAGTCAGTACATGTTTGACTGACCCACCGCTATCGGGGGCAAGCCCCCTCCCACATTTGAATGTCTGTGTTATTTGAATAAGAGTTAACCCGAACACCCCGCACCTTGCGTCTGACCTTGTGAACGGATCATTCATTCACGAGGTTCAGCCCATGTCCCGTCCTCTGCTCTTCCTGCGTCCTGCTGCCCAAGGCTTTGTCGTCACCCTGGTGGTGGCGCTGGCCGGGTGTGGGCTGTCTTCGTCCCCTGAGTTGGCCAAACCGGCCGAGCCCGTTGCCGAGCTGCAACGCGCGTCGCCCCAGGGCGCCTTGGTCAAGCGCATGGCAATGCCCGCGCCAATGCGCATGCAGGAATCAGCGGCGATGGATTACCGCAGCGAACCCCGCGAGCAATACGCCAACCTGCCGGACAACCCGGTGCATCGCGTGGCCGAGACGCCGGTGTCCACCTTCAGTGTGGATGTCGACACAGGCAGCTACGCCAACGTGAGACGCTTCCTCAACCAAGGCAGCCTGCCGCCCGAAGGCGCTGTGCGACTGGAGGAAATGGTCAACTACTTCCCCTACAACTACGCCTTACCCACCGACGGTTCACCGTTTGGCGTGACCACCGAAGTCGCCGCCACGCCGTGGAACCCGCATACCCAACTGTTGCGCATCGGCATCAAGGCGTCCGACCGCGCTGTGGCGGACCTGGCGCCGGCCAACCTGGTGTTCCTGGTGGATGTGTCCGGCTCCATGGACCGCCGCGAAGGCTTGCCGCTGGTGCAAAGCACCCTGAAATTGCTGGTGGACCAGTTGCGTGATCAGGACCGGGTTTCATTGGTGGTCTACGCCGGTGAGTCCCGCGTAGTGCTCAAGCCCACATCGGGGCGCGACAAGGCCAGGATCCGCAATGCCATCGATCAACTCACCGCCGGCGGTTCCACGGCAGGCGCATCCGGCATCGAACTGGCCTACCAGATGGCCCGCGAAGGCTTTATCGACAAGGGCATCAACCGCATCCTGCTGGCCACCGACGGTGACTTCAATGTGGGCGTCAGCGACTTCGACAGCCTCAAGCAAATGGCCGCCCGGCAGCGTAAAAGCGGGGTGTCCCTGACCACCCTCGGCTTCGGTGTGGATAACTACAACGAGCACCTGATGGAGCAACTGGCGGATGCCGGCGATGGCAATTACGCCTATATCGACAACCTGCGCGAAGCCCGCAAGGTGCTGGTGGACCAGCTCAGTTCAACCCTGGCGGTGGTCGCGCGGGATGTGAAAGTGCAGGTGGAATTCAACCCGGCACAGGTCAGCGAGTATCGACTGCTGGGCTATGAAAATCGCGCCCTCAAGCGTGAGGATTTCAACAACGACAAAGTCGATGCCGGTGAGATCGGCGCAGGGCATACCGTGACCGCGCTGTATGAAATTGTGCCGAAGGGCCAGAAGGGCTGGTTGGAGCCATTGCGCTACGCCACTGCGCCTGCGGCCGAAGGTAAATCCGATGAACTGGCGATGCTGCGCGTGCGCTACAAGCCCGCTACGGGCGGTGATAGCCGCTTGATCGAACGGCCCATCCGCCACGAAACCACCCAGGCCAGCGACGACCTGCGCTTCTCGGCGGCGGTGGCCGCCTTCGCCCAACAGCTCAAGGGCGATGGCCGCTACACTGGCAGCATGAGTTTGAAGGACACCGCCGCACTGGCCCGCTCGGCCCGGGGCGATGACCCCTTTGGTTTGCGCAACGAGTTCGTGCAACTGGTGGAACTGGCCCAAAGCCTGAAACCCTGATCTCAAACAGGACACTGATCAAATGTGGGAGGGGGCTTGCCCCCTCCCACACTTGAACAGCGTTAAATTTATAAAAGGAGTTCGCCCCCTGCATGGCTGTTCCAGATGATCCATCCAGCGACGAATCGCTGCTGGCCCGTTACCGCGCCGGTGACGCCGCCGCGTTCGAAGCCTTGTACGCGCGGCATCGCCAAGGCCTCTACCGCTTCCTCGTGTCCCTGAGCAACAAGGCCGAACTGGCCGAGGAAATCTACCAGGACACCTGGCTCAGCCTGATCCGCAGCAACACCCAGCCACAAGGCCGGGCGAGTTTTCGTACATGGCTGTTCCAGATCGCCCGCAACCGCCTGATCGACCACTGGCGCAAGCACGGCATCCATAACCCCTTGCACGACAGCTACGATGAGCAACTGCACGCCCAGGCCGACGACAGCGCCGGCCCCGAGCAACAGCTGAGCCTGAGCCGCGACCAGGCGCGCCTCGACGCTGCCCTGCAAGACTTGCCTGAAGACCAGCGCGAAGTCTTCCTGCTGCGCCTGCACGGCGACCTCGACGTGCCGCAAATCGCCGCCCTCACCCAAGCCCCGCTGGAAACCGTCAAAAGCCGCCTGCGTTACGCCCAGCAGAAACTGCGCCGCCTGCTGGCCGAGGAGATACTTGCATGACCGACTCCCGACACACGCCCGACACCGACGACGTGCTGCTCCAGCATTACCGTCAACACAGCAGCGGCGAGCCGCCCGCGTCCCTCGACGCCTTCATCCTCAACACCGCCCGCCGCGAAGCCCCGGCACCGCAACCGAGCCTGTGGCAACGCTGGCTGCACGCCTGCCAACGCCCGCGCTGGCAAATGGCATTCGCCACCGTGGCCGGCTTGGCGCTGATGATCGGCGTGGTCACGCGCTCGCCCGTGCCGCAACCCGAAATCTCCACGGCGACCTTCTCCGCCCTGCACGAGGAAACCGCCCGCCCGGCGCCGCAAGCGTTGTCCGCACCGGCGCCGATGGCGCGCATCGCCGCCGCGCCCAAGGCTGAACGTGCGCCGGTTCAGGCTGAGATGGCAGGTGCGCTGGCAGATGAATCGAGCGCCAGGCTCAGCAAGCGCGCACCGTCAGCGTTGCCGTCGCTGGAACAAGAGTTACAGGCGATCGTGCGCTTGCGTGAAGCGGGTGAAAGCAAAGCCGCGGATGAAAAATTGCTGGCGTTGCACGCGCGCTTTCCCGAGGAAGACCTGCCCGCACGGCTGGAGGCGCTGCGCAAGCATTGACCAAGAAAGAATGGGCCACCGGTAATCTGTGGTGAGCGGGCTTGCCCCGCGCTGGGGTGCGAAGCACCCCCAATGAAGACAAATGCGGTATACCCGATAGCGCACAGCGTCTGGTTTTGGGGCTGCTGCACAGCCCAACGCGGGGCAAGCCCGCTCACCACAGTGCCCTCAAGGCCCATCTTCAACGCCGCGCATCAAAAACCATGCGCACCGCCAGGCCAGCCAGCACCGTCCCCATCAGCCAGCGCTGCACCAGTTGCCAAACCGGCTTGGCCGCCAGGAAGGTCGCGATGGAACCGGCCATGATGGCGATCACCGCATTCACGCTCACACTGATCATGATCTGGGTAAACCCCAGCACGATGGATTGTGTCAGCACGCTGCCGTGGCCAGTGGGGGAGATGAATTGGGGCAGCAATGACAGATACATCACCGCGACTTTCGGATTCAACAGGTTGGTCACAAAGCCCATCATGAACAGCTTGCGTGGGCCGTCCCTGGGCAAGTCGCGCACATGAAACGCCGAGCGCCCGCCGGGCTTGACCGCTTGCCAGGCCAGGTACAACAGGTAAAGCGCACCGCCGAGCCGGAGTGCGTCATACGCATACGGCACCGCCATCAGCAGCGCGGTAATCCCCAGCGCCGCGCACAGCATATACACGACGAAACCCAGCGCCACGCCGCCCAGTGAAATCAACCCGGCCAGCGGCCCCTGGCAGATCGAGCGCGAAATCAGGTAGATCATGTTCGGCCCGGGCGTCAGCACCATGCCAAGGGAAATCAGACCATACGCCAGCAGGCTCGACAGTTCGGGCATGGGTTAACTCCTGTAGGTTGAGCGCGTCGTTGCGCAGGTTGGATGCACCTGATGGTAGGGCGGGAGCAGGGCGCGCGTTAGATACAGATCGGCTGACAAAACGTCATACAGGGGGCTTGGGCCGCCTGAGCACCCTTGGTTGGCGGCGAGTCCGTCAGTTAAGGGCGAACACCCTACTTGTGGTGATCGGGCTTGTTGTGGTGAGCGGGCTTGCCCCGCGCTGGGCTGCGAAGCAGCCCCAATCAGGATCCCTGTGTTCTGTCAGGTAAACCGCAGCGCCTGGTTTTGGGTCTGCTTCGCAGCCCAGCGCGGGGCAAGCCCGCTCACCACAAATTACGAGTAGTCCTCGATCACGTGGGGCGTGGAGGTGCAATCTCGAATGCGTTATCGGGTGAGCCTGCGCAAGCTTATTGGTGAGCGGGCTTGCTGTGGTGAGCGGGCTTGCCCCGCGCTGGGGTGCGAAGCGCCCCTATTGAAGACGACTGAGGTGGATCAGGTACGCCCCTGGCATCAACGCTTGCAGTGAGACGCAACGTCTCACGGTCTCGTCGCTACCGTGGGCGATCTGGCATGGCGCGTCTCGTTTGACCTCGATGCCGGTCAATCTTAGGTTTTCATTCGGCGGCTCTAGGAGAGGGGCGTCCAGGCGTTTTTGCACAGCTGGCACCGGCCTTGCTCTGGCCACTGGCAACCCACCCGGCGCGCCAGTGCCAACCGTTTCAAGGAGACTTCGCTATGAGCCTTTCGAGCAACTCGCAACGCAGCATGCGTGCCGCTGTCTGGCACGGTCGTAACGACATCCGCGTCGAAGACGTGCCGCTGCCCGTTTCGCCGCCTGTCGGTTGGGTGCAGATCCGCGTGCAATGGTGCGGCATTTGCGGCTCAGATCTGCATGAGTACGTGGCCGGCCCGGTGTTCATTCCGGTCGACGCCCCGCACCCGCTGACCGGGATCAAGGGCCAGTGCATTCTCGGTCATGAGTTTTGTGGCGAGATCGTCGAACTCGGTGCCGGCGTACAGGGTTTCAGCGTCGGCGAGCCGGTGGCGGCCGACGCCTGCCAACATTGCGGCACCTGCTACTACTGCACCCACGGGCTGTACAACATTTGCGAAAACCTGGCCTTCACCGGCCTGATGAACAACGGCGCCTTCGCCGAGCTGGTCAACGTGCCCGCCAACCTGCTGTACAAATTGCCGGCGAACTTCCCCGCTGAAGCCGGGGCGCTGATCGAGCCGCTGGCCGTCGGCATGCACGCGGTGAAAAAAGCCGGAAGCCTGCTCGGGCAAAACGTCGTGGTGGTCGGTGCCGGCACCATCGGCCTGTGCACCATCATGTGTGCCAAGGCGGCGGGCGCGGCCCAGGTGATCGCGCTGGAAATGTCCGGCGCGCGCAAGGCCAAGGCCCGGGAAGTGGGGGCGACCCACGTGCTCGATCCGAATGAATGCGACGCCCTGGCCGAGGTCCGCCGCCTGACCGGCGGGCTCGGCGCGGACGTCAGTTTCGAATGCATCGGCAACAAACACACGGCCAAACTTGCCATCGACCTGATCCGCAAGGCCGGCAAGTGCGTACTGGTGGGCATCTTCGAAGAACCCAGTGAATTCAACTTCTTCGAGCTGGTGGCCACGGAAAAACAGGTACTCGGCGCGCTGGCCTACAACGGGGAGTTCGCCGACGTGATCGCGTTTATCGCGGATGGGCGGCTGGACATCTCGCCACTGGTGACGGGGCGCATTCAGCTGGAACAGATCGTGGGCCAGGGCTTCGAGGAACTGGTTAAAAACAAGGAACACAATGTGAAGATCATTGTGTCGCCTGCCAGGGTCTGACGCGCACGCTGACCGCCGCAGTCTTTGCCCCGCTCCCGACTCCCCAAGCAAGACAGAGGAGGGGAGTGGGGGACGTGTGGGCGCGACTGAAAAACTCGGCCCGTCGAGATCACCGTGAGGTCGTGCGTGAGCGTGAAGTGGCGATGACCGCCCCCGTAATGATCAACACCGCGGGAATCATCAGGATCGGCTTGGCATCGCTTTGCCCCACGGCAATCAACAGCAGCGTGGAGAACAGCGGCGCCAGGTAAGACAGGGCGCCCAGCATCGATAGGTTTCCGTGCTTGGTCGCGTGGTCCCAGGCGAAAAAAGCCAGGCCCACAGGGCCCAGCCCCAGGGCAATGATTGCGGCCCACTGGCCCGGCTCAGGCCGCACCGTGGTTTCGAAAGCCAGGTGGCAGAGCCCGCCGGCCACTGCCACCAGCCCGCAGATCCCCCCGATGATGCTGCTCGGAACATGGCTGAACCGCCGGTTGAACACCGAATAGATCGCCCAGACCCAGGCACACGCAAAGGCGGCGGCGTAACCGATCACCGGCATCGACGCACTGTCACTCCGGGCCCGCAGCTGCATGATGAAGGCCGTCCCCGCCAGGCCGAGCAAGGCGCCCAGCAGCTGGCGCTTGCGCAGCGACTCGCCGGTGGCAAGGCTCGACAGCAGCACGATCAGCAGTGGCCACAGATAGGCAATCAGGCTGGCTTCAGCCGCAGGCGCGGCCTTCAGGGCAAAGAAATACAACGCGTGATAGACAAAGATCCCGGCAAAACCTGTTGCCCACACCGGCCAGGGCTGGCGCCAGCTGCTGAACCCCGCAGCGCCACGCAGCCCCAGCACGCACAGGCTGGCCACGAACGCGACCGCGAAGCTCGAAGCCAGCAACTGAAAGGCCGGGATGCCGGCGGTCAAGGTGGTCAGAAGCGCCAGGCACGCCCACAAAAACACGGCAATCACCCCGATCAGCGTCGCACTGGCGGCGCCCTTGGCAAGGGTGATGGGTGGGTTGGAAGTGCTCATCCGTGAGTCTCCGGGGGTCAGGGGGTTATCGAGGTTGCTCAGCATTTGGGCGTCGATGCCGCCCCACAAAAATTCCGAGGTCTTTTGACTTGAGGCCTATGAGCCATACGAACGGCTTCACTGATTTGTCTTCTGTGAGATCGCCCGCAGTGCCTCAATGCTTAAGGATTCTCCCTTGGCTTCTTTCAATACCCTGCGTTGCTGATTGTAACGTTCGTACTCCGCTTTCGCTTTGTCGTCAGCCACGTGCTTGCTGACCTGTCCAGAATCCTGCAAAACCTCACGGTCATTGAAGGCTAGGAACTGATCCAGTTTTTCCTGCCAGTCCCGTAGGAAGATTTGCTTGCGCCTCAACGCTTGGTCTTCTGCGAAGTCCAGCCACATGGTGACAATGCGATTCAATGCGGAAATTTCGTCTGCACGCAGATAGTTTTTGGCGATCGTGACATCGCTTTTGCGTACCTCATCACCTTTGAAGCTGGTGAGGCCCATATTTGGTTGTGTCGAGTCGACACGTTGGGCAATTAGTTCGGCAGCGGTAAGGCCGGTGCTCGCGAAGTGCAGTTTGTTTTGAATGATTTGAAAGAAAGCGGTCGTTTCACTATTCGACGGCACGTAGTCCGCAGCCATCGCGAAAATTTCCCGAACTCGCAGGTAAACCCGCCGCTCGCTGGCGCGGATATCGCGAATGCGTTCAAGCAATTCGTCAAAGTAGTCAGGAGCCAATGAACGACCCACTGGAGGGTTCTTCAGCCGTTCATCATCCATGACGAAGCCTTTGACCAAGAACTCCTGCAATATCTGCGTAGCCCATTGGCGGAACTGCGTACCTCGCTTGGAACGTACTCGATAACCGACGGCCAGAATCAGCGGTAGGCTGAAGTGTCTGACGTTGTAGGGCTTATCGTCGGCGGCAGTTGTTCGGTAAAACCGAACAACTGAATTTTCAGCCAATTCGCCCTCTGCAAAGATGTGGCTGATATGTTCGCTGATAGTCGCTTTCGCCTTGCCATACAACTCACAAATCATGGCCTGCGATAGCCACAGGGTATCGCTGTCAAAACGACACTCCAGGCGAACTGAACCGTCACCGCTCTGGAACAGCAGTATTTCACCTAGTGGGGCTGGAGGGTGTTGGTTCTGGCTGCTGTCGCTCATGTGAGAACTCAGTGATCGGGCTGATCGACAGTCTACAAAAAAGCCCCAGGCCTTTCGACCTGGGGCTTTTCATCTATATCTGGTGCACCCGGCGGGATTCGAACCCACGACCCCTGCCTTCGGAGGGCAGTACTCTATCCAGCTGAGCTACGGATGCTTGTGCGGGCGACATCATACCCATGTCGACCTTGGGCGTCCATGCCGGTCTTTGGCCGTTCAAGCGTAGGCATTTGCCCCGCAGAGGCCCTGCGCCGGGCGCCGTTGGTCAACACGGCGGAACGGGCTCGAATCACGCTGATCAGAAAAATCCGGCAAATGCGCCGTTTTCGTTCTTTTTTTCGAACAGACTATTGCCCTGTACCCCCATTGATCCTAGGATTCGTTTGAGATTTCAAACGCTCTGTCTCTCGTGCGCTATTCACTGATCGCGCGCGCGGGGGCTGATTTCCCTGACGGCAGCCCACAAGGCGCCTTTCAACAACTCTAATTCGCTCCGCGTGCGCGCGGTGCTGTTAAGGAAAGCCGACATGCAGCTCAAAGATTCCCAGTTGTTCCGCCAGCAGGCCTTTATCGATGGCGCTTGGGTGGATGCGGACAACGGTCAGACCATCAAGGTCAACAACCCGGCCACGGGCGAGATTATCGGCACCGTGCCAAAGATGGGCGCCGCGGAAACCCGCCGCGCCATCGAGGCCGCCGACAAGGCGCTGCCGGCCTGGCGTGCGCTGACTGCCAAGGAGCGCGCCAACAAGCTGCGCCGTTGGTTCGAGCTGCTGATCGAAAACCAGGACGACCTCGGTCGCCTGATGACCCTGGAACAAGGCAAGCCATTGGCCGAAGCCAAGGGCGAAATCGTCTACGCCGCGTCCTTTATCGAGTGGTTCGCCGAAGAAGCCAAGCGCATCTATGGCGACGTGATCCCCGGCCACCAGCCCGACAAGCGCCTGATCGTGATCAAGCAGCCTATCGGCGTGACCGCCGCCATCACGCCGTGGAACTTCCCGGCCGCGATGATCACCCGTAAAGCCGGCCCGGCCTTGGCCGCCGGTTGCACCATGGTGATCAAGCCAGCCTCGCAAACCCCGTTCTCGGCCCTGGCCCTGGTTGAGCTGGCGCACCGTGCCGGTATCCCGAAAGGCGTGCTGAGCGTGGTCACCGGCAGTGCCGGCGATATCGGCGGCGAGCTGACCAGCAACCCGATCGTGCGTAAATTGTCCTTCACCGGCTCCACCGAAATCGGTCGCCAGTTGATGGCCGAATGCGCCAAGGACATCAAGAAAGTTTCCCTGGAGCTGGGCGGCAACGCGCCGTTTATCGTGTTCGACGACGCGGACCTGGATAAGGCCGTCGAAGGCGCGATCATCTCCAAGTACCGCAACAACGGCCAGACCTGCGTCTGCGCCAACCGCCTGTACATCCAGGATTCGGTGTACGACGCGTTTGCGGAAAAACTGAAAGTCGCGGTGGCCAAATTGAAGATCGGCAACGGTCTGGAAGAAGGCACCACCACCGGCCCGCTGATCGACGAAAAAGCCGTGGCCAAGGTCCAGGAACACATCGCCGACGCCCTGAGCAAAGGCGCCAAGCTGTTGGCCGGTGGCAAGGTCATGGAAGGCAACTTCTTCGAGCCGACCATCCTGGTCGACGTGCCGAAAAACGCCGCCGTCGCCAAGGAAGAAACCTTCGGCCCGCTGGCGCCGCTGTTCCGCTTCAAAGACGAAGCCGAAGTGATCGCGATGTCCAACGACACCGAGTTCGGCCTGGCGTCCTACTTCTACGCCCGCGACCTGGGCCGTGTGTTCCGTGTGGCCGAAGCCCTGGAATACGGCATGGTCGGGGTCAACACCGGGTTGATCTCCAACGAAGTGGCGCCGTTCGGCGGCATCAAGGCTTCGGGCCTGGGCCGTGAAGGCTCCAAGTACGGGATCGAGGATTACCTGGAAATCAAATACCTCTGCCTGGGCATCTAAGCCGGGAAGGGATTGCAGCAAACGCAAAGGGCACGAGAGCGCTGACCCTTTGCGTGTTTCACACCGTTATTCGTAGTGGCCGGGAAAGCTGTGGCAGTCGATCATCGCATGCTGCCGTAGTTGCCTCCCCGCCACGTATTCCTTGAACAACGCCACCCGATGAGTGGCGAATGAGGACTTTATGAGCAAGACCAACGCTTCCCTGATGAAACGCCGCGAAGCCGCTGTACCGCGCGGTGTTGGCCAGATTCACCCGATCTTCGCCGAATCCGCGAAGAACGCCACCGTGACCGACGTTGAAGGTCGCGAGTTCATCGACTTCGCCGGCGGTATCGCCGTGCTGAACACCGGCCACGTGCACCCGAAAATCATCGCCGCCGTGACCGAACAGCTGAACAAGCTGACCCACACGTGCTTCCAGGTACTGGCCTACGAGCCGTACGTCGAAGTGTGCGAGAAAGTGAACGCCAAGGTTCCAGGCGATTTCGCCAAGAAAACCCTGTTGGTCACCACCGGTTCCGAAGCCGTTGAAAACGCCGTGAAAATCGCCCGTGCCGCGACTGGCCGTGCCGGCGTGATCGCTTTCACCGGCGCCTACCACGGCCGCACCATGATGACCCTGGGTCTCACCGGTAAAGTGGTGCCTTACTCGGCCGGCATGGGCCTGATGCCGGGCGGCGTGTTCCGCGCGCTGTACCCGAACGAACTGCACGGTGTCAGCGACGACGACTCCATCGCCAGCATCGAGCGCATCTTCAAGAACGATGCCGAGCCGCGTGATATCGCCGCCATCATCATCGAGCCGGTCCAAGGCGAGGGCGGTTTCTACGTCGCGCCGAAGCCGTTCATGAAGCGCCTGCGCGAACTGTGCGACAAGCACGGCATCCTGCTGATCGCCGACGAAGTGCAAACCGGTGCCGGCCGTACCGGTACCTTCTTCGCCATGGAACAGATGGGCGTTGCCGCCGACCTGACCACCTTCGCCAAATCCATCGCTGGCGGTTTCCCCCTGGCCGGTGTGTGCGGCAAGGCCGAATACATGGACGCCATTGCCCCAGGTGGCCTGGGCGGCACCTACGCCGGTAGCCCGATCGCTTGCGCCGCTGCGCTGGCGGTGATGGACGTGTTTGAGGAAGAGCACCTGCTGGACCGCTGCAAGGCTGTCGGCGAGCGCCTGGTGACTGGCCTCAAGTCGATTCAAGCCAAGTACCCGGTGATCGGTGACGTGCGTGCCCTGGGCGCGATGATCGCGGTCGAGTTGTTCGAAGACGGCGACAGCCACAAGCCAAACGCCGCAGCTGTTGCCGCCGTGGTGGCCAAGGCGCGTGACAAGGGCCTGATCCTGCTGTCCTGCGGCACCTACGGCAACGTGTTGCGCGTACTGGTCCCGCTGACCTCGCCGGACGAGCAGTTGGACAAAGGCTTGGCGATCATCGAAGAGTGCTTCTCCGAGCTGTAAGCGCAAGTTGGCTTGATCGATAAGAAAAACCCGCTTCGGCGGGTTTTTTGTGCCTGAAGCAAGCCAGCTCTTATCAAGTTTAAAATAACTTACTGATTTTAAAGGGTAAAAAATTTCACTCTAAAATCTTGAGTCTTGCATAAACAATTTCAGGCAACCGCATTCTTGTGGTGAGCGGGCTTGTCCCGCGCCGGGGCGCGAAGCGCCCCTAATAAAGACAAAATGCGGTGTATCAGGCACTCCTCTGCGCTTGGTTTTGGGGCTGCTGTGCAGCCCAACGCGGGCGGTGCGACGATTCGACAAGCCCGCTCGCCACAGATGACGGGTTGCCCGCTCTGTCCCTTAACTGACCGGCATTGGGGCAAGCCCCTCCCACAGTGATCGGCATTCAGCCAGCGATCACGCGATTCTTGCCCAGGCGCTTGGCCTCATACATGGCGGCATCGGCGCGGGCGAACAGGCTGTCCAGGGTGGAGTCTTCCTCGGTCAGGCTGGCCAGGCCCTGGCTGATGGTCACGCTGAACGCCTGGCCCTCATAGCTGAAGCTCAGCGCCTGAATCTCCCTGCCCAGGCGCTCGGCCACTTGCAGCGCCATCTCCGGCGCGCAACCCGGCAGAACGGCGGCGAACTCTTCGCCGCCAATGCGCCCGAACAGGTCGCCACGGCGCAGTACCCCGCGACCGCTCTCGGCGATACGCCGCAGCACCTGGTCGCCTTCCAGGTGGCCGTAGGTGTCGTTGACGTCCTTGAAGTCATCGATGTCCAGCAGCAGGAAGGCCAGCGGCGCGCCTTGGGCGCAGGCGCTGTCGAAGGCCTGGTTGGCGCATTCGAAGAAGTGTCGGCGGTTGCTGCTCTGGGTCAGCACGTCGGTGGTGGCGAGACGGTGCAGCTCCAGTTCCAGCTGTTTTTTTTCCGTGATGTCTTCGGCCATGCCGACGACGATCACCGGCTCGCCGGGTTCGACCTGCTGGTTGATGTAGCACTTGTCGCTCAGCCAGCGGATCTGCCCGTCGGCGGTGATGATGCGGTACTCGCGGTCTTCCACGGCACCCTGCTCCAGCACGCGCGCCAGGCTGTGTTCGGCGTAGTCGAGGTCTTCGGGGTGAATGCTGTTGCGCCATTCGCGGTGGTCCGCCAGCAGCAGGCCGGCGGAACGTCCAAAAATCCGCTCGTATGCCGGGCTCACGTAGAGCACGCGGCGGGTCTGCCAATCGATGGCCCACAGCACGGCGTTTACGCTGACCAGCAGAGAACTGAGCAATTGTTCGCGCTCACTCAGTCGCTCGACTTCGCCCTGGGCATGTACCAGTGCCAGCAGGGTTGCTGCCGCGGCCGGACGCGGAGGGTCAGCGGTAGGGCTGTCGGCGGTGAAGGGCTTTTCGAGAACCATCGGCACAACTCTCTCTGGGCGCGCCGCAAGATCGAGCAGCGGTCACTACAAGGGGCCACCATGATGGCGAAGTGTTCATTGAGAGAGGCGAATTGCAGTGAAGTTCCGTCAACAGGCTCGATTGACGGTGTCCGAGAAATGACGCCAAAAAGCTGATGGGTGGGAGGGCAAGCCCTCCCACGCTACTGTCAGACCGCCGCAGGACGCAGCGAATAGGTCTTCAATTGGTGGGCAAAATCCCGCAGGGACTGGATGCCGCTGGCCTCGGCCTCGTGCACCCATTCCTTGATGGCGGCGAGCATATCGTGGCCGTTGGAGCTGGTCTTGAGCCAGATCTGCTGCAGCGCCAGGCGTTTTTCGTAGATCACTTTCAGCGCCTGGCTGTGTTCCAGCATGCTCTGGATCCGCAGGTGGTGGCGGTCATCCAGCAGGCTGGTTTCCCGTGACAGCAGGCGTTTGGCGCGGTGGAACTGGTGGCGCACCGAGTGATCGACTTTTTCCAGCTCCTGCTTGACCAACGGGCCGATCACCAACTTGCGGTACTGGGCCATGATCTGGAAGCGGTTGTTGAGGATCGCCATGGCGGTGTCCATGTCCAGGTGGCCCTTGCCTTCCACGCGGTGGGCAATCGGTGCCACGCGCTGCACCTTGGCCAGGCGCAGGAAGCTGAACACCTTGATCCATGCCCAGCCCAGGTCGAATTCCCACTTCTTTACCGACAGCTTGGCCGAGTTGGGGTAGGTGTGGTGATTGTTGTGCAGCTCTTCGCCGCCGACGATGATGCCCCACGGCACCAGGTTGGTGGCGGCGTCACGGCATTCGAAGTTGCGATAGCCCACGGCATGGCCCAGGCCGTTGATCACGCCGGCGGCCCAGAACGGAATCCACATCATCTGGATTGCCCAGATGGTGATGCCGATGGCGCCGAACAGCAGCAGGTCGATCACGCCCATGATCGCCACACCCAGCAGCGGGTAAGGGGTGTAGAGCTTGCGCTCGATCCAGTCGTCCGGGCAGTTCTTGCCGTAGATGCGCAGGGTCTCGGGGTTTTCGGCCTCGGCACGGTACAGCTCGGCGCCTTTGCGCAATACGGTGGACAGGCCCTTGATCACCGGGCTGTGCGGGTCGTCGACGGTCTCGCACTTGGCGTGGTGCTTGCGGTGGATGGCGGTCCACTCGCGGGTGTTCTGCGCTGTGGTCAGCCACAGCCAGAAGCGGAAGAAGTGTTTCAGGCCGGCATTGAGCTCCAGGGAGCGATGGGCTGAATAGCGGTGCAGATAGACCGTGACCCCAACGATGGTCACGTGGGTCATCAACAGGGTGACTGCCACCAGTTGCCAGGCCGACAAGTCAAGAAAACCGTTGTACCACATAGGCTGTATGGCCCTCAGATAAAGAAAAGAACAGCTCACGCATTATCACTAAGCCTACAGAGAAAACCAGCGGCCCTTTCAGATAAGACTTACGAGATGTTACATATCCTATAATCCCCATTCTTTGTAGGACGATTCTGGGCTTTTAGTAAGGATTACTGGGCATATGCTGTTTTCATACCGAGGTGCCCTGCGTGCGGGGCTGGTATACCTGCTGGCTTCGAGCGTCTGGATAGGCCTCACTCATCGGGTATTGATCGAGTTTCTCGATAGTCCAACCGACCTGCACCAGTGGCTGCAGGTGCGTGGTTATGTGTGGGTGGCGCTCAGTGCCTGGCTGATCTACCTGATCTGTGCCCGATCTGCCCGGGCCGACCAGCAGCAACCCTTGAAAGAGAACCGCGAGCGCCTGCGCCAGGCTGCTGCCGTGTTCGATTGCACCCGCGAAGGGGTGTTGGTCACCGACGCCAAGGGCCTGATCGTGCATGTGAACCGGGCCTTCATGGAAATCACCGGCTACCAGCGCGATGACGTCATGGGCCGGCAGCCGAGCCTCTTCAAGTCCGGTCGCCATTCGTCGAATTTCTATCAACAGATGTTCCAGACCCTGGAACACACCGGTGAATGGAGCGGTGAAATCTGGAATCGGCGCAAAAGCGGTGAGATTTATCCACAGTGGCAAACCATTCGCGTGATTCACGATGACCTGGGCCATATCAGCCATTACGTCGCGGTGTTTTCCGACATCAGCGCCATCAAGGATTCCGAGCACGAACTGGCCCACCTGGCCCACCACGACCCGCTGACCGACCTGCCCAACCGCCTGCTGTTCACCGACCGTGCCGAGCAGGCGCTGGCCTCGGCGCAACTCCACAAGCGCGGCTGCGCCCTGCTGTTGCTGGACCTGGATCACTTCAAGATCATCAACGACAGCCTTGGCCACAATGTGGGCGACCAGTTGCTCAAGCTGGTGGGCGAGCGGCTCAAGGCGCTGTTCGGCCCCGGCGTGACCCTGGCGCGCCTGGGCGGGGATGAGTTCGCGGTGCTCGCGGAAAACTGCTCACAGGTGGTGCAGGCGGCGGCTTTGGCACAGCGCATGCTGGATGTGATGAAGCAGCCGTTCATCTTTGACGGCCATCAACTGTTTATCAGCGCCAGCATCGGCATCAGCCTGTTCCCCAATGATGCCCTGAGCGCCGAGCAATTGTTGCGCAACGCCGATTCCGCGCTCTTCAAGGCCAAAAGCGTGGGCCGCGAAGGCTACGCGTTGTACACCGAAGAACTCACCGCCCACGCGCAGAACCGGGTGGAAATCGCCAGCGAACTGCGCCGCGCCCTCGAACAACAGGAGCTGCGCGTCTACTACCAGCCGGTGCACGACTTGCACACCAGCCGCCTGATCGGCGTCGAAGCACTGGTGCGCTGGCAACACCCCGAGCGTGGCCTGGTGCCGCCGGGTGATTTCATCCCCATCGCCGAACGCACCGGGTTGATTGCCGAGATCGATGGATGGGTGATGGACCAGGCCTGCCGACAGATGTGCCGATGGCTGGCCGACGGCGCGCCGCTGAGCTTTATTGCAATCAATGTATCCAGCCGCCTGTTTGCCCGGCGCGAACTCTACGATCAAGTCGCCCAGGTGCTGCACGATACCGGCCTGGATCCGGCCTTCCTGGAGTTGGAAGTCACTGAAAGCGCGGTGATGGACGACCCTGAAGTGGCCCTGGAACAACTGCACCGCCTGCGCGAACTGGGCTTGCGCCTGGCCATCGATGACTTCGGCACCGGCTATTCCTCCCTGCTGCGCCTCAAGCGCCTGCCGGTGCAGAAACTCAAGATCGACCAGGGCTTTGTCGCCGGGCTGCCGTGGGACGAAGACGATGCCGCCATCGTGCGGGTGGTGATCGCCCTGGCGAAAAGCATGGGCATGCAGGTGCATGCCGAGGGGATCGAACAGGTGGAGCAGGCGCGGTTCTTGTTGGAGCAGCACTGCGATATGGGCCAGGGGTACTGGTTTGGGCGGCCGATGCCGGCGCAGGCCATTGACTGGGACTGCGCCCCCGCCATCCAGGCTTGAAATGCATTCAAATGTGGGAGGGGGCTTGCTCCCTCCCACATTGGGATATTCACAAGGTGTTATTTCAGTGCTCGGTCGCAAAACACGCGCGCAACCCCACGTCCTGCCAGAAAATTCTTTCTGGTTATATAAACATTCTTAAATAGTATTTTTAAGAATATCCGCGCTTATCTACTATCGCCCTACGCCGCAAGCAGTGCCGCCACTGCGAGGCACTATTCATTTCAGGAGCGAGACCATGAGCGCATCTCTACGTAGCGTCGACGGCCAGGACGAAGCAGCCATTTTGCGCGAGATCCAGAGCGCCTTGCGCGATCTGCGGTTTGGCGCGGTGGAAATCACTGTGCACAACGCTCAAGTGGTACAGATCGAACGCAAGGAAAAATTCCGTTTGCAGAACCCGGGTAACAAACCGAGCTAAGCAATAACGGCGATAGACCCCGTCACTATAAGAAAAAGCCAACACCCAGAATTTTCAGGAGCTTCTATGTCGTCGATTCGCCGTTATGCCCTGGCCGCCCTGGCCAGCGCCGTGTTTGCCGGTTCCGCGGTTGCCAAGGACTACGAGTTGCTCAACGTTTCGTACGATCCTACCCGTGAGCTGTACCAGGACTACAACGCTGAGTTCACCAACTTCTGGAAACAGTCCCACCCCGGCGACACCGTCAAGATCCAGCAATCCCACGGTGGATCGGGCAAGCAAGGCCGGGCGGTGATCGACGGCCTGCGCGCCGACGTGGTGACCCTGGCCCTGGCCGGTGACATCGACGAAATCGCCAAGCTGGGCAAGACCCTGCCGGAAAACTGGCAGACCCGCCTGCCGGATGCGAGCACGCCCTACACCTCGACCATCGTGTTCCTGGTGCGCAAGGGCAACCCTAAAGGCATCAAGGATTGGGGCGACCTGATCAAGAAAGACGTTTCCGTGATCACGCCTAACCCGAAAACCTCCGGCGGTGCGCGCTGGAACTTCCTTGCCGCCTGGGCCTACGGCCTGAAATCCGGTGGCAGCGAAGCCAAGGCCCAGGAATACGTCAAGGAGCTGTTCAAGCACGTGCCGATCCTCGACACCGGCGCGCGCGGTTCGACCATTACCTTCGTCAACAACGGTCAGGGCGACGTGTTGCTGGCCTGGGAAAACGAGGCGTTCCTGGCCCTGAAAGAAGACGGCGGCGCCGACAAGTTCGACATCGTCGTGCCGTCCCTGTCGATTCTCGCGGAGCCGCCGGTGGCCGTGGTCGACAAGAACGCCGAGAAAAAGGGCAACACCGAGATCGCCACTGAATACCTCAAGCACCTGTACAGCCCGGCTGGCCAGGAGATTGCGGCGAAGAACTTCTACCGCCCACGGGATGCAAAAGTGGCCGCCAAATACGCCCAGCAGTTCCCGAAACTGGACCTGGTGACTATCGACAAAGACTTCGGCGGCTGGAAAACTGCCCAGCCGAAATTCTTTAACGACGGTGGCGTGTTCGACCAGATCTACACGGCGCAGTAAGCCGAGCAACAACCCGCCCACAGAGCCCGCATTCACCTGCGGGTTTTGTGTGTCAGTTCCGCTAACCAAGGACTCTTATGTCGCGTCGTATTTCCCCCGTCATACCCGGCTTCGGGCTGACGCTGGGCTACACCGTGGTGTACCTCAGCCTGATCGTACTCATCCCCCTCGCGGCGATGTTCGTACACGCCGCTCAACTCACCTGGGATCAGTTCTGGAACATCATCTCCGCACCCCGTGTGCTGGCGGCGTTGAAGCTGAGCTTCAGCACCGCGCTGTACGCCGCCCTGATCAACGGCGTGATCGGCACGCTGCTGGCCTGGGTGCTGGTGCGCTACACCTTCCCCGGCCGCAAGATCATCGATGCGATGATCGACCTGCCGTTCGCCCTGCCCACCGCCGTGGCCGGTATTGCCCTGACTGCCCTGTACACGCCGACCGGCCTGGTGGGCCAGTTCGCCGCCGACCTGGGCTTCAAGATCGCCTACAGCCCCTTGGGCATCACCCTGGCGCTGACCTTCGTGACCCTGCCGTTCGTGGTGCGCACGGTGCAGCCGGTACTCGCCGATATCCCCCGGGAAATCGAAGAAGCCGCTGCCTGCCTGGGCGCCAAGCCGTTGCAGGTGTTTCGCTACATCCTCGTCCCCGCGCTGCTGCCCGCCTGGCTGACCGGCTTCGCCCTGGCGTTTGCCCGTGGCGTCGGTGAGTACGGCTCGGTGATTTTCATCGCCGGCAACATGCCGATGAAAACCGAGATCCTGCCGCTGCTGATCATGGTCAAGCTCGACCAGTACGACTACCGCGGCGCCACCTCCATTGGCGTACTGATGCTGGTGGTTTCCTTTGTCCTGCTGCTGCTGATCAACTTGTTGCAGCGGCGCATCGAACGTCCATAAGGAGGCGCGGAACATGTCCCAATCGTCTATTTCCGCGGCATCCTCGGCCAACGCAGCCCGCCGTGGCAGCGCTGTTTCCCGGCGCATCCTGATCAGCCTGGGCTGGCTGGTGTTCTTCCTGTTCCTGCTGCTGCCGCTGTTTATCGTGGTGTCCCAGGGCTTGAAGAACGGCCTCGGGGCGTTTTTCACCGCGATCCTTGAACCGGACGCGTTGTCCGCGCTGAAACTCACGGTGATCGCCGTGCTGATTTCGGTGCCGCTCAACCTGGTATTCGGCGTCAGCGCGGCCTGGTGCGTGAGCAAGTACTCGTTCCGTGGCAAGAGCATCCTGGTGACGCTGATCGACCTGCCGTTCTCGGTCTCCCCGGTGATCGCCGGCCTGGTCTACGTGCTGATGTTCGGCGCCCAGGGCCTGTTTGGCCCGTGGTTGCAGGCGCATGACATCCAGATCGTGTTCGCCTTGCCCGGCATCGTGCTGGCGACCATCTTCGTCACCGTGCCGTTCGTCGCCCGCGAACTGATCCCGCTGATGCAGGAGCAGGGCACCCAGGAAGAAGAGGCCGCGCGCCTGCTGGGCGCCAATGGCTGGCAGATGTTCTGGCATGTCACCGTGCCGAATATCAAATGGGGCCTGATCTACGGCGTGGTGCTGTGTACCGCGCGGGCCATGGGGGAGTTCGGCGCGGTGTCGGTGGTGTCCGGCCATATTCGCGGCGTGACCAACACCTTGCCGCTGCACGTCGAGATTCTCTACAACGAATACAACCACGTTGCCGCGTTTGCGGTGGCGAGTCTGCTGCTGATCCTGGCGCTCTTCATCCTGCTGCTCAAGCAGTGGAGCGAGAACCGTATTAATCGCCTGCGCGCCAGTGCGGCTGAGGAATAAGTCATGTCGATCGAAGTCCGTAACGTCAGCAAGAACTTCAACGCCTTCAAGGCCCTGGACAGCATCAACCTGGATATCCAGAGTGGCGAGCTGGTGGCCTTGCTTGGGCCTTCCGGCTGCGGCAAGACCACCTTGCTGCGCATCATCGCCGGCCTGGAAACCCCGGATGACGGCAGCATCGTGTTCCACGGTGAAGACGTCTCCGGCCACGACGTGCGTGATCGCAACGTCGGTTTTGTGTTCCAGCACTACGCGCTGTTCCGCCACATGACCGTGTTCGACAACGTCGCCTTCGGCCTGCGCATGAAGCCGAAGAACCAGCGTCCGAACGAAAGCCAGATCGCGGCCAAGGTTCACGAGCTGCTGAACATGGTGCAGCTGGACTGGCTGGCCGACCGTTACCCGGAACAACTCTCCGGTGGCCAGCGCCAGCGTATCGCCCTGGCCCGCGCGTTGGCGGTCGAGCCGAAGGTGCTGCTGCTGGATGAACCCTTCGGCGCCCTCGATGCCAAGGTGCGTAAGGAACTGCGCCGCTGGCTGGCGCGCCTGCACGAAGACATCAACCTGACCTCGGTGTTCGTGACCCACGACCAGGAAGAGGCCATGGAAGTCGCCGACCGCATCGTGGTGATGAACAAGGGCGTGATCGAGCAGATCGGCTCACCGGGCGACGTCTACGAAAACCCGGCCAGCGATTTCGTCTACCACTTCCTTGGCGACTCCAACCGCCTGCACCTGGGCGAGGACAAGCATGTGCTGTTCCGTCCGCATGAAGTGTCGCTGTCGCGCCACGAACTGGAAGATCATCACGCGGCCGAAGTGCGTGATATTCGTCCATTGGGCGCGACCACGCGGGTCACCTTGAAGGTCGAAGGCCAGAGCGAGCTGATCGAAGCCGAAGTGGTGAAGGACCACGACAGCCTGACCGGCCTGGCCCGTGGCGAGACCCTGTTCTTCAAGCCCAAGGTCTGGCAAAAAGCCTGAGTTCACCGCAAAACCAATTCTGAAACTGGGACCAAATGTGGGAGGGGGCTTGCCCCCGATGGCGGTGTTTCAGTCAGCTTATCTGCTGCTGACCCACTGCTATCGGGGGCAAGCCCCCTCCCACATTCAGACCTCGCTTGGCTTTAGATCGCGGCGCGCCACCGGGCCTGAGCGTTTCTCAATGTTCGCCTTCAGGTCATGCCGCAACCCCAGCAAAAACGCCACCTCCGCCACCACAAACAACGGCCCCACAATCAGCCCCGACACGTCATCCACAAACGCCGGCTTCCTGCCTTCGTAGTAATGCCCGACAAACTGAATCACCCAGCCCACCACGAACATTCCCACCCCGCTGCTGAGCCACACCATCGTGCTCTGCGCCGCCAACACGTGCCCGGCCCACAGCGACAAGCCCATCAACGCCGTCATCAGCACGCCCAGGGCCAGTTCAAGCCGCAGGTAAAACCACGCGGAAAACAGCGCCACTATCACTGCCGGGGAAAGCCACAGCCCGCCCACCGCCCATTCGGGGCGTGACAACAGCACGGCCACGGCGACCACAATCAGCGGGATGCCGATGAAGTGGCTGGCGATATTGCGTGGATCGCGGTGGTACGCGGCGTATTGACTGAGATGATCGACGAGGCTTTTCATTGTTGTTCCTCCTGTAGGATGCTTGATCATGCCCTGTCAGCCTGGGACTAACTGTCAGTTGGGCGACAATCTTCGGAGTTCTCATGGATGCGACGCAATGGCACTCCCGGTTGGCCGTCGGTCACTGGTTCAGTCACCTGCCCGTACCTTTCCAGCATAGCCTGCTGGCCCATGCCCGGCTGCGGCAGCTGACGGCGGGACAGTACCTGTTCAAGCGCGGCGACCCGCCCTGCGGCTTGTATGCGGTGCTCGAGGGCACGTTGCGTGTCAGTGCGGTGAATGAGCACGGCAAGGAAGCGCTGTTGAGCCTGGTGGGGGCGCCCTACTGGTTCGGCGAGATCTGCCTGTTCGACGGCTTGCCGCGCACCCACGACGCCTGCGCCACGGGGCCGTGCACGCTGGTGCAGGTGCCGCAGCAGGCGCTGCTGAAGATCCTCGATCAATCCCCTCGCTACTGGCGCGACCTGGCGCTGCTGATGAGCCAGAAGCTGCGCCTGAGTTTTATCGGCCTCGAACAGCTCAGCCTGATGCCCGCGTCGGTGCGCCTGGCCCACCGGCTGTTGATGATTGTTGAGGGCTACGGCGACATGGCGCCTTCAAAACGCGTGCTGCAACTGCCCCAGGAAGACCTGGCGGCGATGTTGAGCCTGTCGCGCCAGACCACCAATGCCTTGCTCAAGGACCTGCAAGCCCAGGGCATCGTGCGCCTGGGCTACGGCGAGATCGAAATCCTCGATGCCCAGCGGCTACGAGAGGCGGCGCACACCTGAGGGTGTTAGCCTGCAAACCTGATCAATCGAGGTGTGTTATGCGTGTGCTGTTAGTGGAACATGAATCCGAAGAGGCACAGCGGATGGCCCAGGGCTTGAACGAGGCCGGCTACACCGTGGAAGTCGCGGCCAACGGCATGGCGGCGCAGCGCTTTGTCGAAAGCGCCGAATACGACCTGGTGATCCTGGATGTGATGTTGCCCGGCCTGAATGCCTGGAAGCTGCAGCAGGCGATCCGGCAGAAGGGTGAGACACCGGTGTTGTTCCTGACCACGCCGGGCGGGATTGAAGATCGCCTGCGCGGGCTGGAGTTGCATGAGGATGACTACCTGCTCAAGCCGTTTGAGGCCAAGGGGTTGGTGATGCGGGTCAGGAAACTGTTGCGGCGGGATCGGGGTCGCTGAGCGATCGCCATCGGGAGCAAGCCCCCTCCCACATTTGAAATGCGTTCCCCGGTGGGAGGGGGCTTGCCCCCGATGAGGCCTTCAGCCTCCCCACACATCCCCCTACCGCAACCCATCCCGAAACTGCCCCGGCGTCATCCCCGTCCAGCGCTTGAACGCCCGGTTAAAGCTGCTGGTATCGGCAAATCCCAACAGATGGCTGACCTCGGCCAATGAACACTGTGGATCACGCAAGTGGAGCAACGCCAAGTTCTGGCGACACTCATTGAGCAACGCATCAAACCGACACCCCTCATCCGCCAGATGCCGCTGCAAACTGCGCAAACTCAAGTGCAGCGCCTGGGCAATCCGCTCGGCGCTAGGCTCGCCATCGGGCAGTTGCGCCTCGATGGCCGCGCGCACCTTGCGTTCCCAGGTCAGCGGTTGCAGTTGCGCCAGGGTGCGTTTGAGCACGGTTTCGTTGTGTTCGGCCAGTTCCGGGTTGGCGTCGTCCAGGTGGCTGTCGAAATCGCTGGCGGCGAATTCGAGGCGGTCTTCCTCGGCGCCGAAAAATACCGGTGCGCGGAACACCGTGTGCCAGGGCTTGGGGTCGGCGGGTTGCGGGCGCCGCAGGTAAACCGCCAGCGGCGCATAGTCGCGGCCCAGGCGGTTGCGGCACGTGCGCACATAGATCGCGGCAAACGCGTCGATGGCTTCCAGCGCCGGCGCCGGGCTGCCCGGCGGTTGCAGCAGGCGAAAGCGGTAGCGCTCGCCATCGCCGCTGAGTTCCAGGCTCAGGGCATCACTGACCACCTGGTGATACCGCACGATGCGCTCGAACACCTCGCGCAGGCTGCCGCTCGCCACCAGCGCATAACCCAGCGCATGAAAGGTGGTCGGGCTGACAAACCGCGACACCCGCAACCCGATGGCCGGATCGCCGCTGGCCTGCACCGCCAGTTCCCACAGGCGCGTGGTGGCCGACAGCGGGTAACGCGCGTTGGGGTCGTCCATCTGCTGCGGATCGAGCCCGGCCTGGGCGCACAGCGCGGCACTGTCGAGGCCCAGGGCATCGAGCTGCTTACGCAGGGCGCGGGTCCAGCTGGCGAGGGAAGTCGGTTCGGTCATGGCGATTGGCGCTTGCGGTCAACAGGTTGGCGTGTGGGGCTAGCGTCCTGCAAGAAGCCCTGGTGCAGGATGTAACCATCAATGAATAAGAGGATGGGAGCATGGACGGTACTTCTGCAAGTCCCCAGCAGATGAACGCGCAACAGCGTTCGGCGCATATCCGTGAGGTGGTGCTCGCCGAAGGCGTGCGCTTGCGTCGCCGGCACCCGTGGCTGCAGCATCAGGACGCCCTGGGCGCGGGCATCCTGGCCTTTGCCCTGCTCGGCATGATCGGCTCGGCGGCGCTCTATATCAGCGGTCATATGGCCTGGTGGGCCTGCCTGCTGCTCAATGCGTTCCTGGCCTCACTGACCCACGAGCTGGAACACGACCTGATCCACAGCATGTACTTTCGCAAACAGCGCGTGCCCCACAACCTGATGATGGGCCTGGTGTGGCTGGCGCGGCCGAGCACCATCAACCCGTGGATCCGCCGGCATCTGCACCTCAATCACCACAAGGTCTCCGGCACCGAGACCGATATGGAGGAACGTGCGATCACCAACGGCGAGCCCTGGGGCCTGGCGCGGTTGCTGATGGTGGGCGATAACGTGATGTCGGCGTTTATCCGCATGCTGCGCGCCAAGACCTGGGGCCACAAACTCAAGATCCTCAAGCGCTCGCTGCTGGTGTACGCGCCCCTGGCGCTGCTGCATTGGGGTGCGTGGTATATCTTCCTCGGCTTCCATGCCGCCAACGGCATCGCCAGCCTGCTGGGCACGCCGATCGACTGGTCCGCCGGCACCTTGCAGATGATGCAGGTGATCGACATCGCCGCCGTGGTGATCATCGGCCCCAATGTGCTGCGCACCTTTTGCCTGCACTTTGTCAGCTCCAACATGCACTACTACGGCGATGTGGAACCGGGCAATGTGATCCAGCAAACCCAAGTATTGAACCCGTGGTGGCTGTGGCCGTTGCAGGCGTTCTGCTTCAACTTCGGCAGCACCCACGGGATTCACCATTTTGTGGTGAAGGAGCCGTTCTACATCCGCCAGATGACGGCCAAGGTAGCGCATAAGGTCATGGCCGAGATGGGCGTGCGTTTCAATGATTTCGGCACGTTTGCGCGGGCCAATCGGCTTGAACCCATGGCGTCGCCCCAGGCCCGGCTCAATCCGGCTGAAACGGCGACGCGCTGAGCACCACGCCGGTTTCGTCGACGTACTGCTGCCAGTGGCCGATCAACCTGGCGAGCTTGTCCGGATGACTCAAGGCCAGGTCGTGGATTTCGCCGGGGTCCTGGCCCAGGTCATACAGCTGCCAGGTCGCCGGGCCCACGGGGCCGGGAATGTACACGGCTTTCCACTGGCCCTGGCGAATCGCGCGGCGGCCGAACAGTTCCCAGCCGGTTACGGTGTTGTCGTCGTGCACCTGGGCGGTCTCGCCGGAGAGGAAGCCAAGCCACGACTTGCCCCGCAGCGGCGCCACCGGCTTGCCACGCCATTGTTTGCCCGGATGACGCACGCCGGCCAGGTCGAGGATGGTCGGCGTGATGTCCATCACCGTGCCGAACCCATGGCTGATACGACCTTTGAGCGACAACTGCGGATAGTGCACCAGCGCCGGCACGCGAATCCCGCCCTCGGTGGTGAACGCCTTGAACAATCGCGACGGCGCCGTCGCCACCTGCGCCCATGACGGGCCATACCAGACGTAGGAGTTGGCGCGGCCGATATTGTCGAGGCTGTTGTCGTAATGCTGGTTGAGGTAGGTGAGCAACTGCGGCCCGAACTTGGGGAACGCCTCCAGCAGCGCACCTTCGGCGCCGTTGTCGGACATGAACACAATGAACGTATTGTCCAACTGCCCCTGCTGGCGCAGGTAATCCACCACTCGGCCGATGTTCCAGTCCATGCGCTCGACCATCGCCGCATACACCTCCATGGCCCGCGCCGACACCTGGCGCTGTTCGTCGCTCAAGGCGGCCCACTGGGTGTTCAGCTCGATCAACGGATGGGGCTCGACGTCGGCGTCGATCAGCCCCAATGCCTTGAGTTTTTCCAGGCGTTCCAGGCGCAGCACTTCGGGGCCGGCGTCGTAGCGGCCACGGTACTTTTCGACGATGTCCGCAGGCGCCTGCAACGGCCAGTGCGGGGCGGAAAACGGCAGGTAGGCGAAGAACGGCCGGGCCTGGTCGCGCTCCTTGAGGTAGTGCAGCAGCTTGTCGCCGAAGGCATCGGAGGAATAGAAATCCTTGGGCAGTTGCTCGACGAACCGGTCGTCTTCGATGTACAGCGCCGGGGTGGACTTGAGCAGGCCCGGGGTGTCGTCGTTATAGGTCGGCTCGAAGCCGTAGTGGTTGGCCGCCCCCGGCAACAGCGAGAACGAGCGCTCGAAACCGCGGGCGTGGGGCGCCAGTTCGGCGGTCAGGCCCAGGTGCCACTTGCCGCTCATCAATGTCTGGTAACCGGCCTCGCGCAACAGCTCCGGCAGTGCCACCACCTTGTCATTCAAGTAGCCCTCGTAGCCGGGCTTGCCGATCAGCTCCGGCGTCAGCGCCTCGGCCATGGTGCCGATACCGGCGATATGGTGGTCGGTGCCGGTGAGCAGCATCGAGCGGGTAGGCGAGCACGTCGGGGCGGTGTGGAAGTCGGTCAGGCGCAGGCCGTTCAGGGCGAGTGCGTCCAGGTGCGGCGTGGAAATTTCCCCGCCAAACGCACCGAGGTCCGAGAAGCCCATGTCATCGGCCAGGATCACGAGAAAATTGGGACGTTGCGGCATCAAGGCACTCCTTTTTTCAGCAGGCAATAAAGGCCAATGGCAGATCGCGGATCTGTTCGCGCACCGGCGGCTGGTAGTGGCCATCGTTGGTCAATTCATGCAGCAGTTCTTCGCGCAGTTGATGGAATTCAAAACTGCTGCGCTGACGTGGATGTGGCAGGGCGACGTCCACCACCTGCTTGATCCGCCCCGGCCGGGGCTCCATTACCACCACGCGGTCGGCGAGGAAAATCGCTTCCTCCACATCGTGGGTCACCAATACCGTGGTGATTTTGGCGCGGGCGCGGATCGCCAGGAGTTCGTCCTGCATCTGCTGGCGGGTCAGGGCGTCGAGGGCGCCGAAGGGTTCGTCCAGCAGCAGGATGCGCGGGCTGGCCACCAGGCCGCGGGCAATCGCCACCCGTTGCGCCATGCCGCCGGACAGTTGGTGCGGATAGGCGCGGGTGAAATCGGTGAGGCCGACCAGCTCGATAAAATCGCTGATGCGCCGATTGCGCTCAGCGTCGCTCAGTGGCTCGTTGACCAGGCCCAGGCCGATGTTTTCCGCCACGGTGAGCCAGGGGAACAGACGATGCTCCTGGAACACGATGCCGCGCTCGCCGCCAATGCCGCTCACGGCTTTACCGTCGACGCGGATCTCGCCGCGAAACTGCGTATCGAGCCCCACCAGCAAACGCAGCAGGGTGGATTTGCCGCAGCCGCTGGAGCCGACAATCGCAACGAATTCGCCTTCGGCAATCTCCAGGTTGAATTCGCGGATGGCTTCCAGCTCGAAGCCGTCGACGTCGAAGGTCTTGCCCACATGGTTGAAGCTGACGATAGGTGCGTTCATGCGTGTCTCCAGCGGGTGGCGCGGGTTTCGATGCGCTGGCCGATCAGGTTGAGGGCCGCGCCGGTAAGGCCGACCAGGAGCATGCCGCTCATGATCAGGTCCATGCGCAGCAGTTGTTGGGCGCCGATCATCAGGCTGCCGATACCGCCGTTGGACGGCATGAAATATTCCGCACCGATGGTGCCCAGCCAGGCGTAGATCAGGCTCAGGCGCAGGCCGGCGAAAATCCCGGCTGCGGCGCCTGGCAGTACCAGGCGTCGCAGCCGTTGGAACAGATTCAGGCGCAACACCTGCGCCGCTTCGTTGAGCTGTGGCGACAGATTCAGCACGCTGCGTTGAGTGGCGATAAACAACGGGAAGAAGGCGGCGAGGGCGATAAACACCCACTTGGCCAACTCACCCAGGCCAAACCAGGCAGTGAGCAATGGCACCCAGGCGAAAATCGCGATCTGGCGCAAGGCGCTCAGGGTCGGCCCGAGTACCCGCTCACTGCGCCGTGACAGTCCGAGCCACAGGCCCATGGCAAAGCCAACGCCGCCACCGAGCAGCAAGCCGCCCAGGCTTCGCCCCAGGCTGGTGCCCAGTGCACCGCTGAGGTTGCCATCCACGACCCCGGCGACGGTGGTGTGCAGCACCACCCAAGGGCTGACCAGAATGTTCGGGTCGACCCAGCCTTGTTGCGTCGCGACCTGCCACAGCGCCAGCAACAGCAGGGGCAGCACCCACGGTTGCAGGCGCTGCCAGCCTTGATAGCGCGGCCCGCGACGAATCTGCGCCGTGGCCGGATGGGGCCAGTGCACCCATTTGCGGTCCAGCCAGCCAATGCCACGGTCCATAACCACGCCGAATACGCCGATGACCACGATGCACACGAAGACGATATCGAGCATGAACAGCTGGCGCGCCCACACCATCAGGTAGCCGATGCCTTCGCTGGAGGCCAGCAACTCCACCGCCAGCAGCGAGGTCCAGCCGGCCGCCAGGGCCAGGCGCACGCCGGCCATAAAGGCGGGCAGCGCGGCAGGCAGGATCAGGCGCCGGATCAACAGGTGCGTGGGCAGGCGCAGCACGCGGGCGGCTTCACGCAACTGGGGTTGGGCGTCGCGCACGCCCACCAGGGTATGCAGGGTGACAGGCACCACGATCGCCTTCACCAGCACCACCAGTTTCAGGGTTTCGCCAATGCCGAAGAACACCATGAACAGCGGAATCCAGGCCAGGGTCGGTACCTGCGACAACGCGCTGAACGTCGGAAACACCAGGCGCTCGGCGCGCGCGCTGAAACCCAGCATCGCCCCCAGCAGCGCCCCGGCGCCAATGCCGGCCAGCAACCCCCAGGACAGGCGTTGCAGGCTGATCGCCAGGTGGCTCCACAGCTCGCCGCCGGCCAGTTCCACGGCGCTGCTCCACACCAGGGACGGTGGCGGCAGGATCTGCTCGCTCATCCAGTGATTGCGGCTGGCCAGCCACCACAGCGCAAACAGCGTCACCGGCAGCAACCATGGCAACAGCCGTTCACAGCGCAGCGGCCAACGTGGCGTGGCGCCGGGAGCCGCGAGCGGGAGGCTCAAAAGTGAGATTCGGGCCATGGAGGACCTCCGTTGTCGCCAGGGGCGTTATGTGATTTCGATCTTATAAAAACGTAATCAAGATGATTGAGGGATAAGAAAAACCATTTAAAGCCTCGCCCCGGCACGCATCCAATGCATTCGAAGAATATTTTCGATGCTATCCATGCATAGCCCTCTGGAGCCTGCGTTTCCCTTCGCATAGTCCTAAAAGCTATTAAATTGTGAATTTATAGTATTTAAAGTTTTGACCAGGTTGTGCCTACTTTCTGCTCCCCAGGCGACCCTCGCCCACAAGGAGCTGCGCATATGAAACTGCCGTTCAAACGTCTGATCACCCTGGTGGCAGGCACCGCATTGGCGGGCCTGGTACAGGCTGCCGACCTCAAGGAAATCCGCATCGCCGTGCCTGACCTCAGCGCAGGCAGCCAGCACAGCGGCGGGGGCATAACGGACGTGCTGCGCGAGCAGCAGATCTTCGAAAAAGCCTTTGCCGATCAAGGCATCAAGATCCAGTGGAATTACTTCAAGGGCGCCGGCCCTGTGATCAACGAAGCCTTCGCCAACGGGCAGGTGGACCTGGCGTACCTGGGCGACCTGGCGGCGATCATCGGCCGCTCCAATGGCCTGGAGACGCGCCTGCTCAGTGCCACCGCGCGGGACATCAAGCAGTACCTCGGCGTGGTGCCGGGTTCTGGCATCAAGACCTTGCAGGACCTCAAGGGCAAGCGCGTCGCGGTGTTCCGTGGCACGGCCAGCCAGTTGTCGTTCGACAGTGCATTGGCCAGCCAGGGCTTGAGTGAGAAGGACCTCAAAGTCATCAGCCTGGACTACAACGCCGCCAATGCCGCGCTGGCCGCCAAGCAGATCGACGCCACCTGGGGCGGTTCGAACCTGACGGCATTGCAAGCCAAGGGGCTGGCTGAAATACCGCTGACCACCAAGGACCTCGGTGGCGCCGGCAGCATCCAGGCGGTGCTGGTGGGCAGCAAACAGTTTGTCGACGAGCACCCCGACGCCGTCGCCAAGCTGCTCAAGGCCCAGCAGCAGGCGGTGCACTGGTTGACCGATGACAACAACAAGCAAGCCTACATTGCGCTGGTGTCCGGGCTGGCCAGTTACCCGCCGGTGATTCTCACCAATGACTTGAAAGACCAGACCCTCAGCGAGATTTTCCCGTCGACCCTGGACCCGGTGTTCCTGGCTAAATTGCAGGGTTCGGTGGACCTGGCTTCCAAGGAGAAGCTGATTCGCAAGCCGTTCCAGGTGAGTGACTGGGTGGCGCCGAACCTGGCGGCGGCGGGGCTTTGAGTCGGGTGGTGCCTGGGCTATCGCCATCGGGGGCTTGCCCCCGATGAGGCCCGTCAAACCGCCACGCTCACCTCCTGCCTGTCCACCTCCACCAGCGTCTCGATCATCGCCTTCGCAGCCGGCGACAACCGCGAACCGGTGCGGCTGACAATCCCGCAGCGGGCGCTCATGGTCTCCATGTTCTGCGGCAGGTTGCGCCAGTGCAGCAGTTTCAACGTGCCGTGGGCGATGTCTTCGGCGAATGCCTCTTCGGTGCCGACGCCGATGGCGTTGGACTGCAGCACGATCTTCACCAGCGCCGGGAAATGTTCGGTCTGGATGCTCGGGGAAAAATCCATGCGCCCGCTCAGGTTCGCCAACAGTTTGCGAATGCCCTGTGAGATCAGCGGCGCCGCCAGCGGGTAGTCGAACATGTCGTTGGTCGACAGGCTGTCCTTGGCCAGCAACGGGTGGCCCGGTCGGCAAAAAAATACCCCGCGCTTGGGGGTCAGCGCGCGGGTCTGGAAATTCGGGTCGGCTTCGAATTGGCGGATGTCGGCGATAAAGAATTCGATCTCTTCACGGCTCAGGGCACGGCTGAGTTTTTCCCAGTTATCCACCTGGAAACTGGTGCGGATTTTCGGGTGGGCGCTGATAAAGCGCGCCACCGCATCCGGCACCAGTTTCACCGCCGGTGCCGGGCCGCAGCCGAAGCGCAGGTCGCCGGCGTCGAGCTTGGTCATGCGCGTCACTTCACTGCTCAGCAAGGCGGCGCCGTGCACCAGGGACAGGGCATGTTGCAGCACCACTTGGCCCTCCGGTGTGGGGCGCAGGTCCTTGTGGCCACGGTCGACCAGCACGCAGCCGAACTCCTGTTCCAGCCCCTGGATGCTGCGGCTGAACGCCGGTTGGGTGATGCCCATGGCGTCTGCCGCACGCACGAAACTGCGGTGTTCGTTGAGGGCGATGAAGTAGCGCAGTTGGCGAAGATCCATATGCTTTCCCTGCATCTTAAAAATAGGTCGAAGGCATTTGCGACCACGGGAGCAGAGGTTTTAAATGCAAGCTCTTATTCCGTCAATGAAGCATTCGTTCATTTGCTAGACCTAAATTGCATATGGATAGAGCGTTGTCGGAAAGCGTCCCCATCAGCAGGCACAAGAGGGTCATCACCATGAGCAACGCCGCATTAGCTGTTCAACCCGTCGCCCAGGCGCTGGATATTCACCCGGTCGCCGGCCGCATCGGCGCCGAGATCCGCGGTATCAGACTGTCCGGCGATCTGGATGCCGCCACGGTCGAAGCCATCCAGCAGGCGCTGGTGCAGTACAAGGTGGTCTTCTTCCGTGAGCAGACTCACCTCGATGACCAGAGCCAGGAAGCCTTTGCCCATCTGCTCGGCGAGCCGATTGCCCACCCGACGGTGCCGGTGCGCGACGGCACGCGCTTCCTCATGGAACTGGACGGCACCCGTGGCCAGCGCGCCAATTCCTGGCACACCGATGTGACCTTCGTCGATGCCTACCCGAAAGCCTCGGTGCTGCGTTCGGTACTGGCGCCCAAGTCCGGTGGCGACACGGTCTGGGCCAACACCTCAAGCGCCTACAACGACCTCAGCGTCGAACTGCGCGCCCTGGCGGATAACTTGTGGGCAGTGCACAGCAACGAATACGACTACGCCGCGCTCAAGCCGGATGTGTCGGCCGAGCGGCTTGAGGCATACCGCAAGGTGTTCACCTCGACGGTGTACGAAACCGAGCACCCGGTGGTGCGCGTGCATCCTGTCAGTGGCGAGAAAACCCTGTTGCTGGGGCACTTCGTCAAGCGCCTGAAAGGTTATTCCCAGGCGGACTCGACCCAGCTGTTCAACCTGCTGCAAAGCCACGTCACCCGCCTGGAAAACACCGTGCGCTGGCGCTGGAACACCGGCGACGTGGCGATCTGGGACAACCGCGCCACCCAGCATTACGCCGTCGACGACTACGGCACCCAGGAACGCATCGTGCGCCGGGTGACGCTCAAGGGCGATGTGCCGGTGGGCGTGCACGGGCAGCGCAGCCAGACCACCAAAGGTCTCTGATGTGGGAGGGGGCAAGTCCTGATGCCAGTCAGTCAACGGCGAACACCGTACCTGTGGTGAGCGGGCTTGCCCCGCGTTGGGGTGCGAAGCGCCCCTGATGAAGACGAATGCGGTGTATCAGGCACTCCTCTGCGCCTGGTTCTGGGGCTGCTGCGCAGCCCAACGCGGGGCAAGCCCGCTCACCACAGAGGTACCCGTTTGCTGTGCGACAGCGCTACTTCGAAGAGGTAGTGGGGGCCCCCACGTTCGATGTGTGGTTTACCACACGCCGATCTGCACCACCTTCTCCGCTTCCGGCTCACCGTAACGAAACCGTTGGCCACGCAGATCGATCTCTGCGTGGCTGATGGTGGTGCGTCGCTTCAACCCGCGCAGCCATTCGAACAGATACCCCACGTGGGTTTCGCGCACTTCGGCATAGGCCGGGTCGTTGCCCAGGTCGTGCAGTTCCTGCGGGTCGTTTTCCAGGTCGAACAGCTGTGGGCGGAAGCCGTCGTACGCCAGGTATTTCCAGCGTTCGCTGCGCACCATGGTCATCCGGCAACGGTCGATGGGTTGCGCCAGGCGTTCGCGGGCCGGGGCCTGGAAGGCGTAGTCGTACTCGGCGATGGCGTAGCGGCGCCAGCGGGTTTCCTGGCCGTGCAACAGCGGGATCAGCGAGCGGCCTTCCAGGCGATGCTCGGCCGCTGGCAAACCCAGGGCGTCGAGGAAGGTCGGCAGCGCATCGATGGTTTCCACCAGACGCGCGTCCACCGTGCCACGGCGGGTATCGGCGGCGGCGCGTGGGTCGCGCACGATCAGCGGAATGCCCACCGCAGGTTCCAGCAGAAATTCTTTTTCGCCGAGGAAGTGATCGCCGAGGAAATCGCCGTGGTCGCTGGTGAACACGATCAGGGTGTCGTCCCAACGGCCATTGCCTTGCAGGAAATCGAACAGGCGCCCGAGTTGGTCGTCGACCTGTTTGATCAAGCCCATGTAGGTGGGAATCACCGTGAGCCGCACCTCGTCACGGGAAAAGTTCAGGCTCTCCTGGTGCTGGCGGAACGCCTGGTACACCGGGTGATCGCTGGTCTCCCCTGGCTGGATCGGTGCCTGGATATGCTCGGCGCCATACAGCGCGTGATAGGGCGCCGGTGCGATGTAGGGCCAGTGTGGCTTGATATAGGACAGGTGCAGGCACCACGGTTGTTCGGCCTGCTCACGGATAAAGTCGATGGCGCGGTCGGTGGTGTAGACGGTTTCCGAATGTTCCTCGGCCACGCGCGCGGGGCGGCCTGCATTGCGCATGTGCCAACCGCTGAGCACTTCGCCGTTTTCACCGGCAGCTGCATTGGCCCATTCGTGCCACGGGTTGGCGCCGCTGTAGCCCTGCTCGCGCAGGTAATGGGTGTAGGGCGCGGACTCGCGTTTATCCTCGAACAGCGGGCTGTCGGGGTAGATGCCGTCGTGACGCAGGTACGCCTCGAAGCCGACCTCGTTCAACGGCTCGGCCTGCTTGCTGTCAGGGTCGATATTCAGGCGTTGCAAGGCGTCCACATTGGGTGTGGCGTGGGTCTTGCCGACCAGCGCCGTGCGGATGCCGTGGGGGCGCAGGTAGTCGCCGAGGGTCAGTTCTTCCAGGGGCAACGGCACCGCGTTCCACGCCACTTGGTGGCTGCTGACGTAGCGCCCGGTATAGGCCGACATGCGCGAGGGCCCGCAGATGGTGCCTTGGGTATAGGCGCGGCTGAAGCGCACACCGGCGGCGGCCAGGCGATCGATGTTCGGCGTGTGCAAGTGGGCGTGGCCGTAGCACGACAGGTAATCGCGGCGCAGTTGGTCGCACATGATGTACAGCACGTTGCGCACGGGTTGGGGGTGGGACATGGGGCTTCACCAGACGGAGGACAGGTGAGGTTTTTCGCCGTTCGAGTGGGGGGCTGGCAAGTGCATTTGGGGACTGGCTTTGATGCAGTGAATGCATGGCCTAGACCGCGACGTTCTCCAGCGCGCACACCTCTTCATCCAACTCATCGACCTGCTTGATCTGCTCGATCATCGCTTCCGCCAGTGGCGACAAGCGATACCCCGCACGGCTGACGATGCCGTAGCGGGTGTAACGCTCCTCCAGATCCTCCGCCAGGCCCTCGATCGTCAAGCACACCAGTTCGCCCCGGGCCATGTGCAGCACATCGCTGTTGGCGCTGACGATGCCGATGGCGTCGGAGCGCAGCACCACGCCCATCAGGCTATAGCCGTTCTCGCATTCGACATTGGGCAGGAAATCGGGCCGGCCGCTGAGGTCGACGATGACCTTGCGCAGGTTGGGCGGGCGGATGGTCACGGCCAGTGGGTAACTCATCAGCTCGGGGGCGCTTACGCTGCCACGCCCGGCCAGAGGGTGGCCGGCGCGGCAGCAGAAATACCAGCGGCGCGGGCGCAGGCGGTGGGTGTGATAGTCCGGGTTGGCTTCGAAGTGGCGGGTGTCGGCGACGAAAAACTCGAACTCTTCACTGAGCAGGCGTTTGCTCAGGCTTTGCCAGTCGTCCACCTGGTACTGCACCCGTGCCTTGGGGTAGCGCCCGATAAAACTGCCGATGGCGCGGGGGATCAGGCCGCCGGCCGGTGCCGGGCCGCAGCCGAAGCGCAATTCCCCCGCCTCCAGGCCATTGAACTGGCTGATCTCGTTGGCCAGTTGCTGTGCACCGCTGACCAGGCGCCGGGCGTGCTCCAGCAATACCTGGCCTTGTTTGGTCGGCGCCAGGTCTTTGCGGCCACGGTCAATCAGCTGGCAACCGGCGCTGTGTTCCAGGGCCTGGATACTGCGACTGAACGCCGATTGCGACAGGTTCACCGTCAACGCGGCGGCGACAAAACTGCGTTGTTCGGCAAGGGCGATGAAGTGACGAAGCTGGCGCAAATCGATATGCATTTTTCACATCAAAAATATCCGGGAAATGCATTGGCTATGCATTAGGTCGACTCCTTATAAAGGCTATCTCTTATGCAGTAAATGTTCGTAAAAACATAAATAAATAACCTAAAGGAATATCTCTCGATGGATATTCCCGGGTTCCGGAGCCGCTTATGAGTCTGTTGAAGTCCTTGCCCCTGGCCATTCTGGTGGCCGGCAGTTCCAGTTGGTCGCCGACCCAGGCCGCCGAAACACCCGCGCCGGTAAGCAAGGGCGAGAGCGCCGGCGGCGAGTTGGAGACGGTCACCGTCACCGCCCGGCGCCGCACCGAAAGCGCCCAGGCAGTGCCGACGCCCATGAGCGTGATCGGCGGCCAGGCCCTGGAGAGCCAGCGGGTGTATCGGATTCAGGATCTGCAGCAACTGGTGCCCAGCGTCAACGTCGCCTACATGCATGCGCGCCAGTCCAGCGTGTCGATCCGCGGGCTTGGCAACAACCCGGCCAGCGATGGCCTGGAAGGCAGCGTAGGGCTGTATATCGACAACGTGTATCTCGGGCGGCCGGGCATGGCGGTGTTCGACCTGATGGACATCGAGCAGCTTGAAGTCTTGCGCGGCCCGCAAGGCACCTTGTTCGGCAAAAACACCACCGCCGGGGTGATCAACATCAGCACGCGCGCGCCGAGTTTTACCCCGGAGCGCAGCATTGAAACCTCGCTGGGCGAGGACGGCTACTTCCAGACCAAGGGCACGATTTCCGGCTCGCTCACCGATGACCTGGCGGGGCGTTTCTCGGCGTATCGCACCCGTAGCGACGGCGACATCAAGAACGAATACAACGGCCATGACCTCAACGGCGGCTCGCGCCAGGGCTTTCGCGGGCAACTGCTGTACAAGCCCAGCGAGACCTTCAACCTGCGCTGGATCGGCGATTACAACGAAGAGGATTCCAGCGCCGGCACCCGGGTGCTGTACAGCACCGGGCCGACCATCAACGGCACCAACCTCTACCAGTCGCGGGCCAACGCGGCAGGCGCGACCCTGGTCGATGGCACCCACCGCAAGGTCAACCTGGACAGCGACCAGCACGTCACCGTGTTCCAGGGCGGTACGTCGCTGGAGGCCAACTGGACGTTGCCGAGTGATTTCACCCTGACCTCGGTCAGTTCCTATCGCTTCTGGAATTTCACCCCGCGTAACGACGACGGCCTTAACGTGCCGGCGTCGTATAACGCCGGGGTGTCGGTGGAAGATAAGCAGTGGTCCCAGGAATTCCGGCTGGCTTCACCCACCGGCGGGTTCTTCGATTACGTGCTCGGTGCCTACTACTTCGGTAATTCGCTGGATAACAAATCCTTCAGCTATTACGGGCCGCAGGCCGACATCTGGAACGGCACGCCAGCCGGCGCACTGGCCAACGTCAGCAGCGTCGGCAACGGGCACATTCGCACCGACAGTTTTGCACTGTTTGCCCAGGGCACCTGGCACCTCACCGAGCGCCTGGATTTCACAGCCGGCCTGCGTGGCACCTATGAAGAAAAAAGTGCCTGGGTCACGCGTAACGCTCCTCTTGGCGGTGCGGCGGTCACCGGTGCTGCCGCGACGGCTCGACGCGGGCGCGCGGGGGCGTACGATTCCGGCGACCTCACGCAATACAGCACCAGCCCCTCGGGTTTGCTCAACCTGAGCTACCGCTTTAACGAAAACCTGCTGGGCTACGCGACCTTGTCCCATGGCGAGAAGTCCGGCGGGGTCAACCTGGCGGTAGGCTCGGCACCGACGGCCGGGGCCGACTCACTGCTGATCGGCACCGAGCGCGCCAATAACGTCGAACTGGGTTTCAAAAGCACCCTGTGGGACCGGCGGCTGCAGCTCAATGCCAACCTGTTCTGGACTCAGGTCAACGGCTACCAGACCAATGCCTATGACCAGGACAACCGTGTGCAGTACCTGACCAACGCCGGTTCGGTGCGCTCGCGGGGTGTCGAGGTGGAAAGCACCCTGGTGCCGATCAAGGGCCTGACGCTGAACCTCAACGGCTCGTTCAACGATGTGAGCTACCTGTCTTACAAAGATGCGCCGTGCCCGCCGGAAGTCAGTCTGCGCCCCGGTGCGCCGGCCTCCTGTGACCTGAGTGGGCACCAAGTGGTGGGGGCCTCGAAATGGATCGCCAACGCCAACGGCGAATACAAGTGGAACCTGGATAACGGCTTCGAACCCTACGTCACCGCCAGCTATGCCTTCCGCTCCAAGGCTGTGGGCACCGTGGAGGACTCCGACTATGGACAGATTCCTGCCTACGCCGTGGTCAACCTGTCCACCGGCCTGCGTGGCAACTATGAGCAAGGGCAGTGGGACGTGTCGTTATGGCTGAAAAACGCCTTCGACAAGACCTACTACACCACGCTGTGGACGGGGGGGAACGGCGGCTACGAAGGCCTGCTTGGTACGCCGCGCACGCTAGGAGTGACCGGGCGCTATGACTTCTAGCCCCGTGCGATAGGTGGCCGGGCTGAACACGCGCGTCACCACCAGCATCGCCACCGCCGTGACCGTCAGCACCACCCAGGCGCTGACAAAGTTGCCGGTCAGCCCGCGCAACCAGCCGGTCAGCCACGGCGACACCGCATTGATCAAGAAGCCCACGCCTTGCACAAAGGCCGCCAGTTGCCCGGCCTGGCGTGGGTCGCGATGGTGGTCGAGGGTCAGCAGCAGGCTCAAGGCGAAACACGCGCCCAGGCCGAAGCCGCACAGCGCCACCCAGAGGTGCGGATATTCCTGCGGCGCGACGATCAGGCCGAGGTAACCCACGGTCTGGGCCAGCAGGGCGATGCCCAGCAGCGGCCGACGGTCGATACCGCGCTGCGCCAGCACCGGCATCAACAGCGCGGCGAGCACCTGGAAGATGGTCATGAACGCCAGCAGCGAACCGCTGGGCAACACGCCCCAGCCAAGTTGCTGATAGTAGGCCGGCAGCCACGCCACCAGGCTCATGTAGCCGCAATTGACCAGGCCGAAATACAGCGCCAGCAACCAGGCGCGGCGATTGCGCAGGTCCTTGAAGGCCGGCACCACCTGTGGATTTCGGGCCGCGCCCAGGGGCAGCCAGGCCCATAGCAGCAAGGCGCCCAACGCCGGCAGCAGCCACACCCCCAACCCCGCCTGCCATTCCTGGAAATGCGTGGCCACCAGCGGGCTGAGCAGCGCTGCCAGCCCGCCGCCGGCCATCAGCGAGGCCGAATACACGCCCATCGCCACCGGCACGCGATGACGGAATTCGCGCTTGATCATCGCCGGCACCAAGGCCTGGATCAGCGCCACCCCCGCACCGCCGAGCAACGCCGTGACCAGCAGCGCCGACGCCTGGCCCATCAGCCAGCGTGCCAGGCACGCCAGCAGGATCATCATCAGGCCCAGGGCGATGCCGCGCCGTTCGCCAAGGCGGGCTTCCACGCGCACGCCCACCAGCGCCACCAGCCCCATGCACACCACCGGCAGGCTGGTCAGCAGGGCGCTGCTCTGGAAACTCAGGCCGGTGGCCTGGCGGATCTCGCCGAGCAACGGGCTGATGGAACTGAGGATCGGCCGCAGGTTCAGGCCGAGCACCACCAGCAGGCCCCAGCCGGCGAGGGATTTGTTCAGGGTCATGCAACGCTCTTGCAGTCGGCAAATGAGGCGTGAGTATGGCCAGCACCCAAGGTATTCTGAAGTTAAATATAACCATGCCAACCAGTGGCAAAGAGAATGGTGACGCTGATGTTCGATCCCGTGTTGTTGCGCAGCTTTGTCGCCGTGGTGGACTGCGGCAACTTCACCCGTGCCGCCGAGCGCCTGCACTTGACCCAATCCACCGTGAGCCAGCAGATCCGCCGCCTGGAAGACGCGGTGGCGTGCCAGTTGCTGGACCGCGACCAGCGCCGCGTGGTCGCCACCGCCGAGGGCGAGCGCTTGCTGGCCTATGCGCGGCGCATCCTCGCGTTGCATGAAGAAGCCACCGATGTGTTGATCAACCAACAGAGCGACGGCGTATTGCGCCTGGGGGTGCCGGAAGACTTTGCCGCCGAGCGCCTGATGCCGTTGCTGTCGGCATTTGTGCTGGCCTATCCACGGGTGCGCCTGGAGGTCACCAGCGGCCTGGGCCCCGAGTTGCAGCGCCAATACCGCAGTGGTGAATTCGACGTGTTGCTGGTCAAGCAGATGGGTAGCAGCGATGACTGCCTGGCCTCGTGGCCCGAGCCGCTGTGTTGGGTCGACAGCCGCAGCACGCCGTGCCTGGGGCGCGACCCTCTGCCGTTGGTGGCATTCCCGGTGGGCGGCCTGTACCGCAATGAAATGTTGCACCACCTGGAAGTGGGCGGCTGGCGCTGGCGCATCGGTTATTCCAGCGCCAGCCTGGCCAGCGTGTGTTCGGCGGTGGCGGCGGGTTTGGGTGTGAGTCTGTTGCCGCGACGGGTCGTGCAGCCAGGGCATGTGGAACTGGGGCCGGACAGCGGTTTGCCCGTGGTGCAAGGCGTGCGCCTGGCGTTGTATGCCCGTCATGGCCTGAGTGCCGCGGGGCAGTGCTTGCAGGCTGAGCTGTTCGATTTGTGTGCAAACAGCCCCGTTGAGCCATGCCTTAAGTGAATATTTTGTATGCCTGAAAAGCATCAAAAAAAACCACCTCGACGCCAGGCCACGTGGGCCGGGGCTTTGGTGTTTGCAGAGCATTCGTTTATTCAAATTTGATCTATCTATAACTTCAAAGATTACTTTAAGAGATAAGCGTCTGGCCCCGATGATTCAGCCCTCGACGGCCTTCCACGCAGGCCCGTCGGTTTTTTGGTTTCGAAACCGTAGGGAGTGAATCAATGGGCAATGTCCAGACCGCCGCCAGTGCACCCGAGGCGCAATGGCGCCAGGCACCGAGTGGTGAGTTGGTCGACCTTGGCCGGCCGCACCGCGCGCCGTTGGGGCAATTGCGAACGCAGCAAACCCCGAAGCGATTCTCCAGCCGCCGCGAGGGGATCCTGCTCGGTTTGTTGGTACTGGCCCTGCACGGTGCAGTGATTTATTGGGTCAGCCAGAAACCCACCCCGGTGCTGCCGATTGTGCCGCCGGAGATTCCGCCGATGACCATCGAATTTTCCCAGCCGGCACCGCCCGTGGTGGAACCGCCACCGCCTGTGCCGCCACCACCGCCACCGCCTGTTGTCGAGCCACCGCCGCCGGTGGTGGATGAGTTGGCCGCCAAGCCGGCGCCGCCCAAGCCGATTCCAAAACCCAAGCCCAAGCCGGTGCCAAAGCCTGAGCCCAAGCCCGCACCGAAACCGGTCGAGCAGGCGCCCACGCCACCGCAACCGGCGCCACCGGCACCCGCGCCCGCTCCGCCCGCGCCAGCCCCGGTGACACCGGCTTCGGCCAACGCCGCGTACCTCAAGAACCCGGCGCCGGAGTACCCGTCACTGGCGCAGCGTCGCGGTTGGGAAGGCACGGTGTTGTTGCGGGTGCATGTATTGGCCAGTGGCAAGCCGGGGGAGATCCAGGTCCAGAAAAGCAGCGGTCGCCAGCAACTCGACGACGCCGCACTGACCGCCGTGAAGCGGTGGAGCTTCGTGCCGGCCAAGCAGGGCGATGTGGCCCAGGACGGCTGGGTCAGCGTACCGATCGACTTCAAGATTCACTAACTATTGCGCTGCGGTGTGCAGCACACGCCGCGACTAGTACAGAGGGAAAACATCATGGCATTAGCATCTCCACTTGAATCCATCGAAAGCGCGGTGATCTGGCTGCTGGTGGTCTTTTCGGTCGCCACCTGGGGCCTGGCCCTGCTCAAGGGCGTGCAGTTCGGTCGCCTTAAAGCGCAGGATCGCAAGTTCCACAAACAGTTCTGGGCGGCGTCGAGCCTCGACTCGGCCGCCGAGTTGGCCGAAACCCAGCCCGGCGCCGCTGCCCGTGTGGCCCAGGCCGGTTACGCCGCGATCCAGGTCGGGGAAGCGCCGCATGCGGCCGACCTGAGCCAGGCGATCAACCACCAGGACCGCCTCGAGCGTGCCCTGCGCCAGCAGATCGTACGTGAGCGCCGCTCCCTGGAAACCGGCCTGGCCGTGGTCGCCAGTATCGGCAGCACCTCGCCGTTTATCGGCCTGTTCGGCACCGTGTGGGGGATCATGGAAGCGCTCAAGGGCATCAGTGCCGCCGGCTCCGCCAGCCTTGAAACCGTGGCCGGCCCCATCGGTGCCGCCCTGGTTGCCACGGGCGTGGGGATCGCCGTCGCGGTGCCGGCGGTGCTGGTCTACAACTACTTCCTGCGCCGCCTGAAGCTCACGGCGGCGGACCTGGATGACTTTGCCCACGACTTCTACAGCCTGGCGCAGAAAAACTCCTTCCGTGTGCTGCTGCACCCGGCCCTGACTAAACATGCGCCGGGCAACCCGCAAAAAGTGAAGGAGGCGTCCTGAAATGGCCTTCTCCACGCAAGACAGTGATGAGGTACTGAGCGAGATCAACGTCACGCCGCTGGTAGACGTGATGCTGGTGCTGCTGGTGGTGTTTATCGTCACCGCGCCGCTGTTGACCAATGCGATCCCGATCAACCTGCCCAAGACCGAGGCCGTAGCCCCGGTGGAGCAGAAGGACCCGCTGGTGGTGAGCATCGACGGCGCCGGCAAACTGTTTATCAACAAGGACGAAATCCAGCCGGACCTGCTGGAATTCAACCTGCAGGCGGCCAAGGCCAAGGACCCCGATGTGCGGGTGCAACTGCAGGCTGACGATGGTGTGAACTACGGCGAAGTGGCGCGAGCCATGGCGTCTATCGAGCGCGCGGGGATTACCAAACTGTCGGTGATTACCGCACGTTAGTTTCAAAAGCCTCGACAATTTTTTGGCCGTTTCCTTGGCAGGGTGCGGCCTTTTTTTTGCCTCCGTTTCAGTAACATCACACGATCAAAGTGCGCCAACCCCAGCGATTTGCGGATACCGGATTTCAACTTCTTGCTGAAACTTTCTAGCGCTCTCTTTGAGCCAGTCAATCAACCGAGCGATATCAGGTTCCGACTGCCGCCCATTCCTACAAATAACGTAGTACGCCGCCGGCGACATCATCAGCGGGCCGCCTAGTGTGACTAATGCACCTTCTTCCAACTGGTCATACACCAACGCTGTCCTGGCCAGCGCAATCCCGCCACCCTTCACTGCCAGACTGATTGCCAGGCTTGAGTCCGGAAAGCGCGGCCCATGGTGATAAGGCGCAGCTGCCAGGCCCTGGAACGCAAACCAGCTTTCCCACCCTGGACACACTTGATCGTCCACACGGTGAATGAGTGGATACCGCGCGATATCCGTCAGCGAAATATCGCCATTCATGCGTTGAAACTCCGGTGAGCAAACCGGGAACACGGCATCGCGCATCAGAAGCTCGGCATGATGATCCGGGTAGTCGCCGTACCCCATCACAATCGCAACATCGAATTGATGGGCACCGAGATTGGCGCTATTCATATCCGCACTGGTCAATACCAGGTCGAGATTGAATGAAGCGTCGGTGTGGGAACCATGCATTCTGGGGATTAGCCAGGTCGAACACAGGGACGAAGTGCACGAAAGATAAAGGGGCTGAGATTTGCGCGGATTCAGCGAGTGCAACACCGTCTCAAGGGTTTTGAAAAAATCATCGGTCACCGGCAACAAAGCCTGCCCGGCGGTTGTGAGGTTGACGCCCCGCGAATGGCGCTCGAACAACTGAACGCCCCACCACTCTTCCAGACCTGCGATCTGATGACTGATGGCACTGGCGGTGAGGCTCAACTCTGATGCTGCGCGGGCGAAACTGCCTGTTCGTGCAGCACTGACAAAGGCTTGCAGCATGGGTGTAGGTGGCGTACGTTGGCCCATCAGGTGCTCACTTTGATCAGGATGATCCCGCAAACAATGACGAACGCCGAAAGCATCCGCCGCCAGCCGAACCGCTCGTGAAAAAACAGCGCGGCAATAATGGCGCCGATAATAACACTGGTTTCCCGCAACGCTGAGACCTTGGCCACCGCATCCAGCGACAGCGCGAACAGCACCAGGCCGTAGGAAGTGAGGTAAAAAACGCCGCCCATTACGCCGACTTTCCAATGGTTGCGAATGGCCTCTGCGAATTCCAGACGTTTCTTGAAAAACGCCAGCGCCGGAATCGGAATGCTCTGGAATACCGTCAGATAGATGATGTATTGCAGCACCGTCTCACTGGCTCTGACACCTTTGGCATCCACCACTGTGTAGGACGCGATGAAAGCACCTGCGCACACCGCCATCAGAATTGGTTTGAACATACGCGCGGACATCCTGCGCACGAATGTCAGGCTGATAATGCCTACGCAAATCAGCAACACCCCCGCCATGGCATGAAACGATAGCTGCTCGTGCAGCAGGAAATAGGAAAACAGCGCGACTAAAACCGGTGGCACCCCGCGCATGACCGGGTAGACCTGCCCAAAGTCGCCGGTTTCATACGCTTTGATCAGAAACAATCGATAGGCCGTGTTGAGCACCACGGAAACCAGCACGTAGCCCCACACCTGCAGGCTTGGCGTATTCACCTGCGGCAGCGCCGCCAGGCAGATCAGCAACGCCGTACCATCGACCATGGCCAAGGTCATGAAGCGACTGCTCCCCGCCCGGACGACCGCGTTCCAGGTGGCGTGCATGAAGGCGGAGATCAAAACAAGGGTGATCGCGATGTTGGAGTTGTCCATGGGGCTCGGCTTGTGATGGGAATATGAAGTTGTGCCTTATGGCCAGCGAGGGATCATCGTTTGCGCAACCACATTCGTAACATGTATCGATTGAGATCTTTCAAAGAGACTGCGTCATCAATCTCTAAGCGCGGAGCGCTCTTATCGATGAAATGCGTTCGGGTATGGAGAAACTTGTTGTCAGCTGAAATAAGAACCTGCCCTGGGTTCAAGCAGCACTCGATGTTGAACTGAAGATTGATCAAGGACTGTATCTAGAAAATCCAATGCATGTATTTGCGCCAGGGTTAATGGCGCTCCCGCTTTGATGTGGGCCGATTCGATATAGACGCGGAAGTACCTAATTAAAGGGATGCCCTCATTTGAAAAGCTCAAGATTGGCGCTTTGAATAATTGTTCTTCCTCCGCCATACCTCGATTTTCAAAATAGAAATCGCACTTAAGTTCTTCCAGTACCTCAGGGAATGCCATTAATTCAGCGTATACCGCACTTGCGTCTATCAGAATACTTTCGCCGCCGAGTAAGGCTTTCTGGCCACAAGCCAGAATCAAATAATCGATAGGGAGCGGATCGCTTACGCCATCGTTATGGACATATGCGCCCTGACGGGTCTGATGATATCTCGCACCTTCTTCAATGCTTTTACCTCCCCGGTCATACACCTCAATAACCCTATGGCCAAGATGGTTCTGCACCATTGGTGCTCCCAGCAAAGAGCCCAACGTCCATATCAAAGATTTGAAGCCTGCAAGATCATCGACTTTAAATCCATCTAGGATAAGGACGTGTTTTTCGTGATCAACGATTTTTCGTATATTGCGCAGTTCTGCGCTGAGGGTCTGCGAGTGATGGGGGGCGATGTAAGCAGGCTTTGCATCGAATCGATTAGTTTGATCATCCGGTTCGGAGCTGGCTTTTGCGCTCAGTAGTTCGTTGAATGCGGTTTTAGAAAGCCTGACTTTAGAAATTTCGTGGTGGAAAGTACTTATATTTATATTCATTGCGAGCTTTACGGGGTTGGTTGGAGTCAATATTTAACTAACCTCACCACTCTCCGGAAAAGCGAAAAGTCGTCAGCGGAGCCATAAAAAACCGTCATGGAAGATATGTCCTACAAGAAAGTTCATCAGGTGATCGATGCTGGCATTTCGTCATGATTTGTAAAGGGCCGGCAAGCCGTGTCCCTTTAAATTGCAGGACGTTTCCGAGACAATCCCCGCCGCCTTGTGACTGTTGAATGGATGGCTAGTCTTCGGCCCGTCGCTGGTTTTCAGCGATCGGGTTTAGCAGCCTGAGTTCAATAGGCACACGGTTCACATCCGCGTTTATGGTGGCTGTGCGTGGGGCACCCTCGGGTGCGCTGGTGTTCCTATTGGCCAGTCTGCTAACCCGCGTACAGCTGCCACCTATCGTTTAGCCGCGTTAGTGGTCGCTCCCGTGTTCAATAGGAGTTACACCATGACCAAAGCACTTCCCGACCCACCCGTTGACTGCCTTGTCGCCAACGAAAACCTCAGTTTCGAAGACGCCCAACTTTATATCGCTCACCTGATCCACAGCGCATCGGCCACCGTGGGACTGTTGTGAGCACCTGCAGCCGCACGACCGCGCGAAAGTCCATGCGGTGTGGCATTTGCTGGAAACGGCCAAGACCGTGGTGGATCGCACCATCGACTGCATGCCTCGTACCAATCACGTCATCTAAAACCACTGCAAATTGAATGTGAAATCGAGTCAATGTGGGAGGGGGCTTGCCCCCGATAGCGGTCCGTCAGCTAAAAATAGGTGGCTGACCCATCGCCATCGGGGGCAAGCCCCTCCCACATTTTGATCTCATGCGGGTTTGAGTTTTTGGTTATTAATAAATAGCTTCTTATTCCTTAACGAATATAACCCTCGTCCCTATACTGTCCTACAACGTTAAACGCTGCAGGAGGGCACACCCATGCACAGCGAGTCGATTCGTTATCTGATCGTGCCGGGCTGGCAAGGATCGCCAGAAGATCATTGGCAAAGTCACTGGCAGAACAGCCTGCCCAACAGCGCACGCGTGGAGCAGGCCGATTGGCTCACACCGCGCCGTGAAGATTGGGTCGCCGCGCTGGCCGAGGCGATCGCCGCCGACAGCACGCCGGTGATCCTGATCGCCCATAGCCTGGGCTGCATCACCGTGGCCCATTGGGCGGCCACTGCCCCGGTGCAGTTCCTGCGGCAGGTGCGCGGTGCCTTGCTGGTGGCTCCGGCGGACGTTGAACGGCCAGCCTGCTCGCCGGCCCTGCGCAACTTTGCGCCGATCCCGACCGACCTGCTGCCGTTTCCCAGCCAGGTGGTCAGTTCCGATAACGACAGCGCCGTCAGCGCCCCCCGGGCCCTGGAGCTGGCGCGTAATTGGGGCGCCGAAGCCGGCATCCTGTCGGGGGCCGGGCATATCAATGTGAAGTCCGGTCACCAGCGCTGGGAGCAGGGGTTCGCCTACCTGTATCGCCTGCAAAGCCGCCTCGAGCATCACGCCCGGCGCACCGCCTGATATTTTTTCAACGCCCCGTCCCTGAGTGGATTTGGGGCGGGAGCCTGCCATGAGTCTGCATGAAACCTTCGGTCAGCCGCTGCTGACCTTCCCCGACGCCGAAAAAAGCCCGCTGAGCATCCGCGCCAAGGCGCTGGTGTTTGTCGACCCGCGCTCGCGCAAGCTGCGCGAAGACCTGGAAAACCTGGCCCCGCGCGCCTTGCCCGTATTGATTCGAGGCGAGACCGGCAGTGGTAAAGAATTGCTGGCGCGGCATATTCACCGGGGCAGCGACCGCTCCGGTTTGTTTGTCTCGGTCAATTGCGGCGCCATCAGCCCAACCTACGCCGACGCCGAGTTGTTTGGCTATGCCGCCGGCGCCCACAGCGGCGCGGCCAGCAGCCGGGCCGGGTGGTTTGGCTCGGCCAATGGCGGCACGTTGTATCTGGATGAGATCGGCGACTTGCCGCTGCCGATCCAGGTGAAACTGCTGGCGGCCCTGGAAAACCATGAAGTCACCCGCGTGGGCGCCCACCAGCCGAGTCCGGTGGACGTGCGCCTGGTGGCCGCCACCAGCATCGACCTGGCCCAGGCCGTGGCCGCCGGCAAGTTTCATGAGAGGCTGTTCCATTACCTGAGCGAAGGCCAGCTGGACTTGCCGGCATTGCGTGAGCGGGTGGGCGATATCCTGTCGTTGGCCGAGTACTTCCTCGGCATCTACAGCCAGCGCCTGGACCTGCCGGTGCCGCTGATCAGCGATGCGGCCCAGCGCGTCCTCGAACACCACAGCTGGCCGGGTAATACCCGCGAGCTGGAGAACGTCATCCACTTCGCCTTGCTGGTGAGCAGCGGCGACGAAATTCTGCCCGAACACCTGAACCTGCCGGTGGCGGGGTCGCCCTTGGAGCAAGTGCAGCGCATCTTCGCCAATGCCAGCCCGGCTGAGCGGGAAACCTTGCGCAGCTTTCTAAGCGAACAAGCCGCTACATGAGCAAAATGGAATATCAACGTGAATAAAAGATATTGTTCGGGAATAAAAAATCTAGGTATTGTCCATTCCACGCCGCGATAGCACTTCGCTGGCACACCACCTAAAAAACGGTCGTCAGAGACGCCCCGGATTTCCGATAAGGACACTGCATGAAAAAGGTTCTGTTGTTTACCGCATTGGCGGCTGCCCTGACTGCAAGCTTCGCCCAGGCCAACGAGAAACTGGTGGTGGCCGCCACCCCGATCCCGCACGCCGAGATCCTTGAGCTGGTCAAGCCGACCCTCGCCAAAGAAGGCGTGGACCTGGAAATCAAAGTCTTCACCGACTACGTACAGCCAAACGTACAGGTTGCCGAGAAGCGCCTGGACGCCAACTACTTCCAGACCCTGCCGTACCTGGAAAACTTCAACAAGGGCAAGGGCACCAACCTGGTCACCGTGGTTGGCGTGCACGTTGAACCCTTCGGCGGTTACTCGAAAAAGATCAAGAATATTTCCGAGCTCAAGGATGGCGCCACCGTGGCTATCCCGAACGAAGGCTCCAACAGCGGCCGCGCCCTGTTGCTGCTGCAGAAAGCCGGTGTGATCACCCTGAAAGACCCGACCAACGCCCTGGCCACGCCGAAAGACATCGCCAGCAACCCGAAGAACCTGAAGTTCAAAGAGCTGGAATCGGCCCTGCTGCCACGGGTGCTGGACCAGGTTGACCTGGACTTGATCAACACCAACTACGCCCTGGAAGCTGGCTTGAACCCAGCCAAGGACGCGCTGATCATCGAAGATGCCAAGTCGCCGTACGTGAACTTCCTGGTGGCGCGCCCGGACAACAAGGACAGCGACGCTATCCAGAAGCTGTCCAAGGCCCTGACCAGCCCGGAAGTCAAAGCCTTCATCGAGAAGAAGTACAACGGCGCAGTCGTGCCCGCGTTCTGATGTAAGCCAAAACCCCCTTCAAGGTTTCAACGCCGACGGCTACTACAGCGTCGGCGTTTTTTATGCCTGGAATTTGGAATGCAATAAAAATGTGGGAGGGGGCTTGCCCCCTCCCACATTTGATCTTCATCTCACAGTGGATTTTCAGCGTGTCAGAGCGCGCGGCTATTGATCGCCCTGCGCAACGCCACCAACCATTTCACCAGCTCCTGCGGATCAATCGGTTTCGCTTTGTTCATTGTTCATTCCCTCGAAACACAGACCCCCCAACCATAGTCGTCACCTGGAAAACCTGCGAATCCGTCGGTTATCTTTTTGGGTGATATCAATATGCTATTTCGGTATTTAAATTTTACTTTTTATACCTTTAAAGTTCGCGCTACCCGGCGTTACCCACGCCGGATCGGACGGCGCTCGCCGCATTACCCCTGCGGCGTCATGGACTCACAATGACCTTCGATTTCGCTTTTATCCTCAGCACCCTGCCGGCGTTTTTGAACGCCGTGGGCGTCACGCTGCAAGTGGGCCTGATCGCCATTGCCACCTCGTTGCTGGTGGCGCTGATCAACGCTGCACTGCTGGTGTTTCGCACGCCGTACCTGTCGCGCCTGGTGGCGCTCTATGTGGAACTGGCGCGCAATACACCGCTGCTGATCCAGCTGTTCTTCGTGTACTTCGCCTTGCCGGCCCTGGGTTTGAATATCTCCGGGTTCTGGGCGGCGATCATCACCATGACGTTCCTCGGCGGTGCCTACCTCACCGAAGTGCTGCGCGCCGGTGTGGAAGCGGTGCCGCTGGCGCAGATCGAGTCGGGCAAGTCCATCGGCCTGTCGGACTGGCAACTGCTGCGCCATGTGATCCTGCCCCAGGCCGGCATCCTCAGCCTGCCGGCGTTGTTCGCCAATTTCATTTTCCTGCTCAAGGAGACCACCGTGGTCTCTGCCGTGGCGGTGCCGGAGATTCTCTACACCACCAAGAGCTACATCGCCCTCTACTACAAGACCTACGAAATGCTCGCCGTGCTGACGCTGATTTGCGTGCTGCTGTTCTTGCCGCTGTCGCTGCTGCTCAGCCGACTGGAAAGGAGGCTCCAGAATGGCCAGTTCGGGTCTTGAGTTGTTGTGGGTGTCGTTGCCGCAATTGGGCAAGGGCGCTGCGCAGACCCTGTCGATTTCGTTGTTGAGCATCGCCTTCAGTACGGTCGGCGGCGTGTTGTATGGCGTGCTGCGCACCTTGAACAACAGGCTGGTCAACGCGGTGCTGCGGGTTTACCTGGAGCTGTTCCGGGCGATTCCGGTGCTGGTGTGGTTGTATCTGCTGTTCTTTGGCCTGCCGATCTTCTTTGGCCTGAGCATCCCCAGCTTCTGGTGCGCGGTGCTGGTGTTGTCGCTGTGGGGCGCCAGCGAAGTGGGCGAAGTGGTACGCGGCGCGTTGCATTCGCTGCCCCGCGGCCAGCGCGAAGCCGGCCTGTCGATTGGCTTGTCCGACCCGCAGTTGTACGGCTACGTGTTGCTGCCCCAGGCCCTCAAGCGCATGACGCCGCCGACCATCAACGTCTACACGCGCATCATCAAGACCAGTTCCCTGGCGGTGCTGATCGGCGTGGTGGACGTGATCAAGGTCGGCCAGCAAATCATCGAGCGCACCTATGAGTCGGTGTTGATCTACGGCGCGCTGTTCCTGTTTTTCTTCTTTATCTGCTACCCGTTGTCGGCCGCCTCCAAGGTGCTGGAACGGCGCTGGGCCCAAGCATGAGCGCATTGATCGAGTTCCAGGGTTTCAACAAATTCTTCGGCGACCAGCAGGTGCTCAAGGGCATCGACCTGAGTGTGCAAAGCGGCGAAGTGGTGGTGATCCTCGGCCCCAGCGGCTGCGGCAAAAGCACCTTGCTGCGCTGCCTCAACGGCCTGGAAGTGGCCCATAGCGGCAGCCTGCGGTTTGCCGGCAAGGAGTTGTTGGATAAAACCACCGACTGGCGCCAGGTGCGCCAGGACGTGGGCATGGTGTTCCAGAGTTACCACCTGTTCCCGCATATGAGCGTGCTCGACAACATCCTGCTCGGCCCGCTGAAAGTGCAAAAGCGCGAGCCGCGCGAAGCCCGCGCGCAGGCCGAGAAGCTGCTGGCCCGCGTAGGCCTGGCGGAAAAGCGCGACGCCTTCCCGCGCCAGCTCTCCGGCGGCCAGCAGCAACGCATCGCCATCGTCCGCTCGCTGTGCATGAACCCTCAGGTCATGCTGTTTGACGAAGTCACTGCCGCCCTCGACCCGGAGATGGTCAAGGAAGTGCTGGAGGTGATCCAGGGCCTGGCCCGCGATGGCATGACCCTGCTGATCGTCACCCACGAAATGGCCTTCGCCCGCGCCGTCGCCGACCGCGTGGTGTTTATGGAGGCCGGTCGCATCCTCGAACACAACACCCCCGAAGAATTCTTTACGAACCCGCAAACCGCACGCGCGCAGCAGTTCCTGGAGAAGTTCTCCTTTGTCTCAACACTGCCCAAGAAAACCAAGGAACTGGAGCTGCTATGAAAAAGTTACTGCTGCCACTGTTGGCCGTCGCCTTACTGGCCGGCTGCGATAAAAAGGCCGAAGAGCCTGCTAAACCTGCTGCCGCCGTCAGCTACCTCGACAAGATCAAGGCGCGGGACAAGCTGATCGTCGGCGTATTCACCGACAAGCCACCGTTTGGCTTCGTCAACGAAGCGGGCCGCTATGTCGGTTTCGATACCGACATCGGCCGCCAATTCGCCAAGGACCTGTTGGGCGATGAGAACAAAGTCGAATTCGTCGCCGTCGAGCCGGCCAGCCGTATTCCGTTCCTGCAAAGCGACAAGGTCGACCTGATCCTCGCCAACATGACCGTGACGCCCGAGCGCAAGGAAGCAGTGGACTTCACCAACCCCAACCTGAAAGTCGCGGTGCAGGCGTTGGTGCCCCAGGACAGCGCGGTCAAAAGCCTGGATGACCTGGCCACCCGCACCACCATCGTCACCACCGGCACCACTGCCGATATCTGGCTGACCAAGAACCACCCGGACTGGAAACTGCTGAAGTTCGAGAAAAACTCCGAGTCGCTGCAAGCGCTGTCGGCCGGGCGTGGCGATGCTTATGCGCAAGACAACCTGGTGCTGTTCAGCTGGGCCAAGCAGAACCCGGGCTACCGCGTGCTGGAACAGAAGCTCGGTGACGAAGCGCCCATCGCCCCGGCGGTGAAGAAGGGCAATATCGAACTGCGCGACTGGGTGAATGCCGAGTTGGCGAAGCTGGGTGAGGAGAAATTCCTGCTCAAGCTCTACGACCAATATGTGCGCAAGGAGCTGAGCGATGACACCAAGCCTGAGAGTGTGATCGTTGAAGGCGGGAAGTGGCAGGGCTAGTTCTGCGCTGACTGTTATGCCGCTATCGGGAGCAAGCTCCCTCCCACATTTGAATGTATTCACACGTCACATGTGCGAGAGGACTTGCCCCCGATGAGGCCGATGAACTCACCTCAATACGCCTTCCCCATGCAGATAAGGAACCCTGAACTAAGCTCACAGTCGCATACACACTGGCACATCGCATCGCGCACAAGGAGTCTGCATGGGCGGTCGTATTTCCATCTGTATCGTCGGTCTGGGTTTAGTGGTGTTGCTGAGCGCGTGTGGCCAGGAAAAAGCTGAGCCCAAGGCCCATTCGCGGGTTTTTGTTCAAACCGTACAACCCGCCGATTTCGCCGCGGCCGTCACGCTGACCGGAGATATCCAGGCCCGCGTGCAAACCGATTTGTCCTTCCGGGTCGGCGGCAAGATCATCCAGCGCATGGTGGATGTGGGCGATCGCGTTAAAGCCAGGCAGGTGCTGGCCAGGCTCGACCCCAAGGATCTACAGACCAACGTCGACTCCGCCCAGGCCCAGGTCGTGGCCGAGCAGGCGCGGGTCAAGCAAACCGCCGCCGCGTTTGTGCGCCAGGAAAAGCTCCTGCCCAAGGGCTACACCAGCCGCAGCGAATACGATTCCGCCCAGGCCGCGCTGCGCAGCAGCCAAAGTGCCCTGGCCGCCGCGCAGGCACAGTTGGCCAACGCCCGTGAACAACTCGGCTATACCGCGCTGATCGCGGATGCGCCGGGGGTGATCACCGCGCGCCAGGCCGAAGTCGGTCAGGTGGTGCAGGCCACCGTGCCGATTTTCAGCCTGGCCAGCGATGGCGAGCGCGATGCGGTGTTCAACGTCTATGAGTCACTGCTGGTTGAGCCGCCACCGGATGCGCCGATCACCGTCAGCCTGCTGGATAACCCGAGCATCAAGGCCGTGGGTAAAGTGCGTGAAGTCACACCTGCTGTGGCCGCCAATACCGGCACGGTGCAAGTGAAGATCGCCCTGCAATCGTTACCCGAAGGCATGCGGCTTGGTTCGGTGGTCAGTGCCACCGCCAATGGCCCGGCCAAGGCGAGTATCGAGCTGCCCTGGTCGGCGTTGACCAAAGACCTCAGCGAGCCCGCCGTATGGCTGGTGGACGGCGAGGGCAAGGCGCAACTGCACAAGGTCACGGTGGCGCGTTACCTCACCGGCAAAGTGATTATTGGCGACGGCCTCAAGGGCGGCGAAAAAGTCGTGGTGGCCGGTGGGCAATTGCTGCACCCCGGCATGCTGGTCGAGATTGCCCAGCCAGGAGCCCAGCCATGAAGCGCCTGACGGTTGTACTCGCCGCCAGCCTGTTGCTGATGGCCTGCTCCAAGGAAGAACCGGCGCCCGAGCCCGTGCGCCCGGTGCTGTCCATGGAGGTGAAGTCCGAGGACCAGGAAACCCTCGGCCGTTTCGCCGGCACCATCCAGGCGCGCTATGAAAGCAATCTGGGCTTTCGCGTCCCCGGTCGCATCGCCCGGCGTGCCGTGGATGTGGGCGCCGAAGTGGACAAGGGCGCCTTGCTCGCGGTGCTCGACCCTACCGACCAACAGAACCAATTGCGCGCCGCCCAGGGCGATTTGGCACGGGTGCAGGCCCAGTTCATCAACGCCCAGGCCAATGCCCGTCGCCAGCAGGAGCTGTTCAACCGTGGCGTCGGCGCCCAGGCCCAACTGGACGTGGCCCAGACCGACCTGAAGACCACCCAGGCCTCCCTCGACCAGGCCCAGGCGTCGGTCAACCAGGCCAGGGACCAGCTCAACTACGCCGAGCTGCGCACCGACCACGCCGGCATCGTCACCGCCTGGAATGCCGAGGCCGGCCAGGTGGTCAGCGCCGGTCAGCAAGTGGTGACCCTGGCGCGCCCGGACATCAAGGAGGCGGTCATCGACCTGCCCGCCGGCCTCGCCGAGCGCCTGCCGGCGGATGTGGTATTCCTCGTCGCCGGGCAACTCGACCCCAGCGTCCACACCACCGCCACCGTGCGCGAGATCGAACCCCAGGCCCAAAGCGCCACGCGCACCCGTCGCGCGCGCCTGACCCTGGCCGAAACGCCGCCCGCGTTCCGTCTTGGTACGGCGATCAGCGTGACCTTGAGTTCGGCCATCGCCCCACGCATCGAATTGCCCCTGAGCGCCTTGCAGGAAGTCGACGGCAAGACCCGCATCTGGATCCTCGATACCCAAAGCCAGACCGTGCAACCGCGCGATATCACGGTGCTTAGCCGTGACGCTGACAGCGCCTTGCTCAACGGCGGCGTCAAACCCGGCGAGCGTATCGTTACCGCCGGCGTGAACAGCCTGAAGCCCGGGCAGAAAGTCAAAATCGACGAGGACAGCCCGCGATGAAAGGCAGCTTCAACTTATCCGACTGGGCCCTCAAGCATCAGTCCTTCGTCTGGTACCTGATGTTCGTCGCGCTGCTGATGGGCGTGTTCTCCTACATGAACCTGGGCCGCGAGGAAGACCCCTCGTTCACCATCAAGACCATGGTGATCCAGACCCGCTGGCCGGGCGCGACCCAGGAAGAAACCCTCAAGCAGGTCACCGACCGCATCGAGAAAAAGCTCGAGGAACTCGACTCCCTCGACTATGTGAAAAGCTACACGCGACCGGGTGAATCCACGGTGTTCGTGTTCCTCAAGGACACCACCGGCGCCAAGGCGATTCCGGAGATCTGGTACCAGGTCCGCAAGAAGATCGACGACATTCGCGGCACCTTCCCCCAGGGCTTGCAGGGACCGTCGTTCAACGACGAATTCGGCGATGTGTTCGGCTCGGTGTACGCCTTTACCGGCGACGGCCTGTCGATGCGCCAGTTGCGCGACTACGTGGAGCAGGTGCGCGCCGAGATCCGTTCGGTGCCGGGGCTGGGCAAGGTCGAGATGATCGGCCAGCAGGACGAAGTGATTTACCTGAACTTCTCCACGCGCAAACTGGCGGCCCTGGGCATCGATCAGCGCCAGGTGGTGCAAAGCCTGCAATCGCAGAACGCGGTGACCCCCGCCGGGGTGATCGAGGCCGGGCCGGAGCGCATCTCGGTGCGTACCTCGGGGCAGTTCGCCTCGGAGAAAGACCTGGCCAACGTCAACCTGCGTCTCAATGACCGCTTCTATCGCCTGGCGGATATCGCCGAGATCAGCCGTGGCTATGTCGACCCGGCGCGGCCGATGTTCCGTTTCAACGGCAAGCCGGCGATTGGCCTGGCCATCGCCATGCAGAAGGGCGGCAATATCCAGTCGTTCGGCAAGGCGCTGCACACGCGCATGGACGAACTGACCGCCGACCTGCCGGTGGGCGTCGGTGTGCATAAGGTCTCCGACCAGGCCGAAGTGGTGGAGGAGGCCGTCGGCGGTTTTACCAGCGCACTGTTCGAAGCGGTGATCATCGTGCTGGTGGTGAGCTTTATCAGCCTCGGCATGCGCGCCGGGCTGGTGGTGGCGTGCTCGATTCCACTGGTGCTGGCGCTGGTATTCGTGTTCATGGAATACAGCGGCATCACCATGCAGCGTGTGTCGCTGGGTGCGTTGATCATCGCCCTCGGCCTGTTGGTGGACGATGCGATGATCACCGTGGAGATGATGATCACGCGCCTGGAAAAAGGCGAAACCAAGGAGCAGGCGGCGACCTACGCCTACACCTCCACGGCATTTCCGATGCTCACCGGTACGTTGGTGACCGTCGCCGGCTTCGTGCCGATTGGCCTCAACGCCAGTTCGGCAGGCGAGTACACCTTTACCCTGTTCGCGGTGATTGCCGTGGCGATGCTGGTGTCGTGGGTGGTGGCGGTGCTGTTTGCGCCGGTGATCGGCGTGCATATCCTCAGCGCCAAGGTGAAACCCCACAGCGCCGAGCCGGGGCGCATCGGCCGCGCGTTCAATGGCGGCATGCTGTGGGCCATGCGCAACCGTTGGTGGGCCATCGGTATCACCGTGGGACTGTTCGTGGCGTCGGTGTTCTCCATGCAGTTTGTGCAGAACCAGTTCTTCCCGTCGTCGGACCGCCCGGAAATCCTCGTCGACCTCAACCTGCCGCAAAACGCCTCGATCAACGAGACGCGCAAGGCCGTCGACCGCCTTGAAGCGATCATCAAGGACGACCCGGACATTGCACGCTGGAGCACTTATATCGGCCAGGGCGCGATCCGTTTCTACCTGCCCCTCGACCAGCAACTGGAAAACCCCTACTACGCGCAACTGGTGATCGTCAGCAAAGGCCTGGAAGAGCGCGGTGCCTTGATTGCGCGCCTGCAAAAGCGCCTGCGCGACGACTTCGTGGGCATCGGCAGTTTCGTGCAGCCGCTGGAAATGGGCCCGCCTGTAGGGCGTCCGATCCAGTATCGCGTGTCCGGCAAAGACACCGACCAGGTGCGTAAACACGCCATCGAACTGGCGACCCTGCTGGATAAAAACACCCACCTGGGCGAGATCATCTACGACTGGAACGAGCCGGGCAAAGTGCTGCGCATCGACATTGCCCAGGACAAGGCGCGCCAGCTTGGGCTGTCCTCCGAAGACGTGGCACAACTGATGAACAGCGTGGTCAGCGGCGCCTCGGTGACCCAGGTGCACGACGATATCTACCTGATCAGCGTGGTCGGCCGTGCCGAGGACGCCGAGCGCGGTACGCCGGAAACCTTGCAGAACCTGCAGATCGTCACGCCCAACGGCACCTCGATCCCGCTGCTGGCCTTCGCCACGGTGCGCTATGAGCTGGAGCAGCCGCTGGTGTGGCGTCGCGACCGCAAGCCGACCATCACCATCAAGGCCTCGGTGCGCGATGAGATGCAGCCGACCGACCTGGTCAAGCAGCTCAAGCCGGAGATCGACCAATTCAGCGCCGGCCTGCCGGTGGGCTACAAGGTCGCCACCGGCGGCACCGTGGAAGAAAGCGGCAAGGCCCAAGGCCCGATTGCCAGCGTGGTGCCGTTGATGCTGTTCCTGATGGCGACGTTCCTGATGATCCAGCTGCACAGCGTGCAGAAGATGTTCCTGGTGGCCAGTGTCGCGCCGCTGGGGCTGATCGGCGTGGTGCTGGCGCTGATCCCCACGGGCACGCCCATGGGCTTTGTGGCGATCCTCGGCATCCTGGCGCTGATCGGCATCATCATCCGCAACTCGGTGATCCTGGTGACGCAGATCCACGAGTATGAAGTGGCCGGCTACACGCCGTGGGACGCGGTGGTGGAAGCCACCGAGCATCGGCGCCGGCCGATCCTGCTCACGGCGGCGGCGGCGAGCCTGGGCATGATCCCGATTGCCCGCGAAGTGTTCTGGGGGCCGATGGCCTACGCGATGATCGGCGGGATCATTATCGCCACCTTGCTGACGTTGTTGTTCCTGCCGGCGCTTTATGTGGCCTGGTACAAGATCCGTGAACCAAAGCAGAAGCAACAGGAACAACACGGTTAAAAATGTGGGAGGGGGCTTGCTCCCGATGACGGTGGGTCAGCAAAAAATATTTGTCTGACCCACCGCCATCGGGAGCAAGTCGAATCGTCGCACCGCCCCTCCCACAATTGATCTCAACTGGGCATTTGAGACGTGGGAAACTTCCGCAAGTGAAGCCTGTTGCCCCGGCCAACCGTTGAGTGCTTTACCCTCCGGCCTCCACCTCTCAACGGTCGCCTGCCATGAACCGTCTGCGTCATACCTTGCTGATCTGCTGCTTCCTGTCGCCCCTGGCCTTTGCCGGCACCGTATTGGAAAACCCGTTGTGGCGAGTCGAACTCGACCCGGCCACCCTCGCCATCCGTGTGACACCCAGTGGCCAGCCCCAGGTGCAGGCCTCCGACGGCGTAGCGGCGCGTGCCGTCAGTCAACTGGCACAAAGCGCGCAACAGGTCAGTTGGCAATGGGACGACGGTGCCTATCGCCTGACCGCCAGCCTTGAGCAGCGCGACCTGGTGCTGTCGATCACGGCGCGGGAAGCCGGAGAGCTGCCGATTCTTCTGCAACCGGCGAGCGCCATGGGCCGAGGGTTGATGTGGCCGTTGGCCGAGGGGCATTACGTGCCGGCCGGCCATGCCATGTGGAACGCTTTCCTGGTGGCGCAGGGTGACATCAACACCACCCAGGACCTCAGCCTGCCGCTGTGGGGCGTCGATCACGGCGCCTTCACCCTCAACTGGCTGCTGACCAATCCCTATAACAACCGCCTGCGCTGGCGGGGCCAGGCGTTGTCGCTGGCCCATGAGTTCACTTCGCTCGGGCCTGCCGCCCCCATGACCCTGTTGTTGCACCTGGGCGAAAGCGATCCGCTGGCCGGGGCCAAGCGCTATCGCCAATGGTTGGTCGCGCAGGGTCGCTATGAGCCCCTGGCAGACAAGCTGCGGCAAACCCCTGAGGCTGAAAAGCTGCTGGGCGCCAGCCATGTCTACCTGTGGGGCAATGACCTGCTGGCACCGGAGGATGTGCGTGATTGGCCGTTGTTGCTCCAGCGCTTGCGCGCTCATGAACTCAGTGGCCTGTTGGACAAGGACTCCGCAGCGGTGCTGGCGCAGCCCCGCGCCTTGAATCGCTACGAACAAAGCGTGTTGTTGCGCGGCCTCAACGCCGCGATCAACAGGAAGGCCCGGCAGAGTTGGCAGGTGGACGAGCCCGATATGACCCGTCTTGCCGCGCGCTATGGCGAGTTGCGTCGCGAATTGGCCGTGGACTTTGCCGGCGCCCTGCGCGATAGCCCCGGCACCTGGGGCAGCCAGGTGGTACAGACGCTGCGCGACGCCGGGCTGCCACGCTTGATGCTGACCCTGGGCGAAGGCTGGGAAGGCGGCCTCTGGCACCCAGAGACCATCCGCGCCGGTGTCGACGTCGGCTACCTGATGGCGCCCTACGACTCCTACCAAACCGCGTTGTCCGCCACCGAAAACCCCGACTGGACCACCGCCCACCTGGGCAGCCAGGCTTACCGCGACTGCGCCATCGTGTTGAAGGACGGCACGCTCAAGACCGGCTTCCAGCAGTCCGGCCACTACACCGACCCGCGCTGCGTGCGGCCTCTGCTGGAGGCGCGGGTGAAAGCCGTGCAGGCCGTGGCCGGCTTCAACGCCTGGTTTCTCGATGCGTACGCCACCAGCATGCTGTTCGACAGCTACCGCACCAACGCACCGATGACCCAGGCGCAAAACGCCGAAGGCAATATCGATGCGTCCCGCTGGCTGAACACCACGCTGCAATTGCCGACCGGCTCCGAAGACGGCAACGCTATTACCGCCCGGGGCATCCTGTTCGCCCATGGCATGCAAACCCCGGTGCTGGGCTGGGGGGATCGCGACATGACCCAGGACAAACAGTCGCCCTACTACGTGGGCAACTGGTACCCGCCGGAACAACCGGCGGTGTTCTTCAAGTCGGTGCCGCTGAACGAGCCGTTTCGCACCCTCTACTTCGACCCGACGCTGCGCCTGCCGCTGTATCAGGCGGTGTTCCATGGCTCGGTGATCACCACCCATCACTGGCTGTTCGACAGCCTCAAGCTGAGCAATGTGCGGGCTGAAAATGAGCTGACCCAACTGCTCTACAACGTGCCGCCGCTGTATCACCTGAGTGCTGCGACGCTCAAGGCGCGGCTGCCGCTGATCCAGCGCCAGGATCGATTTTTCCGACCGCTGCATGAGCGCCTGGCCACCCAGGCGATGACCGGGTTTCGCTGGCTGACGGCGGATCGGCAGGTGCAGGAAACCACGTTTGCCGATGGCACGCGGTTGGTAGCGAATTTTTCCACGGGGTCGAGAGAGGGGGTTGCGGCGAGGAGTGTGACAGCGGTGGTGGATGGGACATCGGTGGTGTATCAGGTGCAGTAGGGGTGTCCATCAGTCCGTCATCGGGGGCAAGCCCCCTCCCACAGGGGCATGCATTCCAAATGTGGGTTGACTCAAGCCTTGCGCCAAACGCTGGCCAACCAGGGCTGCTGGGGTCGAGGCAACCCGGCGGGTCGGTAGTAATGCTCCAGTTCCACGAAGCCGGCGGCGGTGAGCAGTGCCTGCCAGGCCTCGAGGTCGTGATAGGAACCATAGCGCGGCCCGTTCCAGCCTTCCTGGTTCTCACCCCGTGGATTGGAACTGAACAGCACACCGCCGGGCTTCAACGCCCCATGCAGTTGCTTGAGCACACGGGGCAATTCCTGCTTGGGGATATGAAACAGCACCGCATTGGCAAAGATCCCGTCAAAGCGTTCGGCGGGCAGATCCAGCTTGAGGAAGTCCTGCTGCAACACCTCACAGCCGCTGTCTTCGCGCGCCATCTGCGCAAACCGCTCGGAGCCATCCAGGCCGACGGCGATATGCCCCAGGCGCGTAAAGGTCTGCAAGTCCCGCCCCGGCCCGCAGCCGAAATCCAGCACGGTAAAGGGCGCCGAGCCCTGGATATGCCGCAGCAGCGCGTCGATGTTCTGGCTCACATCGTGATCGCGGGTGCCTTCACGAAAGCTCTCGGCCACGCTGTTGTAGTGGCCGAGGGTGGTGGACGTGATCTGGTCGAGGTCGTCGGGCTTGAGGGGCATGGTGATGAATACCGGGCACTGAGATGGCCCGACTATACCTCACCTCTTGTTCAGCACTCGCGCCAGGCGATCGCCGCCGAGTTGAATCACCGCCACCAGGATCACCAGCAGCACAATCACCGTAAGCATGATCTGCGTATCAAAGCGCTGGTAGCCATAGCGATAGGCAATGTCGCCCAAGCCACCGGCCCCGATCGCCCCGGCCATGGCCGACGAGTTGATCATGGTCACCAGGGTGATGGTGAACCCGCCGACAATCCCCGGCAGCGCCTCGGGCAGCAGTACATGCCAGATGATGTGCCAGCGCCGGCAACCCATGGCCTGGGCGGCTTCGATCAGGCCGTGGTCGACCTCGCGCAGACTCACTTCGGCGATCCGCGCGAAGAACGGTGTGGCGGCGATGGTCAGCGGTACGACCGCCGCCCACACGCCATAGGTGGTGCCGACGATCAGCCGCGTGAACGGGATCAGCGCCACCATCAGGATCAAAAACGGAATCGAGCGGAACAGATTGACGAACGCCCCCAGCACCCGGTTCAGCGTCGGCGCCTGGTAGATGCCGCCCTTGTCACTGGTCACCAGAAACACCGCCAGCGGAATCCCCACCAGCAAGGCGATCAACGACGACACGCCGACCATCAACAAAGTGTCGATGGCGCCTTGCACCAAACGATCAAACCACATAGCCCAGCACCTCCACCTGTTGTGCCCAGTTCGCAGCGCGGTTGCGCAGTTCTTCGCTGTTATGGGGTGAGCCATTCACCGCCAGCAGCAGTTGCCCCAAGGCATGCCCCTGGATCCGTTCGACACCGCCCTGCAGTAAGCGCACGCGCCCGCCGAGGGCGCTGAACAGCGCGGCCAGGTCCGGTTCATCGCTGGCACTGCCGGTGAACTGCAAGCGCAGCACCACGGCGGCGTCCGGCGATTCAGGCTGGGGGTGCAAACGGCTTTGCAGTTCTTCCGGCAGCCCATGTTGCAGCGGCGCCAGCAGGGTCTGGCTGACCTCATGTTGCGGGTTGCCGAACACTTGCCACACCGGGCCTTGCTCGACGATGCGCCCGTGTTCCAGCACCACCACGCGGTCGCAGATGTCGCGGATCACCGCCATCTCATGGGTGATCAAGACGATGGTCAGGCCCAGGCGCCGGTTGATCTCGCGCAACAGGCCGAGGATCGATTGGGTGGTCTCCGGGTCGAGGGCCGAGGTGGCTTCGTCGCACAGCAGGATCTGCGGGTCGTGCACCAGCGAACGGGCAATGCCCACGCGCTGTTTCTGCCCACCGGACAGCTGCGCCGGGTAGGCCTTGTGCTTGTCCTGCAAGCCGACCAATTCCAGCAGCTCGCGCACTTTTTGCTCACGCTGGGGCTTGGGCACGCCGGCGACTTTCAGCGGCAATTCGACGTTCTGCCACACGGTCTTGGCCGACATCAGGTTGAAGTGCTGGAAGATCATGCCGATACGTCGGCGCAGCGCCACCAGGTGGTCTTCGTCGAAGTCGCCGATGTCCACCTGATCGATCAGCACGCGCCCGCTGCTGGGTTGTTCCAGGCGGTTGATGGTGCGGATCAGCGAGGACTTGCCGGCGCCGCTGCGGCCGATAATGCCGAACACTTCACCGCGCTGGATCGCCAGGTCGATGCCTTGCAAGGCATGCACGCCGCCGTCGTAGGTCTTGCCCAGGTTGATAAAGCGCACGTGCGCGCGGTTCAGGTCCGGATGCAGTTCTGTCTGTTCGGCGTCCCTGGGCGGTGAGCCCAGGTCGCGCAGTCGAGCGTGGGCGGCGGTCATTTTTTATCTTCCCAACCGACTTGGTAGAGCTTGCCGAGGGATTTATCCAGGGCGGCACGCACCACCGGCGAGTGCTGGTAGATGTCGACGAACTTGATCACGCGCGGGTCGGTTTTGCTTTTTGGCTGGATCACGAACTGGATCACGTATTCCGGGTGGTCGAGGCCGTCGAACAGCAGCGCCGACTCGGCATCGAAGGTCTTGGACAGGCGGATGTAGGCCGGGTAGCCCTGCACCAGGTCCGCGTCGTCATAGGCGCGCACCAGTTGCACGGCCTCGACTTGCAGGATCTTGATCTTCTTCGGGTTGCTGACGATGTCTTCTTCGGTGGCCTTGTAGCCCACGCCCGGCTTGAGGGTGATCAAGCCGGCCTTGGCCAGCAGTTGCAGGCCGCGACCGCTGTTGATCGGGTCGTTGGCAATCGCCACGCTGGCGCCCTGGGGCAGGTCGTTGATGCTTTTGTACTTTTTCGAATACAGCCCGACGTTGTTGATGATGCCCGGCGCGTACGGCACCAGGTCAAAACCGGCGGCGGTCTTGGCGTTTTCCAGGAACGGGATGTGCTGGAAGTAGTTCACGTCAATATCGCCGGCGGCCAGGCTGACGTTGGGCGCGATCCAGTCGGTGAACTCCACCAGCTCGACCTTCAAGCCTTGCTTGCCGGCTTCGGCGACGGCGGCCTCCAGGGGAATCGCGAAGGCGGCGGTGGTGCCGATTTTCAACGGTGCATCGGCGGCGAACACCGCCGAGCTGAACAACCCGAAGGCCAGGGCCAGTGCTTTGACTGGGTTATTGAGGAATGTCTTTTTCATAGTGGCTTTCCAGTCATAAGGTATTAGGGCAAACAATGCAGATCCAATGTGGGAGGGGGCTTGCCCCCTCCCACCTTTTTTGTTCAGTGGCGGTAGGTAGATCCGGTGTGTTGTTCGGGTAGGCGAGCACTGCCGTGGAAGACCTTTTCCCGCAGCGTGCCGCTCTCATATTCGGTCTTGTACGACCCCCGCTTCTGCAACTCCGGCACTACCAGGTCGATAAAATCCACATAGCTTTCCGGCGTGACAATGCGCGTGAGGTTGAAGCCATCCAGCCCGGTTTCGCTGATCCAGGATTCCAGCTCGTCAGCGACCTGTTCGGGGGAGCCGACCAGGGTGATATAGCGCCCGCCGAGGGCATGCTGTTCGAGCAACTTGCGTCGGGTCCAGTCGTTGTTCTGCAGATTCTTGGTGGCCGACTGGATCGCGTTGCTCTTCACGTACTGGATCGGCTCGTCCAGTTCGTACTGGGCAAAATCAATCGCGGTGGACGCCGAAAAGTGCGCGACGCCGGCCTCCGCGCTGGCATAGCTCAGGTACTCGGCATGCTTGGCCCAGGCCAGTTCTTCGGTGGCGCCGACGATCACGTTCAGCCCCATGAACACCTTGATGTCATCCGGGTTGCGCCCGGCCTCGACCGCGCTGGCGCGCACCTTGTCCACCTGCACCTTGGTCGCGGCCTTGTTCTGCCCGCTGATGAATACGCACTCGGCATGGCGCCCGGCGAACAACAGGCCACGGTCTGAACTGCCGGCCTGGAACAGCACCGGCGTACGCTGCGGCGACGGCTCGCACAGGTGATAACCCTCCACCTGGTAGAACTCGCCATGGTGCTCGACCTTGTGCACCTTGCCCGGCTGCGCATAGACCCGCGCCTGCGGATCGTTGAGCACCGCGTCGTCTTCCCAGCTGCCTTCCCAGAGTTTGTAGAGCACCTCCAGGTATTCATCGGCCTGGTCGTAGCGCCGGTCATGCTCGACCTGTTCGGTGAGGCCCATGGCCTTGGCGGCGCTGTCGAGGTAGCCGGTGACGATGTTCCAGCCCACCCGGCCGCGGCTCAGGTGGTCGAGCGTGGACATGCGCCGGGCGAACAGGTACGGCGGCTCATAGGTGAGGTTGGCGGTGAGGCCGAAGCCGAGGTTTTTGGTCACGGCGGCCATCGCCGAAACCAGCAACAGCGGGTCATTGACCGGCAGCTGGATCGACTCCTTGAGCGGCACATCAATGGAGTTCTGGTACACGTCATACACGCCGACGATATCGGCGATGAACAAACCGTCGAACAGCCCGCGCTCCAGGGTTTGCGCGAGGTCGGTCCAGTACTCGATGCTTTTGTACTGGGTGGACGTGTCCCGTGGATGGGTCCACATACCGTGGTTGATATGCCCGATGCAGTTCATGTTGAAGGCATTGAGCAGGATATTTTTCTTTGCCATCAAATGGTCCCCCGCAGTGGCGGGTTTTCAGCGTTGAGGTAGTAATTGCCCACAGCGTGGTACTTCCAGCGCACCGGGTCGTGCAGGGTGTGCACGCGGGCGTTGCGCCAGTGGCGGTCGAGGCCGTGCTCGGCGAGGGTGGCCTGGCTGCCAGCCAGCTCGAACAGGGTGCTGCCGGCGGCCAGGGAAATCTCGGTGCTCAAGGCGCGGACTTCAGCGACGGCGATGGACGCTGCCGCCACGGTCTCTGCATTGCTGTCGGCCTGGGCGCGATCGAGGTAAACACCGGCACGTTCCAGCAAGGCTTCAGCGGCGTGCAGGCGAATGCTCAGGTGGCCGAAGCTCTTCAGGGTCAGCGGGTCTTCGGTGGCCTTGTCGTTGCCGGAGTCGATCCATGGGCGGGTCTTGGTACGCACAAAGTGCAGTGCATCTTCAAAGGCGGCGCGGGCGATGCCGGTGTCGATGGCGGCGTGAAGAATCTGCGCCAGCGGGCCGACCGTGGTCGGGCGTTCGAAAGCGCTCTGGAACGGGATCACGTCGTGGGCAGCAACCCACACGTTATCGAACACCACCGAGCCGCTGCCGGTGGTGCGCTGGCCGAAGCCGCTCCAGTCGTCAATGACCGTCAGGCCTTCGCTGTCACGGGGGACAAAGGCCAGTTGCTGGATGCCGTGCTCATCCACCACCGAGGTAGGAATGCGCTGGGCATAGATCGCGCCGGTGGCGTAGAACTTGCGACCGGTGATGCGGAAGCCGTCGCCGTCGCGGGTGATGGACGTAACACGGTCGTGGGCGGTCCTGGTGCCCAGTTCTGCCAGGGCGTTGCCGAAACGCTGGCCGGCGAGTACGTCGGCGTACAGGCGTTGTTGCTGTTCAGGGCTGCCATTCACGCGCAGCACTTCGAGGGCATAGAAATGGTTTTGCGGAATCTGGCCCAGGGAGGCATCCGCCTGGGCGATCAGGGCAATGACCTTGGCCAGGGTCACGTTGGAAACCCCCGCGCCGCCAAATGCCTTGGGCACGCTGATGCCCCACAGGCCGGAGCGCGAGAACACGTCCAGTTCGGGCAGCGGCAGGCGGCGTTCGCGGTCGCGCTGGGCGCTGTCGCGGCGCAAGTCTTCGGCCAGGTCGCTGGCGACAATAAGGGCCTGTTCGTCGCTGGTGATAACCGCGACACGGTGAGAAAAGGTCATGAGTTTCTCCAGAGGTCTGGTCGGTTAAATCCAGGAATGGCGAGCCGGCAACGTGCCGTTCAAGCGATAGGCGCCGACGGCGTGATACTTCCAGCGCACCGGGTCGTGCAGGGTGTGCACCCGGGCGTTGCGCCAGTGACGGTCGAGGTTGAATTCGGCGAGGGTGGCGCGGCTGCCGGCCAGTTCGAAGAGCTTTTCGCTGACCAGCAACGACACTTCAGTGGTGAGCACCTTCGCTTCGGCCACGGCAATCGACGCACGCGCGGCGGACTGTGCGGTGATCGGCGCGGCGCTGACCTGGTCCAGCACTTGCCCGGCCTTGCGCAACAGCGCCTCGGCGGCGTGCAGTTCGATCTTCAGCTTGCCGATATCGGCGATCACGTAGAGGTCATCGCTGGCGCGCTCGACCTTGGCGTCGATCCACGGGCGCGAACGCTCCCGCACAAAGGCGATGGTGTCATCCAGCGCGCCACGGGCGATGCCGGCGTCGATGGCGGCCTGGATCAGTTGGGAAACGGCGCCCTGGATAGTCGGGCTTTCGCCGATGCGCCAGTTGTCTACGACCAGTTCGGCGTCCACGGGCACGCGGTCCAGCAGCACGGTGCCGCTGGCGGTGGTGCGTTGGCCGAAGCCCGACCAGTCATCCACGATGCGCAGCCCTGCGGTGCCACGGCGTACAAACGCCATGACCTGCTTGCCGTCGTCGTTCAGCGCCTTCACGGCCACCCAATGGGCAAACAGCGCGCCGGTGGAGTAGAACTTCTGGCCGCTGATCACGTAACCATCGCCCTGGGCGGTGATGCGCGCCTTGAGCTCCAGGGTGTTTTTGGTGCCGCGTTCAGGTCCGCCATTGCCGATGCGCCAGCCGTCGAGCACGCTCTGGAACAGGTGCTCTTTCTGACGCTCGGTGGCGGCGCCCTGCAACACCTGCAGAATGCCGAAATGGTTCTGCGGGATCTGCCCGAGGGCCGGGTCTGCCGCGCTGATGATCGCGAACACCTCCGCCAGGGTGGTGAACGACACCTGTGGGCCGCCGTATTCGCGGGGGATGGAAATACTGCCCAGCCCACTGCGGGTGAATTGTTCGATCTGCGCCCACGGCAGCTTGCGTTGCTGGTCACGCTGGGCGGCTTGCAGGCGCGCGGCCTGGGCCAGCTCATGGGCAGCCTTCAGCGCCTCTGCATCGTTGCGCAGCACGGTGGCCGGCAACAGCAGGGGAGCAACGTCCAGATCACTCTGGGGGGGTGTTAGAGCCAAGTTAGACATCAGCGCCGCTCCTTGGCTGCACGTAATGCCCTGGCGTTATGCACCGGGGTAATTCTGACCATACCGACCTCGCATTCAATGAAATAAAAACAGAAAAATCAGAGATGTCCGGTGGTCCGGTGCATATACCCTAAGCGTGTTAAATATTTAAATAAACTAACTTTTGGGAATATGCATAGAAGGTCTGTCACCCCGGTTCACAGGGTGAGCCGAGGGGCCGTGGTTGGTAGACCCGCGCGGTCCCGGCCGGCTGGCTCGGCGCGCAGGCGGCAATGCGCAACGTACGTGTGGGCGCCCAGCGCGAATTGTTGCCGACACGATCGAGAATGCAGTACGTCACCTCCAGGCGGCTGTCGTCACCGGCCTCGACAATCACCGTCGAAGGCACCCACACCTGCACGACCACCCCGACGGCTTTGGCCTGGATCCTGGGCAGGTCCATGCGTACGTCTCCCCAGCGCAGGGTGATGGCATCGCCCGTGGCCATGTTCAGGTAAGGCGCGATGGTCAGCGGAATGCCCCGTCGCACCTGGCGACCGTTGACGCCGTAGCGACGGATGGACTCGGGCAAACCGACGGGGGCGAGGTTGTGGTTTTCGTCGCTGTACAGGGGGGAGGGCTGGCCGCCGGGGTATCGGGTCTTTACACACACACCTTTCACGGCCGAGCGGGCAGGTGCACGCCCGACTTGCATGACCTGGTAATGCACCTGGGCCAGGCCGTCCAGCACAAAACTTTCCGGCACCCGCAGATGGGTCGGCGAGCCGACCTTGCACGCGCTCACCCTGCGTGAGGCGGCAAAGCAGTTGTTCCAGAACAGTTCGATCAGGTCGCCCTCATCCATGCCGGGGTAAGGCGCGATGTCCACCTGCAGTTGACTGGCCGCCAGTGCGTTGATGCCGTGCCGGTTAGCCTGGGGCAAGGTGGGGGCCGTGAGCAGGGCCGGGGTTGCAGTGCGCGTCATAAGTAATCTCCTTGATGCAGCCAGCAGCAATCGTTCCAGCCCCGTGGCGCGGGTGCGCAGGTGGGCTGAAAGGAACGATTCAGTGAGTAGCCGGGATAGGATCCAATCCTCTGGACGCTAGATAAGAGGGTTGACCAAGGAGCGTCAATGGCGGCAAAAGGCTAAACGGCAGGTTGGAGCAGATTCAGAAGGGTCTGACTGGGCGGGGGATTTTTGGATCAGGGAGACGGCGGGTTTACGCGTGGATGGCGAGGGTTTTCTGTAGGAGCAGATTGTGTGGTGAGGGAGCAAGCTCCCTCGCCACATCAGTGGGCGAGGAACTTGCTCAGGAACTGCCGGGTGCGTTCTTCCTTGGGGTTGGCGAACAACGCCTTGGCTTCGCCTTGCTCCACGATCACGCCCTTGTCGAAGAAGATCACCCGGTTGGCCACATCGCGGGCAAAGCTCATTTCGTGGGTGACGATGACCATGGTGCGGTTTTCTTCGGCGAGGCTGCGGATGGTCGCCAGCACTTCGCCCACCAGCTCCGGGTCCAGCGCCGAGGTGGGTTCGTCGAACAGGATCACCTCCGGTTCCATGGCCAGCGCGCGGGCAATCGCCACGCGCTGTTGCTGGCCGCCCGACAAGCGCCGTGGGTAGGCGTCTTCCTTGCCCGCCAGGCCGACCCTCGCCAGCAGCTTGCGCCCAAGGGCAACAGCGGCTTCCCGCGGCATCTTCTTGACCACGGTCGGCCCTTCGATGACGTTTTCCAGCGCTGTGCGGTGGGGGAACAGGTTGAAGTTCTGGAACACAAAACCCACGTGCTGGCGCAGGCGCCGTACCAGGCCTTGTTGCTGGTTGAGCGGTTTGCTGCCGTCGATCTGGATGTCGCCCACCTTGATCCGGCCGCTGGTGGGTTCTTCGAGGAAATTCAGGCAGCGCAGGAAGGTGGTCTTGCCGGAACCGCTGGGGCCGATGATGGCGACGACTTCGCCTTCCTTGACCTCCAGGTCGATGCCGTTGAGTACCACCTGACCGTTGAATTGTTTGGTCAGTTTTTCAACCACGATCATGCTTCAAGACTCCAGGTCATGCCGGTTGACCCGGTCTTCCAGGCGGTTTTGGAAATGCGCCAGGATGCTGGCCAGCACCCAGTAGATCAGGGCGGCGGACAGGTACATGGTGAAAATTTCGAAGGTGCGCGCAGACACCAGTTGAGCCTGGCGGAACAGTTCTGGCACCTGGATGGTGGCGGCCAGCGCGGTGTCCTTGACCAGCGAAATAAAGCTGTTGCCCAACGGTGGCAGGGCGGTGCGCATTGCCTGCGGCAGGATGGCCCGGCGCAGGGTTTGCGCACGGGTCATGCCGATACTGGCGGCGGCTTCCCATTGGCCACGCTCGATGGAGGCAATGGCGGCCCGCAGGATTTCACAGGCGTAGGCGGCCATGTTCAGCGAGAAGCCGATCATGGCGGCCGGGATCGGATCCAGCTCGATGCCCACTTGCGGCAAGCCGTAGTAGATCAAAAACAGCTGTACCAGCAAGGGCGTGCCGCGAAAGAACGACACGTAGACGCGGGCTGTCCAGCTCAGCAGCTTGAAGCGCGACAGCCGCATCAAGGCCAGGCCGAAGCCCAGCAGCAAGCCGAAAAACATCCCGCCAAGGCTGAGAAGCACCGTGTAATACGCGCCCTTGAGCAGAAAGGGCGCGGAGTCCAGCGCGAGTTGGAAACCTGCTTCCATTATTGAGTGACGTCAGCGTTGAAGTACTTCTCGGACAGCTTCTTCAAGGTGCCGTCGGCGCGCAGCTTGTCGAGGGCCTTGTTCACCGCTTCAAGCAGCTCGGGCTCGCCTTTGCGCAGGGCGATACCGGCTTCCTGGCGGGAGAAGGCGTCGCCGGCAGCGGCGGTGTCCGGGGCTTTCTTGGCGTATTCCAGGGCGGCCAGGCGGTCGATCAGGATGGCGTCGATACGGCCGATGCGCAGGTCCTGGAACTTGGTCGGGTCATCGTTATAGGTCTTGATAATGGCTTTGGGTTGGTTGTCCTTGAGCCATTGTTCGTAGTTGGTGCCCAGGCCTACCCCGACTTTCTTGCCGGCCAGGTCGTCGGCGGTCTTGATGGTGTCGACGTTCTTTTTCAGCACCAGCGCCTGGATACCGGACACGGTGTAAGGCGTGGAGAAGTCGTACTTCTTCTTGCGCTCTTCGGAGATGGTGACTTGGTTGACCACCGCATCCAGGCGCTTGGATTCCAGGGCGGCGAGGATACCGTCCCATGGCGTGGCTTGCAGCTTGACCTTCACGCCCAGCTCTTTGGCCAGGGCCTCGGACAGCTCGACTTCGAAGCCGCTGAGCTTGCCGCTTTCATCGACGAAGCTGAACGGCGGGTAGGTGCCTTCCAGGCCGATTTTGATCTCGCCGGCCTTTTTGATGTTGCCCAGTTGCTCGCCGGCAACCGCCTGGCCCAGCCAACCGGCGCCGAGAGCCAGACCCAAAGTGCCAACCAGCAACGTGCGACGCAATACAGAAATAGTCATGAAGAGCCCCTGTGTTTTTATGTTGAGCGAAGCAGGTGACGCGGTAGTCGTATCCTGCCTTAAAGCGCGTAGCGCGTCTTCGCCTGCGGCGCGATGATAAAGCCGGCTTTTAAGACTTGAAAATAATATAAATCTTATTTGATATTCTATTTAGGAATATTTGGCGAGTCTAATATGGGAGGGGCAGGCCCCCTCCCACATTTAGCCCGCGTTTATTCAGTTGAAAACCGAGTCATAGGCAAACAACGCCGGTGCCCCGCCGGTATGCAGGAAAATAATCGGCCCGTCTTCAAAACGCTGACGCCCGATACCGTCCAGCAAGCCGGCCATGGCCTTGCCAGTGTAGACCGGGTCCAGCAGCAGGCCTTCCTGGCTCGCCAATAGCTTGACCGCCGACAGGGTGCCGGCGTTCGGTTCACCATAACGGGGGCCGAAATATTCGTCCCACAGGATCACCTTGAACGCGTCGGGGATGTCCACGCCGAGCAACTCGGCCGTGCGTTCGGCCAGGCCCTGGACTTTCGGGAACTGCGCTTCTTCGGTGCGCGATACGGTGATGCCGATCACGGGCAACTGCGGCAGCACTTCACTCAAGGCCAGGGCCAGGCCGCTGTGGGTACCGGCGCTGCCGGAGGCCAGCACCACGGCGGCGAATTCGATACCGCTGTCTTCGATCTGTGCGGCCAGCTCCAGGCCGGCGCGTACGTAACCGAGGGCGCCGAGGGCATTGGAGCCGCCGATGGGCACCAGGTACGGTTTCTTGCCGTTGCTGCGCAGGCGATCGGCAAGGGCGTTGAGTTGGTCGTCGACGTTGTCGAGGTTTTCCACCAACTCTACCTTGGCGTCGAACAGCTCCAGCAGCAGGCGGTTGCCGTTGCCCAGGTAGTTGGGGTCTTCGGTGCCGGTGGGGTTTTCCAGCAGGGCTACGCAGCCCAGGCCGAGCCTGGCGGCGAGGGCGGCGGTCTGGCGTACGTGGTTGGACTGGATCGCGCCGGCGGTCACCAGGGTATCGGCGCCCTGGGCGATGGCATCGGCTGCCAGGTATTCGAGTTTGCGTAGCTTGTTGCCGCCCATGGCCAGCGGCGTGGTGTCGTCGCGCTTGACGTAGATGTCGCGTCCCAACCAGGTCGACAGCCGTTCGAGTTTTTCCAGGGCGGTGGCGCCGCCGAGCAGTTCCAGGCGGTTAAAACGGTCGAGCTGTTGCTTGATCATGGCTACGCACGGTGGCTAAGGGATGGAGCGACTATAGGCAGGCACTTTTCATCGAGCAACCGTCAATCGCTTATGCCTGATGGTTCTTAGCATCACACCATTGGTTCTTAAGGGCGGCCAGGGTGGATACCGTAAAGTGATGGCCATTACGTCAGGAGTGAATACCGTGAGTGAGCGTTCCAGCCATTGGCAATTACAGACCATCGTCAGCCAACTGCGCAGCGCCCGTGACCAGTGGCGAACACGCAATGGCCGCTTGAGCGGCGAGCATGGCGGCCGCGAATTGCCGTCCCGTGAAGCCGTTGCCCAGATTCTCGAGTCCCTCTGCGGTGCGTTGTTTCCGATGCGCCTGGGGCCGGCGGACTTGCGTGAAGAAAGTGAAGATTTCTACGTCGGCCATACCCTCGACGTTGCGCTGAATGCCTTGCTGGCCCAGGCGCGCCTGGAGTTGCGCTATGCCGCGCGCCAGGGCGGCGAGGATGACAGCCAGATCGACGCCCATGCCATCCGGCTGATCCAGGATTTCGCCCTGGCCTTGCCGTCCTTGCGCAGCCTGTTGGACACCGATGTACTCGCCGCCTACCACGGCGACCCGGCCGCGCGCAGCGTGGATGAGGTGCTGCTGTGCTACCCGGGGATCCTCGCGGTGATTCACCATCGCCTGGCCCACCACCTGTACCGCGCCGGCTTGCCGCTGCTGGCACGGATCAGCGCGGAAATCGCCCACTCGGCCACCGGCATCGATATCCACCCCGGCGCACAGATCGGCCCGAGCTTCTTCATCGACCACGGCACGGGCGTGGTGATCGGCGAAACCGCGATCATCGGCGAGCGGGTGCGCATCTATCAGGCCGTCACCTTGGGGGCCAAGCGCTTCCCGGCGGACGAAGATGGGCAGTTGCAGAAGGGCCATGCGCGCCACCCGATTGTCGAGGATGATGTGGTGATCTATGCCGGGGCGACGATCCTCGGGCGCATCACCATCGGCAAGGGCTCGACCATTGGCGGCAATGTGTGGCTGACCCGCAGTGTGCCGGCGGGGGCGAATATTACGCAGGCGAATCTGCAGCATGATGATGGGGCGCAAAAATAGCGCCGGTCTTAAAAATCACACAAAACCCTGTGTGGGGGCTTGCACCCCGATAGCGGAGTGTCAGTCAAAAATGAATTGGCTGACCCACCGCCATCGGGGGCAAGCCCCCTCCCACATTTTGACGGCATTCCACATGGAGCCCGTATTTCAGTCAGCAGTCGCTGAACGATTTCCTTTGCTCACCCGTCATACCACTCAGCCCTGCGATTAGCCCCAAACCGCCGATTCATGTTTAACTTGAACGTTCGTTCAAGTTAAACCCGGTGGTTCGCTGCCCGCTCACAACAGGAGGCTTACCTTTGCTGAGTCCGTTTTATACAGCCACATCCCTCACCCTCGGGGTGCATCGTTCATGAGTGCATCGTCCACCCCATCCAGCGGCCTGGTGCGCATGAATGCGCCGGTCTTCTACTTTGCCGCCACCTTCATCTTGCTGTTCGGCATCACTGTCATCGCTATCCCGCAACAGGCCGGTGCCTGGTTACTGGCGGCGCAAAACTGGGCGGCCAACACGGTCGGCTGGTACTACATGCTGGCGATGACCCTGTATCTGGTCTTCGTGGTGGTCACCGCGCTATCGGGCTACGGCAAGATAAAACTCGGTGCCGACCACGACGAGCCCGAATTCAGTTACCTGTCCTGGGCCGGCATGCTGTTCGCCGCCGGGATCAGCATCACGTTGTTCTTCTTCTGCGTGTCCGAGCCGCTGACGCACCTGGTGCAACCGCCCCAGGGCGAGGCCATGAATGCCGACGCCGCGCGCCAGGCCATGCAGGTGCTGTTCCTGCACTGGGGCCTGCACGGCTGGGGCGTGTTTGCGTTTGTCGGCATGGCGCTGGCGTATTTCGCCTACCGGCATAACCTGCCGCTGGCGTTGCGCTCGGCGCTGTACCCGCTGATCGGCAAGCGCATCAATGGCCCTATCGGCTATGCGGTGGATGGCTTCGGCATCATTGCCACGGTGTTCGGCCTGGGGGCCGACATGGGCTTTGGCGTGCTGCACCTCAATTCCGGCCTCGACTACCTGTTCGGCGTTGCCCACACCCAGTGGATCCAGGTCGGCCTGATCACCCTGATGATGGGCGCGGCGATTCTGGTCGCCGTGGCCGGCGTCGACAAGGGCGTGCGGGTGATGTCCGACATCAACATGCTGCTGGCCTGCGCGCTGCTGCTGTTCGTGTTGTTCGCCGGGCCGACCCAGCACTTGCTCAACACCCTGATCCAGAACATCGGTGACTACCTGGGCGCGTTGCCGACCAAGAGTTTCGATGTGTACGCCTACGACAAACCGAGCGACTGGCTGGGCGGCTGGACGGTGTTCTACTGGGCCTGGTGGATCGCATGGTCGCCATTCGTAGGCCTGTTTATCGCGCGCATTTCCCGTGGCCGGACCATCCGCGAATTCGTGTTCGGCGTGCTGCTGATCCCGCTGGGCTTCACCCTGGCGTGGATGTCGATCTTCGGCAACAGCGCCATCGACCAGGTGCTCAACCACGGCATGACCGCCCTCGGCCAGTCGGCCATCGATGATCCGTCGATGAGCCTCTACCTGCTGCTGGAAACCTACCCGTGGAGCAAAACCGTCATCGCGGTCACGGTGTTTATCAGCTTCGTGTTCTTCGTAACTTCCGCTGACTCGGGCACCGTAGTGCTGTCCACCCTCTCGTCCAAAGGCGGCAACGCCGATGAAGATGGACCGAAATGGCTGCGGGTGTTCTGGGGTGCGATGACCGCGCTGGTCACCAGTGCCTTGCTGTTTGCCGGCAGCATCGATTCGCTGAAATCGGCGGTGGTGCTGACCTCGTTGCCGTTTTCGCTGATCCTGCTGCTGATGATGTGGGGGCTGCACAAGGCCTTCTACCTCGAGTCGCAAAAGCAGATTGCGCAGTTGCATTCGCTGGCACCGGTGTCGGGCTCCCGCAAGGGCACCGGCGGTTGGCGCCAGCGTTTGAGCCAGGCCGTGCATTTCCCGTCGCGGGACGAGGTGTACCGGTTCCTTGAGACCACGGTGCGTCCGGCGATCGAAGAAGTGACGGCGGTGTTTGTCGAAAAAGGCCTCAACGTCGTCACCCAGCCCGACCCGTCCAACGACAGCGTCAGCCTGGAAATCGGCCACGGCGAAGAGCATCCGTTCGTGTACCAGGTGCAGATGCGCGGCTATTTCACGCCCTCATTTGCACGCGGCGGCATGGGGTCCAAGCAGCTCAACAATCGTCGCTACTACCGGGCGGAAGTGCACTTGAGCGAGGGCAGCCAGGACTACGACCTGGTGGGCTACACCAAGGAGCAGATCATCAACGACATCCTCGACCAGTACGAGCGCCACCTGCAGTTCCTGCACTTGGTGCGCTGACGCTCAACTCCCCGCAAAGCCCCGTTCTACGGGGCTTTCTTAAACTTAATTTCATCCGTCAAGACGCTGTTTTGACGCGTAACTGTCATCTGGCCACTGCGTAATTGTGTGAAGCGTTTGACGCTTTCATTTCAGAACAGTGACGGAGACCGGTACCCATGAAGACGTTTTTAAGCCCTGTGGTGGGAGCCGCCATGGCGAGCTTTATGCTGTCCGCCCACGCCGATTTTATCGATGACAGCCACGCCGACGTGACCCTGCTCAACCGCTATCTCAACCAGCAGGGGCGCGACGTGGTGGGCAGCAATGCCAAGGCCCATAGCATTCGGGATTGGGGCCAGGGTTTCGAATTCAACTTCAAGTCCGGCTACACCGAGGGGCCGGTGGGCTTCGGCCTCGATCTGCAGGCGTTCTACGGCCTGAAGCTCGACTCCGGCGGCGACCTCAACGACAAGGATCACCAGGGCCGCTACCCCGGCAGCATGTTCCCACTGGACAATGGCAAGTCCGCCGACCAGTTCGGCGTGCTCAGCCCGACGTTCAAGATGCGCTTTGCCAAGGATGAGTTGCGCGTCGGTACGCTGTACGGCAACAACCCGATACTCGCCAACACCGACGGGCGCCTGTACCAGCAGACCAATACCGGTGTGCAACTGGTGTCCAAGGACCTCAGCGACTTCACCTTCACCGGCGGCGATATCTTCAAGACCAAGATCCGCAACGAAACCGGCGACCAGGGCATGATCACCGCGGGCGGGACCAAAGAGAGCGACCGCTTCCTGTTCGGTGGTGCGGACTACACCGGCATACAGAACACCACTGTCAGCCTGTGGTACTCCAACCTTGAGGATTACTACCAGCAGTTCTTCCTCGGTGCCAAGCGCCATGACGCCTTGTCGGTCGGTGCGATCGATACCGACGTGCGTGTGTTCCGCAGCCTGGGTGTGGGCGGCAACGCCGACGGCGACAAGGACTTTGCCGCAGCGGGCCTGTATGGCGATGGCGTGAGCAAGGGCCGCATCAACCAGTCCACCGTCAGCCTGCTGGAAAGCTACAGCCTGGACGGCCATACCGTCGGCCTGGGCATCCAGAAAAACAGCGGCGACAGCGACTTCCCGTACCTCGACTCCGGCCTAAACAGCGGTGACGCGCGCCAAGGCCCAGGCTCGGGTGCCGACACCCCGGCGCTGACCAACATGCAGCTGAACAAATTCCAGCATGCCGGCGAACGCACCTGGCTGGCGCAGTACAAATATGACTTCGGCAAACTCGGCCTCAACGGCCTGACCTTCTCCGCCGCCTACGCCCACGGCGATGACATCCGCACTGCCCAGGGCACCACCAGTGAATGGGAGCGAAACGTGGCGGTGGCGTATCAAGTGCCGACCGGTACCCTCAAAGGCCTTGGCGTCACGTGGAAAAACGCCCATGCCAGTCCGGACATCACCGGTGCCACCGTGCAGGATGAAAACCGCTTCTATGTCAGCTATGTCGTTCCACTCTGGTAGGAAATTGCTGTAAAACGGAAGGGCAGACTTAAGCGATTCAGCTGGTTAAAAGGCCTGGGAATATCGTTATTCCCAGGCCTTATTTGCCTACGTCCAAGAGAGGATTCGATGACTTACATTGCTGCCGAAAACCGCTATGAATCTATCCCGTATCGCCGCGTAGGCCGCAGTGGACTGGTGCTGCCGGCACTGTCCCTGGGGCTGTGGCACAACTTTGGCGACAGCACGCCGATCGACACCCAGCGCGCCCTGCTGCGCACCGCGTTCGACCTGGGCATCAACCACTTCGACCTGGCCAACAACTACGGCCCACCCTACGGCAGCGCCGAGATCAACTTCGGTCGTTTGCTGCGCGAAGACTTCAAGCACTACCGCGACGAATTGATCATCTCCAGCAAGGCCGGCTGGGACATGTGGCCTGGCCCCTACGGCCAGGGCGGCGGCTCGCGCAAATACGTGCTGGCCAGCCTGGACCAGAGCCTGCAACGCCTGGGCGTCGACTACGTGGATATTTTCTACTCCCACCGTTTTGATGCCGACACGCCCCTGGAAGAAACCGCCAGCGCCCTCGCCACCGCCGTGCAACAGGGCAAGGCGTTGTACATCGGTATCTCGTCTTACTCCGGGGTGAAAACCCGCGAAATCGCCGCGCTGCTCAAAGAGTGGAAAGTCCCGCTGCTGATCCACCAACCGGCCTACAACCTGCTTAACCGCTGGGTGGAAAAAGACCTGCTGGACACCACCGAAGAACTCGGCGCCGGGGTGATTGCCTTCACGCCGCTGGCCCAGGGTTTGCTCACCGACAAGTACCTCAATGGCGTGCCGGCCGACGCACGGGTCAACCGTCCGGGTGGTGGTTCGTTGCAGGCCAAGCACCTGTCTGAAACCAACATCGCCCACGTGCGTGCGTTGAATGAAATCGCCCAGCGCCGTGGCCAAAGCCTGGCGCAATTGGCGCTGGCCTGGACCCTGCGCGATCCACGGGTGACCAGCGCGCTGATCGGCGCCAGCCGGCCGGAGCAGATCATCGAGAACGTCGGCGCGTTGAAGAACTTGAGCTTCAGCGCGGAAGAACTGGCGGAGATCGATCGGTTTGCGCAGGAAGGCGGAATTAACTTGTGGGAAAAGCCATCCAGCGCTGAATAACCTGACACCACTGGGTCAATGTGGGAGGGGGCTTGCCCCCGATGGCGGTGTGTCAGTCACTTGATTAGTTGACTGACCCAGAGCTATCGGGGGCAAGCCCCCTCCCACATTTGATTTGCAGTGTGGTTTAGAACGGCACATCCCCAAGAATCGTCGCCCGATGCATCACTCGCCGTTGCGGCCGGTAGTCATCCACCGCGTAATGCTGGGTCACGCGGTTATCCCAGAACGCCACGTCGTTCTCCTGCCAGCGCCAGCGGAGGGTGAATTCCGGGCGTGTCGCGTGGGCGAACAGCAGCTTGAGGATCGCCTCGCTTTCCGCCGGTTCCAGTTCATTGATCCTGGTGGTAAACCCATCACTGACAAACAGCGACTTACGCCCGCTCACCGGATGCGTGCGCACGACCGGGTGCGACAGCGGTGGGTTTTTCCTGCGGGTTTCTTCCCAGCGCGCCAGGTCTTCGGCGCTGTTGCCAAAGCGTTCCAGCGGAAAGGATTTGGTGAAGTCGTGGGTAGCCGTCAGCCCATCGAGCAACCGCTTCAACGGCTCGGACAGCGCCTCGTACGCCGCGATGCCACTGGCCCACAGCGTATCGCCGCCGTACGCCGGCAGCAGCTTGGCACTCAGCACCGCACCGAGGGCCGGAGTGGGCAGGAAGGTCACATCGGTGTGCCATACGGCGTTGTCGCGCACGTCGGTGACGGCGGTGTCGAGGATCAGCACTTCGGGCTGTTCCGGCACGTTGGGGTAGATCGGGTGGATGTGCAGGTCGCCGAAGTTCGCCGCGAATCGCGCCTGTTGCTGCGGGGTGATCGGCTGGCCACGGAAGAACAGCACCGAATGGCTGAGCAACGCCTGTTCGATGGCATCGCGGTGTTCGGCGCTCAGCGGCTGGGTGATATCGACGCCACTGATCTGGGCGCCCAGGGCGGTACTCAAGGGGGTAACGGTCAGGCTGCTCATGCTGTTCTCACTCAATGTGCCTGGCCATGCCAAGGCACTAACTTACGCTGCAGGGCGCGCAGGCCCATTTCCATGGCGAAGGCGATCAGGGCGATCACCAGGATCCCCAGCACCACCACATCGGTCACCAGGAACTGCGCCGCCGACTGCACCATGAAACCCAGGCCGCTGGTGGCCGCGATCAGTTCGGCGGCGACCAGGGTCGACCAGCCCACACCCAGGCCGATGCGCATCCCGGTGAGGATGTCGGGCAGGGCGCTCGGCAGGATCACATGGCGAATCAGCTGCGCACGGGTGGCGCCCAACGACTGCGCCGCCCGCAGCTTGGCCGGGTCGACGGTGCGTACGCCGGTCGCGGTGGCGATGGCGATCGGCGCAAAGATCGCCAGGTAAATCAGCAGCACCTTGGACAGCTCGCCGATACCGCACCAGATCACGATCAACGGCAGGTAAGCCAGGGGCGGAATCGGCCGGTAGAACTCGATCAGCGGGTCGAGAATGCCGCGGGCGATGCGGTTGGCGCCGATGGCAATGCCTACCGGCACGGCGGTCAGCACCGCGAAGCCCAGGCCCAGGCCGATCCGGCTGAGGCTCGCGCCCAGGTGCTGCCACAAGGTTGAATCCATATAGCCCGTGGTCGCCAGCAGCCAGCCTTTTTGCAGCACGGCGGAGGGCGGTGGCAAGAACAACGGTTCGATCAGGCCGGTGGCGGTGACGGCCCACCAGAGGGCCAGCAAGGCGACCAGGGTCAACAGGCTGATCCAGCGTGTGCTCAGGCTGCGCCGCACCGGGATAACGGTGTGGGCGAGCGGCTTGGCAGCGGTGGCGGGGAGTTCGTAGCTGCTCATGCGGACACCTGCCGTTGCGAGAACACTTTGCCCAGCACGTGTTCGCGGGTTTCGATAAAGCGCGGGTCGGACTTGATCGCCCGCGCCGACTCACCGGCCGCGTAGCGTTGGCCGAAGTCCAGGTGCAGGCGTTCGACGATCTGGCCCGGGTTGGGCGCCAACAGGATCAGGTCGGTGGCGAGGAACACCGCTTCTTCGATGTCATGGGTAATCAGGAACACCGGCTTGGCCGTGCGCCGCCAGACTTGCAGCAACAGTTCCTGCATCTGCTCACGGGTGAAGGCATCGAGGGCGCCGAAGGGTTCGTCCATCAGCAGCACGCGCGGGTCGGCGGCCAGGGCGCGGGCCAGGCCGACGCGTTGCTTCTGGCCGCCGGAGAGTTGCCAGATGCGGCGATTGTCGAAGCCGGCGAGGTCCACCAGCGCGAGCATTTCCTGGGCGCGCACTTCACGCTGCGCCTTGGGCACGCCGGCCAGTTCCAGGCCGAAACCGACATTGGCCAGCACGTCCTGCCAGGGCAGCAGGGCGTCGTCCTGGAACACCACGCCGCGTTCGGCACTGGGGCCTTTGACCGGCACGCCATCGAGGGTGATGCGCCCGGCGGACGGCTCGACAAAGCCGGCAATCAGGTTCAACAGCGAAGTCTTGCCACTGCCGGACGGGCCGAGGGCCACCAGCAATTGCTGGGGCCCCAGGTCGAGTGAAATGTCGGACAGTACCGGTTCTGTGGCGCCTGGGTACTGTGCGCTGATGCGCTCCAGTTGTAGCAAGGCCATCGCGATGAACTCCTGGATCAGTTAGTGATGAACTTGGCGCTGACGTAAGGGGCATAGTCCGGCAGCACGGCGTCGACCTTGCCTTGTTCCTTGAGGAACGCAGCGGTATCGGTCACGGCCTTGGTGGTCGGTGCACCCAGCAGGGTCACCTGGTCAGCGGCCAGCGGGTAGACGTTGCCTTGCAGCAGCAGCGGGATGTCGCTGGCCTTGGCGCCGGAGAGTTTCACCAGTTTGTCGACGTTGCCTGTGTCGGCGAGCCAGGCTTGTGGGTCTTTGCGGTAGGCGGCGTAGGCATCCAGGGTGACCTTGGCGAAGGCGGTGACGATTTCCGGGTGCTTCTGCGCGAAGTCCTTGCGCACGATCCAGGCATCGAAGGTCGGCGCGCCGAACTTGGCCAGCTCGCCGGAGGTGATCAGCACCTTGCCGTTTTCCTTGGCCACGCCCAGGGCCGGGTCCCATACGTAGGTAGCGTCGATGTCACCGCGCTTCCAGGCCGCGATGATCGCTGGCGGTGCGAGGTTGAGGATGGTCACTTTCGATGGGTCGATGTTCCAGTGCTTCAGCGCGGCCAACAGGCTGTAGTGGCCGGTGGAAACGAAGGGTACGGCGACTTTCTTGCCGATCAGGTCCTGGGGACTGTTGATCCCGGAACCATTGCGCGCCACCAGGGCTTCGGCACCGCCGATCTGGGTGGCAACCAGGAAGGTTTCCACCGGCACCTTGCGGGTGATCGCAGCGGTCAGCGGGCTGGAACCGAGGTAGCCGATCTGCACGTCGCCGGAGGCGATGGCGGCGATGATGTCGGCACCATTGTCGAATTTGCGCCAGTCGATCTTGGCGTTGGTGGCTTTTTCATATGCGCCGTCGGCCTGGGCGACTTTGGCCGGGTCTACGGTGGTCTGGTAAGCGATGGTTACATCCGCCGCCTGGGCAAACAGGCTGGCACCGGCCAGGGACAACGCGGCCAGGAGGCGCAGAGGGGTTAACAGTTTCAAGGGGAAGCTCCTCAATCAGGCGGCCGAGGGTCGGCGTGTGAGGAGACTAAATGATCTAAGAATCCGAAAATAAATAACATTTTCGAATTAGCTTATGGGCGAAAGGTTGAAGCGAATCTTGAGCTTGATGAGGGCAAATGTGGGAGGGGGCAAGCCCCCTCTCACATTTTGAGCCGGGTTCGGCTTCAGTTAGTTGCTGATGGCCAGAATGCTCGCCTGGTACGAGCCGACAAACACATCAAAATCGCCCACTTCGTTCTGCTCCAGTTCCGCCTGCTGCGCCAGCGACGTGCGCGCCAGCTCTTCAAAGCGTGCCTGCTCTTCAGCCGGCAACGGCTCGCGGCGGAAGTACTCGGCGTGCACCTCGCTCTGATGCAGGGAGAACTGCGCGAAACTCTCTTTGCGCTCGGCCATCGCCGCCAGTACCTGCGCCGAAGGGGTCAGGGACGGGTCCTTGACCTTGGCCAGTTGGGCGTCCAGTGCCTGGCTGTGTTCGGTGATGCCGTGGCTTTCATCCAGCAGCGCAGCCAGCGGGGCAATCTTCTCCAGCAGCTCGGTGGCCCATTCCTTCATGTCCACGGCCTGGCCCTTGCGCTGCAATTGCAGGCCCGGGCGCCGGCCTTCCTTGACCACGCTGAGGAAGTTGGACGTGGCGTTGCCGCACTCGTTATCGGCGAACAGTGGGCTGTCGTTCAGCGCGCAGTACAGCAGGAAGGCGTCGAGGAAACGCGACTCCGGCAGGTCGATGCCCATCGGCAGGAACGGGTTGATGTCCAGGCAGCGCACTTCGATGTACTGGATGCCACGGGCCATCAGCGCCTGGATCGGCCGCTCGCCGGTGTAGGTCACGCGCTTGGGGCGGATGTTGGAGTAGTACTCGTTTTCGATCTGCAGGATGTTGGTGTTGAGCTGTACCCACTCACCGTCCTTGTGGGTGCCGACTTCGACATAGGGCGCATAGGGCGTTGCCACCGCTTCGCGCAGGCTGTCGGTGTAGCTGGCCAGGTCGTTGTAGCACGGCGTCAGGCCGGCCTGGGCGTTGCTCTGGTAACCCAGGTCGCTCATGCGCAGGCTGGTGGCGTACGGCAGGTACAGGGTGTCGGCGTCGAGCACTTCCAATTGGTGCGAGCGCCCCCTCAGGAAACCCGCGTCCAAGGCCGGCGATGCGCCGAACAGGTACATCAGCAGCCAGCTGTAGCGGCGGAAGTTGCGTATCAGCGCGATATAGGCCGTGGACTGATAGTCGCGGTCGGTGCCGACGAAGCCTTCAGTCTCCTTGAGCAGCGGCCACAGCTGTTCCGGCAGGGAAAAGTTGTAGTGGATGCCCGCGATGCACTGCATGGTCTTGCCGTAACGCAGGGCCAGGCCCTTGCGGTACACGTACTTGAGCTGTCCGATATTGGAGGTGCCGTAGTAGGCAATCGGAATGTCTTCCTCGGCCGGCAACGGGCACGGCATCGAGGGGCTCCACAGGTATTCGCTGCCGAGCTTGGTGTAGGCAAAGCGGTGGATCTTGTCCAGGCTGCTCAAGGTATCGGCCGGGTTGGGCAGGGCCGGAGTGATGAACTCCAGCAGCGATTCCGAGTAGTCGGTGGTGATCTGTTCATGGGTCAACGCGGCGCCCAGGGCTTCGGGGTGCGGCGTTTGCGCCAGGCGACCCTCACCGGTGACACGTAGGCATTCACGCTCGATGCCGTGCAAGCACTGCTCTAGCAGGGAGAGGTGTTCGCGCTTGCCGAGCAGGGCCAGGCGGCGGTTGAGAAGTTCGCTCAAGTTGGATTCCTTCACGCGTCAGTCGCCCCAATATGGGGGTGGGCAGGACGGTCTACAAGGGTGAAGTTAAAACTGGCGTGATCGCCTGGTTTTGAGTCGATTTGACCCGCGTTAAAAAAGCCTACTTCACTCCATGAATTGGGCTATAGCGCAGCAAGAAAATTCCGACGCTGTTATCGCAGCGCCGAAATTAACTCAAATCGGGGGCGGGGAGCTATAGGACAGCGAACGTGCCCTGTGCTTTTGCGACAAGTCTTTCGTCCTGATACACATCGGCCTCGACCACCAGCGTGCGCCGGCCGGCGTGAATCACGTGGCTGGTGCACAGCACATCGCCGTCTTCCACGGCGCGGATGTAGTTGATCTTGCATTCGATGGTCGCGCTCTGCTGGTCAAACCCATGGGCGCTGGAGCAGGCCAGCCCCATGGTGATGTCCACCAGACTGAAAATCGCCCCGCCATGGAGCTTGCCCGCGCGGTTGCGCAGGTGCGGCTCCAGGGTCAGGGCCACCTCGGCAACGCCTTCTTCGAGGCGTTGCAGGCGGCAGCCGATCAGTTCGCTGAACGCGATCTGGGTCAAACCGGCGGGGATTTCCATCAGCGTTTCTTCAACTGCTTGGCGTTGGCGAACAGCGAGGCCATGGCGTTGTTGCTTGGCGCTGCGGTGGCGGTTTCCTTGCGCGGTTGACTGTTTTCAGAGCGGTTCTGCGACTGGCGCGGTGCCGAGCCAGGACGTGCACCACGGGCGCCGTCGATTTTTTCGCCGGGGGTGTCGCCCATGCGCATCGACAGGCCAACGCGTTTGCGCGGGATGTCGACTTCCATGACCTTGACCTTGACCACATCACCGGCTTTCACCGCTTCGCGCGGATCCTTGATGAACTTCTCCGAAAGCGCAGAGATGTGCACCAAACCGTCCTGATGCACGCCGATGTCCACAAACGCGCCGAAGTTGGTCACGTTGGTGACCACGCCTTCGAGGATCATGCCCAGTTGCAGGTCCTTGAGGTCTTCGACGCCGTCCTGGAACTCGGCGGTCTTGAACTCGGGACGCGGGTCGCGGCCAGGTTTTTCCAGCTCTTGCAGGATGTCGGTGATGGTCGGAACGCCGAAGGTTTCGTCGGTGTACTTCTTTGGATCCAGGCGCTTGAGGAATGCGGCGTCGCCGATCAGCGAGCGGATATCGCGGTCGGTCTCGGCGGCGATACGTTGCACCAACGGATAGGCTTCCGGGTGAACGGCTGACGAATCCAGCGGGTTGTCGCCGTTCATCACGCGCAGGAAGCCGGCGGCTTGCTCGAAGGTTTTTTCACCCAGGCGGGCGACTTTTTTCAGCGCGGCGCGGGTTTTGAACGCACCGTTTTCGTCGCGGTGAGTGACGATGTTCTGCGCCAGGGTGGCATTGAGGCCGGAGATACGCGCCAGCAGCGCCACGGAGGCGGTGTTCACGTCCACGCCCACGGCGTTTACGCAGTCTTCGACTACCGCATCCAGGCCGCGTGCCAGTTTCAGCTGCGACACGTCGTGCTGGTACTGGCCGACACCGATGGATTTAGGATCGATTTTCACCAGCTCTGCCAGCGGATCCTGCAGGCGACGGGCGATGGACACCGCGCCACGGATCGACACGTCGAGGTCCGGGAATTCCTTGGAGGCCAGTTCCGATGCCGAGTACACCGAAGCACCGGCTTCGGAGACCATCACCTTGGTCATCTTCATGGCTGGGTACTTCTTGATCAGTTCGGCGGCCAGCTTGTCGGTTTCACGGCTGGCAGTGCCGTTGCCGATGGCGATCAGGTCCACCGCATGCTTGGCGCACAGGGCGGCCAGGATGGCGAGGGTCTGGTCCCACTTGTTGTGCGGAACGTGTGGGTACACGGTGGCGTGGTCCAGCAGCTTGCCGGTGGCATCGACCACGGCGACCTTGCAGCCGGTGCGCAGGCCCGGGTCGAGGCCCAGGGTGGCACGTGGACCGGCCGGGGCGGCCAGCAGCAGGTCGTGCAGGTTGTGGGCGAAGACGTTGATCGCCTCGGTTTCGGCGCCGTCGCGCAACTCGCCGAGCAGGTCGGTTTCCAGGTGGGTGTAGAGCTTGACCTTCCAGGTCCAGCGCACGACTTCACCGAGCCACTTGTCCGCAGGACGATTCTGATTCTGGATGCCGAATTGTTGGCCGATCATGCCTTCACACGGGTGCATGGTGCCCGGCAGTTCGTCGCCGACTTTCAGCGCAGAGCTGAGAATGCCTTCGTTGCGGCCACGGAAAATCGCCAGCGCACGGTGGGACGGCATGCTTTTCAGCGGTTCGTCGTGTTCGAAGTAGTCGCGGAACTTGGCGCCTTCTTCCTCTTTGCCGGCGATGACGCGGGCGCTGAGGGTGGCTTCCTGTTTCAGGTAGTTGCGCAGTTTTTCCAGCAGGTTGGCGTCTTCGGCGAAGCGCTCCATCAGGATGTACTTGGCGCCTTCGAGGGCGGCCTTGACGTCGGCAACGCCTTTTTCGGTGTTGATGAAGCGCGCGGCTTCGGTCTCCGGGGTCAGCGACGGGTCGTTGAACAGGCCGTCGGCCAGTTCGCCCAGGCCGGCTTCCAGGGCAATCTGGCCCTTGGTGCGGCGCTTCTGTTTGTACGGCAGGTAAAGGTCTTCGAGGCGGGTCTTGGTGTCGGCGAGCTTGATGTCGCGTTCAAGCTGAGGCGTCAGCTTGCCCTGTTCCTCGATGCTGGCGAGGATGCTGATACGCCGTTCGTCGAGTTCTCGCAGGTAGCGCAGGCGTTCTTCAAGGTGCCGCAGCTGGATGTCGTCGAGGCTGCCGGTCACTTCTTTCCGGTAACGGGCGATGAAGGGCACCGTGGAGCCTTCATCCAGTAGAGCGACGGCCGCTTCGACCTGTTGTGGGCGTACGCCGAGTTCTTCGGCGATGCGGCTGTTGATGCTGTCCATAAAACCACCTGAAATTCTGAAAAGCAGCCCGCAGGCCCGGAAAACAAGGCCTTGCGCGGCTGGTTGAGCGGCCCGACCGGCGCCGCTACCTGGGTCAAGAGGCAGCCTATTGACCCTCGAAATCGAAAAAATCACGACAAGCGGGGAAAAAAAGCCCGGCAGTAAACGGCAACGATCTGACGTTGCCCTGCACGAAGGCGCCGCATTATAACCAGCGTTCTGCCCTTGGGGGGTACTGCGCCAGTGGTTGGAAGGCGAGGGTTCGCTGGCAGTAGAGGAAAAATCTGCTAACAATGCACACGGTGCGTATAACGGCAGCTACGCCATAATGCGCGCCGAGATAAGAGGAGCATCCAATGAGCAGCACTGCACAAACTGCTGAAGGCGAAAAAATTCTCATCGTTGATGATGATCCGGGGCTTAGCAGCCTGCTGGAGCGTTTCTTCAACTCCAAGGGCTACCGTGCCCGCGCGGTGCCGAACACCGAGCAGATGGACCGTCTCCTGGGGCGTGAGGTATTCAACCTGGTCGTACTCGACCTGATGCTGCCCGGCGAAGACGGCCTCACCGCCTGCAAGCGCCTGCGTGGCGCGAACAACCAGATTCCAATCATCATGCTGACCGCCAAGGGCGATGAGCTGAGCCGCATCAAGGGCCTCGAGCTGGGCGCTGATGACTACCTGGCCAAACCCTTCAACCCCGACGAGTTGATGGCGCGGGTCAAAGCCGTGTTGCGTCGTCAGGCACCGCCGGTACCGGGCGCGCCGGGCAGCGAAGACGAAAGCGTTACCTTTGGCGACTACGAACTGTCGCTGGCAACCCGCGAGCTCAAGCGTGGCGACGAAGTGCACATGCTCACCACCGGTGAATTCGCCGTGCTCAAGGCCCTGGTGATGAACGCGCGTCAGCCGCTGACCCGCGACAAACTGATGAACCTGGCACGCGGTCGCGAATGGGACGCCCTGGAGCGCTCCATCGACGTGCAGATTTCCCGTCTGCGCCGGATGATCGAGCCGGACCCGTCCAAACCTCGGTATATCCAGACGGTATGGGGTGTGGGCTATGTGTTTGTGCCGGATGGCACCGCAACCAAGTGACCGATGATTTGCAGGGCGGGCATCCTGGCGCTTGACTCCATGAGGGTCGACGGGATGCCCGGCGTCTGCAATTCTGCGAGCGCCGCTCGTTCCTGCAAGGTGTCCAGCTGTCTTCTATGAAAACCCCTCTGTGGTTCCCGCAAAGTTTCTTCTCCCGCACCCTTTGGCTGGTGCTGATCGTCGTGCTGTTTTCCAAGGCGCTGACACTGGTTTATCTGCTGATGAACGAAGACGTGCTGGTGGACCGGCAGTACAGCCACGGTGTCGCCCTGACGCTGCGTGGTTACTGGGCCGTAGACCCTGAGAACCGCGAAAAGGTCGCCAAGGCCTCGACGTTGACCCGCGTTGACGGGGCTGGTGTACCCGAGGGTGAGCAGCATTGGCCCTACAGCGAGATCTACCAGCGCCAGATGCAGGCCGAACTGGGCGAGGACACCGAGGTGCGCTTGCGCATGCATGTTTCACCTGCGCTGTGGGTAAGGGCGCCGAGCCTTGGCGATGCCTGGATCAAGGTTCCGCTGTATCCGCACCCTTTGCGGGGGCAGAAGATCTGGAACGTGTTGGGCTGGTTCCTGGCCATCGGCTTGCTTTCCACCGCGTCGGCGTGGATTTTCGTTCGCCAGCTCAACCAACCGCTTAAACGCCTGGTGTTTGCCGCCCGCCAATTGGGCCAGGGGCGCAGCGTGCGCCTGCCGGTCAGCGATACGCCCAGTGAAATGACCGAGGTGTATGGCGCCTTCAACCAGATGGCGGAGGATGTCGAACAGGCCGGGCGCGAGCGCGAGCTGATGCTGGCGGGGGTGTCCCATGACTTGCGCACGCCTTTGACGCGATTGCGCCTGTCCCTGGAGCTGATGGGCAACCATAGCGACCTCACCGACGACATGGTTCGCGACATCGAAGACATGGACGCGATTCTCGACCAGTTCCTGGCGTTTATTCGCGATGGTCGTGACGAGGTGGTGGAGGAAGTCGATCTCACGGACCTGGTGCGTGAGGTTGTCGCGCCCTACAACCAGAATGGCGAGCAAGTGCGCATGCGCCTTGAGCCGATCCAGCCGTTTGCGTTGCGTCGGGTGTCGATGAAGCGCCTGCTGAACAACCTGATCGGCAACGCTTTGCACCACGCCGGTTCGGATGTTGAAGTGGCTGCGTATGTGTCTGGCGACAGTGCTGCGCCGTACGTGGTGCTGAGTGTGATGGACCGGGGGGCGGGCATCGATCCGGACGAGCTGGAGGGTATCTTCAACCCCTTCACCCGTGGCGACCGTGCCCGGGGTGGCAAAGGGACCGGCTTGGGGCTGGCGATCGTGCGGCGGATTGCGTCGATGCACGGCGGCAATGTCGAGTTGCGTAACCGCGACGGCGGTGGCCTTGAGGCGCGGGTACGCTTGCCGCTTGGGCTTATGCTGCCAAGGGATGCGGTCTAGAAACAGCTGCAAGTTTCAAGCTTGAAGCCGCAAGAGAAAGGCGCACAGCTTTTGCCCTTTCTTGCAGCTTATAGCTTGAAGCTGACAGCTCCCGTCTCTAACCCTTGCCCTTGGTCCTGGTCATATTCGGTCCACCATTCTTCTCCAGATGTTGGATGATGATCCCCGCCACATCCTTCCCAGTGGTGGTCTCTATCCCTTCCAGGCCCGGCGACGAGTTCACCTCCATCACCAGTGGCCCATGGTTGGAGCGCAGGATATCCACACCCGCCACTGCCAACCCCATGACCTTGGCCGCCCGCAGCGCGGTCATGCGTTCTTCCGGGGTGATCTTGATCAGGCTGGCGCTGCCGCCACGGTGCAGGTTGGAGCGGAACTCTCCGGGCTTGGCCTGGCGCTTCATGGCTGCGATCACCTTGTCGCCCACCACGAAGCAGCGAATATCCGCACCGCCGGCTTCCTTGATGTACTCCTGGACCATGATGTTCTGCTTGAGGCCCATGAATGCCTCGATCACGGATTCCGCTGCAGTCGCGGTTTCACACAGCACCACACCGATGCCCTGGGTGCCTTCCAGCACCTTGATCACCAGCGGCGCGCCGTTGACCATTTCGATCAGGTCGGGAATGTCGTCGGGGGAGTGGGCAAAGCCGGTGACCGGCAGGCCGATGCCCCGCCGCGAGAGCAGTTGCAACGAGCGTAATTTGTCCCGCGAGCGTGCAATGGCCACGGATTCATTGAGGGGGAAGACCCCCATCATTTCGAACTGGCGCAACACGGCGCAGCCATAGAACGTCACCGAGGCGCCAATCCGCGGGATCACCGCATCAAACCCCTCCAGCGGTTTACCGCGGTAATGGATCTGCGGCTTGTGGCTGGCAATGTTCATATAGGCACGCAGCGTGTCGATCACCACCATTTCGTGGCCACGTTCGGTGCCGGCCTCGACCAGGCGGCGGGTGGAATACAGACGCGGGTTTCGCGACAGCACAGCAATCTTCATGCAGCACCTGGGGCAGAAATAGTAGAGACCGGGAACACCGGCTTGTCTTGAACGTACTTGACGCCGGGATTGACCACCAGGTGGCCGTCAATCAGCGCCTTGGAACCCAGCAACAGGCGGTAACGCATGGCTTTGCGGCAGGCCAGGGTGAACTCCACCCGCCATACCCGATCACCCAGTGCCAGGGTGGTGCTGATCACGTAGCGCACCTGCGCATGGCCATTGGAGCTCTTGATGGTTTTCATGGTCACCAGGGGCGCTTCGCAGCGGCGGTGACGCAGTTGCACAACGCTGCCCAGGTGCGCGGTAAAGCGCACCCACTTCTCACCGTCGCGCTCAAAAGGCTCGATGTCGGTGGCATGCAGGCTGGAGGTGCTGGCACCGGTGTCGATCTTGGCACGCAGGCCTGCCACTCCCAAGTCGGGAAGTGCCACCCACTCACGCAGACCTACAACGGTCAAATGGTCAAATGTCTTCAATATGGGTAACCGGTCAATTCGCCCACGCCTGAGGAGAAACCTCGGCCAGGGCTTTGAATGCAGGCCTGGCGAACCAGTAGCCTTGCATCAGAAATATTCCGCAGTCAGACAGAAAGTCGCGCTCGCCGGCACTTTCGATGCCTTCGGCGATGACAGTAACGTTCAACTGCTCACAGATTGTGACAATCCCCTGGACGATCACCTGGCGGACACGATCCTGGTCGACATCGCGGATCAGCGCCATGTCGAGTTTGATCAAGTCAGGTTGGAAATCGGCCAGCAGATTCAGCCCCGAATAGCCCGCGCCGAAGTCGTCGATGGCGGTCTTGAAGCCGAACTCGCGGTATTCACGCAGAATATTCGTCAAATGGCGATAGTTATCTACATGCTCGCTTTCCAGTGTTTCGAAAATCAGTTGGTTCAGCGGGAAGTTGTGCGCGCGAGCTGCCTCTAGGGTGCTGCGGATGCACAACTCCGGACGGTACACGGCGTTGGGCATGAAGTTGATGGAAAGGTGGGTTTGCATCCCAAGGGCCGCAGCACCGGCGATCGCCTGGGTGCGGCAGCGCTGGTCGAAGCGGTAGCGGTTGCTGTCATTGACCTTCTCCAGTACCGACATCGCCCCTTCGCCCTGTGTACCGCGCACCAAGGCTTCGTGGGCAAAAATCGAATGGTCCCGAAGGTCTACGATAGGCTGGTAGGCGAAAGCAAACTCGAAACCCAGGGGTTCGCTTTGCTGGCAGCCTGCGCAACGCTGTTCAGGCGAGGTGAGTGAAGTGGGAAAGTCGGTCACGGCGTATCCTCGCGAAAACAGGGTGCTACCTGGCGTATCTTAGGTGAGCCTTGAGGTTTATGCGTCGAAGGGTTTCAACGTTACAGTTGCGACATTTGTCAGAGCGAGGAATTCAAGTGGCTCAAAAGCAGGAAGAGGAAGAAAAGGTCCGTCTGGACAAGTGGCTTTGGGCAGCGCGTTTCTTCAAGACACGTGCCTTGGCCAAGGCCGCGATTGAGAGCGGCAAGGTGCATCACCGAGGCGAGCGCTGTAAACCGGGCAAAGAGCCACGTGTCGGTGATGAGCTGCAGATTCGGATAGGTTTTGACGAAAAGACCGTGGTGGTTCAGGCACTTTCCATTGTGCGCCGTGGCGCCCCCGAAGCGCAGGCGCTGTACACCGAAACCGAAGCCAGCATTGCCAGGCGCGAAAATGCGGCGGCCCTGCGCAAGGCGGGCGCCACGGGGATGACCACCGATGGCAAGCCGAGCAAGAAGCAGCGCCGCGACCTGTTCAAGTTTCGCGGCAGTGGCAATGATGACTGATTGCGCAGCGGCCCATTCAAATGTGGGAGGGGGCTTGCAGCGTTAAGGGGAGGTGCGCACGACGCTCAATCCACTGATCACTGGCAGCTTGCCAAGTAACCTGAAGATCGGCGTCGTCACGTGTAACAACGCGGCCGACACCTTCGCTGCAAACGGCGTGTAACAACCCCAGCCCAACGCCAACAGTGCCAGCAGCACCCCGCCGATGTAATCGTCCTGCCCCCAATGCGCGCCCGCTACCAGCCGCGGCATCATGAACAACAGCGCCAGGCCCCAGATCACCAGCACCTGGCCGATGCGCTTGGCGAACACGCTCATGAACATTGCCCAGATCAGCAACACCGAGGCGTGATCCCCCGGAAAGCTTTGGCTTGAGCGGTCCTTCAGCTCCCAGGTCTTCTCCAGCCCCGGGAAATAGTCGCTCATCTGGATCGCCCCGGCGATGACCATCGACGGGCTGCTGTGTTGCCAGCCCATCTGCGCCGCGAGTTTGGAAAACAGCATGCGGATAAACAGCAAGAGCAACAAAATACCGACAAAACCTAACAGGGCCTGGCGTACCTGCGCGGCTTTGAACACCCAGTCGCCGCGAATCAGCAGCATCAGCAGGATCACCCCGACCACCGCATCAAACGGCCGCAGACTGGCCACGGCCCACACGTGCAGCCATGTCGCGTTGCTCGCCAGCGGGTCGTTGAGAAGGTGAAACAGCCACTCGTCGAAAATCACACAGAGCATCTGCCCCGTGGGCCATAGCCAAAAACACAGCAGCCCGATAGCGAGTAGATTGCACAGAGCCCATCGCCGGAGGTTCCACTTGGCTTGGAACAAACCCGGATTGTTCATAAACTGTCCCTCTTCGCTCTAAATAAGCTCTCTGTTTCCAGGAGAAAGCCGCACCAAGATGGTGCTAAAGCGTTTAATTTTATAAACCTTGTAACCAATTTGTCATCAATTCAGATACCCAGACCTATGACTGATCTACCGGATACCGACTTCACCCAACGCTTCATCTTCGACGAGAGCGACGCCCGCGGCGAAATGGTTTCGTTGGAGCGCAGCTACGCCGAAGTCCTCGCCAAGCACCCCTATCCGGAGCCGGTCGCACAACTGCTCGGTGAGCTGATGGCCGCTGCTGCGTTGCTGGTGGGTACCATGAAGTTCGACGGTTTGCTGATCCTGCAAGCCCGTTCCGAAGGGCCGATTCCGCTGTTGATGATCGAGTGCTCCAGCGAGCGCGAAATCCGAGGCCTGGCCCGTTATGAAGCCGACCAGATTGCCCCGGACGCCAGCCTCGCCGAGCTGATGCCCAACGGCGTCCTGGCGCTCACCGTCGACCCGACCTCAGGCCAGCGTTACCAGGGCATCGTCGACCTCGACGGCAAGACGCTGTCGGAATGCTTCACCAACTATTTCGTGATGTCCCAGCAAGTGGGCACCAAGTTCTGGCTTAACGCCGACGGCAAGCGCGCCCGTGGCATGTTGCTGCAACAACTGCCGGCCGACCGTATCAAGGACGACGAAGATCGCGCTGAAAGCTGGCGGCACTGCATTGCCTTGGCCGATACCCTGAAAGCCGAAGAACTGCTGGGTCTGGACAACGAAACCATCCTGCACCGCCTGTACCACGAAGACCCCGTGCGCCTGTTCGACGCGCAGACGCTGCACTTCCACTGCAGCTGCTCCCGCGAGCGTTCGGGCAACGCCCTGGTCAGCCTGGGCCTGGAAGATGCGCAGAACCTGGTGGTGGAACACGGTGGCAATATCGAGATCGACTGCCAGTTCTGCAACGAGCGCTACCTGTTCGACGCTGCCGATGTAGCGCAATTGTTCGCGGGCGCAGGCATCGACACGCCTTCCGACACCCGCCACTAAAACGTTTAAGCACAGGTAAATCACCTGTCAAATGCCGGATTAGAGGCGTTCTGACGGGAGGGCCCTACTCTTTTTGGGCTTTTCTGGCATAATCCGGCCCACTTTTTTCGCGGTAGTAGTGCGCAACTTTCTACTACAAAACGTTTGGAGCACTCGGCCACAGGCCGACGGGGAACCTCATGACGCAAGCCAATAACGCCGTATACACCGATCTGAGTGTTGACGATCTGGTCAAAGAAGCCCTGCAGCGCGGTGAAGGCGTGCTTGCCGATACCGGCGCGCTGGTCGTGGAAACCGGTCACCGTACCGGCCGTTCGCCAGTCGACCGTTTCATCGTTGAAGAGCCTTCCACCCAGGATTCCATCGCCTGGGGCCCGATCAACCGCAAGTTCCCGGCCGACAAGTTCGATGCCCTGTGGGCCCGCGTCGAGGCGTTCAACAACGCGCAAGAGCATTTCGTTTCCCACGTTCACGTAGGGGCTGCCGAAGACCACTACCTGGCCGTGAAAATGACCACCCAGACTGCCTGGCAGAACCTGTTCGGTCGTTGCCTGTTCATCAACCCGGCCCAGTACAACCCGGCCGGTCGTGACGAGTGGCAAGTGCTCAACGTGGCCAACTTCGAGTGCGTGCCAGAGCGTGACGGCACCAACTCCGATGGTTGCGTGATCCTCAACTTCGCCCAGAAAAAAGTGCTGATCGCCGGCATGCGCTACGCCGGTGAAATGAAGAAAGCCATGTTCTCGGTGCAGAACTACCTGCTGCCGGCTTCCGACGTACTGCCGATGCACTGCGCCGCCAACATTGGCGAAGCAGGCGACGTGACCCTGTTCTTCGGTCTGTCGGGTACCGGCAAGACCACCCTGTCCGCCGACGAAAGCCGCTACCTGATCGGTGACGACGAACACGGCTGGGGCGAAGGCGTGGTGTTCAACATCGAAGGCGGTTGCTATGCCAAGTGCATCGACCTGTCCGAGAAGAACGAGCCGGTTATCTGGAAAGCCATCAAGCACGGCGCCGTGCTGGAAAACGTCGTGATCGACGAGGCCAAGCACGCCGACTATGCCGATGTCAGCCTGACCCAGAACAGCCGCGCCGCCTACCCGCTGGAGCACGTTGCCAAGCGTTCCGAGAAGAACCTGGGCGGCGAGCCAAACGCGGTGATCTTCCTGACCTGCGACCTGACCGGCGTACTGCCGCCCGTGTCCATCCTCAGCGAAGAACAAGCGGCCTACCACTTCCTGTCCGGCTACACCGCGCTGGTGGGCTCGACCGAAATGGGTTCGGGCAGCGGCATCAAGTCGACCTTCTCCACCTGCTTCGGCGCGCCGTTCTTCCCACGCCCGGCCGGCGAATACGCAGAGCTGCTGATCAAGCGCATCCGCGGCTTCGGCTCCAAGGTCTACCTGGTCAACACCGGCTGGACCGGCGGCGGCTACGGCGTTGGCAAGCGCTTCAACATCCCGACCACGCGCGGCGTGATCGCAGCGATCCAGAGCGGCGCTCTGATCGGTGCTGAAACCGAACACCTCGACACCATCAACCTCGACGTGCCATTGGCCGTACCGGGCGTTGAGACCGGCCTGTTGAACCCACGTAACACTTGGGCAGACAAGGCGGCTTACGATGAAGCAGCGAAGGCGCTGGCTGGTCTGTTCATCGAGAACTTCAAGAAGTTTGAAGTGAGTGATGCGATCAAGGCTGCGGGTCCGAAGTTGTAAGACTCGGTCGCTGTTAAAAAGCCGCCCCTAGTGGGCGGCTTTTTTGTGCGCGAAGGGTTAGTCGACGATAGGCAGAATCATTGCCCCTCCACCTTTGAGTTGCGGTGTGCCTGGAGCTGATCTTCGTTCAGCTCAGGTTTTCCAGTGTCTGGGTGTCCCAGCTGTGGGTCTTGATGGCCAGGTAGAGCATGCCGATGGTCAGCGGCACCTTGTCGCCATGCCCCTTGCCCCGACGCTTGAGGAACACGTCAAAGACCGGTGGGTTGAAGTAACGATAAGTGTCGTAGTCGCCGAGGTCGAGTGCGAACTCCTGCTCCAGCGCTTCCATGAGTTGCTTGGCTTCACTGCCGTCACAGCCCAGGTCGAAATTGAGTGAGGTTTGCAGGCGGATGGTCTTGTGTTTCGGCAGGCCGATTTCTTCGTGCAGCAGTTGCAGGAGTTGCTGCATCACAGGGTCTTCGGGGAAGTTGGGGGCGAGGTTCATGGTGGGGGCACGCAGGAGTGGATGAAGGGGCTGGTTGCGTTGGAGGCGGTATTTGTTTCGAGTGATGAAGAGCGCCAAGCCTATCAAGAATACAAAGACAGGTAGGAGGGGCATTCTGAGGATCACCGCTACATAGGGTAGTAGGAACGTCAAAATAAGGCCTGTTGTAAGAAATGTGACTGCGAAGTGCTTTCTGAGCATTGGGTCTGTGATTTGGTAGTGCAGCATCAAATAGATAAGGAGAAAGGAAGCGAATTGAAGGTAAAGGGCCATGTCACTAAGACCCGTCCGAGTAGACATGCATTGAGAGTGTTGACCGCGCCACCGTTTTTGCTTCAAGCAGGCATAGATTGGCCAAAGCATGCCGATTGTCAGGCACAACAGTGAAGCGATTCACTGTGAAGATGACGCCATAGTGGCCGATGTGTTGAGCCCTTTCGATGTTCACAGGTTTCTGCCGAGAAAGTTGAGACCGCGCTATTTTCATTCAGCTACGGGTAACTTCTGTAGAGGGTCAAGCGGGTGTTTGGAGCAGTTTGGGAAGGGGATGTCGCGGTGTTTGGAGGTTTCCTACAACGGTTTCCGGCATTTGTGGCTTGGCAGTGCTTGTAGGAGCGAGATTGCTCGCGAAAAACTCAAGGGCGCCGTGTTTTTTCTGGTCCATCGCCTCGCCGTTGATCAGATCATTTCCACGCAGAGCGTGAGGAACGATCACTGCCCTGCAGGCCTGCTGACACACCGCTCAAAAATCGCCACCAACCCCCGATAATCACACGCCACCGCATCGATATTCGCCGGTATCCATGCCGCGTGTTTCACCAGCCACCAGTTCACTGAAAACCCCGCGTTGACGATGATCTGTTCGAACAAAATCCGCTGCGCCCGGCCATTGCCCTCGCGGAAGGGGTGGATGACGTTGAGGTCGCCATAGGCTTCGGCAATCCTGCTTATCAACTCGGTTTGGCTGGCACCGACAAACCAGTTTGCTTCTTCCATCTGCCGGATGATCTTCGCGGCTTCCGGGGGGATGCGCTCCGGGGTGCAGAACAGGGTGTCGCCTTTCTGGATGTTCACGCTGCGCAACTCACCGGCCCACTCGTAGATGTCACCAAACAGCGTGCGGTGGATGTGTTGCAGGCGGTCGAGGTCGTAGGGCGGGGGGAAGAGCGGGAGGCTGCCTACGGCGATTTCGGATAATTCCCGCTCGGCCTGGTGCAGGCGGGCTTCGTCGAGCAAATCGAGGCGGTTGCGCAGGACGCTGCTACCGGGATAGCAGTACGGATCCTGGCCCACCCCGTATTTGTCGAGCATCAGCGTGGGGTGTTGCGGTACTTGGCAAGGACGGCTTCGCGGGTCGGCAGGGGTTTGTCGACGTCGGCCGGCTGGGTGTCGAACCCTTCCAGGCGCAGGCTGGCCAGGTAATTGGAACGGCGGATCTTGTGGTAATGATCCTGTTTTTGCTCAAACGTCAGTTCGCTCATCGCAGCGTACTCCTGGGTAGCAAGGTTTGATTGTAGCGCAATGCTTCAATGGGCAGGCGGGATAAAAACCACGTCACATTTTGTATAAAAAGTCCGCCGACACCCGGAATTCAGCGTATGTTTCACCGCAAAATCTTGCAGGGCGATTTCCGCCCGCGACTTAAAGGGAGTTAGGCATGGGTTTGCTTCGTGTTGCTTCGGCGATGTCATTGTGTGCGGTGGCTTTTTCGGTCCAGGCCGGGCAGTTGCCGATCGAAGTGCTCAGTGCGGTGGTCAAGGACCAGAAAATCGCCGATGCCGAAGTGCTGCTGCAACGTAACGGCGCACAGAACGTGGTGGGCCGCACCAACGCCCAGGGCCAAGTGACGCTGACCAGTGAGGCCGCCGATGATGGGAGCAACCTGCTGATCATCAAGAAGCCTGGCTACTCCAACCTGGTGGTGAAGTGCCCCTGCGCGGGCATGACCTACGCCATCAGCCCGGTGATGGAAAACCTCGATGGCCTGCGTGTGGTGCTGACCTGGGGCAAGACGCCGAGTGACCTCGATTCCCACATGATTTTCCCCGGCAATAACATCTACTTCGAGAACCAGAAGGGTACCGATGCCGAGTTGGATGTGGATGACACCGACAGCTACGGCCCGGAAACCATCACCCTGCAGAAAAAACACTACGGCGAAAGCTATGTTTATGCCGTGCATGACTACAGCAATGGCGGCAACCCAGGCTCGCGCCAGTTATCCGACAGCGAAGCCAAGGTGTTCGTGTACATGGGCCAATCGCTGGTGCGTACCTACTACGTGCCCAAGAACCGCAGCGGCAACCTGTGGACGGTGTTCCGCATGACCGGCAGCGGCGACTTCCAGGACATCAACACTTTCAGTGGCGTGACCGTGAATGCGGCGAATGTGCTGAACGAAGTCAAACCGCTGCTGGATGACAGCGTGGCGGTCACCGCCGTCACCGTCAGTTCTTCCGTACAAACAGATGCGAAGCGTCTGAACCTGCAGGGTGAAGCGGCCTACCAGGCCGGCAAGCTGGACCAGGCCATCGACCTGTTCCGCCAGGCTATCGAGCTGGACAATGGCTTCGGCAAGGCCTACGGCAACCTCGGTCTGGCGTATCAGAAAGCCGGCAACACTGCCGAGTCGATCTGGGCCAATCGCAAGGCTATCGCCCTCGCCACCGGTGCCAATGCTGCCACCGTACGTGCAGGTGCCTACTACAACATTGCGCGGATCTACGAAGCGGCGGGGCAGTTCCCGGATGCATTGCGTCACTATCAACTGGCCAAGGAACAGAAGGCCAACCCGGTGTATGACACGGCGATTGAGCGGGTGCAGAACCGCTGATTCAGCTGTAGCGCAGGCTGAAATGTGGGAGGGGGGCAATCCCCCTCCCACATTTGGTTTGTGGTGTTCCTACAGCCACAGTCGAACTTGTCAAATTTGGCCCAAGGCCATTGCTGCACCCTGTGTATCATCCTGTCTCTTTTTTCCATGCGACCTTTCTCGATTCGCTGAGCTTACTGGGCTACGTTTTTAAGCCACCTTCAGCGGTCAATGGAGTGACAGCCTATGCACGACACCCTCCAGCAGGTCTTTGGTTATCCACAGTTTCGTCCGGGCCAGGAAGAAACGGTCAGCGCCGTACTGGCAGGTCGTTCGGCTGCGGCCATTTTTCCTACGGGGTCGGGCAAGTCCCTGTGTTACCAACTGTCGGCGGTGTTGCTGCCGCACCTGACGCTGGTGGTGTCGCCGTTGTTGGCGTTGATGCAGGACCAGTTGGGCTTCCTGCAACGCCACGGTATTTCGGCGGGCAGTATCGATTCGGCGCAAAGCCGCGAGGACGCCAATGACGTGATGGCACGCGCGCGGTCGGGCGAGCTGAAAATCCTGATGATTTCCGTGGAGCGCTTGAAGAACGAGCGTTTTCGCCACTTCCTGCAAAGTGTGCAGATCTCGCTGCTGGTGGTGGATGAGGCGCACTGTATTTCCGAGTGGGGCCACAACTTCCGCCCGGATTATTTGAAGCTGCCGGACTACCAGCGCCAGTTCAAGATCCCACAAGCGCTGCTGCTGACGGCTACAGCCACGCCCAAGGTGATTGCCGACATGCAGGCCAAGTTCGCCATTGCGCCGGATGACGTGGTCACCACGGGCTTCTATCGGCCCAACCTCAACCTGTTGGTGGAGCCGGTCGCGGGTGCGGACAAGCGTCGTCGCCTGGTGCAGTGGATGAGCGCGCGGGCCAACCAGCCCAGCATCGTCTACGTCACCTTGCAGAAAACCGCCGAGCAGATTGCCGAGCACCTGAACCGCAACGGTATCCAGGCCGAGGCGTATCACGCCGGCTTGCCCCACGACAGGCGTGAAGGCATCCAGCAGCGCTTCATGGGCGGGCGCTCCAATTGCATCGTCGCTACCATCGCGTTTGGCATGGGCATCGACAAGAGCGATATCCGCAATGTGGTGCATTTTGACCTGCCCAAATCCATCGAGAACTACAGCCAGGAAATCGGCCGTGCGGGGCGTGATGGGCAGCCCTCGGACTGCCTGGTTCTGGCCAACCGCGACAGCCTCAATGTGCTGGAAAACTTCGTGTATGGCGATACGCCGGAGCAGGACGGTATTCGGCGGGTGCTGGAAGAGTTGCAGGCCGCGCGCAGTGAAGGGCAGTGGGAGTTCCTGCTGAGGTCGCTGTCGGACCACAGCAACATCCGCGAACTGCCACTGAAGACACTGTTGGTGCAATTGGAGCTCAAGGGCGTGATCGCGCCGCGCTACGCGTTTTATGCCGAATACCGCTTCAAGTACCTGGTCGAGCCCGAGGCTCTGCTGACGCGTTTTTCCGGCGAGCGCCAGCAGTTTGTCGCGGCGATCATCCAGGTGTGCAAGCGTGCGAAAACCTGGGCGACCGTGGATTTCGATGCGCTTTACCAGCAACACAATGCCGAACGCAGTCGGGTGGTGAAGGCCTTGGATTACTTCCAGGAACAAGGCCTGATCGAGTTGGAAAGCAAGCAGATGACGGAGGTCTACAGCCTGCTGGATACCGAGTTTGATCCACAGGTGTTGAGCGCCGAGTTATACACAGGCTTCAAGCAGCACGAGGTGACGGAAGTGGCGCGGATTCACGCCATGCTCGATCTGTTCGCCACCGAACATTGCCTGGGGCAGCGCCTGGCGCGTTACTTTGGTGATGAAAATGCACCGCAGCGCTGCGGGCACTGCTCCGTGTGCCACGGTCACGTCGTGCATTTGCCGGCGCCGCCGAGCCTGCCGCCACTTGTGGATAAAAACTTCATGGGGCTGTGCGGTGATTTTATCCACAGGCATCATGAGCACACCGGACAGTTGCCGGGCGCTGAGCGGCTGACACGGTTCCTGGGGGGTATCAGCGTGCCGTTGTTTACCAAGTTGAAGGCGCGGGGCATTCCCGGTTTCGCAGCGCTGGAAGACTACCCCTACGCCGACGTGCGTGAGTGGGCCCAAGCCCACTTGAGTGACCTTGTAACCCTACTTTCATGAGACCTGCCCATGCCTGACTCGATGCCGCAACGCGCCGATTACCGTCACTTCCAGCCGATCATCACGCGTTGGCACGACAACGATGTGTACGGCCATGTGAACAATGTCACCTACTACAGCTTCTTCGACACGGCGGTGAATACCTACCTGATCGAACAGGGTGGGTTGGATATTCATGACGGTGAGGTGGTGGGGTTTGTGGTGAGTTCGGCGTGCGATTACTTCGCGTCGATTGCCTTTCCCGACCGCCTGGACATCGGCCTGCGGGTGGGCAAGCTGGGCAACAGCTCCGTGCAGTACGAGTTGGCGGTGTTCAAGGCAGGCGAAGAGGAAGCCTGCGCTGCGGGGCGCTTTGTGCATGTGTTCGTGGATCGGGGGACGAACCAGCCGGTGACGATTCCGGGGATGTTGCGCGAGGCGTTGCAGCGGTTGGTTGTCTGACTTCGGCGTTGCAGGCACCACGGAACCCAATGTGGGAGGGGGCAAGTAAGCCCCCTCCCACATTGATTTTGCAGTGTTCTTTAGCGCTTAGCGGTGACGGTAGTGATGCTTGTTCTTGCGATGCCCGTAGGCATGGCCGCGGCCGCGATGGTCGTCGCGGTCATAACGGCGGCTATCACGACTACGACGATCATCGTCATCGCTCTTGTTGCCCATGTAGTTGCCCAGCGCACCGCCCGCGCCACCGCCGGCCGCTGAACCGATCAGTGCCCCGGTGCTGCCGCCGACACTGCGGCCCACCACGTTGCCGCCGGCTGCGCCCAGTGCGCCGCCAATGGCTGCTTCGCCGCGGCTGCGCTTGTCGGCTCCGACCGCACTACCGCCTGCGCCGCCCAGGGCCGCGCCGATGGTTGAACCGGTGTTGCCGCCCAACTGCTGGCCGACAACCGAGCCTAGAACCCCGCCCAATGCGCCGCCCACACCGGCTTCGGTGGTGCCACCGGCCATGGCTGCGCCACTGACCAGGCCAAGGGACAACAAGAGAATCGAGGAGAACTTCATAGAGAGACCTCAAGAGGATGACGGCGCGATCCTGAGGCTGTATTGACATGGTTACAATAGAAATCCGACCAGTAACACGAGTTGTACACAATTCTCTAAGTTACTGTTTTAGCTCGGGAACTTAAGTAGTTTTTGCGAGTCTTTAGCTACTTCGGAACGGCCGCTTTTATGCAAAAGCGGCCTCTTTTGTGCCCGAAATGATCAGTCAGGCCGAACGCGCCATGATCAGCCCATTGTCACTGGCAGCTTCCAAACGTATCGCCACGAACTTCGACGTCGGTGTATGGCTGCCATCCCCGGTGCTTTCCAGCGGCACCAACGGGTTCACTTCCGGGTAGTAAGCCGCAGCCTGCCCCGCCGGAATATCAAACGCCAGCAAGGTGAAGCCCTTCACACGACGCTCGCGGCCGTCTTCCCACAACGACACGATGTCGGCTTTCTGCCCCGGCTTGAAGCCGAGGCGGATGATGTCGGCTTCGTTGACGAACAGCACGTCACGCTGGCCTTTGACCCCGCGATAGCGGTCGTCCAGGCCATAAATGGTGGTGTTGTACTGATCGTGGGAGCGCATCGATTGCATGATCAGGTCCGGCACGTGGCCCGTGGCGTGGGTGCGCTCGTGGATCAGGTCCTTGGGCAGGATGTTCGGGCGGAAGTTGGCACGGCCCGAAGGCGTGTTCCAGCGCCGGGCACCTGCGGAGTTGCCCAGGTAGAAACCACCGGGGTGTTTCAGGCGTTCGTTGAAGTCCTTGAAGCCTGGGATGGTATCGGCGATCAGGTCGCGGATGCGGCTGTAGTCGGCCACCAACCAGTTCCAGTCCACCGGTTTGCTGCCCAGGGTTGCGGCGGCGATGCCGGCGAGGATGGCCGGTTCTGATTTCATCAACTTCGACAGCGGCTGCAGTTGGCCGTTGGAGTCATGGACCATGCTGAACGAGTCTTCCACCGTCACCGCTTGCGGACCTTCGGCCTGGATGTCGATGTCGGTGCGGCCCAGGCACGGCAGGATCAGCGCGTCTTTGCCGTGCATCAGGTGGCTGCGGTTGAGCTTGGTGCTGATCTGCACGGTCAGGTCGCAATTGCGCAGTGCTTCGAAGGTGCGCGGGCTGTCCGGGGTGGCTTGGGCGAAGTTGCCCCCCAGGCCGATAAACACCTTGGAGCGACCTTCAAGCATGGCGTGGATTGCTTCCACCACGTTGTGCCCGTTGGTGCGCGGCACCTGGAACTGGAAGCGCCGCTCCAGGGCGTCGAGGAACGCCACCGGTGGGCGTTCGTTGATGCCCATGGTGCGGTCGCCCTGCACGTTGCTGTGGCCACGCACCGGGCACAGGCCGGCGCCGGGGCGGCCGATGTTGCCGCGCAGCAGCATCAGGTTGGCGATTTCCTGGATGGTCGGCACCGAGTGGCGGTGCTGGGTGATACCCATCGCCCAGCACATGATCACGTTCTTGCCCTTGGCGTACATGCGCGCCGCTTGCTCGATCTCGACCAGGGTCAGGCCGGACTGTTCGACGATTTCATCCCAGGAGGTATCGTCGATCTGGCCCAGGTAATCCAGCACGTTGGCCGTGTGTTCATTGAGGAAGTCGTGGTCGAACACGGCTTCCTTGCCTTCGGCCTGAGCCTGGCGCTCCCACAGCAGCAGGAACTTGGCCATGCCGCGCAGGATGGCCATGTCGCCACCCAGGGCCGGGCGGAAGTACGCGGTGTTGGTCGGCTTGTCGCCGTTGGTGAGCATTTCCAGCGGATGCTGCGGATGCTGGAAGCGCTCCAGGCCGCGCTCCTTGAGGGGGTTGATGCACACCACCTGGGCACCGCGTTTGACCGCTTCACGCAGCGGTTCGAGCATGCGCGGGTGGTTGGTGCCGGGGTTCTGGCCCCAGACGAATATCGCATCGGCATGTTCGAAGTCATCAAAAGTCACGGTGCCTTTGCCGACCCCCACGCTCTGGGCCAGGGCCACGCCGCTGGCCTCGTGGCACATGTTCGAGCAATCCGGGAAGTTGTTGGTGCCGTAGGCGCGCACAAACAGCTGGTACAGGTACGCCGCTTCGTTACTGGCACGGCCCGAGGTGTAGAACTCGGCCATGTCCGGGCTGGGCAGGGCGTTGAGGTGCTTGCCGACCAGGTCGAAGGCCGCTTCCCAACTGATGGGGGTGTAGCGGTCGGTTTCGGCGTCGTAGCGCATCGGCTCGGTCAGGCGGCCCTGGTACTCGAGCCAATAGTCGCTTTGCTCCAGCAGCGCGGTGACGCTGTGCTTGGCGAAAAACGCTGCGTCAACGCGGCGCTTGGTGGCTTCCCAGTTGACCGCCTTGGCGCCGTTCTCGCAGAACTTGACCATGCCGCTTTCCGGCGAGTCGCCCCAGGCGCAGCCCGGGCAGTCGAAGCCGCCGTTCTGGTTGGTCTTGAGCATCATGCGCAGGTTTTTCAGCGCGTTGTCGCTGGTCAACCACGCCTGTGCCACGCTGATCAGCGCACCCCAGCCGCCAGCCGGGCCCTTGTAGGGCTTGTAGCGCGGGGTTGGGGTTTGGTCGGCTTGATGATGATTGCTCACGGCTGGTTCTCCATCGCAGGGCTGTAGACCCGCGGCGCACTTTTCTGCGGCAGGTGGATGAGATTGAGGTGATGCCGGCGAGCCCATTGCAGGGCCAGGCCGGTGGGCGACGACAGGCTGACCAGGGTCTGAATGCCCGCGCGCAGGACTTTCTGGATCAATTCGAGGCTGCAACGGCTGGTGACAATCGCCAGCCCGCCGTCGGTGCGGACCCGTTGGCGGATCAGCGCACCGATCAACTTGTCGAGGGCGTTGTGCCGGCCGATGTCTTCACGGCCCATTAGCAATTCGCCCTGGTTATCCATGAACACGGCCGCATGCACAGCGCCGCTGTACTGGCCCAAAGGCTGGAACGCACTGATGCGCTGGCGCAGGCCGTCGAGCCATTCGGCAGGCGGCAAGGGCGCGCCGGGCAGCACTTGAAGGTCCGGCAGGGCCTGTTCCATCGCTTCCACTCCGCACAGGCCGCAGCCGCTGGTGCCTGCCAGCTGGCGGCGCTGCTGCTTGAGGTTCCAGAACGCACGGCTGGAGATCTGCACCTGAGCGTATTGGGCCGAACCCGAACCGCTGAGTTTCAGATCATAAATATCGCTGACGTCGGCGATAATGCCGCTGCCGATGCTGAACCCGACAATAAAGTCTTCCAGGTCCGTGGGCGTGACCAGCATGACGGCCTGGCTGATGTCGTTATAGGCAATCGCCAACGCTACTTCTTCGGCCAAGGCGGTGCTGGCGACTTCAGTGTGCTCAAGGTTGCAAAACTGGTAGCTCTGGCTGGCGACGGGCGCGGACGCTTCCGGAGCAGGCGCCGCGCAGACTGGGCGCTTGGCGTTCATGGGGCAGTACCACCGGCGGATTGATCAGTGTTTAGACTAGGCGCGACAAAGCGTCGCGTCTAATTGCCAGTACTGATCTACCGATAGATGACGTCGATCAAGACTCTGTTTGCGATTTCTGAAACAGCGCGAAACACGCCTCTGCCAATGCCGAACGCGGCGCGCTGCGCCGCATGATCAGGCCCAGGCGCGCCAGGGTGTGGGCGTCTTCGATGGGTTGCAGGCGCAAATGTTCGGTGAGGGCGTCCAGGCCGCCGTCCAACGGCATGACGGCGCAGCAGAGTCCGCCATGCACCGCTTGTAACAACTGATGGACGGCGTCGGTTTGTAACAGCGGCTGCGGGTGCAGGCCCCGGCTGTGGAAGTTGTGGTCGATGGACTGACGGAAGTGCATGCCACTGGTGAGCATGCCCAGGGGCAGTTCGATCAAGGCCTCCCAGCTCAGCGGCTTGTCGCCAAAACTGAAATAGCGCTGGTCGTAGAGCAGGCCCATGCGGGTTTCGCCGAGGGCCAGGGAGTCGAAGCGCTCGTTGTCCAGGCGATCGAGGTAGGACACGCCCAGGTCCAGGCGATTGCTCGCCAACTGTTCGAGGATCTGCTCGGAGCTGAGGGCCGACAGCTCAAAGCGCAGGCTCGGATGCTCCTTGTGCAGTTGTTGCATCAACGCCAGCGGATCAAAGCTCGACAACGGCACCACACCCAGGCGCAACGTACCCACCAGGTTGCCACGGCAGGCGGCGGCTTCGGCCTGCAAACCGTCATAGGCCGCCAGCACCGTGCGTGCCCAGGCCAGCACGCGCTCGCCGGGGGCGGTGAACCCTTCGAAGCGCTGGCCGCGATTGACCAGCGGCAAGTCCAGCTCTTCTTCAAGGTTGCGCAGGCGCATCGAAAGGGTTGGCTGGGTGATGTGGCAACGCGCCGCGGCCTGGCCGAAGTGACGGGTCTCGTCGAGGGCGATGAGGAATTTCAGCTGCTTGATGTCCATCTTCGCTCCAGGGCTTATTCCAATGGCGGGGGGATTCTAGCGCGTTTGCGTCTTTGGTCGGGCTGGAACACAAGTCTGCCGGACTGGTCTAGTCTTGGGCATCTGGAAATCAACTACCAAGGAGAGCGCACTATGAGCATTTTCAGCTTTATCAAAGAAGCCGGCGAAAAGATTGTCGACCTGTTGACGCCGGGTAATGCCAACGCGAGTGAGCAGTTGAAGGAACACGTAGCGAAGGTGGGTCTGGGGAATCCGAATGTGCAGACCACGGTGGATGGCGACAAAGTGACCGTGACCGGTGAAGTCGCCACCCAGGAAGAGAAAGAGAAGATTCTGCTGGCGCTGGGTAACATTCAAGGCGTGGCCAGTGTGGATGACCAGATCACCGTAACCGGCCCGGCAGTTGCCGCCGCCCGTTTCGTCGTGGTGAAAAAGGGTGACACCCTCAGCGCGATCTCCCTGACGGTGTACGGTAACGCCAACCTGTACAACAAGATCTTCGAGGCCAACAAGCCGCTGTTGTCCCATCCGGACAAGATTTACCCAGGGCAGACACTGCGTATTCCTGAGTAATACACGGGCGAAAAGGTGGGAGGGGGGCTTGCTCCCTCCCACAGGGTTCAGAGCCCGGCAATGAGATCGCGGTAGTCACCGACTGCTGCAAATTCAGCCGTGTCCTTTGGCCCCTTTTTGCTGTCCGGCTCTTTCACCGCCAGCAAATGCCCCACGCCAAACGCCTGGGCACTGCGCAGGATCGGCAGGGTGTCGTCGATAAACAGGCTGCGAGCCGGATCGAACTGGATGTCAGCCTGCAAGGCATCCCAGAACTGCGGGTTTTCCTTGGCGAAGCCGTAGTCGTGGGAGCTGATCAATCGCTCGAAGTACGGCGCCAGTTCAATGCGCTCCAACTTCAATGACAGCGAATCACGATGGGCGTTGGTGATCAGGATCACGCGCTTGCCGGCCTGTTTGATCGCCGCCAGGAAGGTGTCGGCATCCGGGCGCAGGGCGATCAGGTGGGCGGTTTCCAGCTTGAGTTCGCGCACCGGGATGTTCAGTTCCGCACTCCAGAAATCCAGGCAATACCATTGCAACTGTCCGGCGTTACGCTCGAACAGAGGCTGCAACTCCATCTCGGCCATGGCCCGGCTCACCCCGTGCAGTTCGGCGTAACGCTGGGGCAGGTGTTCCATCCAGAAATGGTTGTCGTAATGCAGGTCGAGCAGGGTGCCGTCCATGTCCAGCAGGACGGTGTCGATGGCGTGCCAGGGCAAAGAGGGCATGGTGCGGTCTCATGTAAGTAAAGATATCCGACACAGACAATCGGAAAAGCCACGGTATAGTAACCCGATCACGCCAAGGAGCCGCTTATGCGCCAGAAACCCACCGTCCTCGCCCGCGAAATAGTCGCCAGTAGCCGTTTGTTCCGCGTGGAGGAAGTGCAATTGCGCTTTTCCAATGGCGTTGAACGGACCTACGAGCGCCTGGTGGGCCGCGGTGCCGGCTACGGCGCAGTGATGATCGTGGCGATGATCGACGAAGATCATGCGTTGCTGGTTGAAGAGTACTGCGGCGGTACCGATGAGTATGAGCTGTCGTTGCCCAAGGGCCTGATCGAACCCGGCGAAGACGTGCTGGCGGCGGCCGACCGGGAACTCAAGGAAGAAGCCGGCTACGGCGCACGGCAGTTGGAACACATTACCGAGCTGTCGTTATCCCCTGGCTACATGAGCCAGAAAATCCAGGTGGTGCTCGCCACCGAACTCTATGAAGAACGCCTGGAAGGTGATGAGCCCGAGCCGATGCGTGTGGACAGGGTCAACCTGCGCGAGCTGTCGCAGCTTGCGCAAAACGAGCAATTCAGCGAAGGCCGCGCCCTGGCGGCGTTGTACCTGGTACGAGATTTGTTGATTCAGCGTGGAGCGTTTACCCCATGAGCGAACTGTTTTTAGGCCACCCGTTTATCGCCCCTGTGATCGAACTGGCCCGCCAGGCGGGTGAAGTGATCCTGCCGTACTGGCGCGCCGATGTGGCGGTGACCTCCAAGGCCGATGATTCGCCGGTGACGGCGGCCGACCTGGCCGCCCACCATCTGATTCTTGCGGGCCTTACCGCATTGGACCCGAGCATCCCGGTACTGTCCGAAGAAGACGCTGACATCGACCAGAGCGTACGTGCCGGCTGGCAGCGCTGGTGGCTGGTGGACCCGCTGGATGGCACCAAGGAATTTATCGCCGGCAGCGAAGAATTCACCGTCAATATTGCCCTGGTCGAACAGGGGCGCGTGGTGTTCGGCGTGGTGTCCATGCCCACCAGTGGCCGTTGCTACTTCGGTGGTGCCGGCCTGGGGGCGTGGCGTTCCGACGTGAACGAAGCGCCCAGGCAGATCCAGGTGCGCGAGGCCCCGGCAGTTGGTGAGGCGTTCACCGTGGTCGCCAGCCGCCGGCATACCAGCCCCGAGCAAGAGCGTCTGCTGGACGGTTTGAGCGAAGGGTTGGGGGAGTTGAAGCTGGCGAATATCGGCAGCTCGTTGAAATTCTGCCTGTTGGCCGAGGGCAGTGCCGATTGCTACCCGCGGCTGGCGCCGACTTCGCAGTGGGATACGGCGGCGGCCCAGGGTGTATTGGAAGGGGCGGGCGGCGAGGTGCTGGAGTTGAGTGGCGAGCCGTTCAGCTATCCAGCGCGGGCGTCGTTGCTGAATCCGTTTTTCCTGGCGTTGCCGGCGAAGGCGGCGTGGCGTGAGCGGTTGCTGACCTTGGCCCGCTCTTAATACCTCAGCCGATCTGAATGTGGGAGGGAGCAAGCCCCCTCCCACATTTTTTTGTGTATTGGCTTCTAGCGGTGCAAGACGTATTGGCCGGTAAACGTAACGGCCCGCTCTTCACTGCCCTCATTCACGATCCAGGTGTCCAACGCCAGCCGCGCCCGGCCATAGCGCCTGTAGGTCGCCAAAAAACGCTTCCACACCTTCTCCTCCGGTGCCGCGCAAATGGCGGTCGCGTCGTGCGTCACCGGCAGCGGATAACTGATCTGCCCTTCCTGAATCACGATATGCCCGTCTTCAATCCCTTCCTCGCGCAGTTGCAGGTGCATCCAGCCCCAACCCGCCAGCACCGCGCCGCAGTAGAGGCTGCCGCCGAACATGGTGCTCTTGTGGTTGATATTGGCGTGCAGGGGCAGATGCAGTCGCAGTTGCCCGTCTTGCCAGTCGAGTACCTTGAGGCCCATTTCGCGGGTCAGGGGGATGTCGTGGTGGAGGATGGATTCCAGGTAACGGCTGTCGCGGCTCATGGCGGCCTCTTGGTGGGTGGGCAGGGTCATTCGTCGTCAGTGCTTGGGTTGGCGAAGTTCAGGCCGTGCTTGCGCAGTTTGTCGTGCAGGGTCTTGCGCGGTACGCCGAGGGCTTCTGCGAGGCTGCGCATGGAGCTGTGGGGGCGGGTCAGTTCGGCGGCGATCAGGCTTTTTTCGAACTGCTCGACCTGTTCGCTCAAGCCGCCCGGCGTGGAAGTCAGCACGCTGCTGGCGGGGTTGTCCGGGGTGCTGTCCAGCGCCAACTCCAGGCCCAAGGCGAAGCGCTCGGCGGCGTTCTGCAATTCGCGCACATTGCCCGGCCAGCTATGACGCAACAGCAGGGCACGCTGGCCCGGTTGCAGCTCATGCAACGGCAGGCCATGGCGGCTGCTGGCTTCGTCGGCGAAGTGCTGGAACAGCATCAACGCATCTTCACCGCGCTCGCGCAGTGGCGGAATACGCAACGGCGCGACGTTGAGGCGATAGTACAAGTCGGCGCGGAAGCGGCCCTGGTCGGCGGCCAGGCGCAGGTCTTCCTTGGTGGCGGCGATGATGCGGATATCCAGCGGGATCAGCTGATTGCCGCCGAGGCGCTCCACCACACGCTCCTGTAACAGACGCAGCAGCTTGACCTGCACGTCCAGGCTCATGCTTTCGATTTCATCGAGGAACAAGGTGCCGCCGTTGGCGAATTCGAATTTGCCGATGCGCCGCTTCTGCGCGCCGGTAAAGGCGCCGGGCTCATGGCCGAACAGTTCGCTCTCCACCACCGACTCGGCCAACGCCCCGGCGTTGATCGCCACAAACGGCCCGCTGCGCCGGCTCGACAGGTCGTGCAGCGCGCGGGCCACCACTTCCTTGCCGGCGCCGGTTTCGCCGAGGATCAGCACATCTGCGCGGGTTGCGGCCAGGGCGCCGATCTGCTCGCGCAGGCGCAGCATCTGTGGCGAGTGCCCCACCAGGCGGGTGCTCAGTTGTTGGCGGTCGCTCAGGGCCAGGCGCAGGCTGCGGTTGTCGAGCACCAGCCGGCGCAGGGCCAGGGCGCGGCGCACGCTGTCGAGCAGGGCGTCGCTGGCGAAGGGTTTCTCGAGGAAGTCATAGGCTCCCGCGCGCATGGCCTGCACCGCCAGCGGCACGTCGCCGTGGCCGGTGATCAGCAGCACCGGCAGGTCCGGATCCTGGCCGTGCAGCTCGTCCAGCAGCTCCAGGCCGTCCATGCCGGGCATGCGGATGTCGCTGACCACCACGCCCGGCCAATCCCGCGACAGGCGCGCGGTGAGGCCGGTGGCTTCGCCCAGGGGCAGGACGTTCAGCCCGGCCAGGTCCAGGGTCTGGCACAGGGCCTGACGCAAGTGCGGATCATCGTCGATCAACACCACCTGAATCTGGTTATCGATACTCATACACTGCGGTCCTCGGACGGTTGCAGACTGACGCCCGGCGAGCCGGCACGCAATTTCAGGGTTAACAGCGCGCCACCTTCCTTGTGGTTGGCAAACAGCAGTTCGCCGCCAAAGGCACGCATCAGGGTGTCACAGATCGCCAGGCCCAGGCCCAAGCCCTGGGTGCGGGTCTTGGTGGTGTAGAACGGTTCGCTGGCGCGGCCCAGGGCTTCCATGCAAAAGCCCGGGCCGTTGTCGCGAATGTACAGGTTGACGCCCTGGGCGGTGGTTTCGGCACTCAGCCACAGTTTGCGCGGCGGGCCTTTTTCGGTAAGGGCGTCGAGGGCGTTGGCCAGCAGGTTGCCCAGTACCTGGCGCAGACGGGTTTCGCCGGCCTGTACCCACAGGGTCGCTTCCGGCAAATCGCGGATCAGTTCCACTTCCATCGAGCGCCGCCGCTTGGCCAGGAGTGCCAGGGCGTCGTCGAGGGCGGGTTGCAGGGCCACGCTCTCCGGCGCGTGCCGGTCGCGCCGGGCGAAGGCGCGCAGGTGGGCGATGATCGAGGCCATGCGTCCGGTCAGTTCGCTGATCAGCTTGAGATTGCCCCGGGCATCGCTGGTGCGCTCGTGGTCGAGCAGGATCTCGGCGTTTTCCGCATAGCTGCGAATCGCCGCCAGGGGTTGGTTGAGTTCGTGGCTGATACTCGCCGACATGGTGCCCAGCGCTGACAGCTTGCCCGCCTGCACCAGGTCATCCTGGGCGCGCACCAGTTCCTGCTGGGCGTGTTCGCGCTCCAGCACTTCCTGTTTGAGGCGCCGGTTCAGGCCTTCCAGATCGCTGGTACGTTCGACCACGCGCATCTCCAGCTCGCGGCGGGCCTTGGCTTCGAAGGCGATGCGGTCCAGGTAGTGGCGACGGCGCTGCATCAACAGGCCCAGCAGCAGCATCAACACCAGCAACGTGGCGCCGCCCACGGCGACCACCGTGCGCACCGGGCGGCTGATCAAGGATTGCGGTGCCAGGATTTCCACATTCCAGCCGGTCTCGGCAATGGCGGTGGATTGGCGCAGCCATGCGCTGCTGCTCAGGCTCAGGGGTTGCGGGTCGCGCGTGGGGTAGGGCTGGATGGCGATGATGGCCTGGCGTTCCTCGGCGGTCAGCGGCCGGGTGGCACGGAAGCGCCATTGCGGGCGCGACGTGAGGATCACCACGCCGTTGTGGTCGGTGACCAGCAGTTGTTCCGGGGTATTGCCCCACAGGCTTTCGGTGTGGTCCAGGTCGACCTTGACCACCAGTACGCCGATGATCGTGTCGCCATCGCGCACCGCGGCGGCGAAGAAATAGCCGCGCTTGGCCGAGGTGGTGCCCAGCCCGAAAAACCGTCCCAGGCGCCCGGCCATGGCTTCGCTGAAATAGGGCCGGAACGAGAAGTTGCGCCCGACGAAACTGTCCTGCTTGTCCCAATTGGACGCGGCGAGGGTCTTGCCGGTGGTGTCCATCAAATACATCACTTCCACCCCGGCCTGGGCGGCGACGTCCTTGAGCAGCATGTTGGCGTTGACCAGGTTGGTACTGACCTGCGGCGCGGCCAGCGCCGTGCGCAAGGCCGGCAAGTCGCCGAGGATCTGCGGCAGCACTTCATAGCGATGCAGGGTGCCCAGCAGGTTGGCGACGTACAGATCGAGGGTCTGGCGGTTTTGCCCGGCCAGTTCGCTGCGATAGTAACGCTCGGCCAAGTGCTCCAGCGGCCACAGCAACGGTGCCAGGCACAGGGCCAACAGGGCGAGGCTGCGCCAGCGGGGTCTTCGCGGAAGGGGTGGAGTCATGGGAGTCGTGCGCCTGTGGGTACAGGCGCATTATGCCTAGTGCTGCCCGGCAAGACACTCGCGCAATGCGTCTTGCCACAAGGGCTGACTGACGCGCCATTGCTGGCGCAGGTGGCTGCAATCGAGGCGTGAGTTCAGCGGGCGCCGGGCAGGCGTCGGGTAGGCGCTGGACGGGATCGCCTCCAGTTCGGCACACGCGCGGCCACTGGCGCGCAGGTGCTCGCCGATCGCCTGGGCAAAGCCGAACCACGAGGTTTCACCCTCGGCGGTCAGGTGGTAGATGCCCCATTCCCCGGCCTTGCCCGCCTGCCAGCGTTCGATCAGGGCGCGCGTACTGGCGGCAATGGTCACGGCCCACGTCGGCGCGCCGATCTGGTCGGCGACGATGCGCAGGTGGGGTTTTTCTTGCAGCAGGCGCTGCATGCTCAGCAGGAAGTTCTTGCCGTGGTTGGAGTAGACCCAGCTGGTGCGCAGGATCAGGTACTGGCCTCCCACTGCGGCAATCGCCTGTTCACCCGCCAGTTTGCTCTGGCCGTAGACGCCCAAGGGGTTGGGCGTATCTGCTTCGGTGTAGGGCCCAGGCTTGCTGCCGTCGAACACGTAGTCGGTGGAATAGTGGATCAACGGGCTGCCCAGGGCCTTGGCTTCCTCGGCGAGAATTCCGGGGGCGGTGGCGTTGATGGCGAAGGCGAGGTCCGGTTCGCTTTCGGCCTGATCCACAGCCGTGTGGGCGGCGGCGTTGATGATCAGGTCGGGGCGATGGGCGCGCACCTGCTGGCGGATGTGCTTGGCGTCGGCCAGATCGAGGTGCTCGCGGCCGAGGACAATCAGTTCGCCCAGGCCCTGGAGCTGCTGTTGCAGTGCCTGGGAGACTTGGCCATGTTGGCCGGTGATCAGGATTTTCATGGGAACAGATCGGCGTCCATCAGCAGTTTTCCAGCCTGGTCCTTGGCGGACAGTTGCGGCGGTTCGCTCAGTTGCCAGTCGATGGCCAACGTCGGGTCGTTCCACAGGATGCTGCGTTCCGCACTGGGCTGGTAGTAGTCGGTGGTCTTGTACAAGAACTCGGCGGAGTCGCTCAACACCACAAAGCCATGGGCGAAGCCTTCCGGCACCCACAACTGGCGATGGTTCTGTGCCGACAGACGCACGCCCACCCATTGCCCGAAATTCGGCGAACTGCGGCGGATGTCCACAGCCACGTCCAACACTTCACCGGCGGTAACCCGCACCAGTTTGCCCTGGGTGTGTTCCAGTTGGTAATGCAGGCCGCGCAGCACGCCTTTTTGCGAGCGCGAGTGGTTGTCCTGGACAAACTCGCGCTTGAGCCCGGTGGCCGCTGCAAAGGCGCGAGCATTGAAGCTTTCGTAGAAAAAACCACGCTCGTCACCGAACACCTTGGGCTCGATGATCATTACGCCAGGGAGTGAGGTGTCAACGACGTTCACCGGTTGTCTCCCGCCAACGTGTACAGGTATTGGCCGTAGCCGGTCTTGCCGAAGTATTGGGCGCGTTCGAGCAGATGGTCGCGGTCGATCCAGCCGTTGCTGTAGGCGATTTCTTCGAGGCACGCCACTTTGAGGCCCTGACGGTGTTCGATGGTCTGCACGTACTGTGAGGCTTCCAGCAGGCTGTCGTGGGTGCCGGTGTCGAGCCAGGCGAACCCTCGACCGAAGCGCTCTACCTGCAAGTCACCGCGCTTCAAATAGGCGTTATTGACGTCGGTGATTTCCAGCTCGCCGCGAGCCGAGGGCTTGACGGCTTTGGCGATGCTGATCACGTCATTGTCGTAGAAATACAGGCCGGTGACGGCATAGCTTGATTTGGGCGTAGTCGGTTTTTCTTCGATGGACAGGGCGCGGCCTTCGCTGTCGAAGTCGATCACGCCGAAGCGCTGCGGATCCTTGACCCAATAGCCAAATACCGTGGCACCTTTGCTGCGCTTTACCGCTGCATGCAGCTGCTCGCTGAAACGCTGGCCGTGGAAAATGTTGTCGCCCAGGATCAGGCACACGGGGTCGCTGCCGATGAACTGTTCGCCAATCAGAAAGGCCTGTGCCAAGCCGTCCGGCTGCGGTTGTTCGGCGTAGCTGAAGCTGACGCCGAACTGGCTGCCATCGCCCAGCAGGTTGCGGTATTGCGGTAAGTCCGCCGGGGTGGAAATCACCAGGATTTCTTTGATGCCCGCCAGCATCAGCACCGAGATCGGGTAGTAGATCATCGGCTTGTCATACACCGGTAACAGCTGCTTGGACACACCCAGGGTGATGGGGTGCAGGCGGGTGCCGGAGCCGCCGGCCAATACGATTCCTTTCATCATGCGATCAGATCCCTCGTGTCGGTATTGCCCAAGCGTTCACCCTGATAACTACCGTCCTGGACCCTGCGGCACCATTCCAGGTTATCGAGGTACCACTGCACGGTTTTGCGCAGCCCGGTGTCAAAGGTTTCTTCGGGTACCCAGCCCAGTTCGCGTTCGATCTTGCCGGCATCGATTGCGTAGCGTTGGTCGTGGCCTGGACGGTCTTTAACGAACGTGATCAGGTCGGTGTATTGCTCCACGTCGTGGGGATGTTGCGGCGCCAATTCCTCCAGCAGGGTGCAGATGCTGCGTACTACGTCGATATTCTTCTGTTCGTTGTGGCCGCCGATGTTGTAGGTCCCGCCGACCACGCCGTGTGTCACGACGCTGAGCAGTGCCCGGGCATGGTCTTCGACAAACAACCAGTCGCGCACTTGCAAACCATCACCATAGACCGGCAATGGTTTGCCCGCGAGGGCGTTGAGGATAACCAGCGGGATCAACTTCTCGGGGAAGTGGAAAGGCCCGTAGTTGTTGGAGCAATTGGTCAGCAGCACGGGCAGGCCGTACGTGCGGTGCCAGGCGCGGACCAGGTGGTCGGACGCGGCTTTGCTGGCCGAGTAGGGCGAGCTGGGCGCGTAGGGTGTGGTTTCGCTGAACAAGTCGTCCACGCCGTGGAGGTCGCCGTAGACTTCGTCGGTGGAAATATGGTGGAAGCGAAACGCACGTTTTTCTGGCTCGGCGAGTGTTTGCCAATAGCCACGGGCGGCCTCCAGCAGGCTGTAGGTGCCGACGATATTGGTCTGGATAAAATCCGACGGGCCATCAATCGAACGGTCGACGTGGGACTCGGCGGCCAGGTGCATGATCGCGTGGGGTTCGAAGCGTGCGAGCACGGCGCTGACGGTGGCCTGATCGATAATATCGGCCTGGACGAATTCATAGCGGCTATTGGACGCGATGCTGGTCAGCGATTCCAGGTTGCCGGCGTAGGTGAGCTTGTCGAGGTTGAGCACCTCGTGCTCGGTGTGCCGAATCAAGTGACGTATCAAAGCAGAACCGATAAAACCGGCGCCACCGGTAATGAGAATGCGCATGTCGGGGGCCCTTTCCTTAGACGAACGTTTAGCGAGTGCAGCATAGCCTGTGTTGGCGTGACGGGCAGGACGGCATGTGTACGGGGGTTGCGTAACCCCCCTGAAAGGTGGCGATATACACCTCTAAAAATTCGAGGTCATCCCCCATGCTGCTCGCCACGTTGATCCATCGCGCCAATCTACCCTGCCCGCAAGTAGGCCCCGACCAGGCAGCGCAATTGCTCGAGCAGCACTACGGCCTCACGGGCACCCTGCAATCACTGGGCAGCCAGCAAGACCTCAATTACAAAATCGACAGTGCCCGCGGTCGGTTTGTTCTGAAAATCTGCCGGGGCGACTATGCGGCGATTGAGCTGCAGGCCCAGCACGCGGCCCTCGACACCCTGCAGGCCGTGCGGGTGCCCAAGGTCATCAAGGCCCTGGACGGTGAAGAACTGCTGAGCGTGACGGTCGATGGCCAGCCCCTGCACGTGCGGCTATTGGACTATATCGACGGCCAGCCGTTGACCCATCTGCCGCATTTGGGGCGCGACGTGATCGCAGGCTTCGGCGACCTGTGCGGGCGCATGAGCCGCGCGCTGGCGGATTTCTCCCACCCTGGATTGGACCGTACCCTGCAATGGGACCCACGCCATGCCCGGGAACTGATCACCTATCTGTTGGCCACCCTGGAAAACCTGCCCCACCGCGCCGCACTGGAACAGGTGGCCGAGCAGGTTGAACAGCGCATTCGCCCCCTGGCCGACCGCCTGCCCTGGCAAGCGGTGCACATGGACATCACCGATGACAACGTGGTGTGGCAGCGCGATGCGCAACGGCACTGGCAACTGCAAGGCGTCATCGATTTCGGCGACCTGGTGCACACCTGGCGGATTGCCGACCTGTCGGTGACCTGTGCGGCTCTGTTGCACCATGCCGAGGGCGACCCGTTTGCCATCCTGCCGGCGGTCCGGGCCTGCCATGCCGTGACCCCGTTGCAACGCGAGGAATTGCAGGCGTTGTGGCCACTGATCGTCGCCCGTGCGGCAGTGTTGGTACTAAGCAGCGAACAGCAGCAACGCCTGGATCCGGACAACACTTACCTGTTGAAAAACGCCGAACACGAGTGGGAAATTTTCCATGTGGCGACGTCGGTGCCGTTTGAACTGATGGAGGCTGCGATTCTCGGCAGTGTCGGTGAGACGCTGCCGTCGATTGCCAGCCAGGACTTCGCGCCGTTGCTACCGGGCCTGGTGGGGCGTGAGTTCGCGCTGATCGACCTGGGTGTGCTCAGCCCGCATTTCGAAGCCGGCAACTGGGAACTGCCCGGCATTGATCGGCAACTGCTGGATCAGGCGGCGGCGGTGCATGGGCTGGCGGCAAGTCGTTATGGCCAATATCGGCTGTCGCGTACCTGCCCGGACAGTGCCACCGAACCGCAGACTTTCCCCCTCCACGTAGAGCTGCATCTGCCCCATGGCACGGTGTTGGAGGCGCCTTTTGCCGGAACGCTGCATCAGGACGCCGATGGCCTTGTGAGCGTGCAAGGGGTGGAGCTGAGCGTGCGGTTGTGGGGCGTGGACACCCGGTTGAAGCACGGTTCATTGCTGGTGGAGGGGCAGGTTCTCGGTGAGGTCCATGGGCCGCTGACCGTGCAACTGTGCCGTGCCGACCTCGAACCGCCGCTGTTTTGTACACCGTCCCGGGCATTGGCCTGGCAAGCCTTGTGCCCCTCGCCTGCGGCATTACTGGGACTGGCCTGTGATGCCGAACCGGAACTCGACCCCCACGCCCTGCTGGCCCGGCGTGATGCCAGTTTCGCCCGCTCGCAGAAGCACTATTACGTCGACCCGCCACGCATCGAGCGCGGCTGGCGCAACCACCTGATCGATATGCAGGGCCGTTCCTACCTGGACATGCTCAATAACGTCGCCGTACTGGGTCACGGCCACCCGCGCATGGCGGCGGTGGCGGCGCGGCAATGGTCGCTGCTCAATACCAACTCGCGGTTTCACTATGCCGCCATTGCCGAGTTTTCCGAGCGCTTGCTGGCGCTGGCGCCGGCGGGCATGGATCGGGTGTTCCTGGTCAACAGCGGCACCGAGGCCAACGACCTGGCCATCCGCCTGGCCTGGGCCTACAGCGGTGGGCGCGACATGCTCAGTGTGCTGGAGGCCTATCACGGCTGGTCGGTGGCGGCGGATGCGGTGTCCACCTCGATTGCGGACAATCCCCAGGCCTTGAGCAGCCGCCCGGAGTGGGTCCATCCGGTTACCGCGCCGAACACCTATCGCGGTGAATTCCGCGGGCAGGACAGTGCGCCGGACTACGTACGAAGCGTGGAACATAACCTGGCGAAAATCGCTGCGAGCAAGCGCCAACTGGCCGGGTTTATCTGTGAACCGGTGTACGGCAACGCCGGCGGCATCTCCCTGCCGCCGGGTTACTTGCAGCAGGTGTACGGGTTGGTGCGTGCCCAAGGCGGCGTGTGCATCGCCGATGAAGTGCAGGTGGGCTACGGCCGCATGGGGCACTTTTTCTGGGGCTTCGAAGAGCAGGGCGTGGTGCCCGACATCATCACCATGGCCAAGGGCATGGGCAATGGTCAGCCACTTGGCGCGGTGATCACCCGTCGCGAGATCGCCGAGGCATTGGAGGCCGAGGGGTATTTCTTCTCATCGTCGGGGGGCAGCCCGGTAAGTTGCCGGATCGGCATGGCGGTGCTGGATGTGATGGAAGAAGAAAAATTGTGGGAAAACGCCCAGGTGGTCGGCGGGCATTTCAAGGCGCGGCTGGAAGCACTGATCGACCGTCATCCCCTGGTAGGCGCGGTTCACGGTTCCGGTTTCTATCTAGGCCTGGAGTTGGTGCGTGACCGGCAAACCCTGGAGCCCGCCACCGAAGAGACCACCCTGTTGTGTGATCGATTGCGAGAGTTGGGGATTTTCATGCAGCCGACTGGCGATTATTTGAACATCCTCAAGATCAAGCCGCCGATGGTGACCTCCAAACGTAGCGTGGACTTCTTTGTCGACATGCTGTCGAAGGTGCTGGATGAGCAACTGTAAATAATCGATTGTTATCGGTCATTGGCTGTCATATTTTTCATTCATGCTGTTTATTCTCTTCTAAGGCCGATTTTTATCCGTTATAAAGTCGGCCTTTACCCCATTCGGAGTCCTGATCGCCATGACCACCCTGCACAGCACCCCCCGCGCCGATGGCTTCCATATGCCCGCCGAATGGGCGCCACAGACCCAAACCTGGATGGTGTGGCCCGAGCGCCCGGACAACTGGCGCCTGGGCGGCAAGCCCGCGCAGGCGGCTCACGTGGCGGTGGCCAAGGCCATCGCACGGTTTGAGCCGGTGACCGTGGCGGTTTCTGCCGGCCAGTACGAAAACGCCCGCGCCCGCCTGGACCTGCCGAATATCCGTGTGGTGGAAATGTCCAGCGATGACGCCTGGGTGCGCGATACCGGCCCGACGTTCGTGATCAACGACCGTGGCGAAGTGCGCGGCGTGAACTGGGATTTCAACGCCTGGGGCGGTTTTGACGGTGGCCTGTACTCGCCGTGGAACCGCGACTCGCAGGTGGGCGGCAAGATCCTCGAAATCGAGCGCGCGCCGCGTTACCGCACAGAGGGCTTCGTGCTGGAAGGCGGTTCGATCCACGTCGACGGCGAAGGCACCCTGATTACCACCGAGGAATGCCTGCTCAATCGCAACCGTAATCCGCACCTCGACCGTGCCGAAATCGAAGCGGTGCTCAGCGCCAACCTGGCTGTGGATAAGATCATCTGGCTGCCGGACGGCCTGTTCAACGACGAAACCGACGGCCATGTGGATAACTTCTGCTGCTACGTGCGCCCGGGCGAAGTGTTGCTGGCCTGGACCGACGACCCGCAAGACCCGAACTACGCGCGTTGCCAAGCCGCCATGGCCGTCCTGCAAAGCAGCACCGACGCCCAGGGGCGCTCGTTCACGGTGCATAAAATGCCGATCCCGGGGCCGTTGTATGCCACTGAGGAAGAGTGCGCAGGGGTCGATCCGGTGGACGGCACACAGGAACGTAATCCGACCGTGCGGTTGGCGGGTTCCTACGTCAACTTCCTGATCGTCAACGGCGGCATCATCGCGCCAAGTTTCGACGACCCGTTGGACGCTGAAGCCAAGGCTATCCTGCAGGACCTGTTCCCGCAGCACGAAGTGGTGATGGTGCCGGGCCGTGAACTGTTACTGGGTGGCGGTAATATCCATTGCCTGACCCAACAACAGCCGGCCCCGCATAAAAACTGAGTGCAGTTGTAACAACGCCTTTCCGGCAACCGGGCGTCCCTCGGTTTCGGTCTCTACAGCAAGCCCACGGCCCAGCACGGTCGTGGGCTTTTTTGTGTCCGCCCACCTATAAACACGCGACATTGGCATAGCTCTTGTATCGGTGTTGCCCCAGTGTCCCAGGGTGATGACCGCACAGTTCTGTCATAAACCTTGAGTAAGTTAGCCGCTCACGCAGCAGGAGAGAGCGCCGAAATGAATGCCAATATCAACCCGATGTACACGCGCACCTTCCACCCTTCGCGGGTTGACGGTGACGCGATCCATGCGCTGGGGCTCTGGTTGAAGGAAAACGGCTCGCGACAAGCCAGGCAGCAGCCGGATTTGCGCAGTGTGATGAGTGAACGCTACCCGGTGGGGTTGTTCAGCGAGGCTGAAATGCACGCGTTGTGCGAGTTGATGAGTAACTAACGAAATAGCCTTGGCTTCATCGCAGCTGCCTCGCTTGCGCTCGGCAGCTGCGATAAGAAGGGGGTTTACGTTTAGAAGCTATAAGTGCCCGTCACCACCAGGTTACGCGGCTCGCCCGGCTGAATCTGCGCCACACTGGTCGCCGATTCGTAGTAGGTCTTGTCGGCGATATTGTTCAGCGCCGCGCGCACATCCCATTCTTTCTGCCGGAACCCGACCAACGCGTCCCAACTGCCATAACCCGGCAGCACCACGGTGTTGAGGCTGTCGGCATAACGGTCGCCGACCAGGGTCAAACCGGTTTCCGCGTACCAGCCCATCTCCGGTTTCCAGGTGATGAACAGGCTTGCATTGCGCTTGGCCACGTCGCTGACGCGCTTGCCTTCAAAGCCGTTGTTGTCCTTCTCGACCTTGGCATCCTGCAGGCCGACACCACCGCGTACAGACCAGTTGCCGACGATCTTGCCGGTGGCTGTCAGCTCCACGCCGCGCGAGCGCTGCAGGCCGCTGAGCAGGGTAATGGTGCGGTCCAGCGGGTCGCTGGTGCGGCGGTTGTAGAGTTCCAGTTCGTACACCGCCAGGGTGGTGCTCAGGCGATCGTCGAGCCAGTCGCTTTTTACGCCGATCTCTTTTTGCTTGGTCAGCTCGGGGCTCAGGTCGTTGACGCTGCCGGCGGCGTTCGGGGTGATACCGATCAGGCCGCCACCGGCCGGTGAGAAGGTCTTGCTCCACGAGGCATAGAACGAGTGGTGTTCCAGGGGCGTCCACACCAGGCCAAAGCGCGGGCTGGTGCTGTGGCTTTTGACGTCTTGTCGGGTATTGAGCAGTTTGTTTTTGGTGTCCACTTCGAAACGGTCGTAACGCAGGCCGGCCAGCACTTGCCACTGGTCGTTCAGACGCAGTTGGTCTTGCACATACAGGGCGCGGCTTTCGACTTCGGTGTGGTTGTTACTCGATACGCTCATGCGCCCGGTGTGGCTCAGGCGACGGTTGGGCTGGTTGAGGTCCAGGGCTGGCACGGCCTGGCCACCGCGGTTCACAGCAGTGGCGGTGTACAGCTTTGGATCGCGGCGCTGGCTGCCCAGCTCCACGCCGGTGAGCAGGCGGTGTTCCAGGCCGAAGGTGCTGAAGCCTCCTTCCAGCTCGACGTTGTTGAAGACGTTGAGGGTGGTCAGGTCTTGCTGCCAGCGTTGGCGCGTCACCCGATTGGTCGAGGCAACATAGGCGGTCTGGTAGGTGTTGTCGAAATCGCTGTCGAGCTTGAACACGCCGAGGGTCTGGCGCAGTTGCCAGTTGTCGTTGAGTTCGTAGGCCAGCTTGGAGCGCAGGGACTGGGTCTTGTCGTCGATGTAATCGCGGCTGTCGCCGTAGGTGGTGCTGCGACTGACGTCGGCGGGGCGTCCGTTGACGCCGGGGATGCCGCGATCCGGCGTGCGGTTGTAGCGGCTGTATTCGTATTGCACCAGCCAGTTCAGATCCGGTGTGAGCTGCCAGCTCATGGACGGTGCGAACAGTTGGCGATTGCCGCTGACGCCGTCGCGGAAGCTGTTGTTGTCCTGGTTGCCCATGTTCAGACGCAGGCTGATGTTGTCGGTGGGGTCGGTGCTCAGGTCGGCATACACACTGCGCAAATCGTTGCTGCCGCCCTGGGCCTCGATGCTCGACTTGCGCCCGGCCGTTGGCAGTTTGCTCACGCGGTTGACGATCCCGCCCTGGCCGCCTCGCCCGTAAAGCACGGCTGCCGGGCCTTTGAGCACTTCGATGCGCTCGATGTTGTGCAGGTCGCGCACGTACTGGCTGTCGTCGCGAATGCCATCGAGGTAGAAGTCGTTGCTCGCGTCGAAGCCACGGATGCGCAGACTGTCGAAGCGCGTGTCGGCGCCGCTGCTGACGTTGGGGATGCCGCTCAAGGCCTGGCCCAGGTCGTTGGTGCCGTAGGCGCGCAGGCTTTCGGTCTTCACCGAGTCGATGGCCTGGGGCACATACCGTACCGGTGTGGCGGTGCGGGTCGCGGTGCTGGTTTCCTTGACGCGCGGGTCGTCTTCGTCAGCTTCGGCGCTGATCGAGGTTTCGGGCAAGGTGGTGGCGGCACAGGCAAAACCGGCAGACAGCAGAACAGAAAGCCCAAGGGTCATGGGCGTCAGGCGAAGGGCAGGCATGGTGGAATGCATCCAAAGGGTTTGGCAGGAAAAAGCACGCTAATGGTAATGCTTTGCATTTGCGTGCGTTATCCATTACCAAACGTATCGGCTTTGAAATATGTTACGAGATATGTTTCGTGGGTCGTTAAAGACAGAATCTGGTCGTTTTCAGAAAGGCAGTAGGCCTTTGCTTAGAATTATTTCGCCTAAATACAGACGATTCACGAAATTGACACATAGTTCAACGCGCGACTAGGATTGCGCCCAACGCCTGTGGCTAACAGCCATGACTCATCCAATAAGAAAAGGCCCGCGGCATGTTCAGTCGTCCGCGGGCCTTCTTTTTTCGGAAAAGTCGACACCAGAAAAGCGACATGGAGCCTGGTGTCATCGCGCGTACTCAACCCGTAATAAGGAATACAAAAAATGTTGAAGCAACGGATGAGTCTGATCGCTCTGGGGATTTTGAGCGCATCGACAGCAATGGCAAACGACCAGGAGCAATCCAAGGGTTTCGTTGAAGACAGCCACCTGAACATCGCAGCCCGTAACGCCTACATCAGCCGCGACTACAAAAACGGCAAGCAAGACAAAGCCGAATGGGGCCAAGGCTTCATCGGCAAGTTCGAGTCCGGCTTCACCCAAGGCACCGTCGGTGTGGGTGTGGACGTGATTGGCCAATATGCTATCCGTCTGGACGGTGGCCAAGGTCGCGCCGGCGCGGGGGGGATCGACTTCTTCAAGCAGGGTAATGGCACCACCAACCCAGATGGCTCGGCAAACCCTGGCTCGGCACCACACGACCTGGCCAAAGGCGGCGCAGCGGTCAAGTTCCGCGTCTCCAACACGGTGCTCAAGTACGGTGATCAGTTCCCTAACGTTCCGGTCCTGGCCTACGACAACTCCCGTCTGCTGTCCGAAACGTTCACGGGTACGTCGATCGTCTCCAAAGAGATCGCCGGCCTGCAACTCGACGCCGGTCACTTCACCAAGGAAGCTCGCAAGAGCGCCGAAGGTACCGACAGCGGCCGTCTGAAAAGCATCGACTACGTCGGTGGCAGCTACAAATTCACCGAAAACCTGTCGGCCGCGCTGTACGCCTCCGACATGCAAGACGTGCTGAAGAAGCAATACGTCAACGTCAACTACGTGCTGGCCCTGCCAGAGAAACAGTCGCTGACCTTTGACTTCAATGGCTACAAGACCAAGCTGGACAAGAGCTTCGCCCTGGAAAACCAAGGCAGCGAAGACGCTCGCGACAACAAGATCTGGAGCCTGGGCGCCACATGGGCTGTCGGCCCGCACAGCTTCACCGTCGCTCACCAGCGCAGCACGGGCGACACCGGCTACCTGTACGGCGGCTACCGCAACGCTGGCGGCATCGGCGACGGCGGCAACACCATCCTGCTGGCCAACTCCTACTGGTCCGACTTCAACGGCAAGGACGAGCGCTCCTGGCAAGCCGGCTACGGCCTGGACTTCAGCACCTTCGGCGTGCCTGGCCTGACCTACAACGTGGCCTACGTGCGCGGCACCAACATTGACGACGGTTCCAACCGTGGCAATGGCACCGAGCGCGAGATCTTCAACCAGTTCAAATACGTCGTCCAAAGCGGCCCGGCCAAAGACCTGAGCCTGCGTGCTCGTGCGTCCTGGTTGCGCGTTTCCAGCAATGCCGACAAGTACAACGTAGGCGGTAACGAAATCCGTCTGTTCGCCGACTATCCGATCAACGTTTTCTAAGTGATCGCACCTCGCGCCTGATTCCAGGCGATAAAAAACCCCGACTGGTTCGGGGTTTTTTTATGGGTGTGCATCAGTCCTCGCGGCTCTGCAAAATCTTGCGCGCCAACGCCGCATTCTTGTAGTCGAGCATCAAGGACAACCCCTCATAAGGTTCGATCTTTTTATTGTCGATACACAGCTGTGCCATCAGCAGCAGCACCTGGCGTTTCTTCTTGTTGACCCGCACGCCGGGTACACCGAACGCGGTCTTGCGCATTGCCGGTAACGGCGCCTCGGGCGTCAGTTGAACGGTTACCCAGATGCCCTGGACAAACTGCAACGTGATCTCCTCGATATGTTCGATGGGCAGCGGTTGCACCAGGTTATTGAACACAAAATGCTCCGGTGTCAGGCGCAACGCGGTCTGCGGCGCGCGCTTGAATCGACGGATGCCCAGCCACAGCAGGCCCAGCCCGATAAGGCCCAGGCACGCGCCCGCGCCGACTGCCGACAGCGGCGTGCCTTTCAAACGCTCCGGGGCGAGCCAGACTCGACTCAGGATAAACAGGGCCGCCAGCACAAAGGGCAGGCCCGACACCGCCATCAGCACCCCGCGCCATTGGCCGCCTTCATGCAGGCTGCGCTCACCCTCGGCCGAAGCGGCCAAGGTTTCCAGCAGCTGGGTGTGCGCGCTGTTCTCCGACACCGCCACGTCCATCACGTCGCGAGACAGCTGCTCGCGCACTGCCTGGGGGGCACTGAAATAGGCATCCATCTGCGCATTCGCTACGTCGCTATCCACCTCGCGGGTGGCGCTGCGCAGGGTATCGTCCAGTGGCACGTGCAGCGCCTGCAGGCGTTCGCCATTGGAGGGGTGGGAGTCGGTGGGATGGGGTTGATGAATCTCCAGGGCTTCGGCTGATGGTTGCAATTCACACTCACGCAAGCTCGCGAATACGGCGTCGGGCAGATCGGTAGCCGCGCCTGCTTCACACAACGCCAACAAGGCATCCTCAACGTGCGGCTGCACCACCGACACCCGCAACAACGCCGAAGCCGCCGCCGCAGGGCCCGCCAACTGCGCGCCGGCAGCGTCCGCCAGCAATTCACGCTCACGGCTCCAGTGGTTCACCGCGTCATCAAAGCGCTGCATGAAAAACACACCGAACATGAACGACGGCCGCATCAGCCGTCCCTGGATAAAATCGCTGGTCAGCATCGTGTTCAATAGCGCTTCGAGGCTGCGATTGACCCCATCGTAGATCGGTAAAAAGCGCAGGCTGTATTCCGTGTCCTGCCCCACAAAGTGCGCCAGCTCATGGCCGATCACCGCGCTGATTTCTTCACGGCTCAGCAGGCCCAGATACAGCAACGGCACATGCAAGGTGCGCCCCTGCAGCAAAGTATTCGCCGGTTGCACAGTGGCCGCGCTGGAGGTCACGTAAAAGCCCTGGGCCAGGCTCACCACGATGTGGTCCGGTGGCAGCGCGCCGAGCCTCTCCGCCAATTCGTCCACATGGCGCCACAACCCTGGAGCCAGCACGGGCGTCACCACCTGGCCGAACATCTCCAGCGGCTCGGGCTTGAACATCCCCAGCATAGGGCGCAGCTGTCTGAGCAACTGCCAGATCGAATACACACAGAACGCCGCGATCACCCCCAGCACCGCCATCAGCTTGACTTCGCCACTGCCCAGCCGGCCGATATGCCACATCCCCAAGCCTTCGAAACTCAACGCCAACGCGACGGCCGCCGCCACCGCCACCACATGGCCCACCAGCACATAGGGCAACAGGCGGCTGCCCAGGGAGAACGCCTGCAATAACCTCTCCCGTGACTGCCGTGCCCGCCGCCCGGCCCAGTACGTACCCGCCAATGCAGCCGCACCAATCAACGCCGCCGACAGACCCAAGCCCATCACCCACGGCGCCAGGACCCGCATCGCACGGTTCACGCGGTGGGCAATGGGCAGCTCGGCTTCGATTTTTTCCAGACGCGAGAGGGCCGTTTGCACGCTGATTTTTTCATCGACCAGGGCGACCATCGCCGTCGGCTCCTTCGCCGCCAGCGCTTGGAGTTGCTGTTTAGCGGTAGTCACCGTGACGTGGTAATCGACCAGCGCCGTGGTGGTTTCGTCAGCACGCTGACGCTCCCAGCCACCGAGGGCGGCCAGCAGCAGCGGGAAAACGATGAGGAGGCAGATCAGTTTGAGGGCGTTCATGGGAGTCCGTTCACGACGCAGGGATGTTCAGGTTTATACCGAAAAAAACGCCCCTGGGTATCTACACCACCCTCAAATGCGGGCACGCAACTCTGTGGTGAGCGGGCTTGCCCCGCGCCGGGCTGCGCAGCAGCCCCAATAAAGGCACTGAGATTTTACTAAGCGCCTGGTTTTGGGGCCGCTTCACAGCCCTACTTACAGCCCGGTATTCCCAGGCGACTCCAACACCTTCACCACATCATCAATAGCGGACCTACAAAGTCCAAGCATGTGACTAAGGTGGAAAATTTATTGCTTGTCCCTACCGCCCCTCAATCAACGCACGCTCCTCCAACCAAATCTCCTGAACAAACTGATCCGTAATCGCATAAATCCCATGCCCTCGCCGCATGATGATGTTCTCCGCCACCAGCGCAATCACCACGGGTTGAATCTCTTCAACCCGCACTTCGCGACCTACCGTCTTTGAATATTCCGCAGCTGCATCGGTAGAGAAAATCCCCCGAGCATCGCCTTCCGTAGCCGCGATCTTGTTGAAAATCGCCTGAGCCAGGCTGCCCAGCTGTTCGACTTTTTCAAGCTCAATACTTGCCGCCGCTGAGCGTAAGGTGCTGGCAATCACGGGGAGGAAAAGATCAGGATCACCGCCCTGTTGCAGTAGCTGACGCAATGCCTTGAGCATTTCCTCAGGTCGATTGCCCAGGGTATTGAAGGCTTCGACAGCGACTTCAAGTGAGGGGAGCTTTTCCTTCTTCACCGTCATTGCCAGTCGGTTGAGCAGGAATTCAACGTAGTCACCCTTTAGCAGTGGATACGCGGCCGATGTCGCGCCGGAAAACGCTTGGTTGCGTTTGGCGGTCAGCTCGCTTACCTGGGCTCTGTGGGAGCCTGTGCCGATAAAGAGGAAGTAGCCCGGCGTATTCGGGCGCGGGTTGATTGCATCACGAGCAGCCTTGAGGGCCAGGAGCAGTTGGTTGCCATCGTCGGAGGAAATGGCATGTTGCACCTCGTCGATGATCAGCACGAGATCGGTCTTCGCTTGGTCGACGACCTCTGCGAGTGCTTGCGCCAATGTGGGGCCGTCGGCGTTGCCGATGCTGTCGAGTTTGAAACCGAACTTGAATCCTGCTGCGCCCAGATCGACATTGCTGACTCGCTTGAGCATTTCCAGGATTGAAGAGCCCGGCGTTTGCAGTTCTTTCAGGGTCTTGTGGATGGCGTTGTGCACGAGCGTTGCCGGGTTGGCCAGCGTATCGCTCCATAGGTCGACGTAAATCACCAGGGCGCCTGCTGCTTCCAGGGCTGGGATAAGGTCGTTGCGCAGGAAGGTCGTTTTACCTGTACGGCGCAGGCCAGACAGAAAAAGACCTGAGCGTAGACCTTCATCTAATACGCCTGGATTGAGAAGCTGGTTTGCCATCGATTCAGCCAGTTCAGGGCGCTGAAATATGCTGCTCATGCAATTATCCCTTTTTATGGATACGCCATAATTATTGCCAATACATAATTTAGCATAAAGGATGAAATCCGGAGCTTTGGCGCGAAAAGAGGTGATTCAACAGGAGGTGAGGCGTGGAGGGGATGATCGAGGATGAATATATGGTAAACCTCCTGAATTCGAACGTTGTCGATCATCCCTTCCGTAGAGAATAGGCAGGAATCCGCCAAAAGCTGCCGTGGCAGCAGGCTGCCGAAAGCAGTCCGCTGTCAACGCCCTCTATCGGCCGACGCTGTTGAAATATCGAGTACGAAAGCGGTTTTGTCTGGCAATTGCGCTACGTGCCGATCCGGTCGCCAAGGGGGTGCTTACCAGTTGTAACTCACCGATCCGGTCACATTTCGGCGATACCCGTATTTGCAGCTGTCGCCGGTGTAACCACACTGGGAGACATAGGTTTCGTCGGTCAGGTTGGACGCATTGAGCGCCAGCTTCGCCCCTGCATAGGATGAAGACAGCTTGCCCAGGTCGTAGCTCAGGCTGGCGTCAAACAGCGTGTAGTGGGGAATGCCTTCGCTGTTTTGCGAGTCGATATAGCTCTTGCCGACATAGCGTACTCCTCCCCCTATCGCCAAGCCCGATAGCGCGCCGCCCTGAATGGTGTATTGCGACCAGAGCGAGGCCAGTTGTTCAGGGGTATTGCCAGGTTGATTGCCTTTCTCATCGGCCGTATTGCTGCGGGTAATTTCAAGGTGTGAATAGCTGTAGTTGGCCATCAACTCCAGCGCATCGGACACCTGCGCCTTGCTTTCCAGTTCGATACCGCGCGACTGGATTTCTCCGGTCGCCACCGAGAAACGATTGTTGGCAGGATCGGCAGTCAGTACGTTTTGCCGCGTCAGGTCGAACAGCGAGACGGTCACGTAGCTGTCACTGCCCTTGGGTTGGAATTTGATCCCGACTTCATACTGGCGACCGGTTTCGGGTTCGAACGCACTGCCGTCACGCGCCACCGCCGTGATGTTAGGGAAAAACGACTCGGAATAGCTCGCGTAGGGCGCCAGGCCGTTGTCTGCCAGGTACATCACACCGGTCCGCCACGTGAAGGCGTGATCGCGCTGCTTGAGGTCTGCCGCCGTATCGGTGGCGTAATGGACCGTTTTCGAGCGTGCCCAGTCTTGGCGACCGCCCAGGTTGAAGACCCAATGCTCGTCGAACTTGAGCTGTTCCGAGAGATACACACCCGCCTGGTCTAGCTGACGACGCTGGTTGATGTCGTAAAAAGCGTCCAGGTCGCTGTAATCCTGGTGATAGACCGGCGCATACATATCCAGGGGATCAACCACGTTGCCACCCCCCAACTGGTTGGTACTGGCGTGTTGCAAATCGATACCGACCAGCGTTGTATGTTCGAAACGGCCGGCGTTCCACTGGGCCTGGAAGTGGTTATCGAGCAGGGCATTCTTCACCTTTTCGTGGCCCAGATAACCGAAGCGGCCCACGGTGCGCTGGTCGTCATCCAGGCCGTACTGGTAAATCGTGCGCTGTTCCTGATAGGAGCGGCTGTAACGGGCGTTCTGGCGGAATGTCCAGATATCATTGAGGTGATGTTCAAACTGATACCCCAGTGACCACTGTTCTACATCGTACTTGTCGAAGTCAGGGTCGCCGACAAAACGATCCGTAGCGATCCGTCCGTAACGCGAGCTGTCGAGGGTGCCTATCCGCGGCAACGCGTAGTAGCCCAGCACATTGCGGTCTTTTTGAAAGGACGCCAGCACCGTCAGCGAGGTGTCGTCCGAGGGGCGCCAACTGATTGCCGGGGCGATGAATTGACGGTCATCACGGGCGTAGTCGATTTGCGTACCGCTGTCTCGCCACAGCCCGGTGAGGCGATAAGTCAAGACGCCGTCCTCGCTAAGCGGCCCGCCGAAGTCCGCAGCCAATTGCTTGCGATCAAAACTGCCTGCCTGCGCCACCAGTTCATGCAGCGGCTCATCGGTGGGACGCTTGCTGATCACGTTGACCATGCCGCCCGGCGAGCTTTGCCCGTAGAGCACCGACGATGGCCCGCGCAGCACTTCCACGCGCTCCAGCCCATAGACTTCACCTACGGCACGGCTCTGGTTGGCAAAGCTGTACTGGCGCAGGCCATCGCGATAGATACCACCGCCAGTCGTCGCGTCAAAGCCACGAATACTAATCGTGTCGCGCCGGGTATCGACACCGTTGGCTTCACCATTGACCCCGGCGGTGTAGCGCAGCACCTGCCCGATGCTTTGTGGCTGCTGGGCATCGATCTGCTTACGGGTGACCACGCTGATCGATTGCGGCGTTTCCATGATCGACGTATCGGTCTTGTTGGCACTCATGGTCCGGCTGGCGACCAGGCCATCGTTGCGGCCCAACGAGGTGTCGTATGCGGTGCCACTGATCGCAGTCGGCGCTAACTCCAACACGTCGCCGTTGCTCGGTACCAGCAGCAGGCTACCGTCGTCCTGGCGCTCATAGGTCAGCCCCGAGCCGAGCAAGAGCTGCGCCAGGCCGGCCTCAGTACTGAAATTGCCTTGCAGCCCCTGGGTTTTCTTGCCAGCCGTCAGCGTTGAGCTGCCCGCCATGGTAATCCCTGCCTGTGCGCCGAAACGTGACAGCGCAGAATCCAGGGGGCCAGCGTCGATGCTGTAATGCTGCGAACTACCCGCGGCAAAGACTGGAAGGCCGCAAAGCGGTTGCACGCTGAGCAACAACAGCCCAAGCGTACGGGCACGCAGGGCGCGGGAAGGTGAAGTCATACGGGGCTCCTAAGGGGTCAAGACCCACCTCTGGCGGGTGGGTGATCCCTATAGGCCAAGCGAGTACGAAAAAACTATCGTGCAGCGGAAAAAATATTTCAGGCGGGCACGATCGAGACCCAATACCGCGTCATGCGCTCGATACGCACCGGCAGCGTGCGCGCTACCAGGGTCAAGGCTGCGTCGGTGTCATCCAGCGAAAAACTGCCTGTGAGGCGTAACCCTGAGACTTGCTCATGACAACGTAAAACACCGGGACGATAACGCGAGAGTTCCGCCACCAAGGCATCCAGGCGCAGGCGATCCGCCGGCAGAATCCCGCGCAGCCAGGCCTGGGCGACCAGCAGGTCGGGACGGCTCGGTACGCCGATACCCAGGCGGTCCACCCGTGCCTGCCATCCGGCCTCAAGTGAAGAGGACGTTGGCTGGCCGCGTGAGTGCACCTGCACCTGGCCGCCCACGACGGTGACCTGCGTGCCCTGCCGGTCATGGCGCACCTGCAACTGCGCATCGCGGCTCTGCAGGATCGCGTCCGGCGTGATCAACTGCAGCGGGCGCGATTCTGCTCGCACATTCAAGGCCAGCTCGCCCTCTATCATCTGGATGCGCCGCACCTGATCATTAAAATCCAGGTTCACCGCACTGGCCGTGTTCAGCCATAGCGAGCTGCCATCAACCAGGGTCCACTGGTGACGCTCGCCTGTTCCTGTGCGGTGGTTCGCCAGCGCGGCGCGCACTGGCGTGGACCCCGCGCCTTGCCAGGCAACGGTGCCAACCGCACCAAGGACCAACAGGCGCTTGAGTAACTGCCGACGTTTCTGCATGTCCGGCCCAGCCGACGCCAGTGCCCTGCGCGCGGTGGCATCGCGCAAGAGATTCGCTCCGGGCTGCTGCAACAGCGGCAAGCTGGCGACACGTTGCCAGGCCTGCTCATGCTCATCGCTCGCCTCGCGCCAACACCGCAATGCCTCCAGATCAGGCGCACTCATAAGCCCGGACTGCGTCCTGACAAGCCAATCAATGGCGATATCGCGCACCTGCGGATTAATCTCGGCCCTCATTCGAAACGGCTCGCATAGCAAACACTGAATGCCTTGCCCATGGCCCGTTGCACTTGAGCCACAGTCAAACCCAACTGCGCAGCGATCTGCGGGTACGTCAGGCCGTCGAGCTGAGACATGAAGAAAATCTGCCGTATGCGCTCAGAGAGCCCAATCAGCAGCGAGTCGAGTTGCAACAAGGTTTCGATCACCAGATACCGGTCCTCGGGTGACGATTCCCCCCCTTCGGGCCGAGCAGCCAACGCTTCAAGATAAGCCCGCTCGATCTCCTGGCGGCGCCAGCGATTGACCAGTAGTCCATTGGCAATCGCCGCGAGAAACGCCATGGGCTGGCGCAACTCGCACACCTGCTGGGGGGCGCGCAGCACACGGATGAACGTGTCGTGGGCCAGATCCTCGGCGTCGGCACTGTGCCCCAACCGCCGGTTCAGCCAGCCCTGCAGCCAGCCGTGATGATTCTCGTACAACTGTTCGACGGACGATGTTGGGCTGGCATCCTGCATGTGAGGCTCGCACTGCGTGAATGATAATGCTTCTCATCGTATTGATCGGGCGCATGGTTGTACAGTGTTTACACCTGTTTGATGGGGTGGAATTCTCCGTCCATATTCCTGACGGCCTTTGAATTACCCTGGCCGGGTTTGTTTTCTTGCAGTTGCCGATATTCATTCAAACGCCAAATAGCACAAAGCCCCGAGTTACGGGGCTTGGTGCTGTGGTGCGCTTCGCGGTCACCTTGCAAACTAGAGGTTGCTCGATACGGATACGCAGTGATAACCAGCTCCCGGCAATCGAGTACTGGAGACGCTTTCCCTGCATGAGGGAACGCTCCAGCATTCCCAGGCTGTTGAGAATGTGGAAGACGGCTGCCTCCCCCGATTCCCAATCAGTGGCGTTGCCGGCATCAGTATCTGCAATGTCTTTCTGCACGGCTTTAAATGCCAGCACTCAGCGGTAACGTCGCGGCTCAAAGCCCGCTGCAGGGGGGGATTGACGATCTCGGTCGGTCGCCCGCGCCAGTTGATCCAACTCGCTGACAAGTTCGGGCTTTACTCGGAAAGACAGAACGGGAGAGGCTGCCATTAACGTTGTTCCACACGTGTTCTGTATGCGCTGTGTACATGGTATGCGGACGTTATGCTTCGGCTGGCAGTCGGCCACCAATAGCGGTTTGTCGGTTTGGGGAAGGATTTACAGGCGAGCGACTGGGTTGTATCAACGTAAGCGCTCCATAAACCCCACCTGTTCAAAAATAGGCGGCGCGCTTAGCTAGGCGATGCGGGCGAACAGTTCCACGGCAGCAAGGCTTCGTAATCTTCAACCGAGGTTGCCTGTGGCAGGCGCTCAAGGGCGTGGCGCAGCCACGCATAGGGCTCTTGGCCGTTGGCTTTAGCCGTCTCGACCAAACTGTAAAGTTGAGCGCTGGCCGTCGCGCCTTTGGGCGTGTCGCTGAACAGCCAGTTCTTGCGCCCGATCACGAAGGGCCGGATCGCACGCTCGGCCGCATTGTTGTCGATCGGCAAATATCCGGCTTCGGTGTAGCGCACCAACTTGATCCAGTTGCTGGCCAAGTAGCT
>NZ_FMUC01000031.1:0-1443 GCF_900100935.1 Pseudomonas sp. NFACC25
ATCTCGAACTTTCGGTTCATTGCGTCTTCACACACCGCAATCTGATGCTCTTTCGAGTAGTCAAATTGCTTGGGTGTTATATGGTCAAGCCTCACGGGCAATTAGTATTGGTTAGCTCAACGCCTCACAGCGCTTACACACCCAACCTATCAACGTCGTAGTCTTCGACGGCCCTTCAGGGGACTCAAGGTCCCAGTGAGATCTCATCTTGAGGCTAGTTTCCCGCTTAGATGCTTTCAGCGGTTATCTATTCCGAACATAGCTACCCGGCAATGCCACTGGCGTGACAACCGGAACACCAGAGGTTCGTCCACTCCGGTCCTCTCGTACTAGGAGCAGCCCCTCTCAAATCTCAAACGTCCACGGCAGATAGGGACCGAACTGTCTCACGACGTTCTAAACCCAGCTCGCGTACCACTTTAAATGGCGAACAGCCATACCCTTGGGACCGGCTTCAGCCCCAGGATGTGATGAGCCGACATCGAGGTGCCAAACACCGCCGTCGATATGAACTCTTGGGCGGTATCAGCCTGTTATCCCCGGAGTACCTTTTATCCGTTGAGCGATGGCCCTTCCATACAGAACCACCGGATCACTAAGACCTACTTTCGTACCTGCTCGACGTGTCTGTCTCGCAGTCAAGCGCGCTTTTGCCTTTATACTCTACGACCGATTTCCGACCGGTCTGAGCGCACCTTCGTACTCCTCCGTTACTCTTTAGGAGGAGACCGCCCCAGTCAAACTACCCACCATACACTGTCCTCGATCCGGATAACGGACCTGAGTTAGAACCTCAAAGTTGCCAGGGTGGTATTTCAAGGTTGGCTCCACGCAGACTGGCGTCCACGCTTCAAAGCCTCCCACCTATCCTACACAAGCAAATTCAAAGTCCAGTGCAAAGCTATAGTAAAGGTTCACGGGGTCTTTCCGTCTAGCCGCGGATACACTGCATCTTCACAGCGATTTCAATTTCACTGAGTCTCGGGTGGAGACAGCGCCGCCATCGTTACGCCATTCGTGCAGGTCGGAACTTACCCGACAAGGAATTTCGCTACCTTAGGACCGTTATAGTTACGGCCGCCGTTTACCGGGGCTTCGATCAAGAGCTTCGCGTTAGCTAACCCCATCAATTAACCTTCCGGCACCGGGCAGGCGTCACACCCTATACGTCCACTTTCGTGTTTGCAGAGTGCTGTGTTTTTAATAAACAGTCGCAGCGGCCTGGTATCTTCGACCGGCATGGGCTTACGGAGCAAGTCCTTCACCCTCACCGGCGCACCTTCTCCCGAAGTTACGGTGCCATTTTGCCTAGTTCCTTCACCCGAGTTCTCTCAAGCGCCTTGGTATTCTCTACCCAACCACCTGTGTCGGTTTGGGGTACGGTTCCTGGTTACCTGAAGCTTAGAAGCTTTTCTTGGAAGCATGGCATCAACCACTTCGTTA
>NZ_FMUC01000005.1:0-127681 GCF_900100935.1 Pseudomonas sp. NFACC25
CGAGGTGCCGAGTGTTGGGGCAAGAGCCCTTTGGTTACTTTGGGGCTTTTCCAAAGTGACCCGCCGTAAGGGCGGAACCCTAAGCCGCCGTTACCGCAGCAACGGATATGTACTCGGTCAAAGCCAACGACATGGTCGGCCCGAAGGCCGCCACGGGGGCAAGCCCCACATCTGGTTATGCGGCCAGGCGAGAATATCATCAGATATACGCATCATAAATAAAAATTAACTGCATATCTTTAATAATGAGCATATAACAAAACAGACTTTTACGAACGTCTTTCCTATCCATATTGTTATGTCCAGCACCGACCCCTGACCAGGTGGAGGCCTTGCCTGAACCACCACTTTCTCAGGGACCTACCATGAGCCACATCGCCGCGCCCAATCGCCTCACCCTTGCTGTCTCCCTCGCCCTGTTCGGCGCGTACGCCCACGCCGATGACGCCGCGCTGCCGGTGGTCAATGTCACGGCCGAGCACCGCAGTGAAGACTTGCAGAAAACCCCGCTGGCGATTTCCGCCTTCGACGAGAAGAGCCTCGACGACAAGCAGATCCGCAGCGTGCGCGATCTGTCGGGCCAGGTGCCGAACCTGACACTCAGCCGCCAGTCGATCTCCTACAGCGCCCAGACCTATGGCATTCGCGGCATCGGTGAAACCGACCCGATCCAGGAAGCCGCCGTGGCGGTGTACGCCGACGACTTGTACATCCCACGGGCGATTTCCTCGATGCTCGACTTCAATGACGTCGAGCGCGTCGAAGTGCTGCGCGGCCCCCAGGGCACCCTGTACGGGCGCAACAGCAGCGCCGGGGCGATCCGCGTGATCACCCGCGACCCCAACCAGGAAACCCGTGGTTTCGTCGAGCTCGGTGCCGGCAACTACAATGCGCAGAACGGCCGTTTCCTGATCAGCGGCCCGCTGGTGGACAACGCGTTGTTCGGCAGCTTTTCGGCGATCCGCCTGAGCCGCGACGGCACGGTGTCCAACCCGACCCGGGGCAAGGATGTGAACAACGTCGATATCCAGTCCTATCGCGGCAAGCTGCGCTACAAGCCGGAGGATTCACCTTGGGATGTGCAGTTGACCCTGGCCGGCACCTTTGACCGTGGCGACACCACCAGCTACTCGCCGTTCGACGCCAACGGCCGTTTCGACAAGTTCAAGAGCTACAGCAGCCTCGACCCGAAAAACCGCCTTGACCAGGGCAGCTCGGTGTTGCGCGCGATCTATGCGATCAACGATCACTTGAATGTCAAATCGGTCACTGCCTGGTCGTCCTTCAACCAGCCGGTGGACTACGACAACTCGGGGCAGGCCGCGCTGATCCAGAACAACCTGATCCTCTACAAGCAAAACTACGCCACCCAGGAATTCCAGCTCAACGGTGACTATGACGACTTCAGCTTCAGCACCGGCCTGTACCTGTACCGCGAACGCTTCGATGCCGACCGCGACAACCTCACCTACTCCATCGCACGCAACCAGGTGATCGGCCAGGGCCAGTACAGCACCACCAACACCGAAAGCTACGCGCTGTATGGCCAGGGCACCTACAAGATCACCCCGCAGCTATCGCTGATCGCCGGCCTGCGCTTTACCCGCGAACACAAGAATTTCGAGTTCACCAATTACGCGATCAATACCGACCGGCAGATTACCGGCACCAACTTCGCGGCCGAGTCGAGCAAATCCTGGCAGTCCACCAGCCCGAAAATCGGCTTCGAATATGCCTGGACGCCGCACCTCAACCAGTACGCCTACGTCGCCAAGGGCTTCAAGGCCGGCGGATACGACAACCGTGCGCCGACCCGCGCCGCCGCCGAGCAGGCGTTTTCGCCGGAAGACGTGACCACCTGGGAAACCGGCTTCAAGGGCGACTTCTTCGACCAGCGCCTGCGGGCCAACGTCGCGCTGTTCTACAACGACTACAAAGACCTGCAGACCAACGCCTACGACCCGGCGCTGGGGGTGAGCCTGCGCACCAACGTCGGCCAGGCCCACACCTACGGTGTCGAGTTGGAAACCCTCACCGCCCTGAGCCGCGACCTGCAACTGAGCGCCAACCTCGGCTACCTGGAGAGCCAGTACGACGACTTCCAGAACGCCAGCGGTGCCGGGGTCGATGCCAATGGCAAGCAACTGGTGTTCTCGCCGCGCTGGAACGCCAGTGTCGGCCTGAACTACACCATTCCCGCAGGCCTGCCGGGCACCTGGCTGGCGGGCACGGATGCGCAGTTCCAGACCAAGTCCTACGCCAACGCGCTGAACGACGACATCCAGGAAGTGCCGCAGCAAACCTTCTGGAACGCCAACACTCGCTACATCAGCGGCGACGGCCACTGGACCACCACCCTGGCGGTGAAAAACCTGCTGGACCGCGCTTACCCGCAATCGGTGGGCTATGTGCCGTCCAGCGGCGCCCGTTATTACTCGGTCAACGATCCGCGCACGCTGTTGCTGTCGGTGCGCTATGACCTCTGAGTGCGTTACTTGATGCGGTAGTGGAAGGTATTGCGCACCGCCGGTACGGCCACGGCCTTGCCGTCAACGATCCTCGGCTGGTAGCGAAAGGTGTTCGCCGCCGCCAGTGAAGGCCGGATAAACAACGGGTGGCAGCCGTCCAGCACCTTGGGATTTTCCACGCGGCCTTGCGTGTTGACGCTGTACTCCAAGGTGCAGTCGCCCTCGATGTTCTTGTCCAGGGCGCGCTCGGGATAGTCCGGTGCCTCCTTGCTCAGGGGTTGGTATTGGCGGCTGTCGAAGGCCGGCGCCGGGGCTGGCGCGGGGGTGGCTGCCCGGGCTTTTTCAGCGGCCAGGCGTTGCTGATCGAGGCGTTGTTGTTCCAGCTCGCGGTTGCGTTGTTCGCTGGCCAGGCGTTCCTGCTGCTGCTCGATTTTCTTGTCTTCGACGCGTTTACGCGCCAGGGCGGCTTTCTCGAGTTTCTGCGCCTGGACCTGTGGATCGACCACGGGCTTTGCCGGCACCGGTATCACCACCGGTTCCGGCGGTGCGGGGGCAGCCACCACCGGTTCAGGCTCGGGCGCTGGCGCCGGTGGCAGCATGACCAACTGCGTGTGCATCACCCGAGGGGCATCCACCACGGGCTTCTCCGTCGACCAGCCCAGCATCAACGCGGCCAGCACGCCGACGTGCAGGGCCACCGCCAGGCTGGCGGCGAGGCTGTTTCTCCAAAACCCGGAAGCCTCCCGGGGCGCCATCGTCAGGGTGGGACTGTGCATGATCATCGCCGTCATTGCGGGGCCTCGGTCACCAGCCCCAGGTTACTGACTCCACCCTTCTGCAACACCGCCATGGCCGCGACCACACGGCCGTAACCGGCGTTGTCGTCGGCGCGGATATAGACCTGGGTGTCGCTGCGCGCCGCCACCACCTGCATGACCTTGGCGCCCATTTCATCCAGGCTCACGGCGCTGTCGGTCTGGTGCTGGGTATCGAGTTCGCCGCCGAGGTTCCAGTAGTAGCCGCCGTCGGCCTTTACCGACAGCGTGAGGATCTGCTGGCGGGTGTCGGTGGCCAACGCCTCGGCGGCGACTTTGGGCAGGTCGATCTTCACGCCCTGGGTCAGCATCGGCGCGGTGACCATGAAGATCACCAGCAGCACCAGCATCACGTCGATATACGGCACCACGTTCATCTCGGCCTTGGGCCCGTGCTTGCGTTGCGGCCTGACTAACATGGGAGTTGCTCCTTTCAGGCGGCGACGGCCAGGTTGATCGACGTACCGCGCAGGGTGCGGTGCAGGCGTACCTGCAGCTCGTTGCCAAACGCGTAGTAACGGGTGAGCAGGGTCTGGCCGCGCGCCGCGAAGCGGTTATAGGCGATCACCGCCGGGATCGCCGCAAACAGGCCAATGGCCGTGGCGATCAAGGCTTCGGCGATGCCCGGCGCTACGGTGGACAACGTCGCCTGTTGCACCTGGGACAAGCCGATAAAGGAATTCATGATGCCCCACACCGTGCCGAACAGGCCGATGTACGGGCTGACCGAACCCACGGTCGCGAGAAATTGCAGGCCCTTTTCCAGTTCGATTTCCTGCTCGGTGATCGCCACCTGCAAGGCCCGCTCCACGCCTTCGAGCACCGCCGGGTCATGGCTGTGCAGGTGCTGGTATTCCTGGACCCCGGCGATAAAGATCGGCGCAATGCCGCCCTCGCCCGCCTGCTGGACCTCACGGGACAGTGCCTGCAGATCCGGCGCGGCGCGAAAGCGCTGCACAAACGTATTCAACTGCCGCTCCAGGCGGCGCAGCACACTGCCGCGCTGGATAATCAGGTACCAGCTGAGCAAGGACGCCAACAGCAAGGTGAGCATGACAGCCTTGACCAACAGGCTGGCGTCGCTGATCAAACCCCAGATCGTCATATGTTCCATCGTCGCGTGCATAGTGAATCTCCCATTCGATTAAAAAGTGATGACCGGTTGATGACGGTTCACGGCAATTTCAATGCGCGGGTGACCTCGGCCCAGGGCACGAACTTGAAGTTCTGGGTCTGCTCAGGCATGCGCTTGCGCCCGTCCTGCACCACCAGCATGCCTTGGCTCCATGGCCCGCCGAGGTTGATGGCGGTGACTTCCAGGCCATCGGTTTCCGACGCACCGTCGATACCGGCGGCGGCGTTCAAGCCGACGCGGAAGCCGCCGTGCACGGCAAACGGCGGTTCGGCATCCACCACCAGGTAGCTGTCATTACCTTGGCTGGAGATCACCAGGTAGTCATGTTTATCGCTTTGGTACAGCGCCAGGCCCTCGACATCCGCATGCAATTGCGCGCCGACCTTGATCACGCTGGTCAACGTCGCCGGTTGATCGGCGCGCGCATCCACCGCCCACACGCCGACGTCTTCCTCACCGATAAACAGGCGCTGGCGCTGGTCGTCGGCCACACAGCCTTCGGGTTGGCTGTCGACCTTGAACTGGCGCACCAGCTCGCCGTGTACACGGCCGTCCGGCGCACTGAGGCGGTATTGCAGGAAGGTGCCGTCCTTGCCGTTGGCAATCGCGTAGATCTCGCCGCTGGCGGGCTGGAACAGGCAGATGCCATAGATTTCCTTGAGCGGCGTGGGCACTTCACCGGCCTCACGCAGCTCGCCGCTCTGGCGGTCGATGCTGAACAGGCTCAGGCTGTTGTGATCACGATTGCTCGCCACCGCCAGGTCCACCGTTTGCGCGCCAAGCTTGAAGTTGGGGCGTACATCGACGTTATTCAGGCGGCCCACCGCCAGTTCCTGCAACAGCTTGCCGTCGAGGTCGTAGGCGAGCAGGCCCTGTTTCTTGTTGGTGCCAAGCACACGGCTGTTGGCCGGGGTTTGCGGGTGAATCCAGATCGCCGGGTCATCCGCCGCGTCGCCCTGGCGGCCGACCGGGTCGCTCTGGCGCAAGGCCGCGACTTCCGGCAACACCGGCACCGCCGCGACGGGCGTGGCCTGCCAGTCGAGCCTGGCCTGGTAGAGCGTGCCGCTGTCATCATCGCGCACCAGCAACTGGCGGCCATTGAGCGCCAATTGCTCCGGCTCTTTCAGACCCGGCAGGCCCAGGCTCGATTGCTCCACCCAGCGCTCGCCGGTGTGCTGGAACAGGTGTAACCGGGCGGTCTTCGGGTCCAGCGCAACCAGGCCACCGGGTACCAGCGCCATGGCCCCGGCTTCGCGCCTGGGAGTGTCGAACAGCGCCACCGGCGTGCGTTTCACCTCGGCTTCCGGGTGCGCCGGGTAGGCCCACCAGCCGACATTCTCTTCATTCACCAGCAACTGCTGGGTGGCATCGTCCACCTGGCAGAACTGCGCCGACGGCGGCAGCGGCAGACCCCGTACACGCTGCGGGTCGGTGAGCAGCGTCGAGCCGTTGCCCACCAGCCATTGCTCGCCCTTGCCCTCTTCGCCCACCAGGAACACAAACAGGTTGGCCGCTGCATCGCGGTACAGGCACAGGCCATTTACCGGGTAGTCGCGGGTCGGCAGGTACAGCGGTTTGCCCCAGCTTTTGCCGGCGCTGTCCAGGCTGATCAGCAACGCCTGCTGGCGCTCGTTGTCGAGGCTGGCGACCAGCACCTGGGCCCCTGCGGCGCGGGTGTCGAGGCTGCTGAAGTTACCCTTGAAACGCGCCAGCTCGGCGCCCTGGCTGTCGAGCAGTTGCAGGCCGTCGCGGGTGCTGGCGGCCAGGCGCTCGGTGGTGTTGGGCAGGAAGCCCACGGCTTCGGCCTTCAGGCTGGGTGCCCACGGGGTCAGCGCCAGGTCGGCGGCGAACGCATGGCCGCTGGTGACCAGGGCAATCAGCAGGTACAGCTTGGAAATTCTCATGGACAAGCAAATCCTTCAAAAACAATGGAGATCAAATGTGTTGAATTCAAAAATGGGTGAAGGTCAGGCCCACTTTGTAGGTGGGGCCGTACTCTTCGTATTGGCCGTTGTAGCTGCGGTGGCCGGTGTAGACGAAGTACGACTCATCGGTGAGGTTCTGGGCTTCGAAGCTGACTTGCAGGTTCTTGGTCAGCGAGTAGCGTGCGCTGAAGTCGACGAAGGTCTGCGCGTCGACGTGCAGGTCGTGGGCCTTGTCGTTGATCGAGGCCAGTTCATACAGGTAGGCCGACTTGTAGTTGGCCGACAGGCGCAGGCTGAGCTTGTCGTCCTCCCAGCCGAGCATCAGGTTGCCGACGGTGTCCGACTGGTTGGGCAGGCTGATGTTGCGCTTGCGATTCGTGCCGCTGGCGGCGTCGAAGCCTTCGATATCGGCGCTGGAGCGGCTGAAGGTGCTGTTGGCGCCGATCAGCAAACCGTTCCACGGTGCGGGCAGCCAGTCGAACTTCTGTGAGTAGGCCAGTTCCAGGCCGTAGAGCTTGGCGCTGTCGCCGTTGGCGTAGGTGTGGGCCTCGGAGAAATTGGTCCAGGCGCCGGTGCCGGCGAGGTCGGTGTTGTAGACGAAGTTCTTGATGTCCTTGTAGAACACGAATGCCGATACGGTCCCGGCGCGGCCCATGAAGTGCTCGATACCCAGGTCAAGGTTGCTCGATTCCAGGGGCTTGAGGTCCGGGTTGCCGAAGGTGGCTTCGTCATCGTCGATCACAAAACCCGGCGCCAGCTGGCCGAACGTCGGGCGCACCACCGACTTGGTCCAGGCTGCGCGCACCTGGGTGTTCTTGTCGATCTTGTAGCGCGCATGCAGGCCCGGCAACCAATGGTGATAGCGGCGCTTGGTCTCGGTGGGGGTGAACACGCCATCGGTGGCGCCGGTGCCCTTGGCTTCGAACTCGGTGCCCTCGTAGCGCAGGCCGGCGATAAAGCGCCAGTCATCGATGTCGAGGGTGTTCATCAGGTAGCCGGCGTTGATGTCCTCGCGGATGGTGAAGTCGTTGACCCGCGACTCGGTCTCGTCATAGAAATCCGCCGGGTTGAGGCTGCCGATCAGCTGCTTGATCGCACCGGGGCTGATGCCGGGGCCGTAGTTGCCCAGGCGATAGTCGACGCTGCCCTTCTGGAACCGGCTGAGGTTGAGTTGGTCGGCGCTGAAACCGAGGGTGTCGAAGTCTTCGTAGACCCAGGCTTCCAGGTCGTTGTCCTTGTTGCGGCGGCTGACCTTGCCACCGAACTTGACCTGGGACGCATAGCCGCTCAGGTCATAGTCGCGGGCCAGGTCCAGGCGCAGGTTTTTCTCGGTGTCCTGGGTGTTCTGTTTTTCCCAGTCGACCTTGTCGAGGCTGAAGTTGCTGGCGTCGTAGAAGCCGCTGCCGATGATCGGGCGGGGTTTGTCCTTGTCGTAGAAACCGCTGTTGGCAAAGTCGCCGCCGTCGAAGGTGGCGCCGGCGATATGCGCCGGGCTGTCTTCGCTGGATTGGCTGTAGCCGGCCTGGCCGCTTAAGGTCCACAGGCCGAGCATGCGTTCGCCGCCGAATACATAGGATTGGATTTCCTGGGTTTCCTCACGGTTTTTCAGCTTGCGCTTGCCCTCGGCATCCCCCAGTTGGCCCGGGGCCTGGGGGTCGGCAAACTCGATGCTGGTGGAGTTGCGGGTTTCGGTGTCGGTGTAGCGGCTGTAGAGGGTGCGCAGGTAGTAGCTGCTGAGGTCGTCGGGCTTGTAGTCGAAGTTCAGGCCACCGCCGGCACGCTCGCGGCTGATGTCGTAGTCGCGCTGTTCGAACTCGTTGAGCCGGGCGCCGTCGGTGAAGTCCCAGGCACCGCCGGTTTCGACGTTGTCCGAACCGAAGTCGCGTTTCTGCCAACTCAGCGCTGCGGCGACGCCGAAGTTGTCAATGCCGTCGCCGAGGCTGAAACGGTTACTGGCGGCGCCGGAGAATTTCGGGCTGGTCTGGCGGGTGTTCTTGTCGTAGCTGGCTTCGCTGCTGCCGGTGTAGAACAAACCTTTATGGTCGAAGGCCGAGAGGCTTTGCACATCGACGGTGCCGCCGAGGGAATTGGCGTCCATGTCCGGGGTGAGGGTCTTGATCACCGACAGCGACTGCACCAGTTCCGAGGGCAGCACATCGAGGGCCACGGCGCGGCGCGCGCTTTCCGGGGCGGGCACCAGGGTGCCGTTGATGGTCACGCTGTTGAGGTCCGGGCCCAGGCCGCGCACGCTGACAAAACGCCCTTCGCCCTGGTCGCGCTCCACACTGATGCCCGGCAGGCGCTGCGCCGCTTCGGCGACGTTCTGATCCGGCAACTGGGCCACGCCGTCGGCATGCACCACGCTCTTGATGCTGTCGGCGCTGCGTTGCTCCTTGAGCGCCTGGTCGATGGCGGCCGCCTGGCCGACCACCTCGACGTGCTCGGTGGCGCTCGCTTCGGCGGCGCTCAACCGTTCACTGGCCATCGCCAGGGCCAAGGCGGTAAGCGTAAAGCTGACGAGCCCGGTGCGCTTGTACATGCAATCCTCCCCAAGAATCCGTTGGCGCCAGGCAAGGGGCCCGGCAACTGGGAGGGCACGCTAGGGGTGGGGGATGACGGTTCTGTGACAGTAGGTCTGTGGCAGGCCCATAAACCGGGGGGTTTAGCCGATTTCCGGTTTGAAATGAGCTGAAATGACCTCAGTAGATCGAATGTGGGAGGGGGCTTGCTGTGGTGAGGGGCTTGTCCCCCGACGGGTTCACTGAGGATACGGGGGGCCTGCTTCGCAGACCAGCGCGGGGCAAGCCCGCTCACCACAGCTAGCCTGCTCACCACATCAAGCCTGCTCACCACAGCAAGCTCCTCCCACATTTTTTGATCGCCAGTGTGTTTGAGCTGAGCTGATTCGACCCTCCTCCACCGTCATCCAACGGTCACATCCATCTGCTGTGCTGGCGCCCACCACTCATTTGCCCAAGGACCTGCGGCCATGTTTTCCGTGCTCAAGCCCCACCGCTGGAAACTCTCGTTGCTGCTGATCGCGGCCAACCTCGGGCTGATCCTGCACCTGGCCTGCGGCGAGTTGAAAAGCGTCAGCGAATGGGTGTGGCTGGATATCTTCGGCGAAGGCGGTTCCGCCCTGCTCGCCCTGGTATGGCTGGGCCTGGTGCTCAAGAGCCGCCCCGCCGGGCGCGTCACCAATTACCTGGCGCTGGGCCTGTCGTGCATCTTTTTCTCCTGGTGGATCGACAGCCTCGACGAATTTATCCGCCTGCCCGACAGCATCACCTGGGACCATTGGCTCGAGTCCGGGCCGATGCCGGTGGGCATGATCCTGCTGACCATCGGCATCTACCACTGGCACCGCGAACAACTGGCGATCAGCGCACAGATGGAAAAGCGCGAGCGCTTGTTCCGTGAACATCGACTGTTCGACAAACTCACGCCGCTGGCCGGCGCCGACTACCTCAAGCGCCAGCTGGCCGACAGCCTGCAGGACAGCCGCGAGCAGCAACAACCGCTGTCGCTGCTGGCCCTGGACCTGGACAACTTCGCCGCCATCAACCAGGCCTACGGGCATGCCGAAGGCGACGCGGTGTTGCAGGCCCTCAGCCATTTGCTGCTGCTCAACCTGCGCCGCCAGGACCTGGTGTGCCGCCTGGCCGGCGACCGTTTTGTGGTGCTGCTGCCCAACACCGGCGAACGCCAGGCCAAGGAGCTGGCGCTGGAGTTGCAGCAAGCGGTGCGCGGCCTGGCCCACAAGACCCGGCAACAGGGCGAACGCCTGCAACTGGCGGCGACCACCGCCGTGGTCATGGCCCTTGAAGAACCGCCCCAGGATTTGCTCAAGCGCCTGAACCTGGCCTTGGCCAGGGCCAAGCAACCCCTTGCGAAAAGTGCCTGAGATGGCCGTCAAAACCAGCTGGTATGAAGCCGACAGCCGCTTCATTCCAGGGCATTACCAACCCGCCACGCTGATCGACCTGGCCTTGTCCCGGGACATCGACAGCCATCGCCTGCTGCGCGGCACCGGGCTGTTTCACGAGGACATCCTGGCCGGCACCGCGCACTTGAGCCCGCAGCAGTTTTTCGGCTTGATCGGCAACAGCCGCAAGTTACTGGACGCCGACGACAGCAGTTTCCTGTTTGGCCAGCGCCTGCTACCGGGCTATTACGGTGCCGCCAGCCACGCCCTTGGCCATGCGCAGAACCTGCACCAGGCCCTGGAGATCCTGATCCAGCAACAGGTGCTGCTCAGCCCGTTGGCCAGCCTGCAACTGGAGCTGGATGAGCACCACGCCTACCTGTACTGGCTGGACAGTTGCGGCGCCGGCGAGCACTGGCGTTTCCTGCTGGAAGCCAGCATGACCTCGCTGGTTGCCATGAGCCAATGGCTCAGCGGCGAGCGCCTGCCGTGGGCGTGCAGTTTCAGCCATGCCGAACCGCGTTATATCGAGCAGTACTGGGTGCACCTGGGCGAAGACACGCGCTTCGAGCGCCCGCTGGACATGATGACGATCCCGCGCGAATACCTCACCCGCACCTGGCCGGGCGCCTCGGCCACGGCCGGCCAGGTGGCGCGCCGCCAAGCCCGCGAGCAGATCGAGCAGCTGGGCTTTGCCGGCAGCTTTCTCGACTGCCTCTACGAGTACCTGCGCGACCAGGTGCGCCAGCCGCCCAGCCTGGAACAGGCGGCCCAGGCCTTCGCCATGAGCCCGGCGACCCTCAAGCGCAAGCTGCACAAGCACGACACCGGTTTTCAACAGCAGGTGGACCGGGTGCGCAAGCAGGTGGCGTTGCACCTTTACCAGGTCAAGGGCTACAGCAATGATGAGGTGGCGGCGTACCTGAATTTCAACGATGCGGCGAACTTCCGGCGCTCATTCAAGCGCTGGACCGGCAGCACGCCGAACCTGATCCGCCAGCTGTTCAACAGCCGCTAGCCAGGCGTTCGCGCAGAAACGCCACCAGCGCCTGCACCGGCCGTGAGCTTTGCCGGTGCTGGGGGTACACCGCCGACAGGGTCAGGGCTTCGGGGGCAAAATCATCGAGGAGCGTGACCAGCCGGCCGTCCTTCAACGCGTCGCCGACGATGAAGGTCGGCAGGTAGGTGACGCCCAGGCCGGCGACGGCGGTATCGCGCAGCAACTCGCCGTTATTCACGCGCATACGGCCGGTGACATTCAGTGCTTGCAGCTTGCCTTTGAAGCGCCATTGCACCTGGCGGCCATGGCCGTAGGGCAGGCAGTCGTGTTCGGCGAGGTCTTCGGGTTTAAGCGGCGTACCGCGCAGTGCCAGGTACTCGGGGCTGGCGCAATACACGCGCTCGATGCTGGCGATACGCCGAGCGATGAGGGTGGAATCTTCCAGGGTGCCGATGCGCAGCACCAGGTCGTAGCCCTCACCGATGAGGTCCACCGGGCGGTCGCTGAGGTCAACTTCCACCGACACCTGGGGATGGCGCTGCAGGAACAACGGCAACAGGCAACCCAGGTGCGCCATGGCGAACGACAACGGCGCACTCAGGCGAATGGTGCCGCGCGGTTCACTGTTCTGGCCGGCGATGCCCTGCTCCACTTGCTCGACCTCACCGAGCAGGCGCAAGGCGGACTCGTAGTAACTCTGGCCCAGGGGCGTGACATCCAGGCGGCGCGTGGAGCGGTTGAGCAGGCGCACGCCAAGGCGATCTTCCAGCTGGATCAGGCGGCGGCTGACGAATTGCTTGGACAGGCCCAATTGTTCGGCGGCGGCGGTGAAGCTGCCGGATTCCATGACCTGGCAGAACAGGCGCATGTCTTCGAAGGGGTTCATTGTCGCTTCTCGGTAGACGATGGGCTGTTTTATAACTGGATGGTCGCCACACCACAAATCAAATGTGGGAGGGGGCTTGCTGTGGTGAGCGGGCTTGTCCCGCGCTGGTCTGCGAAGCAGCCCCACCGGATTCCTCAGTGAACCCATCGGGGGACAAGCCCCCTCACCACAGCAAGCCCCCTCCCACAGGGGATTACCGACAGGCTTGAAAACCGGTTACTTGGCCGTAAACGCCGAGTAGCTGTTCATCAGGTTGCGGTAGTTGGGGATGCGCGGCGACAGCAGGTTGGCCAGGCCTTCCATGTCGTTGCGCCAGTCCACTTGCAGCTCGCAGGCCACGGCGAACCAGTTCACCAGTTGCGCACCGGCGGCGGTCATACGGGCCCAGGCGGCTTGTTGCACAGTTTCGTTGAAGGTGCCGGAGGCGTCGGTGACCACGAACACCTCGAAGCCTTCGTCGAGGGCGCACAGGGTCGGGAACGCTACGCACACGTCCGTCACCACACCGGCAATGATGATCTGCTTGCGGCCGGTGGCCTTGACCGCCTTGACGAAATCTTCGTTGTCCCAGGCGTTGATCTGGCCAGGACGGGCGATGTACGGCGCGTCCGGGAACAGTGCCTTGAGTTCCGGCACCAGTGGGCCGTTGGGACCGCCTTCAAAACTGGTGGTCAGGATGGTCGGCAGGTTGAAGAACTTCGCCACATCGGCCAGGGCCAGTACGTTGTTCTTGAATTCGTTGGGGGAGAAATCCTGCACCAGGGAGATCAGGCCGGTCTGGTGATCCACCAACAGCACCACGGCGTCATCTTTGTTCAAGCGCTTGTAAGTCATGGGTTAACTCCTTTGTGGGTTTAGGTATCAGAACGCAAAGCACGAGCAGCCAAACGCCCCCCAGAAACCCTGGAAGTCGCTGACCGGCACGCTGGAAAGGCGCGCCTTTTCGTGGCTGTGGGAATGCACGCCGCACGGGCCGCTGCATTGGTGTACTTGAGCCTGCACAGGCGAACTCGGGCGCCAGTGCCCCGGCACCTTGACCACCGGCGACCAGTCCGGCAGCACCGGTACGCGTGGCGGTGCAAAGTCTTCGAAGTCGCCGGCGCCGTAGACCACCTTGCCGCCAACCACGGTGAGCACCGATTCGATCCACTTGATGGCTTCTTCATCGACGCTGAAAAAGTCCGCCGACAGCGCCGCCACGTCCGCCAGTTGGCCGACCTTGATCTGGCCTTTCTTGCCCTGCTCGGACGAGAACCAGGCGCTGCCATGGGTGAACAGCTCCAGCGCGGTCAGGCGCGGCAGGCCTTCGGCGTGCAGCTCCAGGCCACCGACGGTGCGGCCGCTGACCATCCAGTACAGCGAAGTCCACGGGTTGTAGCTCGAGACTCGCGTGGCATCGGTGCCCGCCCCCACCGGCACGCCTTCGGCCAGCATGCGCTTGATCGGTGGCGTGGCTTCGGCGGCCTTAGCACCGTAGCGCTCGACAAAGTATTCGCCCTGGAACGCCATGCGGTCCTGGATCGCGATACCGCCACCGAGGGCGCGGACCCGCTCGATATTCTTCGGCGTGATGGTTTCGGCATGGTCGAAGAACCACGGCAAGCCATTGAACGGGATGTCGCGGTTGACCTTCTCGAACACGTCAAGCATGCGCGAGATGGACTCGTCATAGGTGGCATGCAGGCGGAACGGCCAGCGCTGCTCCACCAGGTGACGCACCACCGGTTCCAGCTCCTGCTCCATGGTCAGCGGCAGGTCGGGACGGGGTTCGAGGAAGTCTTCGAAGTCCGCCGCCGAGAACACCAGCATTTCACCGGCGCCGTTGTGGCGCAGGTAGTCATCGCCCTGGTGCAGGGTGACGCTGCCGGTCCAGTTCTTGAAGTCGCTGAGTTCTTCCTTGGGCTTCTGGGTGAACAGGTTGTAGGCGATGCGTACCGTCAGTTGCTCATCCTTGGCCAGTTGCTCGATCACCGCGTAGTCATCGGGGTAGTTCTGGAAACCACCGCCGGCATCGATGGCGCTGGTCAGGCCGAGGCGATTGAGTTCACGCATGAACTGGCGGGTGGAGTTGACCTGGTATTCCAGCGGCAGTTTCGGGCCTTTGGCCAGGGTCGAGTAGAGGATCATCGCGTTGGGTCGCGCCACCAGCATGCCGGTGGGGTTGCCGTGGCTGTCGCGCACGATCTCGCCGCCCGGCGGGTTCGGCGTGTCCTTGGTGTAGCCGGCCACGCGCAAGGCGGCGCGGTTGAGCAAGGCACGGTCATACAGGTGCAGCACGAACACCGGGGTGTCCGGTGCGGCCTGGTTGAGTTCTTCCAGGGTCGGCATGCGTTTTTCGGCGAACTGGAATTCGTTCCAGCCACCGACCACCCGCACCCATTGCGGCGTCGGGGTACGGTCGGCCTGCTCCTTGAGCATGCGCAGGGCATCGGCCAGGGACGGCACGCCTTCCCAGCGCAGCTCGAGGTTGTAGTTCAGCCCGCCACGGATCAGGTGCAGGTGCGAGTCATTGAGACCGGGGATCACGGTGCGGCCCTTGAGGTCGATGACCTGGGTGCCGCTGCCACGCAGGGCCATGGCCTCGCCATCGGTGCCGACGGCAACGAAGCGCCCCTCGCGGATGGCAACGGCGGTTGCCCGCGGGTTTTCCCGGTCCACGGTGTGGAACTGGCCATTGAACAGAATCAGATCGGCGTTCATAGGGTTTCCTTTACAGAGGCTTCAAGCCAGGGAGCGAACAGGCGGGTGGCGGCCGGCATCAGCAGGTAGACCACCAGCAGGACGATGGTCACGGTGACCAGGAAGGTCGCGACCACGTAGTTGGAGAGGAACGGGTGCAGGCCGAGGATCGGGGCCCACACGATCGGCACCAGCAGGGTCAGCGGCAGGATCACGCACAGGGTCACCACCGCCTGCTTCCAGCGCGGCGGCTTGGCGGCGCTGTCGGCCAGGGGCGTGAACCAGAACTCGTTGAGCGCACCGATTTCGGTCTTGTCGCCGTCGGCCAGCATCGGCGTGGCTTCGGCGATCAGGGTGTTGCGCTCGGGGGAATTGAGCCAGGTTTCCAGGTCGTCGGTGGAGCGGTAGCGCAATACGCAGGTGAACAGCGTCAGGCCGTTCTGTTTGCTGCGCACCACATCCACACCGAGGTGGCCGGGACGCTCGCCGGCGATGCGCACGGTGCGGCGCAGCCAGGCTTCGTAGTCGGCTTCGCGGCCGGCCTTGATCAGGTGTTTGACGACCAGGGTGACGACTTCGTCGGGCCCTGTCTGTGGTGCTGGGTCCATGGGATGCCCCTCTGCCTTGAAATATCAGCGATGAGGGGAGTTTGCCGAGGACAGCGTCAGGAAAATTGCATGTACGTGCTGTTTAAGGGGGAGCGCTGGAAAGGGCTCACCAGCCTTCTTTCAACATGCGCAACTCCAGGTGCTGCAACAGCATGATGGTCTTGCCGTCGGCGATCTCGCCGCTCTGCACCATGGCCAGTGCCTGCTCGAAACCCAGCTCCAGCACCTCGATGTCCTCGCCCTCCTCTTCCAGGCCGCCGCCATGGCCGACCCGGTCCCCCGGCTGGTACTCGCCGAGAAAAAAGTGAATCCGCTCAGTGACCGACCCCGGGCTCATGAACGCCGCATAGATCTTCTCTACATGGCCGACGCGGTAGCCGGTCTCTTCCTCGGCCTCCAGGCGAATGCGCTCTTCGGGGCTGGCGTTGTCCAGCAGCCCCGCCGCCGCTTCAATCAGATAGCCGTGGTAGTCATTGACGAAGGTGGGCATGCGGAACTGGCGAATCAGCAACACCGTGCGTTGCTCGCGGTTGTACAGCAGGATGGTCGCGCCATTGCCGCGGTCATACACCTCGCGGGTCTGGGCTTGCCAACTGCCGTCGCGGCGACGCAGGTCGAAGCTGTATTTTTTCAGCAGGTACCAGTTGTCCGAGAGGGTCTCTTCGGCGGTGATACGAACGGGGCTGTTGTCCATGGTCAGGCCTTTGCTCAAAAGAGCACGAGCATGTCGCGCCGACATCAATGGCGTCAAATGCTGTAACACTTTGCAAGCAATCCCCCTGCGCGGCCGTCGAATTTATACCTGCCTGTGCAGGCCATCTGGTAAAACCCCAGCTTCACCTTTGCCCAGGAATCTCCATGCCCTCTCGTTTTCTATCGCGCCTGAGCCTGCGCTGGTTTCCCCTGCTGTGCATGGCACTGTTGATCGTCGGCCTGCCCGTGGGCTGCGCGGTGCTGCAACACAAGGAGCGCGAGCTGGTGTTTCGCATCGAACCCGGCACCGCCAGTTGGTACAGCGGCTTGCCCAAGGCGGTGCAGGAATTCGAGCTCAAGCCCGCCAGTTTCAAATCGGGGCAGAACATTCATGGCTGGTGGTACCCGGCAGCCAACAAGGACGCACCGGCGATCCTCTACCTGCATGGCGTACGCTGGAACCTCACCGGGCAGCTGTTTCGCATCGAGCAGTTGCACGCCCTGGGTTACTCGGTGCTGGCCATCGACTATCGCGGTTTTGGCCAGAGCCACGGCGAGCTGCCCTCGGAAACCACGGTCTACGAAGACGCGCGCATCGCCTGGGAACGCTTCCAGGTGCTGCAGCCGGACCCCGGCAAGCGCCTGATCTACGGGCACTCCCTCGGCGGCGCGGTAGCCATCGACCTGGCCGCCGAACTGGGCAAGCAAACGCCACTGCCGGTACGTGGGCTGGTGATCGAGTCCACCTTCACCTCCCTGGCCGATGTGGCCACGGCGGTGGCCAACACCTCGCTGCCGGTGCGTTGGTTGCTGTCGCAGAAGTTCGACTCCATCGACAAGATCGCCGATATCCATATGCCATTGCTGGTGGTGCATGGCCTGGATGATCGCTATGTGCCGCCCCGTTTCAGCGAGCAACTATTTGAAGCGGCCCGGCAACCCAAGCGCCTCTTGTTGGTGCCGGGTGCCAGCCACAACAACAGCATGAGCCTGGCCGGTCGCAGCTATCGCCAGGCACTCGACAACCTGATGCAAGCGAAGATGCCCGCCCAGGTTGTCACCCACACAACCGGCCGTGACAACGAGTCATAAATCCGTTTTTCGGCACTGGGTTCGCGCTGGGCTGTCAAGCGCAAACCCTGCCCATACTGGCCCTCGCCGGCAGTTGATCAAATATTAACCTTTGGTTAAATCGCCAACCCTGCCGGGCGTTCGCAAAGTTATCCACAGAGATACCCACGGTTTTCGTGGACAACTCTTTTTATTTTTTTACGATTTTTTTGCTGATTAAACGGTTTCTGGAAATGTACCCGGCAGCAGAATCTCGCGATTCACATCGCGTATATCGTTATAGCCACACAGCGCCATCGACACGTCCAATTCACGGGCGATGATCTCGAGTGCCTTGGTCACCCCTGCTTCGCCCATCGCGCCCAGACCATACAAATGCGGGCGACCGATCATGGTGCCCTTGGCGCCGAGTGCCATCGCCTTGAGCACGTCCTGGCCGGAGCGAATGCCGCCATCGAGCCACACCTCAATGCGTTCGCCCACCGCGTCGACAATCGCCGGCAACTGGCTGATGCTCGACGGCGCACCATCCAACTGGCGGCCACCGTGGTTGCTCACCACCAGTGCATCGGCACCGGAATTGGCGGCCAGGCGCGCGTCTTCCACATCGAGGATGCCCTTGATGATCAGCTTGCCGCCCCAGCACTGCTTGATCCATTCCACATCGTCCCAGCTCAGGCGCGGGTCGAATTGCTGGGCGGTCCACGACGACAGCGACCGCATGTCCGCGACGCCCTTCACATGCCCGACGATATTGCCGAAGCCACGCCGCCGGGTACCGAGCATGCCCATCACCCAGCGCGGCCTGGTGGCCATGTTGAGGAGGTTCGGCAAGGTCAACCTGGGCGGTGCCGACAAGCCGTTGATCAAATCCTTGTGACGCTGCCCGAGGATCTGCAGGTCCAGGGTCAGCACCAGTGCGTCCACGCCGGCCGCCTTGGCACGTTCGATCAATTGCTCGACAAAGCCACGGTCGCGCATCACATACAGCTGGAACCAGAACGGCTTGCCGACCTGTTCGGCGATGTCCTCCAACGAGCAGATACTCATGGTCGACAAGGTATAGCGCAGGCCAAACGCGGCGGCGGCCCGGGCGGTAAGAATCTCGCCATCGGCATGCTGCATGCCCGCCAGACCGGTGGGGGCCAAGGCAACGGGCATGGCCATGTCCTGGCCGAGCATGGTGGCGCGGATCGAACGTTCATCGATATTGCGCGCCACGCGCTGGCGGAATTTGATCCGGGCAAAATCGCTTTCATTGGCGCGGTAGGTGCTTTCAGTCCAGGACCCGGAATCGGCGTAATCGTAGAACATCCGTGGCACCCGCTTTTGCGCCAGCTTGCGTAAATCTTCGATGGTTGTAATCAACGACATCTAGGTCACCTCTCCCTGAACTGAGCGCAGAGAGTAACCGCCCCACGGGTGGGCAACCAGCCATTGCGTTTATATCGACTGCAGATTAATCTCGCACAAACCCGCAAAAAAGCGCACAAACATGCACAACACCCATCACGCCATCGACCTGCCTTCCCTGCGCAAACAAAAGATCCTGTTACTGCTGGAACGCGACGGCAAAGTCACGGCCTCGGAGCTGGTGGAGCACTTCGCCGTGTCCCAGGACACCATCCGCCGCGACCTCGGCGAACTCGCCGCCGCCGGTCTGTTGCAGCGCGTGCACGGTGGCGCCCTGCCCCGGCCCAAGGACACCGGCAAGGACTTCTTCACCCGTGTCGGCGAGATCAATGAAGCCAAGCGTCAACTCGCGCAACTCGCCGCCGACCAGGTGCAAGACGGCCAGATCGTGCTGTTCGATTCCGGCTCCACCACCTTGCAGATCGCCCAATCATTGCCGCACTCGATCCGCCTCACGGTGGTCACGCCGTCACCGATGATCGCCATCGCCCTGGCCGACCACCGCGATGTGAAGGTGATACTTGCCGGCGGCCAGCTCAACCCGGCCACCTTGTCTACCAGCGGTCACGAGGCGGTGCGCCTGATCCAGGGCATCAAGGCCGACCTGCTGTTTACCGGAGTGTGCGCACTGCATCCGCAAGTGGGCATCAGCTCGCTGCACTTTGATGAAGTCGCGGTCAAGCAGGCCCTGCTCGACAGCGCCTCCCATGTGGTCGCGGTGACCATGGCCGACAAACTGGGTGCGGTGGAACCGTTTGTGGTGGCGCCATGCAACCGTATTCACACGTTGATCACCGAGTGGCATGTGCCGAGTGTGGAGGCGTATGAGCAGTTAGGGTTGGAGGTGTTGCGGGTGGAGGTCGAGTAGGTACAGGGCATCAAATGGCGGTGTGGCTGGCAGGCTTTGTTGTGGCCCGCGGACTTTTTGTGGTGGGCAAGCTTTTTTTTATGGTGAGCGGGCTTGTTGTGGTGAGCAGGCTTTTTGTGGTGAGCGGGCTTGCTGTGGTGAGCGGGCTTGCCCCGCGCTGGGGCGCGTAGCGGCCCCTCATAAGGCCACCGCCATTATCCTGCCTGCCTGAACGCGGTGACTGGTTTTAGGGCCGCTTCGCAGCCCAGCGCGGGGCAAGCCCGCTCACCACAAAAAGCCTGCTCACTACAAAAAAAGCTTGCTCACCACAACAAGCTCACTAGCCACAACAAGCCCGCTCACCACGACAGCACCTTGGCCGCATCGCGCATGAAAATCTCGATGGTCTTGGGCCCCACGCCGTCAAATTCACCCAGGCGCTGTTCGAACGCCTGGCGGTTTTCGCTGGCACTGCGGATATGGCTGATCTTGCCGGCGTATTCGGCGTTCAGCTTGGCACTCAGGTCCAGCAGGCGCTGTGCGGTGCTTTCGTCGTACCGCACGTAGTGGGCACGCCCCAACATCGCCACCAATTCCTTGGAGGTGCAATGTTGCAGCTTGCGCGCCGTATCGCGCCCCTCTTCTTCAACGATCACCTTGTAGGCCTGGGCCGCAATCGGTGCCTGGATGCGCTTGCCCATCAGGAAGCTGGCGACAAGCCACTTGAACAGGCTGGCGTCATCCCCAGGCTTGAGATCGATGCCCAGTTCAGCCGCTGAAATAGCCTTGGCCATGCTCAGTGCCCCAGCTTGCGCTCGGCATCATCCGCCCGTTCGTTGATGGCGTCGGCCTGGCGTTCGGTGTCCTTGATCGAGGTGGCGGTCACAGTGAAATCTCCTGGCAGTTGAAGGCCCGCGAAAGCGCCGGGCACTTATGCAGCAGAGGCCGGTGAGTTTCGATAGTTCAAGGAAATTGCCCGCACCAACCGCCCACGAAAAAAGCGCAAATTAATTTAAACCTTTGCCGCCCGGACTCGATCCACTCTCCCATATCGCCTCTTCAATCATCCCCCCTCAGGAGACACTCGATCATGAGCTCACACCTTAACGGCAAGAAGATTCTGGTCATCACCTCCAACACCGGCATCGAACGCGACGAACTGCTCAAGCCCCTGGAAGCACTGCGCGGCCATGGCGCCACGGTGACCCACGCGTCCAGCAAAGGCGGCTCCACCCAGACCTTTGTCGGCGACACCGAGAAGGACAAAACCGTGGAATCCGACGTGCAGCTGTCGGACGTGGCCAGCAGCGACTTTGACGCCCTTGTGATCCCTGGCGGTACCGTCAATGCCGATACCCTGCGCCAGGACGCGGCGGCGCTGCGCCTGATCAAGGACTTCGCCGACGCCGGTAAAACCATCGCGGCGATCTGCCACGGCCCATGGACGCTGATCGACGCCGGCGTGATCAAGGGCAAGACCCTGACCTCGTACAAAAGCGTGCGCATCGACCTGGAAAACGCTGGCGCGGCCGGGTGGGTCGATACCGCAGTCAAGCAATGCCAGGCCAATGGCTGGACCTTGATCACCTCGCGTACACCGGACGATCTGCCTGCTTTCAACGAGGCGATTGCCCAGGCTGTCGCTGGTTGAACCGCCAACGTTGAACGCAAAACAGGCGCCTTTCGGCGCCTGTTTTGCGTTACCCCTGCCACTCAGCTTTTACGCTGTTCCGGCATCTCCCGCTTGGGTCCGAACATGGCCCATGCAATCAAGCCCACCAGCGGTACGAAGATCAGGATCACCAGCCATAAGCCCTTGGTCTCCCAGCCACTGGTGCTGCGCAATACGATATTGATCGCCCACAATTCCAACAGCAGCAGAATCACCGCCAACGCAATCCAGATATATTGAATTTCCATGCTTCACCTCCTAGGTCGTATGCGTTAGTTCAAGCATCGGCCGCGAGGGTTCATTTAAATTTTCCTGGGTGGTGGAATGCAACGTGGTCCCAGGCCGACCATGCAACCTGCACGACAGGCGCTCTCTGCAATCCTCTTCAACCAATTGAATTGAAAGGCCAATTTAAAAACACTCAAGTTGGTACGCCTGATGCACCACTGCACGGGACGAGGCGTGCATATCGACGCGCCCTGAGTTTCCCGTGAGGTGTCACCGATGAATGCCATTGACCTGCTCAAAGCCGACCACGAACGCGTAAAGGCCCTGTTGACTCAATTGAGTGAGTCCACCGAACGCGGGGTGAAAAAGCGCACCGAGCTGCTGGCCAAGCTGGAAGCGGAAATCAGCCTGCACACCAGGCTGGAAGAAGAAATCCTCTACCCGGCGTTAAGAAAGGCCGGCGGCAAGGAACAGGACATCATGTACCACGAGGCCAAGGAAGAGCACCGCACCGTTGACGCCCTGGTGCTGCCCGACCTGAAGCAGACCGAACCTTCGACCACCGAGTTTTCCGGCCGCGTCAAAGTGGTCAAGGAACTGCTCGAGCACCATATCGAAGAAGAGGAAACCGAGATGTTCCCCCAGGCCAAAAAGCTGCTGGGCAAGGCATTGCTTGAAGAGTTGGGCGCCGAAATGGAAGCCATGAAAGCGGCGCATAAAAAGTCGCAATCGAGCAAGCCGATGGCGGCTTGATCGAGGCAGGACCGGAGCCTGGAATTCATCCAGGCTCCTGATACATCCACACGATAGGGGATAGCGTCATGAAGACCAGATCGTCCCAACGGATTGTGCTTATCGTCGGCCTGTCGGCCCTGCTCGCCGGCCCCGCCCTCGCCGCCTTTGGCGATAACCCGGAACCTGCCGCCAACGCCTTGAGTGGCGACAGCGCCGCCGGCTCCGCCCTGCCACCGGGGACTTACCCCAGCAGCCCCTCGGACAGCGACAAAAAAACCAAGGACACCGCCAAACCGCCGAGCAAACCCGCCAGGCCGGCTGACACCCCTAAAGACGGCAAGGAAAAACCCCGCTCAGGCAGCTGAGGGCTCATCCGCCACCGGCGGCTCGGGCGCCAGCCCCCAGTCGCCATGCTCGTACCAGTCATCCCCGAGCATCTCGGCCGGGTGCATGGTGCGGTCGGCGCCATTGCCGCACGCCAGGTCGGCGGCCGCGCAGTAGCGGTCACAGCCCCAACAGATACGTTCGGGATGCTTGGGGTGCAGCGGGAAAGGCTTGGCCATGAGTCGACTCCCTGGCGACGAACACTCCCTGCAACCTACCCCCATACAGCCTGTACAACCTTGACCGGCATCAAGCCTGGCCAAGATGAAATATCCTCGGAACTTGACAAGAATCATTATTATTTACTGCTGACCTTCCTAGACTCGGGTTCTCTCTCCACACCCCTCAGGAAGCCTCCATGCGTACCCCTTCTTTGCTGTGCCTTGCCCTGCTGCTGAGCACCTCCGTGGCAGCTGCCAAGGAGTACCCCATCGGCGAACCGCAACACTGTCCCGGCCTGGAAATCGGCGCGGTGTACCTGCAACCGATCGAGATGGCACCCGCCGGCATGATGCGCGCCACGGCCGATTCCGATGTGCACCTGGAAGCCGACGTACGCGCCACGGCGGACAACGTCCAAGGGTTTCAGGAAGGCAGTTTCGTGCCCTACCTCAATCTGTCTTTCACCCTGAAGAAAACAGGCAGCGACACCCCCATCAGCGGCGACTTCCACGCCATGGTCGCCAACGACGGGCCGCACTACGGCGATAACGTCAAGCTGCAAGGCCCGGGCAAATACACCCTCACCTTCAGCGTATTGCCGCCTGCCGGCCACCACTCCCTGGGCCGTCATACCGACAAGGAAACCGGGGTCGCCCCGTGGTTCGAACGCTGCGAAGTGCACTATGAATTCGTCTACGCCGGCATCGGCAAAAAAGGCGGCTATTGATGCGCCGCGCCCTCTTGCTGGGCGGCCTGCTGCTAAGCGGCGCGGCAGTGGCGGCGCCGTTGCCCACCTATGAGTTGAGCCTGCAGGACGGTCACTTCGACCCGCCACAACTGGTGGTCAAGGCCGATGAGCGTTTCAAGATCGTGCTCAAGAACATCGGCCAAGGCCCGGCCGAATTCGAAAGCACGCCGTTGCGGGTCGAGAAGGTGTTGTCTGCGGGGGTGACCACCTTTGTGGTGATCCACCCGCTCAAGCCGGGGTTGTACCCGTTCTTCGACGAGTTCAACCCACAGTTGCCCGAAGGCAGCATCCTCGCCCAATAGGAGCCGTTGATGAATCAATCGATGTTTATTGTCTGGCGTGAAAGCGTCGAGGCCCTGCTGGTGATCGGTATCCTGCAGGCCTGGATCAGCCGCCAGGCCGGCCATGCGCAACTGGCCCGCTTCCTCTGGTCCGGGGTGCTGCTGGGGTTGCTGTGTTCGGCCGGGCTGGCCGGTTTGATGCTGTGGGCCGGCGACGCCATGACCGGCCCACAGGGCGAGTGGCTGCAAGCGGCGCTGACCCTGTTGGCCAGCGGCTTGATGGTGCAGATGGTGTTCTGGATGCACCGCAACGCGGCCACGCTCAAACACAGCCTGGTACGCGAGGCCGACGCGCGCCTGGCGCGCCAGGGCGGCTGGGGCGTGTTGTTACTGGCGCTGCTGGCGGTGAGCCGCGAAGGCAGTGAAACCGTGGTGTTTTTGTATGGCGCCGGTGCACGCCTGCACGATGAGGCGCAAGGCCTGTTCGCCGTCGGCAGTGTGCTCGGCCTGGCACTGGCGGGGCTCACCGTGCTGCTGTTGCGCGGCAGTCGGCGCTTTATCTCCTGGTCACTGTTTTTCGCCCTCAGCGAGGTGCTGCTGTTGCTGCTTGGCGGGGCCTTGCTGGTCGCGGCCGTGGACCGTATCAGCGGGCAACTGCTGGGCATGGACATGCCCGAGTGGGTCTACGCCGCCTTCGGTGACAGCCGCTGGGACAGCAGTGCACTGCTCAGTGACAGCCATGGCCTCGGCGCACTGCTGGCCGACTTTGCCGGCTACCGCGCGGCCCCCAGCCTTATCACCGTCCTGGTGCTGCTCGGCTACTGGCTATGGGTGGGCAACGGCCTGCGTCGCTCACGGCGCGCGGCATGAGCTGGCTGCAGCAACTGGGCGATGGCATGCGCCGCCATGCCCGGCTGATCCGTGTCATGCAATGGGCGGTTGTGCTGGCGTATGCCGTGCTGCTGGTACTGCCCGCCGCGCTGCCGTTGCCGGATAGCCAGGCGCGCATGGTGAACAACCTGACACTGCTGGCGCAATTTATCTTCTGGGGGATCTGGTGGCCGTTCGTGTTGCTGTCGATGGTGCTGTTCGGGCGCCTGTGGTGCGGCGTGCTGTGCCCGGAGGGTTCGTTGAGCGAGTGGGCCAGCCAGCACGGGCGTGGCCTCGGCATACCGCGCTGGCTGCGTTGGGGCGGCTGGCCGACCCTGGGCTTTTGCCTCACCACGCTCTACGGCCAGTTGATCAGCGTGTACGACTACGCCCAGGCAGCATTGCTGATCCTCGGCGGCTCGACGTTGGCGGCGGTGCTGGTCGGCCTGTTGTTCGTGCGCGGCAAGCGCGTGTGGTGCCGTTATCTGTGCCCGGTCAGCGGCGTGTTCGCCCTGCTCGCCCGCCTGGCGCCGGTGCATTTCGCCGTGGATGAACAGCGCTGGAAAGCCAACGACGCCCCGCGCCTGCCGCTGCCCAACTGCGCGCCACTCCTGGACATCCGCCGCCTGCAGGGCGCCAGCGACTGCCACGCCTGTGGCCGTTGCAGCGGGCAACGCGGCGCGGTGCAACTGATCGCCCGCTCCTGCAATCAGGAAATTCTCCAGGCGCCGCGTCAACCCGGCTCGCCGTGGGATGCGCGCCTGCTGCTGTTTGGCGTGATCGGCCTGGCCATGGGCGCGTTCCAATGGACCTTGAGCCCGTGGTTTATCGCGCTGAAACAGACACTCGCCGAATGGCTGGTGAGCCGCGACTGGCTGTGGCCGTTGCAAGACAACGCGCCCTGGTGGCTGCTCACCCACTACCCGCCACTCAACGACAGCTTCAGCTGGCTCGATGGCCTGTGCATCCTGCTGTACCTGGCTGGCAGCGCACTGCTGCTCGGCGGTGGCTGCTGGCTGCTGCTGCGCCTGGCCGCGTCTGTGGCCGGCGATCGCGCACTGTTTCGGCCCCTGGCGCTGACACTCACGCCCCTGGGTGGTGCAGGGCTGTTCCTGGGGCTGTCGGCGACGACGGTGAAGTTGTTGCGCTATGAAGGGTTGGCATTGGCGTGGGTGCAACCGGCGCGCGCACTGGTGTTGAGCGCGGCGATTGGCTGGTGCTTGTGGTTGGGGTGGCGACAGCTCCAGGGGCTTGGAACCCGGCGCCGTTGCCTCGGGTGGTTGTGCGTACTGCTGAGCAACGGCCTGGTGGGCTATGGCTGGTGGTTGCAGTTCTGGGGATGGGCTGGCTGATGCACACCGATCCAAATGTGGGAGGGGGCTTGCCCCCGATGAGGGTGGGTCAGTGATACTTGGGTTGACTGACTCACCGCTATCGGGGTTAACCCAGTACACCAGACACAACTCCGGTCGGCTCTAAGGCCGCCGCGCTTTGGCTTTTGATCTCAAATCGCCCCGTCAAACACGCTGGCCAAAGCCGGAGTGAGGGCACACCGAGCCTAGGCGAGGTGCCGAGTGTTGGGGCGAAGCGTTTTTGGTTACTTTTGGCGCTCTTCCAAAAGTGACCCGCTGTAAGAGCGGAACCCTAAGTGGCCGTGACCGCAGCAACGGATATGTACTCAATCAAATCCAACGACATGGTCGGCCCGAAGGCCGCCACGGAAACAAGCCCCCTGACCGCACCAGCCGAAGTTACACCTTGAACCGCGCCACCGTCTGATGCAGCGTCCCCGCCATCCCGGCCAGGTCGTGCCCCGCCGTCTCGGTGTGTATCGCGCCCTGTAACACCTGCTGGGACAAGTTGCGAATGCCCACCAGGTTGCGATCCACTTCCCGCGCCACCAGCGCCTGCTCTTCCGTGGCGCTGGCAATCATCATATTGCGTTCGTTGATCTGCGAGATCGACCGGGTGATCTCGTCCAGCGCTTCTCCCGAACGTTGCGCCACGCTCAAGGTCGCCTGTACCCGCTCGCTGCTGCTGTGCATGGCGGCCACGGCGTGTTCAGTGTCCTGGCGGATATTGCCGATCATCTGCTCGATCTCCTGGGTCGAGACCTGGGTGCGATGGGCCAACGCGCGCACTTCATCGGCGACCACCGCAAACCCGCGTCCGGCTTCCCCGGCGCGGGCCGCTTCGATGGCCGCGTTCAACGCCAGCAGGTTGGTCTGGTCGGCAATGCTGCGGATCACTTCGAGCACGCTGCTGATGTCTTGCACACGGCCGGCCAACTGCTGGATACGCTCCGAGGTTTCCACCACACCGGTGGCCAAGGTATTGATCGACGCCACGGTTTCCTGCACCTGCGCCTGTCCACGCTGGGCGGTCTGCTCCGACAGGCGCGAGGCTTCGCTGGTGCTCACGGCATTGCGTGCCACCTCGTCGACGGCGGCGGTCATTTCATTCACCGCCGTGGCGGCCTGTTCGATTTCCTGGCCCTGCAACTGCAGGCTGCTGCTGGTCTGGCCGCTGACCGCGCTCAACTCTTCCGACGAGCTGGCCACGCCGTCCACCGACGCGGCGATATGGCGGACCATCTGGTTGAGGCTCTGCTGCATCTGGTGCAGATTGCGCATCACACTGCCGTCGATACTGTTGCCCAACGGCACCTCGAGGGTCAGGTCGCCCTCGGCGATATGACTCAACACCCGCGCCACCTCATCCGGCTCGCCGCCCAGCGGGCGGGTGACGCTACGCGTGACGATCACCGCCGCCACCACCACCAGGGCCAGGCACAGCAGGAACAGCCCGAGCATGGTGCGTCGTGCCTCGTCATACAGGGTTTGCGCCGCCTGCTGACGCTCGGCGAACAACCGCCCCTGCATGGCCATCAACGCATCCAAACTCTTGAACACCTCCAGCTCGGCCGGGATCACCTGCTGTTTGAGCTGGGCCAGGCCCTGCTCGCGCGCACCTTGCCGGATCAGCGCCTGCACCTGGGTGAAGGCCGCCACGTAGGCCTCACGGTGGGTTTTCAAGGTGGCATAGGCGGCCTTGCCTTCGGCGGTGTCGAGCAGCGGTTCGAGGGTGGCGAACGCCTGGGTGATGCGCTCGCGCGTGGTGCCGATGGAGGCCTGGGCCTGTTGGTTGTCCTGGTCGATCAGCAGGTCGCGGGTGTTGCGCCCGTTATCGCGCACCCCGGTGGCGATCACCATGATCGGCGCAATTCTGGGCCAGTCCTGCTGCACGATCTGCTCGGACTGCTGCTTGAGGGTCGCCAGGTCGTGAAGGGCGTAAAACACCAAGCCGACCAGCGCCAGCGGCGCAATCGCGAAGCCGATGACAATGCGTTGTGCCGTGGTTAATTGCTTCATTGTGATAGTCCCTGATGAACACCTGCCCGTCATGGGCAGCATCTATAAAAATCCGCTTGAGGGCGCCGATCACCCTCGCAATACAAAGGCAGGAAACAACTCGCGCAATCGGCTCCATAACTCCGGCAAGGCAGCCTGTGGCGGAGAACTCGACAATTGCGCATCGAGCATGCTGGCCGTGCGCACCATTTGCACCGCAAAGCGTTGCACGCCATTCGCTTGCAAACGCTGGGCCAGCAACAGCAACCGAGGCGGGTCGATCAAATGCCAATGCACCGTGGTGCGGCACTCGTACTCGACGCCGCTGGCCAACAGGGTGTCGAGGCTGCGCCAGTTGGCGGCACCGCTGTTCCTGACCTGGGTAATCGACTGGCAATCCTCGGCCAGCGCCTTGACGTCAAAGCCGACCCAATCGGCATGCCGCAACGCATTGGCAAACCCTGCCGGCTTGATCCCGGCGCTGTGCAGGCCGACACGAAAGCCCATCGCCCGCACTTCATCCATGGCCGCCGGCAAGCCTTCCTGCAAGGTCGGCTCGCCGCCGCTGAACACCACGGCGTCGAGCAAGTCCTTGCGCCGCTGCAAGAACAGCAACACCCGGCGCCAATCCACCTCCGTGCTACCGCGCGGCGGGATCAGGTCCGGGTTGTGGCAGTAACGACAGCGCCAGGCACAGCCCTGGCAAAACAGCACACAGGCGAGCATGCCGGGGTAGTCGAGGGTGGTCAGGGGCACCAGGCCCCCGACCCGTAGCGCTCGACTCATTGGCGCCCGGCCACGGCGGCCGTTTCAGTGAAATGCACCCGTTCCTTGTGCTCGGATTGTTTGCCGGGATTGAACGCCGACACGGGCCGGTGATAGCCCATCACCCGGGTCCAGACTTCGCAGCGCTGACGTTGTGGCTGGGATGCTTGCATGGTGAATCTCCTTGCGGGTTGGAAGATCGGTTCAGTGCGCAGCGGCCAGTGCCAGCACTTCATCGCACTTGGGACAGAACTCATGCTCACCGGCGAGGTAACCGTGCACCGGGCAGATCGAGAACGTCGGGGTGATCGTCAGGTACGGCAGGCGGAAACGTCCCAACGCCTTGCGCACCAGCTGCTTGCAGGCCTGGGCCGAGGAAATCTGCTCGGCCATGTACAGGTGCAACACGGTGCCGCCGGTGTACTTGCATTGCAGTTCGTCTTGCAGCTCCAGGGCTTCGAAGGGGTCCTGGGTAAAGCCCACCGGCAGTTGCGAGGAGTTAGTGTAGTACGGCGCGATGTCGCTGCCGGCCTGCAGGATGCCCGGGTAGCGCTTGCGGTCTTCCTTGGCGAAGCGGTAGGTGGTGCCTTCCGCCGGGGTGGCTTCGAGGTTGTAGAGGTGGCCGGTGTCTTCCTGAAAGCGCAGCAAGGTGGCACGCACATGGTCGAGCAGCTTGAGGGCAAATGTGCGGCCCTCTTCGGTGTGCATGCCCTGCTCGTCGCCGGTGAAATTGCGCAGCATCTCGTGCATGCCGTTGAGGCCGATGGTGGAGAAGTGATTGCGCAAGGTGCCCAAGTAACGCTTGGTGTAGGGGTACAAGCCGGCGTCCATATGGTGCTGGATCACCTTGCGCTTGACCTCCAGGCTTTCCATGGCCATGTCCATCAGGCTGTCCAGGCGTTGCAACAGGCCCGAGGTGTCGCCCTTGAACAGGTAACCGAGGCGCGCGCAGTTGATCGTCACCACGCCCAGGCTGCCGGTCTGCTCCGCCGAACCGAACAACCCACCGCCGCGCTTGAGCAGCTCGCGCACGTCCAGTTGCAGGCGGCAGCACATCGAGCGCACCTGGTTGGGTTGCATATCGGAATTGAGGAAGTTCTGGAAATACGGCAGGCCGTAGCGCGCGGTCATCTCGAACAGGCGGTCGGCGTTCTCGCTGTCCCAGGGGAAATCGTGGGTGATGTTGTAGGTGGGAATCGGGAAGGTGAAGACCCGGCCCTTGGCATCGCCGGCCTGCATCACTTCGATATAGGCGCGGTTGATCAGCGCCATTTCCGCTTGCAGGTCGCCATAGGCAAACGGCATTTCCTCACCGCCGATCACCGGTACCTGCTCGCGCAGATCTTCCGGGCACACCCAGTCGAAGGTCAGGTTGGTAAACGGCGTCTGGGTGCCCCAGCGCGACGGCACGTTGAGGTTGTAGATGAACTCCTGCACCGCCTGGCGCACCTCGGCGTAACTCAGTTGATCCTTGCGCACATAGGGCGCCAGGTAGGTATCGAACGAGCTGAACGCCTGGGCGCCGGCCCATTCGTTTTGCAGGGTGCCGAGGAAATTGACCATCTGCCCCAGGGCGCTGCTCAAGTGCTTGGGCGGCCCGGCTTCGACACGGCCCGGCACGCCATTGAGGCCTTCGTGCAACAGCGACCGCAGCGACCAGCCGGCGCAATACCCGGCGAGCATGTCCAGGTCATGGATATGCAGATCCGCCTCACGGTGCGCACGGCCGATCTGCTGGCTGTAGACCTCGTCGAGCCAATAGTTGGCGGTGACCTTGCCCGACACGTTCAACACCAGCCCGCCCAGGGAATAGCCCTGGTTGGCATTGGCTTGCACACGCCAGTCTTCGCGGTCGAGGTATTCGTTCATCGAGGTGGCGACTTCCACCAGGGTCTTGCGGTCGCGACGCAGGCGGCCGTGTTGTTCGCGGTAGACGATATAGGCGCGCATGGAAAGGAAGTAGCCGGCGTCCATCAATACGCGTTCGACGCTGTCCTGGATTTGTTCGACGTCCAGGTGTTCGATGCCCCTCAGGCGAGCCAGGACAGCGCCCAGTAACAGGTCGACGTCGGCCTCCTGGTACTCGCCGGTGGCGGTACCGGCGGCGGTCAGGGCGTGGTGGATTTTTTCGGCGTTGAAGGGGACCAGGCTGCCGTCGCGTTTGTGTAGGCGGGTGCTGACCAGCGGGGTGAGCGTGTTTTGCATTTTCCGGGCTCCAGGCACTACATGTAGATATTTTTAGGTTTACAGACACAATATGCAGTGAGGTTACGGAGAATGGGGTGGGGGTCCCTTGATCGGGGTCAAGGTTTTTTGATTGGGTACATATCCGTTATTTAGGTAACGGCGGCTTAGGGTTCCGCCCTTACGGCGGGTCACTTTTGGAAAAGAGCCCCAAAAGTAACCAAAAGGGCTCTTGCCCCAACACTCGGCACCTCGCCTAGGCTCGGTGTGCCCGAACGAAGGCTTGAATCCGTGGGCCGCCGTCATGGGCCATCCCTGGCCCAGGACGGCTAACCCGGCGTCCTGCCGGGTTACCCACGGATTCAAGCCTGCGTTCGGCCAGCGTGTTTGACGGGGCGCCTAGGATCAAGATCAAAAGCCAGAGCAAAAGCAGAGCAAAAGCAGACCGAGTTCTAGCTGATATGTGGAGATCCAAATGTGGGAGGGGGCTAGCCCCCGATGAGGGAGTGTCAGTTGATGGATTTGGTACTGACCCACTGCAATCGGGGGCAAGCCCCCTCCCACATTTACCGAGTACACCAGACCCAACTCCGGTCGGCTCTAAGGCCGCCGCGCTTCGGCTCTTGATCTAAAATCGCCCCGTCAAACACGCTGGCCGAACGCAGGCTTTGGAGCGTGGGTAACCCGGCAGGACGCCGGGTTAGCCGCGCTGGGCCATGGATGGCCCATCGCGGCGGCCCACGCTCCAAAGCCGGAGTGAGGGCACACCGAGCCTAGGCGAGGTGCCGAGTGTTGGGGCGAGGACCTTTTGGTTACTTTTGGGTCCCTCCAAAAGTGAGCCGCTGTAAGAGCGGAACCCTAAGCCGCCGTTACCGAAGAAACGGATATGTACTCAATACCACACCACCCCACACACCCCACACACCCCTCACCCCCCTCACCCCCCACTCATATTCATAAACCGCACCACCTGCACCTCCCCCTCCCCACTGAAATCATGCCGCAACGGCTTGCCCTTCAACCCCCTGTGCAACGCCTCGACCAACGGCCCATCCTCCAGCGGATAGCGCCGTAACAACGCGCGAAAATCCAGCGCATCCTCCTGCCCCAGGCACAACAGCAACTGCCCTTCCACCGTCATCCGTACCCGATTACAACCGCCACAGAAATTATGGGAATTTGGCGAAATAAACCCCACCCGCGTCCCAGGATGCCCGGCCAACCGCACATACCGCGCCGGCCCGCCGCTGTTCTCGGTGCTATCGATCAGCCCATGCTCACGGGCAATCACCGCGCGTACTTCATCGCTGGAGCAGAACGTCTCGCCCCGCGATCGCCCCACGTCCCCCAGGGGCATTTCCTCGATAAAACTGATGTCGACACCCTGGTCGATGGCGTACCGCACCAACGCCGGCACCTCGTCGAAGTTGCGCCCTTTCATCACCACGCAGTTGAGCTTGACCCGCTCGAACCCCGCATCCCGCGCGGCCTCGATACCGTCCAGCACCTGGCGCAGGTCTCCGTTACGGGTAATCCCGCGAAAGCGTTGCGCATCCAGGCTGTCGAGGCTGATGTTCATGCGCTTGACCCCCGCCTCCACCAATGGCCGCGCCAGTCGCGCCAACTGCGAGCCATTGCTGGTCATCACCAGTTCACGCAAGCCCGGCAGTGCCGCGATGTTGCGGCACAGCCCGACAATGCCCGGGCGAATCAGCGGTTCGCCCCCGGTGAGGCGGATCTTGCGCACGCCCTGCCCCACGAACAGCGCGGCCAGGCGTTGCAGTTCTTCCAGGGTCAACACCTGCTGGCGCGGCAGGAATGTCATGTTTTTCGCCATGCAGTACACACAACGAAAATCGCAACGGTCGGTCACCGACAAACGCAGGTAATCGATCGAACGGCCCACCCCATCCACCAGGCTCATGTCACTGCACCAACGGTGAGTCGGCGCCCTGCAGCGCGATGCCGCGGATGTCCGCCGCGCCGATCAGGGTTTGCAGGTACTGCACCAATGCCTTCTGCCACACCCCTTGCTGCAACTGGGTGCGAATCGCGACGGCTACCGCTTCATACGGCAACGGCTGGCCTTCGATACGCTGGTCGACACTGATCACATGCCAGCCGTAGCGGCTCTCCAGCGGTTTGGCGGCCAAACCTGGGGCCAGGGTGAACAACTGGCGCTCCAACTCCGGCACGGTCTGGCCTTTGCTCACCTGGCCCAGCGAACCACCCTGTGCCTTGGACGGGCAGGCCGAGTACTTGAGCGCCAGTTCGGCAAACTGGCCCGGATGTTCTTCCAGCGTCAGCAGCAGGACTTCGGCCTGGGTGTGCGCCAGGTGGCGCGCCTCGGCGTCGTCCGGCGCGCACTCGAGCAGGATATGCCGCACCGCCAGCAACGGCGCGCTGTGAAAGCGCCCACGGTTGTTCTCGAAGTAGCGCACGCAGGTGGCTTCGTCGCAGTCGGGCACCGTCACCTCACGCTCCAGCAGCAGGCGCGTGGCGGCTTCTTCTTCGTTCTCGCCGGCGGCGATTTCCACCGCCAGGCCCAGCTCGGCGATCCGCTGTTGCAACAGCTCGCGGATCACCAGCGCGCGGGCGGCCAGGTACACCGCTTCCTCGCGGCTGGCGGCCGGGTGGTATTGCAACTCCAGGGCCATGGCCTCGGGCGTGACCGCCACGCCGTTGACGCTGATGATCGGCCATTCCTGTTCACTGCTGGCGATCAATTCCGGCGCCTTGATCTCCTCGAAAGAGGCCTGGGCCACAGCCTCGGCCATCACCGGTTCCTTGGCCGACGAGCCGCAACCACCGCTGCCGCCGTTACCGCCACCACATCCGCATCCTGTAGTCATGACGTTCTCCTCAATACTTCTGCCGCACGATTTGATAACGACGCCCCAGGTACCAGATCGGCGCGCTGACCATGTGCACCAGGCGGGTAAACGGGAACAGCACAAACAGGGTCAAGCCCAGCGCCACGTGGGCCTTGTAGATCAGCGACACCGGCGCAATCGACTCGGCCGCTTCCACCGGCCGCAACAGCACCACGTTCTGCGCCCAGTCGGCGAGCATCACCATCACCGAGCCGTCCATATGCCCGGTGGAGGCGACGATGGTCAGCAGGCCCAGCAGCAACTGCGCCAGCAACACCAGCAGGATCAAGATGTCCGACGGGCTCGAGGTCGCCCGCACGCGCGGGTCCCCCAGGCGACGCTTGACCAGCATCAGCAGGCCCACCAGGCACAGCAGGCCGAAGAAGCCACCCGAGACCATCGCCAGCAACTGCTTGTGCTCAGTGCTGATCACATGGTGGTAAACCGACGCCGGGGTCAGCAGGCCGACAAAATGCCCGGCCAGCACGAACAGCACGCCGATGTGGAAAAAATTGCTCGCCACGCGCATGCCCCGGTTGTTGAGCATCTGGCTGGAACCGGCCTTCCAGGTGTACTGCGACAGGTCGAACCGTGCCCAACTGCCCAACAGGCAGATCGCCAGGGCCACATAGGGGTACACCCCGAATACCAGCAAATTCCACTTAGACATTACCCACCTCCCCGGCGGGCGCTGCGGCCCGGCCTTCTTGCTGAAAATCCACCCAGTGCAACGGCACCGCGCTTTCTTCGCGGGCCTTGCCCGGACTGCTCGGCATCGAGCTGCAGCGGTCCTGTTGCTCAGCCTGCATAAAGTCCACCGCTTCCTCTTCCCAGATTTTGTCCAGGGCTTCGAGGGAGTCGTCGCGCGGTTCGGCGGCGACCTGGGCACGCAGTTCGGCCACGGCCTGGTGCGGCTCGGCGCCGGCAATCTGCAACAGCGCACGGAAGCAACTGGCATAGCCGCTCTCACGCTCGTCGAGACGCGCAGCGAGCAAGGCCAACAGGTGCGCCACATCCGCCAGGCCCTCCCGGGCCTCGATGTCTTCGCGGGTGGACAGGAACTCCAGGTACAACGGGATGTAGTCCGGCAGCTCCTTGACGCCGATGGCAAAGCCGGCTTCTTCGTACTGGGCCATCATGTCGACCATGGCCTGGCCACGGTCGCGGGACTCGCCGTGCACGTGTTCGAACAACAACAGCGACAGCGAACGGCCCCGGCCAAACAGCGCGCCGTAGTGTTCCTGGCCGTCCATCAGGTCATTGGCGCAGATCAGTTCCAGCAGCTCGAACAACGCACCGCGCTGCTTGGGGCTGATTTCCCGGGATTCGAGAATTGCCTGCTCCAGTTCGTCGCGGCCGTTCACCAAGGTTTCAGTGGGGTAGTCCAGCAGCAACGAAATCACTTTAAGAATGCGCATGGCTCAGTCCTCCCAGATCTGGACGGTTTTCAGCACGTCTCGGCGGTTGGCCTTCTTGGCGCCGAACATGTTGGTGTCGGAGCTGCCGCTGCAACCGCTGCCGAAGCTGAAACCACAGCCGGAGCGTTCGGCGAACGCGTCGCTCATGGCGTCTTCACGGTGGGCGCTCGGTACCACGAAGCGGTCTTCGTAGTTGGCGATGGCCAGGTAGCGGTACATCTCTTCCACCTGTTCAACGCTCAGGCCGACGTCTTCGAGCACTTGCAGGTCCTGTACGCCATCGACTTGCTGGGAGCGTTTGTAGGCGCGCATCGCCAACAAGCGCTTGAGTGCACGCTTGACCGGTTTTTCATCGCCGGCGGTGAGCATGTTCGCCAGGTAACGCAGCGGAATACGCAGGCTGTCCACATCCGGGATCACCCCGTTCATGCCCACGGTGCCGGCCGCGGCGGCGTTCTGGATCGGTGACAGCGGCGGCACGTACCAGACCATCGGCAAGGTGCGGTATTCCGGGTGCAGCGGCAGCGCCAGCTTCCAGTCGACGGCCATTTTGTACACCGGCGAACGCTGGGCCGAGTCGATCACCGACTGCGGCACGCCATCGGCCAGGGCCTGGCGAATCACCGCCGGGTCATTCGGGTCGAGGAAGATCTCCAGTTGCTTCTCGTACAGGTCCTGCTCGTTGGCGGTGCTGGCCACTTCGCTGATACGGTCGGCGTCGTACAGCAACACACCGAGGTAGCGAATCCGACCCACGCAGGTTTCGGCGCACACGGTCGGCATACCGGCTTCGATACGCGGGTAGCAGAAGATGCACTTCTCGGACTTGCCGCTCTTCCAGTTGAAATAGATTTTCTTGTACGGGCAACCGCTGATGCACATGCGCCAGCCCCGGCACTTCTCCTGGTCGATCAGCACGATGCCGTCTTCTTCACGCTTGTAGATCGCACCGCTCGGGCAGGATGCCGCACACGCCGGGTTGAGGCAGTGCTCGCACAGGCGCGGCAGGTACATCATGAAGGTGTTTTCGTACTCGCCATAAATGTCGGCCTGGATCTGGTCGAAGTTCTTGTCCTTGCGACGCTTGGCGAATTCGGTACCGAGGATTTCCTCCCAGTTCGGGCCCCACTCGATCTTTTCCATGCGCTTGCCGGACACCAGCGAACGCGGGCGTGCGGTCGGCTGGTGCTCGCCCAATGGTGCGGTGTGCAAGTGCTGATAGTCGAAGTCGAACGGCTCGTAGTAGTCGTCCAGGCTCGGCAGGTCGGGGTTGGCGAAGATGTTCGCCAACACGCGGAACTTGCCGCCGATGCGGGGGTTGATCGAGCCATTGGCGTTGCGCACCCAGCCGCCCTTCCACTTGTCCTGGTTCTCCCACTCCTTGGGGTAGCCGATACCGGGCTTGGACTCGACGTTGTTGAACCAGGCGTATTCCATGCCTTCACGGCTGGTCCACACGTTTTTGCAGGTGATGGAACAGGTGTGGCAGCCGATGCATTTGTCCAGGTTGAGGACCATGCCGATCTGTGAGCGAATTTTCATCTCAGTTCTCCTCGATGTCAGTCGGCAATGGGCGCGGCAAATCATCGCCGCTGGAGCCATCGAGCCAGTCGACCTTGGCCATCTTGCGCACCACGACAAACTCATCGCGGTTGCAACCGACCGTGCCGTAGTAGTTGAAACCGTAGGCCTGCTGGGCATAGCCGCCGATCATGTGGGTCGGCTTGAGCACCACGCGGGTCACCGAATTGTGGTGGCCGCCGCGGGTCTTGGTGGTTTCCGAACCCGGCACGTTCACGATGCGTTCCTGGGCGTGGTACATCATCACCATGCCTTCCTTGACGCGCTGGCTGACCACCGCACGGGCGGTCAATGCGCCGTTGACGTTGAAGCATTCGATCCAGTCGTTGTCTTCGATGCCGGCGCGCTTGGCGTCGATTTCCGAGAGCCACACGATCGGTCCGCCACGACTCAGGGTGAGCATCAGCAGGTTGTCGCTGTAGGTGCTGTGGATGCCCCACTTCTGGTGCGGGGTGATCCAGTTCAGCACGATCTCGGTCTCGCCATTGCTGCGCTTGCCCTTCACCCCTTCGATGGTGCGGGTGTTGACCGGTGGCCGGTAGCTCATCAGCTGCTCGCCGAACGCCTGCATCCACGGGTGATCCTGATAGAACTGCTGGCGGCCGGTGATGGTGCGCCATGGGATGTTTTCATGGACGTTGGTGTAGCCGGCGTTGTAGCTCACGTGCTCGTCTTCCAGGCCGGACCAGGTCGGGCTGGAGATGATCTTGCGCGGCTGCGCCTGGATGTCGCGGAAGCGAATCGCTTCGTGGGCCTTGGAGATCGCCAGGTGGCTGTGGTCGATGCCGGTGAATTCCGACAGCGCGGCCCAGGCTTTCAAGGCGACCTTGCCGTTGGTTTCCGGGGCCAGGGACAGGATCACTTCGGCGGCGTCGATGGCCGTGTCGATTTTCGGCCGGCCGTGGCTGATGCCCGCAGCGCTTTCGTGATGGTTCAGCTCGCCGAGGAACTCGACTTCTTCGTCGGTGTTCCAGTTGATGCCCTTGCCGCCGTTGCCGAGTTTTTCCAGCATGGGGCCCAGGGACGAGAACTGCTTGTAGATGTTCGGGTAGTCGCGCTCCACCACCGCCATGTTCGGCGCGTTCTTGCCCGGCACCGGCGCCACACCGGCGCTTTTCCAGTCGGTGCCGCCAAACGGCTGGGCCAGTTCGCCGACGCTGTCGTGCATCAACGGGACGGTGACCAGGTCTTGCTCCACGCCCAGGTGGCCGACCGACATGGCCGAGAACGCCTTGGCGATGCCCTTGTAGATTTCCCAGTCGGAACGCGACTCCCACGCCGGGTCGATGGCCGCCGACAACGGGTGAATGAACGGGTGCATGTCCGAGGTGTTCATGTCGTCTTTTTCGTACCAGGTGGCAGTCGGCAAGACGATGTCGGAATACACGCAGGTGGAGGACATGCGGAAGTCGAGGGTGGTCACCAGGTCGAGCTTGCCGATGGCGCCGTCCTCGACCCATTCGGCCTCAGTGGGCTTGCATTCGGTGCTGTGGCCGATGTCTTCGTTCATCACGCCGTTCTTGGTGCCCAACAGGTACTTGAGCATGTACTCATGGCCCTTGCCCGAGGAACCGAGCAGGTTGGAGCGCCAGATAAACATGTTGCGCGGGAAGTTCACCGGGCTGTCCGGCTGTTCGCAGGCGAAGCGCAGGCTGCCGTCCTGCCAGGATTTGACCACGTAGTCCTTCGGCGTCATGCCGGCTGCAGCCGCATCACGGCAAATGTGCAGCGGGTTGGTGTTGAGCTGTGGGGCACTGGGCAACCAGCCGGCGCGTTCGGCGCGGATGTTGTAGTCCAGGGCGTGTTCCGGGAATTGCGACTTGTCGGCCAGCGGCGAGAGCACGTCGTGCATGCTCATCTTCTCGTGGCGCCATTGCGAGCTGTGGCCGTAGAAGAAGCTGGTGCCGTTCATCTGGCGTGGCGGGCGGTTCCAGTCGAGGCCGAAGGCCAGGGGCAGCCAGCCGCATTGCGGGCGCAGTTTTTCCTGGCCGACGTAGTGGGCCCAGCCGCCGCCGGTCTGGCCGACACAACCGCAGAGCATGAGCATATTGATCAGCCCGCGATAGTTCATGTCCATGTGGTACCAGTGGTTCATCGCCGCGCCGACGATGATCATCGAACGGCCCTTGGTCTTGTCGGCGTTGTCGGCGAACTCACGGGCGATCTGGATGGCTTTCTCGCGGCTGACACCGGTGATCGCTTCCTGCCACGCCGGGGTGCCCGGCACGCTGGCGTCGTCGTAGTCCCTGGCCACGTTCTGGCCGCCCAGGCCACGGTCGATGGCCAGGTTGGCGGCGGACAGGTCGAACACCGTCGCCACTTTGGCCACGCTGCCGTCAGCCAGGGTCACGCTGTGCACCGGCACGCGGCGGAACTGCACGGCATCGCCGGCCACGTGCTGGAAGTGCTCGTGGGCTTCGCCGGCAAAATACGGGAAGGCCACTTCGGCGATGTCGTCGCCGATCAAGCTGAGTTTCAGGTCGATGGCACGGCCTTCACCGCCCTCCTTGGCGAGGATGTTCCACTTGCCCTTCTCGCCCCAGCGGTAGCCGATGGAGCCTTGTGGCGACACCAGTTCACCGCTTTCGTCGAGGGCGATGGTTTTCCATTCCGGGTTGTTGTCCTGGCCGAGGTTGCCGGTGAGGTCCGAGGCACGCAGGAAGCGGTCGGGCTGGAAGCCGGCGCCGGGCGCGAACCCGGTCATCGGCTTGAGCATCACCAGCACCGGCAAGTCGGTAAAGCGCTTGGCGTAGTCGGTGAAGTAGGCGCTCGGTTTATCCAGGTGAAATTCCTTGAAGATCACATGGTTGAAGGCCTGGGCCAACGCGGCGTCGGTGCCCTGCTTGGGGTTGAGCCACAGATCGGTGAGCTTGGCCACTTCCGAATAGTCCGGGGTGATGGCCACGGTCTTGGTGCCCTTGTAGCGCACCTCGGTGAAGAAGTGCGCGTCCGGGGTACGGGTCTGCGGGACGTTGGAACCCCAGGCGATGATGTAGTTGGAGTTGTACCAGTCGGCCGATTCGGGCACGTCGGTCTGCTCGCCCCACACCATCGGCGAGGCCGGAGGCAGGTCGCAGTACCAGTCGTAGAAGCTCAGGCACACGCCGCCGAGCAGCGACAGGTAACGCGAACCCGCCGCGTAGCTGACCATCGACATGGCCGGGATCGGCGAGAAGCCGACGATGCGGTCCGGGCCGTATTGCTTGATGGTGTAGACGTTGGAGGCGGCGATGATCTCGTTGACCTCCTCCCAGTTCGAGCGAATGAAACCGCCCATGCCGCGCTTGCTCTTGTACGAGTCGGCCTTGACCTTGTCCTCGACGATGCTCGCCCACGCCTCCACCGGCGACAGGGTCTGGCGCGCCTCACGCCACAGCTTGAGCAGCGGCTTGCGGATCTTCGGGTACTTGAGGCGGTTGGCGCTGTAGATGTACCAGCTGTAGCTGGCACCCCGTGGGCAGCCGCGCGGCTCATGGTTGGGCAGGTCGTTGCGGGTGCGCGGGTAGTCGGTCTGCTGGGTTTCCCAGGTGATCAGGCCGTTCTTCACGTAGATCTTCCACGAGCACGAGCCGGTGCAGTTCACGCCGTGGGTGGAGCGCACGATCTTGTCGTACTGCCAGCGCGAACGGTAGACGTTTTCCCAGTCGCGGGACTCCTTGCGGGTCTCGCCGTGACCGTCGGAGAATTCGTTTTGCTTGCGGTTGAAGAACCGCAGTTGATCCAGTAAGTGACTCATGATGCTTTCCTCATCAGGCGTGCCGTGGGGTGCGTTGCCCCGCGAATTCGTGGTCGATCAGCAGGGTGTGGCGCAGCCTTTGCGGGCGTACCACCACCAGGTCACGACGATGCAGCTCAGGTAGAAACCGACAAACATGTAGAAGGCCATCGCCGGGCTGCCAGTGGCGGCCATGGACGTGCCGAAGGACTTGGGAATGAAGAACGCACCGAAGGCGCCCATGGCCGAACTGAAGCCCAGCACCGCGGCGGATTCCTTACCGGCATCCTTGATCGCCTGCTCGCGCTCGGCGGCGGACTTACCGGCACTGGCCTTCTCGTGCTGGGTGCGGAAGATCACCGGGATCATGCGGAAGGTGGAGCCGTTGCCGACGCCGGTGGTGATGAACAGCAGCATGAACATACCGAGGAAGCCGTAGAAGCTGCCGCCCTGCCCGTTCTGCGGCAAAAAGTGCAGCACGCCGAACACCATCACGATCATCAGCACGAAGTTCCACAAGGTCACCCGTGCGCCGCCCAGCTTGTCCGCCAGCCAGCCGCCGAGTGGGCGTACCAGGGCGCCGACCAGCGGGCCGAGGAAGGCGAATTTCAGCGCCACCACGTCGGGGAACGAGGTCTTGATCAGCAGCGGGAACGCCGCCGAAAAACCGATGAATGAGCCGAAAGTCGCCAGGTACAACCAGCACATCAGCCAGTTGTGCTTGCGCTTGAAGATCACCGCCTGCTCGCTGAACGAAGCGCGGGCGCTGGACAGGTCATTCATGCCGAACCAGGCCGCCACGGTGACGGTGAGGATAAACGGCACCCAGATGAAACCGGCGTTCTGCAGCCAGAGTTGACTGCCATCCGCCAAGGTCTGCGGTTGGCCGCCCACCAGGCCGAACACGCCGAACGTGATCACCAGCGGCACGCAGAACTGCATCACCGATACCCCCAGGTTGCCGAGGCCGGCGTTCAGGCCCAGGGCCGTGCCTTGCTGCGACTTGGGGTAGAAGAAGCTGATGTTGGACATGCTCGAGGCAAAGTTGCCGCCGCCGAAACCGCACAGCAGCGCGATCAGTACAAACACGCTGTAGGGGGTGTTGGGGTCTTGCACCGCAAAGCCCATCCACAGCGACGGCAGCAGCAGCGACGCGGTGCTCAGGGCGGTCCAGCGGCGGCCGCCGAAGATCGGCACCATGAACGAGTAGAACACCCGCAAGGTGGCACCGGACAGGCCCGGCAACGCCGCCAGCCAGAACAACTGGTCGGTGCTGAAGGTAAAGCCGATGGCGTTCAGGCGCACGATCACCGTGCTCCACACCATCCACACGGCGAAGGCCAGCAACAGCGCAGGGATCGAGATCCACAGGTTGCGGGTCGCGGTCTTCTTGCCGCTGGCGCCCCAGAACGCCGGGTCTTCAGGGCGCCAGTCGTGGATCACCGGCCCCGAGCCGGGCTTTTGCGCGATGGACATGTTCATTCTCCTTGGAGAGGTTGGGCGGTTTTGCCCAACAGCGGTTGCTTGCGCATTTCGCTGAAGTACATCCAGGTCAGGGACACCCAGACCACGCCGTACATCAACATGAAGCAGGACGAGCGCACGCCGGTGAGGTCCACCAGGGCGCCAAACAGGATCGGCAGCACAAAGCCGCCCAGGCCACCGGCCAGGCCGACGATGCCGGACACCGCGCCCATGTTCTGTGGGTAGTCATTGGCGATGTACTTGAACACCGAGGCCTTGCCGAACGCGAAGGCGATGCCCATCACGAACAGCAGCACGGTGAACAGGGTGGCGTTGAGGCCGATATGGAAATCCAGGGGACCGTTGACGGTCTGCACCTGCAATTGGGTCTGCGGGTAGCTGAGCAGGAACAGGCAGATCCAGCTCACCCACAGCACCCACCAGGTCACGCTCTGGGCGCCCCAGCGGTCGGACATCCAGCCGCCTACCGCACGCAGCACGCCGCCGGGCAGGGAGAAACACGCGGCCAGCAACGCGGCGCTTTGCAGGCTGAAGCCGTATTCCTGCACGTAGTACTTGGTCATCCACAGCGCCAGGGCCACATAGCCGCCGAACACAATCGAGTAGTACTGGCAGTAGCGCCACACGGCCGGGTCTTTCAGGCACAGCAGCTGCTGGCGCAGGGTGGCGCCGCCGGCACTGCGGTGGGCCTTGTTCTCGCTGGTGAGGAACCAGAACAGTAGCGCGGTGATAAACAGGATCGCGCCGAACACCTTGGGCACCAGGTGCCAGGTGCCGAGGGCGATCAGCGCCGGGGCCAGGAACTTGGTGACGGCGGCGCCCGCGTTGCCGGCGCCGAACACGCCCATGGCAAAGCCCTGGTTGTCTTTGTCGAACCACTTGGCCACGTAGGCGATGCCCACCGAAAACGAACCGCCGGCCAGGCCGACGAACAGGCCCAGCACCAGGAACTGCCAATAGGCGGTGGCGTAGGTGATCAGGTACAGCGGCAGCACACAGGCGAGCATCAACAGGAAGAACACGATGCGCCCGCCGAAGCGGTCAGTCAGCAGGCCCAGGGGCAGGCGTACCAGGGAGCCGGTCAATACCGGGGTAGCGGCCAGCAGGCCGAACTGGGTTTCGTTGAGTTGCAACAGCTCTTTGATGGGTACGCCCAGCACGGCGAACATCATCCACACCATAAAGCAGACGGTGAAGGCGAGTGTGCTCATGCCCAGCACCAGGCCTTGTCTTATACGGGGTTGAGTCACGGTATGCGCTCCAGAAAGTGATTCCATGGGCGCAGGTTAGGGGCGACACCCCCGTGGAACTTGACCCAGGTCAACGTCCGCCTGGGGGGTATGGGGCTATGCTGGCCCCACATACCTCTAAGGAGGTAGTCTTAACAACAAGAGAAAGTCTTTATTTATCAATGGATTGGTCTCTTGTGCCGGCGTTTTCCCGTGGGAGGGTTTGCCGGCAACTCTTTAGAGGTAGTGCGCCAGGGATTGCGGTTTTTCAGCCCTTTTCCCTTTGCAGGTGCCGCCATGCAGGCTTCCAACCCCCTTCGCTTACGCCGCCATGTTTAACTGGCTGCGCAGCTCCCTGCCCGCTCGCGCCGGGCTGGCGGTGATCCTGATCGCCATCCTCGCCCTCGCCAGTTCCTTGAGCGCCGGCCTGATCGCCTGGTTCAGCCAGGGCGACGCGGCCGCCATCAACACCGCCGGTTCGGTGCGTATGGAGACCTACCACCTGAGCTGGAAACTGGCGGCCGGCGCGCCTGCCGACGAGATCGACGCCATCACCCACAGCCTGCAAGGGCGCCTCGACAGCCAATCGCTCAAGGCGGTGCTTGAAGACGGCCCGCGCAGTGCCCTGCTGCAGAGCTACCAACAGATCCAGCAGCGCTGGGACACCGATCTGCGCCCGGCGCTGGCCCGTGGCGACGCGATGCTGTTCCAGGCCAGCGCACCGGGGTTCGTCGAGCAATTGAACCAATTCGTCAGCCTCCTGCAACAACACAGCGAACAGAAACAGGGCTGGCAGCAAAGCATCCAGGGCCTGGCTCTGTTCAGTACGCTGATCATCCTGCTGATCGGCCTGTATGAATTGCAGTACGGCGTGGTCAACCCCCTGGAAGAGCTGGTGCACGCGACCCGGCGCTTTCGTGATGGCGACTTCAAGACCCGGGTCAATCACCGCTCCGAAGACGAGTTGGGGCAACTCGCCCTGAGCTTCAACACCATGGCCGAAACCATTGAACACTCCCACCGCACCCTCGAGAGCCAGGTGCGGCAGAAAACCCTCAACCTGCAACAAGCCAACGCTGCCCTGGAGCTGCTTTACCAGAGCAGCCGCAGCCTGGCCACGCGCCTGGCGAACGCCGAGGGCCTGGATGAACTGATCCGGCGCTTCCAGAAACGCCTGCCGGGGCTGCGCCTGTCGCTGTGCCTGCAAGGGCACTTCCTGGCGCCGGCCCAGCAGATGCTCTCCCTGAATGGAGGGGATAGCCGCAACGTCTGCGCCATCGGTGATTGCGCAACGTGCCAAAAACAGAAAGTGGCGCTCCCCCAGGTATTCAGCATCAGCAACCAGGGCTCGGAACTGGGCGAACTCAAGGCGCACTTCCTCGACGGCCATGCGCCCCAGGACTGGGAGAAACAGTTGATCCAGGCCCTGGCCAACCTGATCGGCACCTCGCTGTCGCTCAAGCGCCAGCGCGAACAGGACCACCGCCTGCTGCTGCTCGACGAACGCACCATCATCGCCCGGGAACTGCACGATTCCCTGGCCCAGGCGCTGTCCTACATGAAGCTGCAGGTCAGCCGCATGCAAACCCTGATCCGCCGTGGCGAACCGGTGGAAACCCTGGCCACCGTCACCGCCGAACTGCGCGACGGCCTGAACAACGCCTACCGCCAACTGCGCGAATTGCTCACCACCTTCCGCCTGCAAATCCACGATGCCGGGCTGGTGCAGGAGCTGCAGGACACCGCCGAGGAGTTCTCGCGGCGTGGCGAGTTCCAGGTGCACCTGCATGTGGACGCCCTGGCCTTCCAACTGTCGGCCAGCGAACAGATCCACTTGTTGCAGGTCACCCGCGAGGCCCTGTCCAATTGCCTGCGCCATGCCCATGCGCAAAACGCCTGGCTGCAACTGCGCCAGGAAGGCGAGACCGTGAGCCTGAGCATCGAGGACGACGGCCGGGGCTTCTGCGGTGAGGTCGACACCCGCGAACACCACGGCCTGACCATCATGGACGAGCGCGCCCGCAGCCTGCATGGCCACCTCGACATCAGCCCCCGCGAGCCCCAAGGCACCCGCGTGCAATTGCGTTTCCAACCGGAATTTCTCGGCCACTCCCTACAAGGCACCGCCTCATGAACACCCTCACCCGCCACCGTATCCTGCTGGTCGACGATCACCCGATGATGCGCCACGGCATGCGCCAGATGCTTGAACTGGAAGACGACCTGCAAGTGGTCGGCGAAGCCGGTAACGGCCAGGAAGCCCTGGACCAGATCGACGGGCTGCAACCGGACCTGGTCCTGCTGGACAACAACATGCCGCACATGAACGGCCTGGAAACCCTGCGCCGCCTGCGGGCCATGAACTATGCCGGCAAGGTGCTGCTGTTTACCGTGTCCGACGCCGAGGACGACATCCGCGATGCGCTGCGCCTGGATGCCAATGGCTATCTGCTCAAGGACATGGAGCCGGAGTTGTTGATCCAGTACATCCGCGATGCGTTGCATGGCGCGCTGGTCATCAGCCCCGGCCTGACCCGCGTCCTGGCCCAGGCCCTGCGCTCGCCACAGCCCCATGCGGCAGTGGAATTGACCGAGCGCGAGCGCCAGGTGCTGAGGACGATTGCCAGTGGGCACAGCAACAAGGTAATCGGGCACAAATTGGGGATTACCGAGGGCACGGTGAAGGTGCATGTGAAGAATCTGCTGCACAAGCTGGGATTGCGGTCGCGGGTCGAGGCGGCGGTCTGGGCGATGGAGCATTTGCGGCAGGCGGGGTGAGGCTGTTTGAGGCTGAACGCGCGGCAGATAGGGCTGTTGTGGTGAGCGGGCTTGTCCCGCGCTGGGCTGCGCAGCAGCCCCAGTCCAGAAGAATGCGGTGTATCAGACACTCTGTAGACACTGGTTTTGGGGCTGCTACGCAGCCCAGCGCGGGACAAGCCCGCTCACCACAAAAAGCCCGCTCACCACAGGGAGATTTGTCAGGGGCTGAAAAGTTGTGTAGATACTCATGCTCATCGGGGGCAAGCCCCCTCCCACATTGTTTACACAAACCCCGCAAGAGGTACCCCCACAGAGGCATATCAACCCCGCCCCAAGCCTTCTACGCTAGCCCATTGCGGAGGCCCAACCATGCTCACCCATCCCCACATCGTGCTCACCCTGCGTCGCCATCACCTGTTCAGCCAGCTCCCGGAAAAAACCTTCCAGGACGTCTGCACCCTGGCCAATCTCAAGCGCCTGCCCGGCCATGCGCCGTTGATGCACCAGGGCGACGCGGCCGAGCGTTTTTTCCTGCTGGTCAGCGGCCAGATCAAGCTGCACCGGGTCACGGGCGAAGGCCAGGAACACCTGGTGGAAATCATCCAGCCCGGCCAGACCTTTGCCGAAGCGCTGCTGTTCACCCAGGCCAAGGCCTATCCGGTGAGCGCCACCGCGCTCAAGGACAGCTTGCTGGTCAGCATCGAAGGCCAGCACTACCGCCGGGCCCTGGAAGACCAGCCGAAAATCTGCCTGGCGATCCTGGCCAGCATGAGCATCCACCTGCATCAGCGCCTCAAGGACATCGACACCCTGACCCTGGCCAGCGCCAGCCGTCGGGTGATCAACTTCCTGTTCCAGGAGCGCGATGCACTGAGTGGCGAGGTGGTGCTGCAAGTGCCCAAGCGCCTGGTGGCGTCGAAGCTGGGGATCCAGCCGGAGACCTTTTCAAGGATCCTGCACCGGCTGGTGGAAGGCGGGTTGATCGAGGTGCAGCGGCGCACCATTCGAATCCTCTGCGAAGAACAGTTGATGGGCTATCAGGCCGGCTGATCAGTGCCCGCTGTGGACCGCTGACGCCCGCCCCGCCCGCTCCAGATTCCGCCACAACCAGGGCGGCAACACATCCGGGTCCAAACTGTCGATCAGATTCTTCAACCCCAGCCCCAATTCCGTATCCCCCTCGATCACCAACCGGCGGCGGAAGAACAGCGTATCCGGATCTTCCTGGCGGCTGGCCAGCAACAGAAACTCCCGCCAATTACCACTGATGCTGACCTGCGCCTCAGCCTTTTGCGCAATCCGCAACCCATCCCGCCCCAGGGTCAGGTACCAGCACAACCCCAGGTCAGGAATACGCAAACACAGCCAACGCCCGCGCAGCAGGTCAAACCCGCCGTCGCGCAGGGGTTCGGCCAGGCAGCGGTTGAGGGCTTGCTGCAGGGCCAGGCGCTGTACGCCAAATGGCACGCGGCGGATCAATGGCAACAACCGGTCGGCCCCCTTGAGCAGCCATGGTTTACGACTCAGCACAGGCCCACCTCCTCAACCCGCAACATGCCCGCCTGGCCGTGCCAGTAGCCGTTGCAGCCTTCGACATACAGCGGCGGCGTAGCGCCCTGGCGTACCTGGTCGTAGGCACGCACCACCTCGACCATGCCCTCGGCCCGTGGGCTCAGGCGCAACAGGTCGGCGCCGCTGGACACCAGGCCGGGGTAATCGGCCAGCAGGTTGGTAACGTCGGCGGACATGGTCTGGATGCCGTTCAAGGTGAACAGCGCCTGCCCTTCCTGGCTGGTCAGGGGCATGCCGTCGGGGTAGTTGATGCAGCAGAACTGGCAATCGTCCTTGGGGCGGTTTTCCGCGCGGGCGGTGAAGCAACGCGCCGAGTACGCCAGAGGCAAATGGCCGTAGGCGAAGATCTCCACTTCGGGCAACGGCCGGCCCAATTCGCGCACCTGTTCCAGCACGTCGGCGATCAGGCCCTGGGAGCATTCCACCGGCGGCACCCAGCGCTGCATGCCGGCGTCAAGCAGTTGCACCAGGGCGTGACCGTTGTAGAGGTTGAGCGCCGGGCCGCCGACAAAGGGCAATTTTCGCTCGATCAGCATCTGCACCGCGCCCATGTCGTTGGCCTCCACCAGCCACTCGCCGTTGTCGCACAGGCGGCGCAGGCTCGACAGTTCGGAGGCGGCTTCGATCAAGGTCAAGCTCGACAACACGATCTGCGCCGAGCTGCAGGTTTGCAGCTCCCGGCCCAGCCCCAACCAACGGTCCAGGGAAAACGCGCGGCGCTTGGCGCACACGGTTTCGCCCAGGTAAATCACGTCCAGGGGCAAGCCGGCCATGTCCGAGTAGAAGCGCCCCAGGTGTTCCTTATCCCAATAAAACAGCACCGGTCCCAGGCTGAGTTTCATCTGTGTCTCCTCACTGCCATGCACGATGGTAGGCGCCGAGTGTGGTCTGGCTGCCTTCGGATAACCCGGCCAGCACCTGGCGCCATTGGTCCTTGACCACAAAGCTGGCCGGTGCGCTGCGGTGGGCGTCGAGCGCGGCGCGCCAGACCCGGGTGACTTGTTCCACATACGCCGGGCTGCGTTGGCGGCCTTCGATCTTGACCGCTTCGACGCCGATGGCGCTGAGCTCCGGCAGCAGGTCGAGGGTGTCGAGGCTGGTGGGTTCTTCGAGGGCATGGAAGCGTTTGCCGCCGACCAGGAAGCGGCCCTTGCAAAGGGTCGGGTAACCGGCGGGTTCGTCGGCGGTATAGCGGTCGATCAGTACTTCGCTCAGGCGCGCACTCAAGCCCTCGGCATCTTCGCTCCAGCGCACCGCCTTGGCCGGCGAGCACACGCCGCACAGGTTCGGCGACTCGCCGGTGATATAGGAAGACAGGTGGCAACGCCCCTCGGCCATGATGCACAGGCTGCCGAAACCGAACACTTCGATGGGCACCGGGCTGCTCGCAGCCACCTGCTTGACCTGGGCCAGGGACAACACACGGGGCAATACCGCGCGGCGAATGCCATAGCGTTCGGCATAGAACTTCAGCGCCGCCGCGTGGGTGGCCGAGCCCTGTACCGACAGGTGCAAGGCCATGTGCGGATGCTGGCGGCTGGCGTAGTCGAGCACGCCGGGGTCGGCGGCGATCAGGGCGTCCACGCCGTGGTCCGCCGCGCGGTCGACGGCGCGTTGCCAGCGTGCCCAGATCTTCGGTTGCGGGTAGGTATTGACCGCCACGTACAGCTTGCGCTGGTGCTGGCGAATAAAGGCGACGGCACCGTCGAACTGTTTGTCGTCCATGTTCAACCCGGCAAAGTGCCGGGCATTGGTGTCATCGCGAAAACCGACATACACCGCATCGGCGCCTTGGCGCACCGCGGCTTTAAGCGCAGGCAGGTTGCCTGCCGGGCAGACCAGTTGCATGGGGGCTCCTCAGAGAAATTCAGCGAAAGACACAAACAGCACCGGTTCATCCTTGAGCACCTGGTGCTCACGCTCGACGATCACCAGGCCATCGGCCCAACAGGCGGCGGTGAGCATCGCCGAGCTTTGCTGGGGGTGCAGCACGGCGCACAATTGCCCGTCCTCGCCAGGGCTCAGGCGTGCACGCAGGTACTGGCGGCGCTTGTTGGGCTTGAGCCATTCGAATGCGGCCGGCACCTGGATCGGCACCGGCAACACCCGCTCCACTCCTTGGGCGCGCAGCAGGAACGGACGCACCACCACCAGCGCGGTGATCAACGCCGCCGACGGGTTACCGGGCAGGCCCAGCCACGGCTTGCCCGCCACGTCGCCAAATGCCAGGGGTTTGCCGGGCTGGATCGCCAGGCGCCAGAAGTCCACGCGGCCGAGCGCCTCGATGGCCTGCTTGAGATGGTCCTCCTCACCCACCGACACCCCCGCCGAGGTCAGCAACAGGTCGCATTCAGACGAGGCCAGGGCCAGCGCATCACGGCTGGCGGCCAGTTCATCCGCCATCACGCCGTAGTCGTGCACGTCCACGCCCCAGCCACGCAACAAGGCAGCCAGGGCATAGCGGTTGCTGTTGTAGATCTGCCCCGGCACCAGCGCTTCGCCCGGGTCACGCAGCTCGTTGCCGCTGCTGAGCAGGCACACCCGCAACGGGCGATAGACTTTCAACCGAGGGATGCCGGCCGAGGCCAGCAAGCCGATGTCCTGGGCGCGCAGGCGCTTGCCGACGGCGATCAGGGTCTGCCCACGCTGCAACTCTTCACCCTGCTTGCGCACATGCTCGCCGAGACGTACCGGCGGGCACCAGATGCGCTGGCCGTACAGGCGACAACGCTCCTGGGGCACCACCGTGTCGGCGCCGGGCGGTAGCGGCGCACCGGTAAAGATGCGCACGGCCTGCCCGGCCTGCACCCTCACCTTGCTGTGCTGCCCCGCCGCAATGCGCCCGGCGAGCATCAGGTAGCCGCCTTCGGCCGGTACGTCCTCGGCGCGCAGGGCGTAGCCGTCCATGGCGCTGTTGTCGAAGCCGGGCAAATCCAGGGGTGAGAACAGTTCTTCGGCGACCACCCGCCCCAGCGCCTGCTCCAGGCCAATCACCTGGGTGCTCGGCGGCGGCGGCGCCTGGGCCAGCAGCGCGGCGATGGCCTCGTCCACCGGCATCAGGTGGCCGCTGTCACACACCGAGACACTCATGAACGCGACTCGCAGGCTTGCAGGATTTGCTCAGGCTGGGGCTTGAGGTGCGGCACGAAGTTGCACGGGCCGGTGCGGCTGTCCAACTGTTCCGCCAGGATCCTGTCCCAGCCGGTGCGGCATGCGCCCGGCGAGCCCGGCATGCAGCACACCAGCACGCCGTTGCTGATGCCGGCCAGGGCGCGGGACTGCAAGGTGGAAGTGCCGATTTCGGCCAAGGACACCTGGCGGAACAGCTCACCGAAGCCTTCGACATGTTTGTCCAGCAACGGCAGCACCGCCTGGGGCGTGTTGTCGCGGGCGGTGAAACCGGTACCGCCGGTCATCAGCACCACTTGCACCTCGGGGTCGGCGATCCACAGGGACACCTGCGCACGAATCTGGTAGATATCGTCGATCACCAGGCCACGGTCGATAAGCACATGCCCGGCACTTTCGAGGCGGTCCACCAGGGTCTGGCCGGAGGTGTCGGTGTCGAGGGTACGGGTGTCACTGATGGTCAGCACGGCGATGTTCAGGGGCACGAACGTGCGTTGTTTCAAATGGGCCATGATCAAGGCTCCAGGCGTCAAGAAAGTTGCCGTCAGCCTGCGCCGCAACGGGCGCAGGGCCTATTCCTCCAAGGAGGTATCTCGTTCAGGGGGCCAGGCGCGTGCGCTGCCAAATGCCCCCGTGCAGGCGGTAGTCGAGACGGTCATGCAGACGGTCGGGCCGGCCCTGCCAGAACTCGATGCGCTGCGGTTGCAGGCGGTAACCGCCCCAATGCTCGGGCCGTGGTGGTTGCTGCCCGGCGAAACGCTCGGTGACGTCACGCAGGCGGCTTTCCAACTCGCTGCGATGGCCAAGGGGCTGGCTTTGCGGCGACGCCCAGGCGCCCAACTGGCTGGCGGCCGGTCGCGCATCGAAATAATCGTCCGACAGCTGCGCATCCGCTCGAACCACCGGGCCTTCGATACGCACCTGACGCTCCAGCCCCGGCCAGAAAAACGTCATGGCCGCATGGGGATTGCTCGCCAACTCCTGGCCCTTGGCACTCTGGTAATGGCCGAAAAAGAAAAAACCCTCGGCACTGAAACCCTTGAGCAGCAGGATGCGACAGTGGGCATGCCCATCATGATCGACCGTAGCCAAGGCCATGCTATTGGCCTCGGCCGGCGGCACCTCGGTTTTACGCGCCTGATCCAGCCACTGGCCGAACAGCACCAAGGGATCGTCCTGCACCAAGTCATCACGCAGGCCATAAAGGGTGTAGTTGCGGCGCAATTGCGCAAGAGACAGGGGCATGGCGCAGTCCTCCAGAAAGTTCGCCACAGTGTGGGAACTACCACGAAGTTATCCCTTGACCGCGATCAACATTCGCCCGTGGCATGACGCCGCATGTGATTGCTTGAGGTGTGGGGGGCTACACAACGGATCGCGTTGCTGTTGCTGTTGCTGTTGCTGTTGCTGTTGCTGTTGCTGTTGCTGTTGCTGTTGCTGTTGCTCTGGCTGTTGCTCTGGCTCTGCTTTTGATCTTGATCTCAGGCGCCCCGTCAAACACGCTGGCCGAACGCAGGCTTGAATCGGTGGGTAACCCGGCAGGACGCCGGGTTAGCCGTCCTGGGCCAGGGATGGCCCATGACGGCGGCCCACGGATTCAAGCCGGAGTGAGGGCACACCGAGCCTAGGCGAGGTGCCGAGTGTTGGGGCGAGGACCTTTTGCTTACTTTTGGGTCCCTCCAAAAGTGAGCCGCTGTAAGAGCGGAACCATAGGTGGCCGTTACCGTAGCAACGGATATGTACTCGGCCTGATCCAACATCCTGGTCGGCTGTCAGGCCGCCATCGGGGGCAAGTCGAATCGTCGCACCGCCCCTCCCACATGTGATCTCTGTACATCAGGTAGATATCAGTCTGCTCTGGATCTCACTCCATTACCGCAGCAACACCCGCGCGACCACATCCGCCTGGAGAACGACCTGTTGTTTACCAGGGCGCTCAGTCCGCCTGCCTGATCAACGCAACATCAGCTTGGCCACGATCACGATCACAACCATATGCCCCAGGATGCTGCGACGAATCCACGTCGCACGCCGGGGGCTCAAGCGCTGGTGACTCAGCAGGTACGCCAGCCACAGGTAATGGCCGATGATGCTCAGGGCCAGCAGGATTTTCAGGCTCAGCAGCGCGGCGAAGTGGCTGGCCCAGGGCACCGCCAACAGCCCGCGATAGTGCCAGGCCAGGCCGATGCCGGCGCCGTACAGCAGCACCACCACGCCGTGCAGTACCTGGCGCGAACGCCGTGCAATGGCATGGTCGGAGGTGAACTGCGCCGACCAGGCCAGCTCCTCGCGGGCGCTGTGCCAGATCACCACTTCGAAAAACAGCGTGCCGATAAACGCAATCGCCGCCAGCAGATGCACGATCAACAAGGTGGAATAGAGCATGACGTCCTCCTAGCCCGGATGCCCATCGACCCGTGCCTGCCACAGCATCGGGCCATACCGCCACAGGTACAGGCCGAGCCCGAGGGTCCAGCACACCCCCGCCAGCCACAACGCGGCCATCGGCAACAGCAGGACCAGCACCACCCGGCACACACACGCCAGGTTCAGCAGCCCAAAGGCCAGGGTCATCCCTGCGGGCGGCTGCAACGGGCGGCCGGTGTGGCCCAGGCTGACGCGGGCGATCATGGCCAGGATCAGCCCGGCCATGGCGCCGATGGTCAATGCATGCACGGCCAGGCTGGGATTGAGCGGCGCGCCGCAGTGCCACAGCGCCATGCCCAGGCAGGCCACGGCCAGCCAGGCATACGCCAGGTGCAATGACCACAGCAGCGGCACGCGCCACAGGCCACGATCATGCCAGCGGGCCAGGCGCACCAGGTGCCCCAGCCCGAGGGCGGCGAACAGCAGGCCGATCCACAGGTTGGCGCCCAACGCGGGCCCTGCGGCATACAGCACGGCGATCAGCAGCGAGCCGCCAAGCAATATAAGGTCCAGCCACACCCAGGGTTTGACCGCTTCGACCCGGCCCAAACCGCGCTGGGTGAAAAACGGAATCACCCGTCCGCCGATCAGGCCCATCATCGCCGCCACCAGCCACAGGCCGGTGAGCACCGCCTGGCGTTGCAGGCCGGGGTCATTGCGCAGCAAGCCATACAGCGACAGCGCATCGGCCACGGTCAGCAGCGCCAGCACCAGCACAATCGGGTAATTACGCTTCTGTCTTACCTGCCAGAGGGTCCAGCCCATCACCGCGGCGACGGCCAAGGGAAAGGTCAGTTCCAGCACCGCCAGCAGCGGCCAGTGCAGGTTGAACAACCAGCCCAGGCGCGCCGCCAGCCACACGCCGGCAAGCAGCGCCAGGGCATTGCCGCTGATGCCCGGGCGGCCGGTCCAGGTCTGCACTGCCGTGAGCAGGAACCCGGCGATGATCGCCACGCCGAAGCCGAACAGCAGCTCATGGCGATGCCAGGCCAGCCAGCCGCCAGCGGGTTGCCAACTGCCGAGGTGCCCGCCCAGGGCCAGCAGCCACAGGGGAATTGCCAGCGCCGCCAACACACAGGCGCCGAGAAAGAATGGCCGGAAGGCCAGGCGAAACAACGGGGTAATCGACATGGCCTTGCGCCGATCGAGCACTTGCATGACACGGTCTCCCTTCAGGACTGCGGCAATCTTGCGCCGATACCTGCGTATTGCCCTTGTCGTAGATCAAGTCGCTATCGGGGCCAAGGGATTACCCTCGCGCCTATATCCACACCGCACCCCGGAGCCATGATGAAAAACGCCTATGTCCCCCTCGCCTGGTTTGTGATCCTCGGCTCCATGCTGGCCGCCGCCAGCGGGCTCTCGCTGGTGCTGGTGTGAACGCCCCGCTGCTGTTCAAGGAACCGGGCATGGTGCTGCATCGCGTGCACCACCAGATCCTGCGCAGCCATCACCTGTTCGAACCGCTGAACGACGAAGAACTCGACGAGCTGATGGGCAACAGCCAGTTGCTGAGCATCGACAAAGGCGAGCCGCTGTTCCGCCAGGGCGAATCGGCCGAGGCGTTTTACTTTGTGATCGCCGGTGCGGTGAAGGTCTACCGTTTGACCCCCGACGGCCAGGAGAAGGTCTTCGAAGTGATCGGCGAGCGCCAGACCTTCGCCGAGGCCATGATGCTGATGGACACCCCCAACTACGTCGCCTGCGCCGAAGCGGTGTGCCCCACCCAGCTGTACCGTTTGTCCAACGCCACCTACATGCGCCTGCTGCACAGCAACAGCCGCCTGACCTTCGCCCTGCTCGGCACGTTGTGCGTGCGCCTGCACCAGCGGGTCAACGAGATCGAGACCCTGTCGCTGAAAAACGCCACCCACCGCGTGGTGCGCTACCTGCTGACCCAACTGATGCGCCTGCACAGCACCGACGCCACCTTCGAACTGCCCATGGCCAAGCAGTTGATTGCCGGGCATCTGTCGATCCAGCCGGAGACCTTTTCGCGGATTATCCGGCGCCTGATCGATGAAAAGATCATCACCCAGGACGGACGTCAGATCGCCATTCTGGACCGGCTGCGCCTGGAGCAATTCGAGTGAAAACCTGCCTGTATTGCCAGCAGCGCAATGCCGACAAGCACCAGCAGTGCACGGATTGCGGCATGGCCCTGCCCGCCTCGGACGCCGGCGTGCAGGCCCTTCGCTTGCGGCGTTTCCAGTGGTTCTGCCTGAGCCTGACGCTGTTTTGCATCGCGATGTTCTTCTGGTTGCCCCGCGACTTCTACTGACCTTCGGTCAGTTGCCGGTACAGCTGGGGCAACCGCAGCGGCAACTGCTCCGGCTGACGGATCAGGGTGTAGCCATGGGCACCGAACATGTAGGGCAAGTAATCCCCGGCCTGTCTGTCGATGGTGATGCAGAACGGAATCAGGCCCTGGCGCCGCGCCTCGGCCACCGCCTGGCGGGTGTCTTCGACCCCGTAGCGGCCCTCATACAGATCCAGGTCATTGGGTTTGCCATCGGTCAGTAGCAATAACAACTTGCGCCGCTGTTTGCACGCGCCCAGCAACTGGGTGGCCTGGCGAATCGCGGCGCCCATGCGCGTGTAGTACCCCGGTTTGAGGGCCTGGATACAGCCACGCGTGCGGTCGTCATAGACTTGCTCGAAGGTCTTGAGCTGGTGCAGGCGCACCTGATGGCGGCGCAGGGACGAGAAGCCATACAACGCAAACGCATCCCCCAGCCCGTCCAGGCTTTCGCCGAACAGCAACAGGCTGTCGCGGATCACGTCGATGACCTTTTGCTCGTCGTTCAAATGCGCGTCGGTGGACATCGACAGGTCCGCCAGCAGCAGGCATGCCAGGTCGCGTCGGGTGTGACGTTGCTCCTGGTACAAGCCGCGTTCGGTGCAGGCGCCGTGTTGGCGTTGCGCCTGGAAATCCACCCAGGCTTGCAGGTCCAGCTCCGCGCCCTGGGGTTGCCGGCGCAGCCATTGGCGGTCGGTGCGCAGCTGCTGGAATTGACGGCGCAGGCGCTGGGCCGGGCCGAGTAATCGGGCCGGTAACGGTTGCGGTGCATCGGCACGTGGCTGCATCAGCTGCAGATTGACGAAACCGGGTCGAAGGCATTGTTGGCGGTAGTCCCACTCGGGCAGCTTGATGCCCTCGCCGAGGGGGATGTCATCCACATCGGCGGGCGGCAGGTCGAGGTGCAGCTTCAAGCCGCCACTCTTGCGCACGCGCTGGCGCGACAGGCTCAACTGGTCGAGGTCTTCGGCGACGCGGACGGCGTCCGGGTCCTCACTGTCGTCGGCCCAGCGATCGAGGTCGACGTGCTCGGTCCAGCTGAACAGGTTTTCCAGGCGCACCACCAGCAGGCCGCCATCACGGCTGTGATCATCCACACGGCCGGCACGTTTGGGCGCGCCCTGCTGCTCCCCGGACGGGGTGGCGAGGTCGTCGCCGTCGTCTTCAAGATCGAGGGCCTGGGGCGTGTCCAGGTGCAACGGCGGGTACAGCCATAAGGGCAACGGCCAGGCAGCGCGTTCGCTGCGGGGCAGATGGCGCACGCTGCCGGGCTCGCGCAGGGCCTTGCGCAGGGCTTTTTCCAGGGCGGCTTCAGCGGGGCTCAGGCTGGCCGGGTCGGGGCGCAGCGTGATATGGGCGTCCACCAGGCGCTGGTAGCTGGGCAGCAGCGCCGGGTAGCGTTGCAGCAGCAGCCAGGTCCAGCGCTGGTTGTCCCGGGCCCAATGGGTCATGGGGCCTGCATGGGCGGCCAGCAGCGCCAGCCAGCGGTACAGCTCCCGGTTCAAGGCGACGGTGGGGTACACCGCCAGGCTCGACGGCAGGCGTAGACGGTTGCCATCGCAGGAGGCCAGGGGTGCATGCTTGCAGGTGCCGGCGATGCGCATCAACAGGTTGCGGCGCAGCAGCAGGTCGCGTTCGCTGGCGGCTTCGAGGGCGATCCCGCTGGCACCGCCCAGGGCGCGAAACAATACGGCGAGGCTGCGCTGGCGGTCGACCAGATCGACCCGCGCGTGCGGAAAATCGACACTGGCGCGGCGGGTGATAAAGCGGTGCCAGGCACTGCCGACCCATTCTTCCAATTCAAGGGTAAAGGCCATGGGATGGGCTCCAACTGTTTGATGTTTGACAGGCACACTGCAGTCAAAATGTGGGAGGGGCGGTGCGACGATTCGACTTGCTCCCGTGGCGGCCTTCGGGCCGACCATGTCGTTGGATTTGATTGAGTACATATCCGTTGCTGCGGTAACGGCGGCTTAGGGTTCCGCCCTTACGGCGGGTCACTTTTGGAAAAGAGCCCCAAAAGTAACCAAAAGGGCTCTTGCCCCAACACTCGGCACCTCGCCTAGGCTCGGTGTGCCCGAACGAAGGCTGGAATCCGTGGGCCGCCGTCATGGGCCATCCCTGGCCCAGGACGGCTAACCCGGCGTCCTGCCGGGTTACCCACGGATTCAAGCCTGCGTTCGGCCAGCGTGTTTGACGGGGCGCCTAGGATCAAGATCAAAAGCCAGAGCAAAAGCAGAGCAAAAGCAGACCGAGTTCTAGCTGATATGTGGAGATCCAAATGTGGGAGGGGGCTAGCCCCCGATGAGGGAGTGTCAGTTGATGGATTTGGTACTGACCCACTGCAATCGGGGGCAAGCCCCCTCCCACATTTACCGAGTACACCAGGCACAACTCCGGTCGGCTCTAAGGCCGCCGCGCTTTGGCTCTTGATCTAAAATCGCCCCGTCAAACACGCTGGCCGAACGCAGGCTTTGGAGCGTGGGTAACCCGGCAGGACGCCGGGTTAGCCGCGCTGGGCCATGGATGGCCCATCGCGGCGGCCCACGCTCCAAAGCCTTCGTTCGGGCACACCGAGCCTAGGCGAGGTGCCGAGTGTTGGGGCGAAGCGTTTTTGGTTACTTTTGGCGCTCTTCCAAAAGTGACCCGCTGTAAGAGCGGAACCCTAAGCAGCCGTTACCGCAGCAACGGATATGTACTCCCCCCCAAAAAGCGGTCGGCCCACAGGCCGCCATCGGGGGCAAGTCGAATCGTCGCACCGCCCCTCCCACATTTGGACCGCGTTACCTTCAGTAGACGATCGGTACCGGTGCTCCAGCCATCCGGGCGCGTTGCCGGAAGCTGCACAGGTAGCAGGCCAGCCCGAGCAGGAACACCACCCCACTGACCAACCGCGCCCAGAACAGTCCCTGCAAATGCTCCACCGTGGCCATGAACGGCAAGGCCACCCCATCCACCTGCCAGCGTTGCAGCCAGACCTGCACGGCCCCGGCGGCGGTGAGGAACAGCGTGATCATCACCATCGACAGCACCATCATCCAGAAGCCCCGGATTTCGAGGGTCTGCGAACGCGCGTCCGGCGCTTCACCGATACCGCGCAGGCGGGGCATGGCGTAGCTGATCAGGGTCATCACGATCATGGCGTAGGCACCGAAGAACGCCAGGTGCCCGTGGGCGGCAGTGAGTTGGGTGCCGTGGGTGTAGAAGTTGACCGGTGCCAGGGTGTGCAGGAAACCCCACACGCCCGCGCCGAAGAACGCCGTGACCGTGGTGCCCTTGGCCCACAACGTGGCCGCGCGGTTAGGGTGCTGGCGCCGACGTTGCTTCACCATGGTGAAGGCGAACATCACCATCGCCAGGAACGGCAGCGGCTCCAGGGCCGAGAAGATCGAACCGACCCACAGCCACACCTCGGGCGCGCCGATCCAGAAGAAGTGGTGACCGGTGCCGATGATCCCGGTGATCAAGGCCATGGCGATGATCACGTACAGCCATTTCTCCACCACTTCACGGTCGACGCCGGTGACCTTGATCAGCACGAAGGCCAGCATCGAGCCCATGATCAGCTCCCACACGCCTTCGACCCACAGATGCACCACCCACCACCAGTAGAACTTGTCCCGCGCCAGGTTGCCGGGGTTGTAGAAGGAGAACAGGAAGAACACCGCGAGGCCGATCAGCCCGGTCATCATCACCATGCTGACGGTGGTCTTGCGGCCCTTGAGCAGGGTCATGCCGATGTTGTACAGAAAGCCCAGACACACCACCACGATGCCCATTTTGGTGATGGTCGGTTGTTCCAGGAACTCACGCCCCATGGTCGGCAGCAGCTCGTTGTGGGTCAACTTGGCCAGCGCCGCATACGGTACCAGCAGGTAGCCGAGGATGGTCAACACCCCGGCGGCGGCGAACACCCAGAACAGGACGATCGCCAGTTTCGGGCTGTGCAGCTCGCGTTCGGCCTCCTCGGGCACCAGGTAGTAGGCCGCGCCCATAAAGCCGAACAGCAGCCACACGATCAGCAGATTGGTATGGACCATCCGCGCCACGTTGAAGGGGATCAACGGGAACAGAAAGTCGCCGATCACGTATTGCAGGCCCATGATCAAACCGAACAGCACCTGACCGAGAAACAGGATCAGGGCGAACACAAAGTAGGGTTTGGCCACGGCCTGGGATTGGAATTTCAAGTATGGATTGGCACTGCGCATGGCTCAGCCCTCCTTGTTCGGTGGCCAGTTGTTGGTATTGATCTTCGAGCTCCATTTGAGGAACTCGGCCATATCGTCCACCTCCTGGTCGCTGAGATTGAATTGCGGCATGGCCCGTCGCCCCGGTACACCCAGGGGCTGCATTTTCATCCAGGCATGCAGGAACGGCTTGAACCCTTCTTCGCCGCCCCGGCGCTTGAACACATTGCCCAGCTCCGGCGCGAAATAAGCGCCCTCGCCCAGCAAGGTGTGGCAGCCGACGCAGTTGTTGCGCTCCCAGACGCCTTTGCCGCGCACGACAGATTCGGTAAGTTGGTCGACGTTGCTGCGGGCGGGAAAGGTTTGTTCGGTGTGGTAGGTCAGGGCCAGGAAAATCAGGAAGAAGAACACGCTTCCTCCGAAATAGATATTCCTGGCCATGCCCTTGGTGAAGGTCTCTGACATGGTCGCTTCCTCATGGCTTGGCCAGGGAATGATAGGGAGGTGGGGGGTGGAAACTGCTTGATGGCGATCAAGAATTGTTGATGGTTTTGGTGGGGTATTTTTTTGGGGTTGGGTTGGGTACATATCCGTTATTTAGGTAACGGCGGCCTATGGTTCCGCTCTTACAGCGGGTCACTTTGGAAAAGAGCCCCAAAGTAACCAAAGGGCTCTTGCCCCAACACTCGGTGCCTCGCCTAGGCTCGGCATGCCCTCACTCCGGCTTGAATCCGTGGGCCGCCGTCATGGGCCATCCTTGGCCCAGGACGGCTAACCCGGCGTCCTGCCGGGTTACCCACGGATTCAAGCCTGCGTTCGGCCAGCGTGTTTGACGGGGCGCCCAGGATCAAGATCAAAAGCCAGAGCAAAAGCAGAGCAAAAGCAGAGCAAAAGCAGAGCAAAAGCAGAGCAAAAGCAGGCTGAGGCCTGCCTGCTGGATGGAGATCCAAATGTGGGAGGGGGCTTGCCCCCGATGAGGGAGTGTCAGTTGATGGATTTGGTACTGACCCACTGCAATCGGGGGCAAGCCCCCTCCCACATTTTTAACCGAGTACACCAGACCCAACACCGGTCGGCTCTAAGGCCGCCGCGGCTTGGCTTTTGATCTGGAGTGAGGGCATACCGAGCCTCGTAAGCAGCCGCTACGCAAATAACGGATATGTACTCAGTAAAGCGACCACAACCACCCCCCACCCCAGCATCAAAAATCTCCACAACACTGGCCCACGCCGCAACGCCATAAACCCATCCACAATCACCCACCCCTTGACCACCGCCAGCAGCAACACCGCCCACCACAACCCGGACGCCCCCGTCAGCACAGTGCCAACGCTCAGCACCACCAACATCAGCCAACACAGGATCAGCGTCCGGGAACCCGTCATACACACCTCAGCGAATCACATAGACCAGCGGAAACAACACCACCCACACCAGATCCACCATGTGCCAATACAGCACCCCCGACTCCAGCCCGCCGACCGACAGCCCGCCGCGCCAGCAGCCCAGCGCCAGCCACCCGAGAATCACCATCCCCAGCAGCACATGCAGGAAATGAAACCCCGTGAGTATCCAGTACAAGGTAAAAAACGTGCCGTGCTCCAGGCCCAGTCCGGCAGCGCCCAGGTGGGCGTACTCGCCAAGCTTGATCCCCACATACACCAGCGCCACCAACAACGCCGCGACGAACAAACCGGCGCCGCGTCGCCGGCACTGCAATCGCACCTGCTGCACCGCCAACGCGGCCAACAAGCCTGCGGTCAGCAGGCTCAAGGTCATCGCCAACCCGGTCGAGGTATCCAGCTGTGCGCGCCCGGCGGCAAACAGCTCGGGCTTGAGCGCCTGGGTCACGGCAAACGTGAGGATCAGAATCGCGAACACCAACAGCTCGGCGAGGATAAAAAACCACATCGCCAGGTCGCCTGGCAGCCGGCGCGGTTCAGGCAAAGTGCACATCCACCACGTCCATCAGCGCGGCGACGGTCTGCGGGTCGTCGCTCAGCGGTTCGGCCAGGCACGCCAGGCAGGCTTCGCGTGGGCTCATGCCGGCGCCGATCAGGCGGGCGGTGAAGATCAGCAGCCGGGTGGAGGCCACCTCCTCCAGGTCATGCTGGTCAAGCCGACGCAGCGCCTGGCCCAGGCGCACGACCTGGGCGGCCAGCGCCACATCCACACCGGCCTCGCGGGCGACGATGCGTTCTTCGTCGGCCACCGGCGGGTAACCAAACCGCATCGCCACGAAGCGCTGGCGGGTGCTGGGTTTCATGCCCTTGAGCAGGTTCTGGTAGCCGGGGTTGTACGACACCACCAGCATGAACGACGACGGCGCCTTGAGCACTTCGCCGGTGCGTTCCAGGAACAGTTCGCGGCGTTCATCGGCAATCGGGTGCAGCACCACGGCGGTGTCCTGGCGCGCTTCCACCACTTCGTCGAGGTAGCAGATCCCGCCTTCGCGCACGGCGCGGGTCAGTGGGCCGTCCTGCCACCAGGTGCCGTCGGTGCCGATCAGGTGGCGGCCGAGCAGGTCGGCGGCGCTGAGGTCGTCGTGGCAGGCCACGGTGTACAGCGGCAGGTTCAGGCGGTGCGCCATGTGCTGCACGAAGCGCGTCTTGCCACAGCCCGTGGGGCCTTTGATCAGCACCGGCAGGTGGTGGCGCCAGGCGTGTTCGAACAGCTGCTGTTCGTTATCCAGCGGTTGGTAGAAGGGCTCGGTCATCACGCGTACTCGCAACGGGTTCAGCCCCCACGCTAAGGGCCCCTGCGACAACCTGGCAAGCACGTACAACGGCAAACTTGATCGCCGTCAAGCGAGCCTTGCGCGACTGCAACATAGTCTTGCCTGGCACTAAGAACCTGCGCTCTACCCCGCCTTCGCCGGGCATCGCAAAGGTCTTGCCTGAGGAGATATGGAATGCTGACTCGCAACAGAAAACCCTGGGTCCTGAGTCTTGCCAGCCTGAGCTGCGCCCTGGCCCTCGCATTGCCCATCAACGCCCATGGCGACGCGCCGACCGGGATGGTGAAAAGCCCCGGCGCGCCGGATATGAGCCAGGCTGAGTTCGACGCCTCCAAGCAGATTTACTTCGAACGCTGCGCCGGCTGCCACGGTGTGTTGCGCAAAGGCGCCACCGGCAAGCCGCTGACCCCGGACATCACCCAGGCCCGTGGCCAGGCGTATCTGGAAGCGCTGATCACCTACGGTTCCCCGGCCGGCATGCCCAACTGGGGCACGTCCAATGCGCTGACCAAGGCGCAGATCACCAGCATGGCCACCTTCATCCAGCACACCGCGCCCACCCCGCCGGAATGGGGCATGGCCGAAACCCTCAAGACCTGGAAAGTGCTGGTCAAGCCCGAAGACCGGCCGAAAAAACAACTGAACACCCTCAACCTGCAAAACCTGTTCTCGGTCACCCTGCGCGACGACGGCAAGATCGCCCTGGTGGACGGCGACACCAAGCAGATCATCAAGCTGATCGACACCGGTTACGCCGTGCATATCTCGCGTATCTCCGCGTCTGGCCGCTACCTGCTGGTGATCGGCCGCGATGCCAAGATCGACATGATCGACCTGTGGCCCCTGGAGCCGACCAAAGTCGCCGAGATCAAGGTGGGCATCGAGGCCCGCTCGGTGGAGACTTCGAAGTTCAAGGGCTACGAAGACAAGTACGCGATTGCCGGTTCCTACTGGCCGCCGCAGTTCACCCTCATGGATGGCGAAACCCTGGAGCCCAGGCAGATCGTGTCCACTCGGGGCATGACCGTCGATAAGCAGGAATACCACCCCGAACCCCGCGTGGCGGCGATCATCGCCTCCCACGAGTGGCCGGAGTTCATCGTCAATATCAAGGAAACCGGCAAGGTGATGCTGGTCAATTACCAGGACATCAAGAACCTCACCATCACCACCATCGACGCCGCGCCGTTCCTGCATGACGGCGGCTGGGACAGCACCCACCGCTACTTCATGACCGCCGCGAACAACTCCAACAAGGTCGCGGTGATCGACTCCAGGGAGCGCAAGCTCACCGCGTTGGTGGAGGTCGGCAAGACCCCGCATCCCGGCCGTGGCGCCAACTTCAATCACCCAAAATATGGACCGGTATGGGCCACCAGCCACTTGGGCGACGGCGGTATTTCGGTGATCGGCACCGACCCGGTCAAGCACCCGCAATACGCCTGGAAACAGGTGGAATCCCTCAAGGGCCAGGGCGGCGGTTCGCTGTTTATCAAGACCCACCCCAACTCCCATCACCTGTATGTCGACACCACCCTCAACCCCGACGCCAAGCTCAGCCAGTCGGTGGCGGTGTTCGACATCAACCAGTTGGACAAGGGCTACACCGTGCTGCCGATTGCCGAGTATTCGGGCATCAAGCAAGGCGCGCTGCGGGTGGTGCAACCGGAATACAACAAGGCCGGTGACGAGGTGTGGTTCTCGGTGTGGAACGGCCAGACCGAAGAGTCGGCGCTGGTGGTGATCGATGACAAGACCTTGAAGCTCAAGCAGGTGATCCGCGACAAGCGCCTGATCACGCCGACCGGAAAATTCAACGTCTACAACACCCAACACGACATTTATTGAGCCCCATCAACACGAGGTCACCGAATGAAAAATATGCTCCTCGCACTGCTGGCATCCGCCGCTGCGCTCAGCCTGCAACCGGTGTTGGCACAAGACGGCCCGGGGTTGTTCAACAGCAAACCCTGTGTGGGCTGCCACACGATTGACAGCAAACTGGTGGGGCCGGCCTTGAAGGACGTCGCCGCCAAGAATGCCGGCGTGAAAGACGCAGCCACCACCCTGGCCAGCCACATCAAGAACGGCAGCCAGGGCAACTGGGGACCGGTGCCGATGCCACCGAACCAGGTCACCGATGATGAAGCCAAGGTGTTGGCCGATTGGGTCCTGACCTTGAAATAAGCACAAGGAGCACGCCATGCAAGCATCGATGATCGGTACGGCCATGGCGCTGCTCCTGCTGATTCCCGCGCGGGCAGCGGCCACCCCGGACGCTGCCCGCCTTGAACACCTGTTGACCCAGGATTGCGGGGCCTGCCATGGCCTGCACCTCACCGGCGGCCTGGGCCCGGCCCTCACACCGCAAGCCCTGGCCCACCACAGCCGCGACAGCCTGATCGCCACCGTGACCTACGGCCGCCCCGCCCGCGCCATGCCCGGGTGGGGCCCGCTGCTGAGTGCCGGCGATATTGCCTGGCTGGTCGACCGCCTATTGCAAGGAAGCCCCCCACCATGATGCGTCCCACCCTGTTATCCCTGTGCCTGTTGCTGGGTGCCTGCGCCCAACCTGCATTGCGCGGCAGCGGCGACCTGGGCCTGGTGATCGAACGCGCCAGTGGCAGCGTGCAGATTATCGAGAGCACCGGCATGACCGAACTGGCCCGTATCGAGGGGCTGGGCGACCTGTCCCACGCCTCGGCGGTGTTTTCCCGCGACCAGCGCTATGCCTACGTGTTTGCCCGCGATGGCGGGCTGACCAAGATCGACCTGCTGCGCCAACGCATCGAGCGGCGCATCGTCCAGGGCGGCAACAGCATCGGCGGCGCCATCAGCCAGGATGGGCGCCTGATCGCTGTGTCCAACTACGTGCCGGGCGGGGTCAAGGTGTTCGACGCCGAGAACCTGGCACTCATTGCCGACATCCCCGCGACGGAAATGGCCGATGGCAAGCGCTCGCGGGTAGTCGGCCTGGTGGATGCGCCCGGGCAGCGCTTCGTGTTCAGCCTGTTCGACACCGGCGAGATCTGGAGCGCCGACTTCAGCCACGGCAACCCGCCGCGCATCACCCGCTTCAAGGACGTCGGCGAGCAACCCTATGACGCGCTGATCACCGCCGACGGCCGCTACTACATGGCCGGGCTGTTCGGTGAGGACGGCATGGCCCAGCTCGACCTGTGGCACCCGGAGCGCGGCGTGGTGCGCGTACTCAAGGACTACGGCCGGGGCCAGGCCAAGCTGCCGGTGTACAAGATGCCCCACCTGGAGGGCTGGGCCGTCGCCGATGACCAGGCGTTCGTGCCGGCGGTTGGACGTCACCAGGTGCTGGTGATGGACGCGCGCACCTGGCGGCAGACGGCGGCGATCCCGGTGGCCGGGCAGCCGATCTTTGTCACTGCGCGGCCCGACGGGCGCCAGTTGTGGGTCAACTTCGCCTACCCGGACAACGACCGGGTGCAGGTGCTCGACACCGAAACCCACCAGGTGGTCGCCGACCTGCGCCCCGGCCCCGGTGTGCTGCACATGGAATTCACCGGGCGTGGCGAGCAACTGTGGCTGTCGGTGCGCGATGGCGAACAGTTGCAAGTGTGGGATCCGTACCGCCTGACCCTGCTGAAAAGCCTGCCGGCCCGGAGTCCCAGCGGGATTTTCTTCAGCCTGCGCGCGCAAAAAATGGGGTATTGAAATGGACCTTGATTCGCTCAGCCAGCAATTGATCGAACGCTTCCAGCACGGCATGCCGCTGTGCGCCGAGCCCTACCGCGAAATGGCCCAGGTGCTGGGCTGCAGCGCGGCCGAGGTGATGGCCTGCCTGCAACGCCTGGAACTGGCCGGCGCCTTGTCGCGCATCGGCCCGGTGTTCGAACACTCCCGCGCCGGCGCCAGCACCCTGGCCGCCCTGGCGGTGCCGATCGAGCGCCTGGAACAAGTGGCCGCACGGGTCAGCCAGTACCCGGAGGTCAATCACAACTATGCCCGCGAGCACCGTTACAACCTGTGGTTCGTGCTCACCGGGCCCCACCGCCAGCACCTGCAGCAGATCCTCGACGAGCTGGAGCAAGACACCGGCCTCACGCCCCTGGACCTGCCGATGCTCACCGCCTATCGCATCGACCTTGGATTCTCCCTCGGAGAGCAGCCGTGATCGCGCCACTGAACCACGAGCAGATGCTCGACCTGCGCCAGTGCCTGGAGCGCGGCCTGCCCATCGTGCCACGGCCCTACGACGAGCTCGCCGAGCAGATCGGTGCCCACCACGATCAGGTGCTGCAACAGATGCAGCAATGGCACGACCAGGGCCTGTTCCGTCGCGTCGGCCTGGTGCTCAATCACCGCGCCCTGGGCTATGTGGCCAATGCCATGCTGGTGCTGGATGTGCCGGATGCGCTGGTCGATGAAGTCGGTGCGCGCCTGGGCCGCGCGCCCGGCGTAAACCTGTGTTACCAGCGCCCGCGGCGCCTGCCGCAGTGGCGCTACAACCTGTTCTGCATGGTGCACGGGCGCGAGCGCGCGGTGGTCGAGGCGCAGATCCAGGCGTTGCTGGAGCAGCATCTGCTCAGCGACTTGCCCCACCAACTGCTGTTCAGCACCCGCGCCTTCAAGCAATGCGGTGGGCGTTTCGCGCCGCCGCCGTCACAGGTATGGGCCCATGGATGAGCTGGATCGACAACTGATCAACCGCCTGCAACACGGCCTGCCGCTGGTGCGCAAGCCCTGGCAGCAGGTGGCCGAGGAACTGCATTGCCCTGCGAGCGAACTGCTCGACCGCCTGCACGACTTGCTCGAAGACGGCATGCTCACGCGCTTCGGCCCGATGTTCGATATCGAGCGTCTCGGCGGCGCTTTCACCCTCGCGGCGCTCGCCGTACCCGAGGCGCGCTTTGATGCGGTCGCCGAGCAGCTCAACGCCCTGCCCCAGGTGGCCCACAACTACCGCCGCGAACACCGCTGGAACATGTGGTTCGTGCTGGCCTGCGCCACCGCGCAGGAGCTGGCCGATACCCTGTCGTGCATCGAGGCCCTGACCGGGCTGGCGGTGCTCAACCTGCCGAAGGAGCACACCTACCATGTCGGTCTGTATTTCCCGGTCTGACAACACCCTGGCCCTGCAACTGGTCGCCCTCACCCAAAGCGGCCTGCCGCTGGTGGAGGACCCATGGGCCTGGCTCGCCGAGCAACTGGGCATCAGCGTCGAGTCGACCCTCGACCTGCTCAAGCGCCTGCAGGCCGAAGGCGCGATCCGGCGTATCGCCGCGGTGCCCAACCACTACCGCCTGGGCTATCGGCATAACGGCATGACGGTGTGGGACGTGGCCGATGTGCACCTGCCGCGCCTGGGAGAACTGCTCGGCGCCCAGCCGTTTGTCAGCCATTGCTACCGTCGCCCCCGGCGCCCGGACTGGCCCTACAACCTGTTCGCCATGGTGCATGGCCGCAGCCGCGAAGAAATCGACAGCTACCGCGAGCACCTGCGTTTCCTGCTGGGGGAGGCCTGCCGCGCCGACGAGATGCTGGTGAGCAGCCGCATCCTGAAAAAAACCGGCCTGCGCCTGACGCCGGCGCACTCAAAGGAATAGCCCATGCTGCGAATCAGTCAGTACCTGCGCACCCTCGCCGGTCAATGCCCGCCGCCGCGCACCTCGCCCCCTGGCAGTGAGCGGCCGCCGGTGGTGATCTGGAACCTGCTGCGGCGCTGCAATCTCACCTGCAAGCACTGCTACGCCACCAGCGCCGACAGCGTGTTTCGCGATGAGCTCGACACCCCGGCAGCATTGCGGGTGATCGACGATTTGCACGACGCCGGGGTGCGCGTGTTGATCCTGTCCGGGGGCGAGCCGCTGCTGCGCAAAGACCTCTTCGTGCTGAGTGCCTATGCCCGTGACAAAGGTTTTTTCGTCGCACTGTCGACCAACGGCACGCTGATCGATGAGCACAACATCCAGCAGATCGCCGACGCCCGTTTCGACTACGTGGGCATCAGCATCGACGGCCTGGAAGCGACCCACGACGCGTTTCGCCAACTGCACGGCAGTTTCCAGCGCTCCATGCACGCCATCCGCCTGTGCCGCGAAGCCGGGATTCGCGTGGGCCTGCGCACCACCCTGACCCAGGACAACCATGGGCAGCTGCCGCAGTTGCTGGCGCTGATGCGCACCTATGACGTGCAGAAGTTCTACCTGTCGCACCTCAACTACAGCGGGCGCGGCAAACGCAGCCGCCAACTGGATGCGCACCGGCAGATGAGCCGCGAGGCCATGGCGCTGATTTTCCAGCAGGCCTGGAGCGATATTCAACACGGCGTGGACAGCGATTTCGTCAGCGGCAACAACGACGCCGACGCCGTGCTGTTGCTGCAATGGGTGCACCAGCACCTGCCCGAACACTACCCGCAGCTTGAACACCTGCTGCATGCCTGGGGCGGCAATGCCTCGGGCAGCGGCATCGCCAATATCGACAACACCGGCGAGGTGCACCCGGACACCTACTGGTGGCAGCAATCGGTGGGCAATGTGCGCAACACCACCTTCCGCCAACTCTGGCTGGAGCAGCCCGACCCGTTGCTGCTGCGCCTGCGCGAACACCCGCGCAGCATTGGCGGGCGCTGCGCCGAGTGCCGCTGGCTGGCGATCTGCAACGGCAATACCCGCACCCGCGCCTGGGCCGATGGCGACCTGTGGGGCCCGGACCCCGGTTGCTATTTCAGCGACGCCGAGATCGCGCGCCAGCCCCTCAACCTGATCCCTTGCTCGACCACCCGGTGACACAACCGGGGGCCGCCTACCTGATGATGAACCAAGGACGTCCCATGCACACTTCAACTGCCCACTTCTCCACTGGCCTGCCAGCCAGTCTGCACAGCCCCTTGCACCCCGGCGAAGTCGCGTTGGTGGGCGCCGGCCCCGGTGACCCGCGCCTGCTGACCCTGCGCGCCTGGAGCCTGTTGATGCAGGCCGACGCGGTGGTGTTCGACCGGCTGATCAGTGCCGAACTGCTCGCGCTGATCCCGTTGACCTGCGCCCGTCATTACGTGGGCAAGGCCAGCGGTTGCCACAGCCTGCCCCAGGATCAACTCAATGAACTGCTGGCTGAGTTGGCCGACCAGGGCCAGCGGGTGGTGCGCCTCAAGGGCGGCGACCCGTTTATCTTCGGGCGCGGCGCCGAGGAGCTGGAGTACCTGCTCGCGCGCGGTATCCCGTGCCAGGTGGTGCCGGGCATCACCGCCGCCTCCGGCTGCAGCGCCTATGCCGGTATCCCGCTGACCCACCGCGAGCTGGTCAATTCGTGCCGTTTCGTCACCGGCCACCTGCAACGCGACGGTGCGTTGAAACTGCCATGGGCCAGCCTGGCCGAGCCGAGCCAGACCCTGGTGTTCTACATGGGCCTGTCGAACCTGGCACTGATCGCCGAGCATTTGGTGGCGGCCGGTTTGCCCGGGGACACACCGGCCGCCCTGATCAGCAACGGTGCACGCGCCGATCAACAGGTGGCCCGTGGCACCCTGCGCCAGTTGCCCACCCTGGCCGCCGACTGCGAACCCTGCGTACCGACGCTGACGGTGATCGGCCACGTCGTCAACCTGTTTGCCGACGCCGCCCTGCACTTCCCCGCCAGCCTGGCACCGGCCCGTGAAGCGGTGGCGGTATGAAACGCCTGCTGCTGGTGCCGCTGCTGTGGGCGACGGCCGCACACGCTACGCCCGCGCAGGACTACCGCCAGTATTGCGAAAGCTGCCACGGGCTTAATCGCATCGGCGCCACCGGCCCGGCGCTGCTGCCGGAGAGCCTGGGGCGAATCAAGCCGGATGAAGTGCGCAAGGTCATCGAACAAGGCCGGCCCGCCAGCCAGATGGCCGCGTTCAGTGCGCAACTGAGCGCCGCGCAGATGGATGGGCTGGCGCAGTTTCTGCAACAGCCGCCTGACTCACCGGCGACGTGGAACGAGCATGACATCCGCACCAGCCACAGCGTGCTGGCGGACCTGCGCCAATTGCCGAGCACGCCGCAACATCACGCCGACCCGCTCAACCTGTTTGTGGTGGTGGAGTCCGGCGACCATCACATGGATATTCTCGACGGCGACACCTTTGCCGTGCTGGACCGTTTCCCTACCCACTTCGCGGTGCACGGCGGGCCGAAATTCTCCCCGGACGGACGCTTTGTGTACTTCGCCTCGCGGGACGGCTGGATCAGCCAGTACGACCTGCACAACCTCAAGTTGATCGCCGAGATCCGCGTGGGCCTCAACACCCGCAACCTGGCGGTGAGCAAGGATGGCCGCTGGGTGCTGGCGGGCAATTACCTGCCGGGCAACCTGGTGCTGCTGGATGCGCGCGACCTGTCGCTGGTCAAGACCCTGGACACCGGCTCACGGGTCAGTGCGGTGTACACCGCGCCACCGCGCAACAGCTTTATCGTCGCGCTCAAGGACGTGAACGAGGTCTGGGAATTGTCCTATGCCGATGCTCGGCCCAGTTTCGAGCCCCGGCGCATCCAGGCCCAGGATGTGCTCGATGACTTCTCGTTCTCGCCCGATTACCGCCAACTGATCGCCACCTCACGCAAGGCCGGCGGCGGCCAGGTGATCGACCTGGGCAGCGGCCGCGTGGTCACCGATATCCCGCTGTCCGGTATGCCGCACCTGGGCTCGGGAACGTATTGGCAACGCAACGGACAATGGGTGTTTGCCACGCCGAATATCAGCAAGGGGCAAATCTCGGTGATCGACCTCAAGACCTGGAGCCTGATCAAACAGATCCCCACCCTCGGGCCGGGCTTTTTCATGCGCAGCCATGTGAACTCGCGCTATGTGTGGAGCGACGTGTTTTTCGGGCCGGACAATGATGCGATTCACCTGATCGACAAGCAGACCCTCGAGATCGCCCACACCCTGAGGCCAGTGCCGGGCAAGACGGCAGCCCATGTGGAATTCACCCGGGATGGGCGGTATGTGTTGCTGAGCATCTGGGCCACGGAGGGGGCGCTGATTGTGTATGACAGCCAGACGCTCGAGGAGGTGAAGCGCATTCCCATGAATAAGCCGTCGGGCAAGTACAACGTGGGCAATAAGGTGGAGTTTGCGGAAGGGACATCGCATTGAACACGGGTGACAGGCAGGAAGCGGCCAGGTCGTAGAGCGCATGGGCACCGCCGGTCCCCTGTGGGAGATGTCGAGCTTCAGCGAGGCTTCGATGGCGGTGGCACTGCCGGCAGAGATGTTGGCTGACCCACCACTATCGGGGGCAAGCCCCCTCCCACATTTGGTCGCGGTTGGCAGGTAGAAAGTGGCCCGGCTGTAGATCTGATGGGCGCCGCTGATCCCTGTGGGAGATGTCGAGCTTTAGCGAGGCTTCGATGGCGGCGGCACAGCTGGTAGAGGTGTTGGCTGACACACTGCTAACGAGGAGTGTCAGACGGTACGGGAGAATTGGCCTTTGTGGGCGCCGCCCAGGTAGGCGTCGAAGGCCATGGCCACGCTGCGCACCATCAGTTGGCCCTTGGGCAGCAGTTGCAGCGCGTCGTCCTGGACCAGTAATAAGCCGTCCGCCACTTGCTCGTCCAGCTGCGTCAACGCTTGGGCAAAATACTCATTGAACCGAATGCCATGGGCCGCTTCCACCTGGGCGACATCGACGCGGCCGTCGCACATCAACCCATTGATCACCTCGCGGCGCAGTACGTCATCGGGGTTGAGCCGGTAACCGCGCTGCACCGGCAACATGCCCGCATCGATGCGCGCGTAGTACTGGGACAGCTCCTTGACGCTCTGGCTGTAGCTGTCGCCGACCTTGCCGATGGCCGATACGCCCAGGCCGATCAGGTCGCAATCGGCATGGGTGGAGTAGCCCTGGAAGTTGCGTTGCAGGCTGCCGTTGGCGCGGGCCAGTGCCAGCTCATCGTCGGGCAGGGCGAAGTGGTCCATGCCGATGTAGATGTAACCGGCCTCGGTGAGGCGGCGAATGGTCAGTTCCAGCAGCTCCAGCTTGCGCGCCGGGGGGGGCATGTCTTCGGGACGGATCATGCGCTGGGCGCGGATCTGGCTCGGCAAGTGTGCGTAGCTGTAGGCGGCCACGCGGTCGGGCCGCAGGGCGATCAGCTTGCTCAAGGTCACGTCGAAGCTGGCCACGGTTTGCATGGGCAGGCCGTAGATCAGGTCGACACTCACCGACTTGAAGCGTGCCTCGCGGGCCGCCGCCACCAGTTGCAGGATCTGCGCTTCGCTTTGCACGCGATTCACGGCGGCCTGTACGTCGGGGTCGAAGTCCTGCACGCCGAAACTCAGGCGATTGAAGCCCAGGCGGCGCAGGGTGTTGATGCGCTCGAGGCTGATGGTGCGCGGGTCGACCTCGATGGAGAACTCATGGGCGTCGCTGTCATCCAGGCTGAAGTTGTCCGCCAGGCAGGCCATCAGTTCGGCCAGTTGCGCATCGTCCAGATACGTCGGGGTGCCGCCGCCCAGGTGCAACTGGGTCAGGCGCCGCGAGCGCTCGAACAACGCGCCCTGCATCTGGATCTCGCGCTTGAGGTACGCCACATACTCGACGGCGCGATGGGTCTTGCGGGTGATGATCTTGTGGCAGCCGCAGTAGTAGCAAAGGCTCTGGCAGAACGGAATGTGGATGTACACCGACAACGCCTTGGGCGCGGCGAGTTGGTGACTGGCGCGCACGGCCTGGTGATAGTCGTCCAGGGCAAACGCGCTGTTGAACTGCGGCGCGGTCGGGTACGAGGTGTAGCGCGGCCCCGGGCGGTCGTATTTGTGCACCAGGGCACGGTCGAACTCAAACGCCGTCATGGTCGATCACCTCGTCGTTGGCGCTGACGGGGGTGGTCAGGGGCTGGGTGACGTACAGACGCGCCGGGTCGGCGGTTTCGTGAAACCCGCCACAACAGGTGGCGAGCTGGCCGTTGCTCAGCTGAGCGCAGTACTCACGGGCATCCAGGGTGTTCTGGACACACAGCGTGTCGATCTGGCTGATGGCCCCCAGGCCAAAGCCGATGTGATCGCAGTAGCCGTGCAGGGTGAAGCCTTCGCAATTACGGCTGAGGCGGCCGCGCTCCTGGGCCTGTTTGAGGTCATCGTCGGTGCGGGCGAACTGGCCCAGGCCGATGTAGTGGTACCCGGCGGCGGCCAGGTGTTCAAAGCCGCTGCGGCGCATCGCGCGTTTATCCGCCGCGCTGCAAAACGCCTGGGATTGCCGGCCCTGGTAGCGCACCGGTGGCTGGGCGTAATCGAACAGTTGCAGGCGGTCAGGCTCCAGGGCAATCAGGCTGGCCAGTTTCTGCTCGAAACTGGCCGGCGTCTGCCAGGCATGGCCGTAGCCGAGGTCGATGTTCACTGAGCGAAACCCGAAGGTCCGCGCCGCATCCACCAGCGACTCGATGGGCGCCGGGTCCTGATAGCGTGCCTGGGACAGCGGCCCGTCCCGGTTGGCGTCGGGCACGCCGATGCTGGCGTGGTTGAAACCCTGGTCGCGCAACAGGCCCATGGTGGCCCAGTCGATGTGCCAGGGGTCGAGGTCGATTCGGTAGTCGCCACGGTCGTGGTCGAGAAAGTTGAAGCGGCTGTGCAGGTGTTCCAGCACCGTGCACACCTGCTCGATCGTCGGTGTGGTGCCGCGCAGGTGAAAGTGCTCGACTGGTTGGCGCGGGCCGAGCTGGCAGCCGATCAGCTGGATTTCCTGGGTGAGGCTCTGCAGGTACTCAGCGCCGGCATCGCTTGCCGGCCAGTGCAGGTTCAGCGCCAGGGGCCGCTGGCGCTGGCGGCTGTCGCGCAGGGCGCGCAGCAGGTCGAGGGAGCCGACGCCGGCATGGAAGCGGCGCGTGTCCGTCTGGCACGCCAGGTCCAGCACGCCCTGGTCCTGACGAAAGCGGGTGGGATGAAGATGGGTGCGCATGGCGAACTCCGGAACGGGCGGCGGTGGTCCATTGTCCGGTGCGACCGCTGCGCGCACCTTGATATGCATCAAGGTCGTTACCAGCTGAGGTAAAACATGCCCTTGGCCAGCAGCACAATGGCGACCATGTGCACAAACAAGCTCAGGTGAATGAAATGGCTATAGCGCGCACTGACCTTGCCCCGGCGCATCCGCGCCATGGTCATCAGGAAGTGCAGCAGCACACTGGCGGCCAGGATCAACTTGAGGCCCAGCAACGTGCCGAACGCGGACGCCAACGGGGCCGACAACGCCGGCAGGTAGCGCAGCCAGACCATGCCGAGCCCGGCGCCGAACAGCACCAGCAACACCCACGGCATCAGCACCCGGGCACGCCGGGCGATGCCCTGCTCCACCAGCACCGTCACCCGCATAGGCAAGTGCTGGTGCAAGTGCCCGAGGATCAGCACTTCGAAGAACACCGTGCCGATAAAGATCAGCGCGGCGAACAGGTGGGCCAATAGCAACAGGAGGTAGAGCATGCAAGCCTCGCAGAGGGACCGGCCGTGGGGAGCCCAGTGTGCGGGCTGGCGCACGGGGCGGCCTTGATGCCGGTCAAGCGTTGCTCCTGCCGGGCTTACAGCAACGGCAGGCTGTAGCTGACGATCAGCCGCGTCTCATCCTTGTCGGCGGTGTCATTGCCGCGCAGCACGGCGCTGCGCCAGGTCAGGCCCAGGCCCTTGAACGTGCCCGTGGGGATCACGTAGTCGACACGCACATCGCGCTCCCACTCGCTGTTGTCGCGACGCGCCGCGCGGATGTTGCTGCCGTGGATATAGGTCACGCTCGACTTCAGGCCCGGAACGCCCAGGCCGGTAAAGTCATAGGTGTAGTTACCCACCGTCGCCTGTTCGCCGGCGTTGACGAACTTCAACGACTGGGCGTTGGTGATCAGGTACAGCGAACGGCCCTGGCCCTGGTTGATGTGGGGAAAGTCACTGGCGCCGGTGGTTTTCTGATACCCCAGGCCCACGGAATGCCCGTGCACGCCATAGGTCAACATCGCGCTCCACAGGCGGTTGTCGACCTTGCCCGAGTTGACGCCCGGCGCGTAATACCCGGAACTCACATAGCCTTCATCGCGCCCGGCGGCGCTGCCGTTCTTGCCGTCGGCGGTGCTGTAGAAGTAACGCAGATCGGTCTTGAGCTGCCCCACCGGCAACTGCCAGTTGTGCACCAGGCCGACGAAATGCTGCTGGTAGAAATTCTCCAGGGTCGCGTAGTAGTACTGCACTTGCAGTTGCCTGCTGACGGCGTAATCCACCCCGCCGTAGTAGAACTGGTTGCTGAACCGGCCCTTGGCCGGGTCGTTGGCCCCGGCGATCGACAGGCCCTGGCCGTTGCTGGAGTTGCGGTCGAGCACCTGCTCCATTTTGCCGGCGATCAGGTTGAAGTCCTTGAGGTCCCTGGAGTCGACCTGATAGCCACGGAAGGTCTGCGGCAACAAGCGGCCGTCTTCGGACATCAGCACCGGCATCTTCGGCATCAGGGTGCCGACCTTGAGCTGGGTTTGCGAGATGCGCACCTTGCCGGTGGCGCCGGTCTTGCTGAAGTCATGGGCGGCCTTGCCATCGGACAACGGGAAGACGCTGCCGGGGGTGTTGTCTTCACCGGCCTTGCCGGCGCGCCCCGAGGCATCCAGGCGCAGGCCATACATGGCCTGCAGGTCCAGGCCGAAGCCCACCAGGCCCTCGGTGAAACCGGACTGGTAGTTGAACATGAAGGCCTGGCCCCACTCCCTGTCCGACGGCGCCCTGGTGTTGCGGGTGTCCTGGTTGTAATAGAAATTGCGCAGGTCGAGGGTGGCTTTGCTGTCATCGATAAAACCCGATGCAGCCGCCTGCTGCGCGGCGCCGAAGGAGACGGCGAGCGCCAGGCACGTGGTGTGTTTCATGAAGGCTCCGTGAAGTGATTGAGGCGACCCCGTTACAGCCCAACCCTGTTGTTTGTCGGTCGGGTGGTGCTGCATTCAACGGGTGCGCGCACGGTATAGCCTTGGGCCGTGGGGAAACAGCCGCCAAAACCGTCAATCACTGTTGCGCTTTACGTAACAATCCCGCTCGTTCAAGGCACCGGCAACCAGCCCTGGAAGACCCCTGGGGAGGCGAGCGGACACCAGGCAAAATCCCATTGCGTGGCGGGGAGTGCCTGTTGTTCGGCGGCGGCACTGCGCACGTCCTTCCAATCGAACACCGTCAAGCCCTGCCAGGCCAGGACCACCCCCTGGGCCTGGCTGTCATCCGTACTGATCCAACGCGCCGCCGCAGCGGCCATGAAGGTTTCGATGGGCTCTTCATCAATCTGCCCGCGATACGGCGACGCCAGCAGCCAACGGCACAGGTTCAGGTGCCAGGTCCAGTCCTGGGCCGGCTGGTTGCGATAGGCCCAGGTCATGAAGCTGCGAAACAGGTTCAGGCCCTCGGGCGGGTCGAGCTTGAGCAGCGTCGGGCAGATGTCGAACAGGGTGTGCCAATACGGCAACAGGCGTGCATCCAGGTGCACAAAGCAGCGGGCATTGCTCGGGTAGTCCGGGCGTGCCGGTTCCGCGCGCAGGCGACGGGACGCCTGGCTGACCAGGCGGCTGGCGCCTGCAGGCAAGTGATGGTTCATAAAGCGCACTCACAGTCGTGACGATAGAACGCCCCCTGTTCACAGGAGGCCCAGGGCACACGTCAGAATGCGGGGGATGCGCGGGGGTTGGCCGAAGGCCAGGAATAACGCGGCGGCGCCTTGTTGCGCCGCTCATGGGCCGGGCGTGGGGTCTGCCCCAGGCCCAGCAACCAGGCCAGGCCGATCAGGAACACCAGCGCGACGGTCACGGCGTTGCACACCGGGCAGGCAAAGTAGTTCGAGATGTTACTGGAAGACGGCGCGCCCAGCCCTTTGTCGGAAAGTGGCGCCTGTTGGCCGTCCACTGCGCAGAACGCGCCACCGATGCCATTGAGCTGCTGGCCGGTCATCTGGCCATGGCCCAAACCGCACACGAACAGGTTCATCAGCACGCAGAAGTACAGGGTCCAGACGATCAGGGAACGGTCGGGGCGGCTCGATTTCATGGCGGCGACTCTACCACCAGCGGTGCAAAAGGATGAAATCCAGCGTGCCCCTGTGGCAGAACGTCGCAGATTACGCGGGCTGGCCAGGGTTGGTAGACTTGGCGCCCTCCTCGTTTACTCCTATTCAAAGCCCGCCGAGTTGATTTCGCGCAATGCGGGCGTTTCACAGGATGCACCGTTGATGAGTACGTTATTCACCCGCCGCAAGGTCCTGACCGGCATGGGCCTGTTGGGCCTGGGCCTGCTGGCCGGTTGTGACAACAGCCCCAAGTTGAACTTCAAGTACGGCAAGGACTTGAGCGACAAGATCATGGGCCGCACCTTCAAGCTCAAGAACACCGAGGGCGACACCGTCACCCTCAGTTCCTACCGTGGCCTGATGCCGGTGGTGTTCTTCGGTTTCACCCAGTGCCCGGCCGTGTGCCCGACCACCCTCGCCCGCGCCGCCCAGGCCAAGAAGCTGATGGGCCGTGACGGCGAGATCATGCAGGTGATCTTTATCACCCTGGACCCGGAACGCGACACGCCGCAGATCCTCGACAAGTACGTCAAGGCCTTCGACCCCAGCTTCGAAGCGCTGTACGGCACCCCGGAAGAAATCGCCGTGGCCGCCAAGGAGTTCGGGATCTTCTATGAAAAGATCCCCGCCGGCGACACCTACACCCTGTCCCACACGGCCACCAGTTTTGTCTTCGACACCCGTGGCAACCTGCGCCTGGGGTTGCAGGCATCCCTTACCGCTAAAGAGTGCGCAGAAGACCTGCTCACCGTCATGGAGGTCTGCTAATGACTGCCGTTCAACACCTCAAGCGCTTCACCCTTGGCCTGACCCTGCTGGGCCTCGCCGCCCACGCGAGTGCCCAGGTGCAAGTCACCGACGCCTGGGTGCGCGCCTCGGTGCCGGGCCAACCGTCCAGCGGCGCGTTCATGACCGTGACCGCCGACAGCGACAGCAAGCTGCTCAGCGTGGCCTCGCCGGTGGCCAAGGACGTACAAATCCATGAAATGAGCATGAAGGACGACGTGATGCGCATGGGCCCGGTGGACGCGGTGGCCCTGCCGGCGGGCAAGGCGGTCAAGCTCGACCCGGACGGCTACCACGTGATGCTGATGGGCCTGACCGGCCAGATCAAGGAAGGCGACCAGGTGCCGCTGACGTTGACCGTGGAGAACGCCAAGGGCGAGAAGCAGACCGTTGAGGTTCAGGCCAAGGCGCGTGGGCTGGATGGCATGGACCATAGCAAGATGCATTGATGCAGCGGATTGGGGGGGCCTGTTCCTGTGGTGAGGGAGCTTGTTCCCTCACCACAAAGGTCCCCCTTCAATCCACGATAAATAGCTTCGCCCCGACACTCGTCGAGGAACGATGCGCCTCCATGTCATTGCCCACCTGGTAACTCATCCCGGCCGTCAGCGTGAACCGGCGGCCGTCTTCCAGCTCGGTGTGCAACTCGCCTTCCAGGCACAGCAGCACATGCCCGCGCCGGCACCAGTGATCGGCCAGGTAGCCGGGGCTGTAATCCACCCTGCGCACGCGGGTGGTGCCGAAGTGGCAGGTGCGCCATGAGGCACTGCCGCTGACGCCGGGGTGAAGCTCGGGTTCGAGGGTGGACCAGTCGGTGATGCCAAACGGGACAGCGGTGAGTTCCATGGTTTGCTCGGTCGTCAGTTAACGTGGCCTGAGGCTATCCACCTGACAACGTTCGCGATAGACACAGATCCCATGGTTTTGTGGGATACAGGCGAGCGTGCTTGTTATCCTGCCCACCCTGCTCCCAAGGACGCGCGCTGATGCAGATCGACCCCGCCAATATCCTGTTTGAGACCGAGCACTGGCTGCTCAACCATCACCTGGCTTCGAAGCTGCCGGGTTACCTGATGCTGGGTGCCAAGGCGCCTGTTGATTCCCTCGCCGACATGTCGGATGCAGCGCTGGCCGAACTGGGTGGACTGCTGGCGAAAACCCAGCGGGTCATGGAGGCGCAACTCAAGCCCAAGTGGTTGTATATCAGCCGCTATGGGCATCTGCCGGGGTTCCCGCTGCACTTTCATTTCATCCCGGTGTATGACTGGGTGGAAGATGCGTTCTGGCGGGATGATCGTTATCGGCGGTTGCAGGATTTGGGTTCCCAGGACCTGGCAAAAACCCTAACCGATGGCGCGGAACTGACGCTGTTTGTGTGGCGGGAGTTTGGTGAAAGCCCGATGCCGCCGGTGATCCACGGGCCTTCAGTCGCGCAGGTTATCGGCAACTTGCGCGTGCATTTGCGTCACTGATGCAGCTGTTTTTTCATCGGAATACACGCCAACTGCAACCCCGACGGCGAGTGATAAATCGCCTGTTCATCGCCCACGTAGCCGCACGCGCGATAAAAACTCGCGGCATTCAACGTCGCGTCCAGCACCACCTCTTCAATCGCCAGTTCCAGCGCGACCTGCTCAAGGTGATCCAGCATCGCCTTGCCATACCCGCGTCCGGTGAATGCGGGCAACACGAACAGCGCGCCGACTTCGTTGTTGGCCAGGTCGAGCATGCCGGTGGCCACCGGTTCACCGTTCAACCAGCCCAGGTAGAACGGTTTGTCCATCAGCGCGCTGTAGCCGTCCTCGGCCTTGCCACGGGTCCAGAGCGCCATTTGTTCGGCGGTGTAGGCGCCGATGCATTGGCTGCGGATGGCTGCGCGGCGGATGTCAAAAGCGGCGTTGGCGTCGGTGGGGGTGGCGCGTTTTATTTCCAGCATGGGGTCCTTCCTTCATGGATTTCCGTTGCCCGCCCGGGTGAATGAATAACGGAGGTGAGGGAGCTTGCTCCCGCTTTGGCGGGCTCCACACTGCCTCTTGAATGCCGTGCCCCTGACCAACATACATCGAAAACAGCACCCACCACCAAGCCTGGCGCAGACAAAACTGTGGGAGGGGGCTTGCCCCCGATAGCGGTGGATCAGTTATAGATGGGCTGATTGACACGCCGCCATCGGGGGCAAGCCCCCTCCCACAATTTCGATCTGTGTTCTGCGCAGAGTCCCAGCAAGGCCGTTATGATGTGGACTTTCGCTCAACGCCTCAGGAAACGCCTATGCCCGCCCTCACCTTACGCAACGCCCTCCCCGCCGACGCCGCCCGTTGCTACGAGATTGAAATCACCGCCTACGAGGGCGACGAAGCCGCGACCCTGGAAAAGATCGCCACGCGTATTGCGCTATACCCGCAAGGCTTTTTGATCCTGGAAGCCGATAGCGAGGTGGTGGGTTTTATCAACGGCGGCTGCGCCCACGAAGTGATGATGTCGGACGAGGCCTTCAAGGAACTGGTGGGGCATTCGGCCGAGGCGCCGAATGTAGTGATCATGTCGGTGGTGGTCGACCCGGCGCATCAGGGCAAGGGGTATTCCAAGGTGCTGATGAGCGAGTTCGTGCAGCGCATGCGCGCGATGGGCAAGCGCACGATTCACCTGATGTGCAAGGAACGGCATGTGCCGTTGTACACCCGCATGGGCTACACCTATGTCCAGCCGTCGCCCTCGGATCATGGCGGCATGGCCTGGCATGAAATGCTGATGACGCTTTAACCCACGGAGGGTTTTGCAATGACCGCAGCGCTTATTGAAGTCAGCGACCAGGCCAATCCCGACGCCGAGCGTATTCTCGGCAGCGGCCTGGCTGCGTTCAACGAAGGTATCGCCGGCTACAACGACCGCCTGCCACTGACGGTATTGCTCAAAGATCCCGATACCCGGCAGATCATCGGCGGCATCACCGGCAAAACCACCCTGGGCATGGCTTTTCTCGACCTGTTCCACCTGCCCGAGGCCCTGCGCGGCACGGGCCTGGGCAGCCGGTTGCTGCACGCTTTTGAGCACGAAGCCCGGCGTCGCGGCTGCGCGAACGCGGTGCTCTATACCCTCAGTTTTCAGGCCCCGGGCTTTTATGAAAAGCATGGGTGGGTGCGGTTCGGGGAGGTCCCGTGTGAACCGGCAGGCAGCAGTCGCGTGTTTCTATCCAAGCGGCTGTAACGTCCAGGGCTTTGCCAGGCAGCCGTTTGCAGCCGGGCGTCACGCCGAACAACCGCCGATTACCAACTCCCCGACGCCCCGCCACCGCCACTGGAACCACCGCCCCCCGAGGAACTGCTGCTGGAGCTGGAGCCGCTGGAACCCGAACCGGAGCCACCGCCCGAGCCGGACCCCGAGCCGGAACTGGCAATGCTCTGCACAAACACGATAAACGCCACGAAGGAGGCCACTGGAATCGCCACGATCCAGCCCTGATACCCGTGCCCCAGCAGTGTCCCCGCAGCGACGTAGATGGCCATGACTGCCAGCGCACGCAGGAGGAAAAAGCGCGGGCGCTTTTTCCAGGATGCCCTGATGACGAAGAACAACCCGAGGTACAAGCCCAGCACCAACGCCGCGCCAAACGGCCACACCAGCCAATGGATATAACTGACTTCCACGAACCGGTTGGCGATCACCACCCCGGCGATGTAGGCCAACAGCCCTATCACGCAGTAGAACGCCGTGCGCGCCAGCCACAAGGCGCCGAAGGTGGCGCCGCCGATCAGGAGGGTCAGCGGCAGTACCAGCAGGTACATCGGCCATTCCCGGCCACCGGCGAATACCACCAGCGCCACGGTAACGACTGCCGTGGCGATCAACGCCCCCCGCCAGCCCAGCTTGCGCGCCGCAACCAGCACGCCACCGACGGCACCGCACACGAACGCCAGCAATACCGCAAGCGCCTCAAGACTGCCGCCGTGCCCGGCCACCTGCGGCAAGTCACCGCCATCCACCAGGACAACCAGGTCGTTCACGCCCTGCTCGACACCGCCGGCATAGTCGCCCTGGCGAAAGGCCGGGGTGATGTGTTCTTCAATAATCCGGTGGGCCAGCAGGTCGGTCACCGTGCCCTCCAGGCCGTAGCCCACCTCGATGCGCACCTTGCGATCGTCCTTGGCCACCACCAGCAGGATGCCGTCGTTGACATCCTTGCGCCCCAGTTTCCAGGCGCGGAACAGTTGGTTGGCGTAGTCCTCGATGCTCGCGCCACGGGTGGTGGGCACCAGCAACACCGCCACCTGCGCGCCTTTGCGCTGCTCAAGGGCGGCGAGCTGGTCTTGCAGACGGGTGGTGGTGGCGGCGTCGAGGGTGTTGGTGAGGTCGATCACCCGCTGGTCGAGGGCTACGCCGATGGGCGACGTCTCGGCCTGGGCGGTGATAAACAGGCCGGCGGACATCAATACCAGCAGACTCAAGACGGATTGCCGCAACCACCGCATCATGTTTGTTACCTGAAGTTTCTTCCTGAAGGCGCCGACTTTACCCTATCGGCGCTATAACGCGTGACCCAAAGCCATCGACTATCTAAACTGCAGCACACCTAGCAATACGCCATAACTTCGAGATCCCCATGGGCCTACTCCAGCGCAACAACGTCAACGTGATGGGTGACGGGCCCTCGACCCTGGTGTTTTCCCATGGTTTCGGCTGCAACCAGGCCATGTGGAACTACCTTGCGCCGCAGTTCAAAGAGCGTTTTCGCGTGGTGATGTATGACCTGACGGGCGCAGGCCTGTCCGACCTCAACGCCTTTGACAAGGCCAAGTACAGCGCGCTGGACGGCTATGCCCGCGACTTGAACGAGATCATCGAGGCCTTTGCCGAGGGCCCGGTCATCCTGGTGGGACACTCGGTCAGTGCCATGATCGGCACCCTCGCCGACCGCCTGGCCCCCGGCCGTGTCGCCGCCCATGTGATGATCGGCCCGTCGCCACGCTATATCGATGACGATGGCTACGTGGGCGGTTTCAAGCGCGCCGACATCGACGACCTGCTCGACACCCTCGACAGCAACTACCTCGGCTGGTCCAGCGCCATGGCCCCGGTGATCATGGGAGCCCCCGGCCAACCGGCGCTGAGCGACGAGTTGACCGAGAGTTTCTGCCGCACCGAGCCGGAGATCGCCAGGCAGTTCGCGCGCGTGACCTTTATGTCGGACAACCGCCAGGACGTGATCGGCCTGCCCACCCCGGTGCTGATCCTGCAATCGAGTGACGACCTGATCGCCCCGGTGGCCGTGGGTGAATACCTGCACAGCGTGCTGCCCAACAGCACCTATTGCCTGGTGGACAACGTCGGCCATTGCCCGCACATGAGCGCGCCGCAGGCCTGCGCGGCGGCCATGGATGCCTTCCTCGCGCCGTGGATGGCAGCACGTGCCGGCTGATGTGTTCGACAGCGCCGCCTGCGCCCTGGCCGTCACCACGGAAGATGGCACGATCCTGCAGGCCAACGCACGCTTCAGCGACTGGCTGGGGTTCAGCATCGCCGAGCTGCAGGGCCGGCGTTTCCAGGACCTGCTGAGCATGGGCGGGAGGATCTTCCACCAGACTCACCTGGCGCCCATGCTGCGCATGCACGGCAGCGTCACCGAGGTGAAGCTGGACCTGTTGCACCGCGACGGCCACAAGCTGACCGTGCTGCTCAACGGCAACAAACGCGAACAGGCCGGCTCGGTGGTGTACGACCTGGCGCTGTTCGGCACCACCGACCGCGACAAGTACGAGCGCGAGCTGCTCAACGCGCGCCACCTGGCCGAAGCGCTGTTGCAGGAAAAAACCGCCACCGAAGTCGCGCTGCAACAAGCCCAGGCCGAACTGAACGAGGCCTATGCCATCGCCCAGCGGCGCGCCCTGTTTGCCGAGCAGATGGTCGCGATTGTCAGCCATGACCTGAAAAACCCGCTCACGGCGATCCGCATGGCCTCGGACTTTCTCAGCCGTGGCGAACGCACGCCCAAGGAGCGCCAACTGCTGAGGCACATCGGCCAGTCCTCCGAGCGCGCGCAACGGATGATCGCCGACCTGCTGGACTTTACCCAGGCACGGGTCGGCCAGGGCATCACCATCAAGGCGGCGCCGCTGGACCTGCACGAGGTGATCCATCGCGCGGTGGACGAACTGCGCGTGGCGTTCCCCAAGGCAACGCTGAAGCATCACGCACAGGGCCGTGGCGACGCCTGCCTGGATGCCGATCGCGTGCAGCAAATCATCGGCAACCTGGTGGCCAACAGCGTGGCCTATGGCGATCCGCAACAACCGATCACCATCACCTCGCGCCTGGGTGCCGGCGCTTGCGAAGTGGCGGTGCACAACCACGGCACGGCGATTCCGGCAGGTTTGCTGGCCGGGCTGTTCGAGCCCATGACCCGTGGCACCGACCAGGGCAGCGACGTGCGCAGCGTGGGCCTGGGCCTGTATATCGTGCGGGAGTTGGCCAAGGTCCATGGCGGCGATGTGGCGGTGAGTTCCTGTGCCACGGCCGGCACCACCTTCACGGTGACGTTTCAGAACAGGTAGGCGCTGCCCTGCATGATCGGCTCCACACTGCCCGTCAACACCACACCGCCCTGCCCGTCCCAGTGCACCGTGACCGTACCGCCGTCGCACTGCACCTGCACCGTGGCATCCAGCAAGCCACGGCGAATGCCATTGACCACCGCGCCGCAGCAGCACGAACCGGAACCCAGCGGCACGCCGCCGCCACGCTCCCAGATGCGCAGGCGGATATGCCCACGGTCGAGCACCTGCACGAAATGCACATTGGTCCTGGCCGGGAACAGCGGGTGAATTTCCAGCGCCGGGCCGACGGCGGCCGGATCGATGGCGTTGATGTCGGCCACAAAAAACGTGCAATGGGGGTTGCCCATGCTGCACGCCGCCGGGTTGCCCGGCAGCGGTAACGTAACCGTATCCATGGCCTCGGCCAGCGGCACGGCCGCCCAGTCCAGGGACGGCGCGCCCATGTTGACCGACACTTGACGATCCGCTACCCGCACGCAGGTCAGCAGGCCCCGGTCGGTGCGCAGCACAACCGAATCGCTGCGGGTTTCATGCATCAAACGGTCGGCCACCCCACGCGTGGCGCTGCCACAGGTTTGCAGCGGCGTGCCGTTGGGGTTCCAGAACTTGATGCGCGCAGCGGCGTCTTCGCAGTCGAGCACCACGGCCAGTTGATTGAAGCCAATGCCGGTGTGGCGATTGCCCAGGCGGCGGGCGACCTCGGGGGTGACAGGGTCGTCCAGGCCACGGCGGTCGATGATGATGAAATCGTCGCCGTGGGCGTGCATCTTTGTGAACGGCAAGGTCATGGGCTGTCCTGGGGTCGACCGGTGGGGGAACGGAAGGATACCCTGAACCGCCCCACCCTTATCGAGAGTCAAGCATGCTTATCGTCTTCAGCGGCCTGCCCGGCACCGGCAAGACCACGATTGCCCGCGAGTTGGCGCGCCAGACCGGTGCGTTTTACCTGCGCATCGATGTGATCGAACAGGCGATTCGCGACGCTGGCGTATTGGCAGGTGATGTCGGTGCCAGCGGCTACGGCGTGGCGAATGCGCTGGCGCTGAGTAACTTGCAGTTGGGCCATAGGGTCGTCGCCGATTGCGTGAATCCGGTCGAGGAAAGCCGGGCAGCCTGGGCAGCGACGGCCGCGACGGCAAACGTGGCGCTGGTCAATATTCAGGTGGTGTGTACAGACGCACAGGAACACCGGCGCCGGGTGGAAACCCGTACGGGCGACATTCCTGGGTTGACGCCGCCGACTTGGCAGTCGGTATCGACGCACGAATACGAGCGCTGGGGCCAACCCGTGTTGACCCTGGACACGGCCTCCGTGACAGCTACCGAGGCCGTCGCGTCAATCGTTGCCCACACGGCAATGCCCTAGAGCACACTCCCCATCGCCTTCATCAACACCAGGTCGCGCCCATAAATATCCGGCGCATACACCAGGTCACCCTGGCCGTCGACCTGCACTGTCCAGTAGCCCAGCAGCACCGGCACCGGGGTGGCCAGCCGGAATTCATGGGTCACGCCGGTGGCCAGCAGTTCATCGGTGCGCGCGCGTTCGGCCGGGCTGACCAGCAGGTCGCGCAGCAACAGCGGTTGTTCAACCCTCACGCAACCGGAGCTGAACGCCCGTGGGCCTTTGGTGAACAGCGGTTGGCTGGGGGTGTCGTGCAGGTACACCGAGTACGGGTTGGGGAAGCGCATCACGATCTTGCCCAGTGGATTGCGCGGGCCGGCTTCCTGGCGCAGCAGGATATTGCCGGGGCGCGCCCAGTCGATATTTTCCGGCGCCAGCGGGTGGCCTTCGGCGTCGAGCACTTGCAGGTTCTGCTGGCGCAGGTATTCGGGGTTGAGGCGGATGGCCGGGAGTTTGTCCTCGCGCATGATGGTGGGCGGGATGGTCCAGGTGGGGTTGAGGGTCAGCCGGGTGATGCGTGACTTGAGCAGCGGCGTCTGGCGTTCGGCGCGGCCCACTTGCAGGCGCGTTTGCCACACCGGGATGCCGCTCTGGTACACGCTCAGTTGCGCGGCGGCCACATTGACCAGTACACCTTCGGGCTCCAGGTCCTGGGCCAGCCAGCGGAAACGCTCGAGGTTGATACGCAGTTGTTCGCGGCGCATGGCCGGGCTGATATTGAGTTCGGCCACGGTGCCGGCGCCGATCACGCCGTCCGATTGCAGGGAGTGGCTGAGCTGGAAGGCCTTCACCGCCGTGACCAGGTCCGGACCGTATTGTTTGCCGGCGCCCTTGGGTTCTGCAGACAGGTAGCCACCGCTGTGGAGCCGACGGGCCAGTTCCGGGACGCGCGGGTCGTCCATGCCGGGACGCAATAACGGGCCGCTGCCGACCGGATCCCAATGGGGCAAGGGTTGCAGGCGGACGCTGGCATAGGCGTTGCGCAGGCTGCGGTACAGATCGGCGCTGGGGCGCGCCTGGTCAAAGGCTTGCGCCATGTTTTGCAGGCCGAGGGCAGCGAGGGCCAGCACTTCGGTGTCGGGGTCGCGGGTGGGCGGCTGCGAATGCCACAGCGGTTCGAAGCGCGATTGCTGCAGGCGCCCGTAATGCAGATCCTGCAGGGCTTGCAGGTAGTGCTGGCTGATGTCGATGTCGCTGCACAGCACATTGGCCGTGGCATCCGCCGCAGGCAGACTATAGTGGGTGGGGTCCAGCCCGTCATCGGCGAGCAGCTGCAATTGGGCGTGCAGTGCCTCGCGGCGATCATTGGCGGACCACAGCGGCCCATTCCCCTGCTGCTGGTAGAACGCTTGCAGGCGCAGTTGCGTGGCAGCGTCTATCTGCGCCGCAAGGCCGGGGCAGACACCCGGCAGTTGCGCCAGCGCCTGTTGCAGCGGGGCCAGTTCGACCGGCGCCGGCGTCGTGACCGGCAACGGCTCGACCGGCAGCACGTCGGCTGTGGCGACCAATGGTGCAACGAGCAGGCAAATGCTCAAGTAACATGCGTGTTTTTTGAACAATAGCTTTGCTCCAATCCACAGTGGGGGATGTACTGTAGATGCTGACTTTTATATGCCGCCTTGGTTTGGTCACCATGAGCCTGGCTTTACTGAGCAATTCTGCGCTCGCCGCCAATGGCAACCCTCCTTCCTTGTATAACAGCCTGGCGCGCTCGGCTCCAGAACTCAATCCCACCGTACTGAAAAGCGCCCTGAACGCCGTGCAGTGCGCCGTCAATAATGGCGAGGAACGCTCCGAGCGCCTGGCCGTGATTGACTATTCCCAACCTTCAACCGCCCGTCGGCTGTGGATCTTCGACCTGCGCAAGAAAACCCTGGTGCTGCGCGACCTGGTGGCCCACGGCGCAAAGTCCGGGGAAAACTTCGCCACCCAATTCTCCAACCTGGAAGGCAGCCATCAATCCAGCCTGGGCCTGTTCCGCACCCAGGAAAGCTACCTGGGCACCCATGGCTACTCGCTGCGCATGGACGGCCTGGAGCCGGGGTTCAATGACCAGGCCCGCGACCGCGCCATCGTGATTCACGCCGCCGACTACGTCAGCCCCTTGTGGAGCAAGCGCGAAGGCCGCATCGGCCGCAGCCAGGGTTGCCCGGCCGTGCGCCCGCAGGTGGCACGCCAGGTGGTGGACAAGCTCAAGGATGGGCAGTTCATGTTTTCGTGGTACCCCGACCAACGCTGGCTGAAGTCCTCGACGTACCTCAATTGCAGACCCCAGCAGGTGGCGAGTAGTCGTACAATCCGTGGCGGTTAGCCTGTCCCCACAGATAAAAGAGAGCTTCGCATGCTTCTACATCAATCGACCTGGATCGAGATCGGGCAGTTCCTGGAACGCAGCCGCACGGTGGTGATTCCCATCGGCTCCAACGAACAACACGGCCCCACCGGCCTGCTGGGCACCGACTGGATGTGCCCGGAAATCATCGCCCATGAGGCGCAAAAGAACGCCGACATCCTCATCGGCCCCACCTTCAATATCGGCATGGCCCAGCACCACCTGGGTTTCCCCGGCACCATTTCCCTGCGCCCTTCCACCTTTATCGCTGCGATTGGCGACTGGGTGCGCTCGCTGGCCGGGCATGGCTTCGACAAGATCCTGTTCCTGAACGGCCACGGCGGCAATATCGCCACGATTGAAGCGGCGTTTTCCGAGCTGTACGCCGAGGCAAGCTTCGGCCGTCGCCCTGCCGGGTTTGCGTTGAAGCTGGTGAACTGGTGGGACCTGGAAGGCGTCACTGACCTGGCGCACCGCCAATTCCCGGTGGGCCATGGCAGCCATGCGACGCCTTCGGAAATCGCGGTGACGCAGTGGGCGTATCCGGACGCGATCAAGTCGGCCGACTACTCCCCGCAGATCGCCAACACCGGGCCGATCCGTGAAGCCCTGGACTTCCGCGCCCGCTTTCCCGACGGGCGCATGGGCTCGGACCCGGCGCTGGCGACGGTGGAGAAAGGTGGGGAGTTGGTGGCGCTGGCGGCTCAAGGGCTGGTGAAAACGGTTAACAGCTTCAGCAACGAAGCCAGACCTTAGGCCTTATGCAGATTCAAATGTGGGAGGGGGCTTGCCCCAATGCCAGTCAGTTAAGGAGGAACACTGTAACTGTGGTGAGCGGGCTTGCCCGCGTTGGGCTGCGCAGCAGCCCCCAATAAGAGCACTGCAGTGTGCCAGACAGCTCCGGGGCCATGTTTTGGGGCTGCTTCGCAGCCCAACGCGGGCAAGCCCGCTCGCCACAGGTGACGGGTTGCCCGTTCTGTCCCTTAACTGATCGGCATTGGGGCTTGCTCCCTCCCACATGGGTTATCTGCAGTCCTGCGCCACCTGTTCAAGCCGCGACGGCGTAATGGTCGACGCCAGCGGCTTGCGCTCGTACAAAAACACCTTGCCGCCGTCCCCCGCCTTGTAGACCTCCAGCACGTCATCGGCGGCAATCTTGCTGGTCAACACCAGCTTGGCGTGGCGCGAGTTCTGGGTCACCGTCGACGTGATGCCGTGCTTTTCCAGCTTGGGAAGCAGGCATTGCACATAGTCATCCGGGCTCTTGCCGGTTTGCAGAGTCAAGGTCGGATTATTGGGAGCGGAAACACAACCGGCCAGCAACAGGGCCGCGACCGGTACGAAAAAAGAGCGCATGAAAAAATCCTGAGTCTAAAAATAAAGGTTCACATCAACCCGCGCGAACCAGTGCCTTGAGCGAGGCATCGAACTGCTTCAACGCATCGAGCTGCACATCCCGCTGCTGTTCGATCCGCGCGGCAATCTCCGGTGCGGCCTTGTCGTGCACCCACACCGAGGGCACCTGCCTGTGCACCGAGCCTTCGGCCTTGGCGATGTATTGCAGGCTCGCGTCATAAAACCGTGCGATAAAACGCGCTTCGACCTGATCGTTGCGCTGGGTCAGCAATTGGTTATGGGTATCGAGCATCACCACCACATCGGGGCGAGCCTGCACCAGGGCATCCAGGTTGTCGTAGACCGTCACCGACAAAAAGGTTCCCTGCAGCGAGCTGATCAACCAATCAATGGCCAGTTCCGGGTCGGAGCTGTTGACGAACGCCTCGCGGATACCTGCGTCAAGGGCATCCCTGGCGCCATTCAAGGCCATGTCGTGGTAGCGTTCAAGGTAGCTGAGGTTGTCGCGGGTGTTATCGCTTAACAACACCCCCACCGATTGCGCATGCTGCAGGGAGTCTACGCTACCGACGATAGGTAGCAAATGGCCTGCACGCAATTCATCAGCGATCGCTGCGTTATTGACGATCACAGTGCCCAGCATCAGCATCATTAAACCCAGCTGAATCAACGTCCTCATCGCGCATTTCCTTGAACAGCGTCTCGATGCAGGCGATTTTGCGCTTTTCCTGAAAAAACAGAACTTGCGTTGCATGATGGTGACTATTATCTGAACCGATAGTGCTCACATAAAACCTATAAGGACCACGCCATGAAGCCCCACCAGAAAACCTTCGACCGTATCCGCGAAGCCGTCTTGCCGGAGTTTCGCGAGCGGGTCGCCGATTACCTGGTCGAGTATGAACAGGTACTGCTGGATGAGGCGTCGGAGGCCGACCAGGTGCACGCCAGTGCCCAGCAATTGCGCGGTTACCTGCGTGGCTTGAACACCACGCGGGTGCTGGGCATGGCCGATTGGGAAGACCTGGACCGGCGCGTCATGCAAATGACGGCCAGCGCTACAGCGCAGGACGTTGCAGGTTGACCCACGCCTGCACGGACGGCCGGCGCCACTGGCGCTGCGCATAAGCCACCAACTCGGCAGGTACGCTGTCGCCGTTTAGAATCAGACGATTGAGCATCACCGCCAGGTCCACGTCAGCAATGCACCACTCACCGAACAAGTACGAAGGGTTGCCCGCCAGCAGCACCTGCGCCGCACTGATCAAGCGCCGGGCTGCCCCTTGGGCGTCGGCTGACAACGGCGGCATTTTCTGCCCATAAAACACCACCAGGGTCGAACGCTCCTGGCGAATCGGCAGCAAATCACTGCGCAACCACGCCTGCACCTGTCGTGCCCTCGCCCGCTGTTTGGGATCGGCCGGATACACGCTGGTCTCGGGGTAGGCCTGGTCCAGGTATTCGGTAATCGCGGAGGATTCCGACAAGGCAAAATCGCCTTCCAACAGGGTCGGCACGCGCTGGGTCACGGATAGCTGGGCAAAGTCGGCCGTCTGGTTCTGCGCGGTGTCCAGGTCCAGGGTGACCAGGTCGAAGGCCAGGCCTTTTTCCCGCAGGGTGACGAACACCGACATCGCGTACGGGCTGGTGTAGAGCGAATCAACGTAGAGGCGCAACGGGGGCTGGTTCATGACGGGCTCCTTGGGTGAAGCCCTACGCTACGAGATGCGCGCCAAGAAAGACAATGCGCGGTTTTTATGAGGGCATTCCTGGGTGGAATACCGGGTTAACCGGCAAACCCGCCTTGGTCCAGAAACGCGCGCTCTTCATCCGTGGTGACCCTGGCCAGCACCGCATTGCGATGGGGAAAGCGCCCGAAGCGCTCGATGATCTGCGCGTGCTCCTTGGCCCAGCGGTAAGTGTTGGCATCCAGCTGCTGGTTGAGGGTCAGGGAGCGTTGCTGGTCTTTTGGGTCTTCCGAGTGCTCGAACGGCAAATAACAGAACGCCCGCAATGCCGGCTCAACCTGCTGGTCGAGCCCGGCGTCCACCATACGCTGGGCGTACAGCCGCGCCAGCGGGTCCGTGGCGAACATGTGCGCAGTGCCGCGAAAGGCGTTGCGTGGGTATTGGTCGAGCAGGATCAGCAAGGCCAAGGCGCCTTCGGCTGAATCCAGCCAGCTTTCCAGCTCGCGCCGGGCAGCCTGCAGGTGGGTGGCGTGGAAGGTGTCGCGGAAGGTGGCGTCGAACCCATCGTCCTTGGCGAACCAGCGCTTGGGGCCGGCGTGCTGCCAGAAGTCGATGACGGTTTGAGGGGTGCTCATGCTCAGGGTCTCCGGGTGTGAGTTCACTGAAGGTATCAGAAGCGAGATCAATGGAGGGCAACGCGTCGATTAATGTTATAGGATAACGCCAATTTTCCGCCCTGCCCTGTGATCCCGCCCATGACCGATGCCGTTCCCCTGCGCCAACGCCTGCTCTCCATCGACGCCCTGCGCGGCCTGGTGATCCTGTTCATGCTGCTCGACCACGTACGCGAGACCTTCCTGCTGCATCGCCAGGTCAGCGACCCGATGAGCATCGACAGTACCGAGCCCGCGTTGTTTATCAGCCGCACCCTCGCCCACCTGTGCGCGCCGGTGTTTGTGTTGCTCACGGGGTTATCCGCGTTTTTATACGGCCAGAAATACCAGGGCCGCCGCGATGTGTCGGCGTTCCTGTTCAAGCGCGGGTTGTTCCTGGTGGTGCTGGAGCTCACCCTGGTCAACTTCGCCTGGACCTTCCAGTTGCCGCCCAGCGTGATCTATCTGCAGGTGATCTGGGCGATTGGCATCAGCATGCTCGCCCTCGCCGCCCTGGTGTGGTTGCCGCGCCCGCTGTTGATCGTGCTGGCGCTGGTGATCATCGGCGGGCACAACCTGCTGGATGGCCTGCACTTCGACCCAGGCTCGGCGCTGCATATTCCGTGGACGATCCTGCATGAACGCAGTTGGATTGACGTGTCTGACACCCTGCGCCTGCGCACGACTTACCCGGTGCTGCCGTGGATCGGCGTGATTGCCCTCGGTTACGGCCTGGGCCCGTGGTTTGCCAATGCCACGCTGCCTGCCGTGCGCCAGCGGTTTTTGCTGCTCGGCGGTGTGAGTGCATTGGCGGGGTTTGTGCTGTTGCGTGCGCTCAATGGCTATGGCGAAAAGCCCTGGCAGGCGTATGACAGCGGCGTACAGACGCTGATGAGTTTTTTCAACGTCACCAAGTACCCGCCTTCGCTGTTGTTCCTGGCATTGACGCTGGGAATTGGGTTGTTGCTGTTGCTGGCGTTTGAACGCGCGGGGCATCGACGCTGGATCGGCGTGTTGGCGGTGTTTGGGTCCGTGCCGATGTTCTTTTACCTGCTGCACCTGTATGTGCTGAAAGTGCTGTATGTCGCCTGTGTCGCGCTGCTTGGCCTGAACCAGGGCAACTACTTCGGCTTCGACAGCATGGGCGCGGTGTGGCTGATGGCGCTGGTATTACCCCTGGCGCTCTACCCGCCGGTGCGCTGGTTCGCCGGGCTCAAGGCCCGCCGCCGCGACCTGGCCTGGCTCAAATACCTCTGACCTGACACGGATCCAAATGTGGGAGCTCGCCCATACTCATCGTGGCATAGGTATCTACACAATTTTCAGAGACTGGCGAGTTCCCCTGTGGCGAGCGGGCTTGTCCCGCGTTGGGCCGCGTAGCGGCCCCAAAACAGCCGCTATGGAGTTTCTGATACACCGCATTCTGCTTTACTGGGGCTGCTGCGCAGCCCAACGCGGGACAAGCCCGCTCACCACAGGGAGATTTGTCAGAGGCTGAACAGTTGTGTAGATACCCATGGCTATCGGGGGCAAGCCCCCTCCCACATTTTTTACGATATCAAGCCAACTCAGCCCGTAGCTGGCGAGCTGCAGTGACCATATGAATCAACGCCGCCTCCGCCTCCGGCCACCCCCGCGTCTTCAACCCGCAATCCGGGTTCACCCACAGGCGCTGGGCAGGAATCCGCTTTGCAGCCTTGCGCAGAAGGTTGGCCATTTCCGAGGCATCCGGTACCCGTGGAGAGTGGATATCGTAGACGCCTGGGCCAATGTCATTGGGGTACGCGAAAGCTTCGAACGCGTCCAGCAGTTCCATGTCAGAGCGTGAGGTCTCGATGGTGATCACGTCGGCATCCATGGCCGCGATGGACTCGATCACATCGTTGAACTCGCTGTAGCACATGTGCGTGTGGATCTGGGTTTCATCGCGCACACCCGAGGCGCACAGGCGGAACACTTCGGTGGCCCAGTCCAGGTAGCCTTGCCACTGCGCCTGGCGCAACGGCAAGCCTTCGCGGAACGCGGCTTCGTCGATCTGCACGATCTGGATGCCGGCGGCTTCCAGGTCGACCACTTCGTCGCGAATCGCCAGGGCCAGTTGGCGGGCCTGCACTTCGCGGCTCACGTCTTCGCGCGGGAACGACCACATCAGCATGGTCACAGGGCCGGTCAGCATGCCCTTCATCACCTTGCCGGTCAGGCCCTGGGCATAGCGGATCCACTCCACCGTCATCGCCTTCGGGCGGCTCAGGTCGCCGAAGATCACCGCCGGTTTCACGCAACGCGAACCGTAGCTCTGCACCCAGCCAAAGCGGGTGAACACGTAGCCGTCCAGTTGCTCGGCGAAGTACTCGACCATGTCGTTACGCTCGGCTTCACCGTGCACCAGCACGTCCAGGCCGAGGTTTTCCTGCACCTCGACGGCGTGACGAATCTCGCTGTGCATGGCTTCGACGTATTCGGCTTCGCTCAACTTTCCAGCCTTGTACGACTGGCGCGCCAGGCGGATCGACGCGGTCTGCGGGAACGAACCGATGGTGGTGGTCGGGAACAGCGGCAGGTTAAGGCCCGCACGTTGTTTCTCGATGCGCTGGGTAAACGGCGACTGGCGCTGGCTGTCCTGGCGGGTAATCGCCGCCGCACGCGCCTGTACCGCAGGCTTGTGGATACGCGGCGAGGCAGCGCGGGCAGCCTGCACGGCGCGGCTTTCGGCCAGGGCAGCTAGGACGTTGGGCGCTTCAGGCTGGTTGACGGCTTGCGCCAGCACCGCCACTTCGGCGCACTTCTGCACAGCGAACGCCAGCCAGCTTTTCAGCTCCGCATCCAACTGGTCTTCACGGCCCAGGTCCACCGGGCTGTGCAGCAGCGAGCAGGATGGCGCCACCCACAGGCGATCACCGAGTTTTTCATGGGCGTGCTGCAAGGTGGCCAGGGCGTTTTCCAGGTCGCAACGCCAGACGTTACGGCCGTTGACCACGCCCAGGGACAGCACTTTATAAGCCGGCAGGCGGTCGAGGATGGTCGGATACTGCTCCGGCGCGCGCACCAGGTCGATGTGCAGGCCATCCACCGGCAGGTTCGCGGCAAGGCCGAGGTTCTCTTCCAGGCCGCCGAAGTAGGTCGCCACCAGCTTTTTCAGCGGGTCACGCTGGATCAGGTTGTAGGCACGCTCGAACGCGTTCTTCCATTCCTGCGGCAGGTCGAGGACCAGGATCGGCTCGTCGATCTGCACCCATTCCACGCCGAGGTCGGCCAGGCGCTGGAAGATCTGGCCGTACAACGGCAGCAGGCGCTCAAGCAGGTCGAGCTTGTCGAAGTCACCGCCCTTGGCCTTGCCCAGCCACAGGTAGGTCAGCGGGCCGATCACCACCGGCTTGACGGTGTGACCCAGGTCGAGGGCTTCCTTAACTTCTTCGAACAACTGCTCCCACCCCAGGTGGAATTGCTGGTCGGCACTGAATTCAGGCACCAGGTAGTGGTAGTTGGTATCGAACCACTTGGTCATTTCCTGGGCATGGGCACCGCCGCAGCAGCTGTCGCTGACGCCACGGGCCATGCCGAACAGGGTGTCGAGGGTGGCCTTGCCATCGGCCGGGCGAAAACGCTCGGGGATCACACCGAACATCAGCGAGTGGGTCAGCACCTGGTCGTACCAGGCGAAATCACCGGCGGGCAGCAGCTCAATGCCCGCCTGCTTTTGCAGGGCCCAGTGGGCTTTGCGCAGGTCACGTCCGACCGCACGCAGACCGGCTTCGTCAAGCTCGCCCTTCCAGAACGCTTCCTGCGCTTTTTTCAGTTCACGATCGCGTCCAATGCGCGGAAATCCTAGGGAATGAGCGACTGCCATGACTTACAACTCCACTGTAGGTATTCAATGGCAGCCATTGTCGGCACAGGAGCATAGTGAGACAAACTCATTCTATTCCAGATGATCACAAGATCTGCTCATGTTGCCGGCAGTGAATAGATCAACCCATTGCTGGTCTCGTCCCCTCTATTACGCATACCATGGCCCCGAACAAACATTCAAATGAGCACTCATGATCAAAGCCAGCCTGCGTAGTCACCTGACCCTGTGGTTTGCCGGGTTGTCGCTGCTCATCTTATTGAGTGTGGGTTTTTACGTGGGGCACATCGCTACCGAGCAGATGAAACAGGCCAGTGGCAACACGCTGTTGAGCACTGCGCGCTCGACGGCGGCACTGTTGGCCGTGCAATTGCGCGAACGGCAGTTGGAAGTGTCCTTGCTCAGCAAGGCCCCGCTGTTTCGCCGTGGTGACCTGGATGCGCCGGATATCCTGGCCTTGATGGAACTGCGCACGCAATCGCGCGCCGAGTACGCGTGGATGGGAGTTGCCGACGCCGAGGGGCGTGTGCGCCAGGCGGTCAACGGGCTGCTGGTCAACCAATCGGTGCAGCAACGCCCCTGGTTCCAGGCTGGCCTGCGCGGCGAGTACACCGGCGATCCCCACGAGGCGGTGTTGCTGGCCAAACTGCTGCCGGGTGCGGCGAATGGCGAGCCGCTGCGCTTTATCGACTTTGCCGCGCCGATTCGCAATGCCAGCGGCGAGACGATTGGCGTGCTGGGCGCCCATGCCCACTGGCGCTGGGTGACGCAGATCGTCGCGTCCGCCGTGACGCAAAAAGACGCCCTCCCCGATATCGAGGCCTTGATTGTCGACTTCGATGGCAAGGTGCTTTACCCCGAAGCCCTCGCCGGTGAGCAGATGCCTAAAGACAAGCTGGTCACGCCAACCGGCTGGTTCACCGACAACGGCTACGTCACCGCCTCGGTCGCCGTCCCCAGCCCGTCCAACGCGCGGGTGAGCTGGTACATCATGGTGCGCCAGCCGTTGGACGTGGCCCTGCAACCGGCGCGCAGCCTGCTGTACAAATTAATGGTGCTCGGCCTGCTCGCAGCGATCATCTTTATCGTGGCTGCGTATTACCTCGCCTCATCACTCAGCCGTCCCATCGAGCGCCTGGCCAAGTCCGCCAAACAGGTGCAGGACCATCAGCCCGGCGCGGTGTTCCCCCAGGAACACCCGGTGCTGGAGATCGCCCAACTGGGGCAATCGCTCACCGGCATGACGCACTCGCTGCTCGCCAAGGAACGCGAACTGCAAGAAACCAACGCCTCCCTGGAAGCTACCGTGGCGCAACGCACCGCCGACCTCACCCAGGCCAACGCCGACCTGCTCAAGCTGGCCACCCACGACGCCCTCACCGGCGTGTTCAACCGGCGCCGCTTCGACGAAAAACTCGCCGAAAACAGCCTGTTGTTCCAGCGTACCGGCCGCACCTTTGCCCTGCTGCTGATCGATGCCGACTACTTCAAGCGCGTCAACGACACCTACGGCCACGCCGTTGGCGATGATGTGCTGTGCCAACTCGCGGCACTGATAGAAAACACCACGCGCGCCACCGACTTCGTTGCCCGTTATGGCGGAGAAGAATTCGCCGTGCTGCTGCCGGAAGTCGAAGCGCCGGACAGCCCTGACGTGGTTGCCGAAAAGATCCGTGTGGCCGTGGCGGCCGCGAAGTTCCCGATCGTGGGCAAGGTCACGGTGAGTATCGGCGTGGGCGTGGCAGAGCCATCTGACCGCGACTCCCTGGCATTGCTCAAGCGCGCGGACATGCGCTTGTATGAGGCCAAGGGCGCGGGCAGGAATCGGGTGGCGTGAGCACGCCCCCCCTGTAGGAGCGAGCTTGCTCGCGAAGAACCCAAGGACACCGCTGGCATTCTGAACAGGCGCGTTATCGTTGACGTTTTTCGCGAGCAAGCTCGCTCCTACAAAGATGAGGGGCTCAGCGGTACTACATCAACGGAATCGAATAACTCACAAACACCCGATTCTGGTCCTGATCCCGCGCCACTTCACTGCGTGACACGCCGTTCCGCCAGCCGAACCCGACGTTCTTGAATGTGCCGCTCTGCACCACGTAATCCAACGAGATATCCCGCTCCCACTCGCTGGCGTCGTTGCCGCTGGTGGTGAGGATGTGGTCGCCCTTGAGGTACATCACCGAAGCCTTCAGGCCTGGGACGCCCAGCGACGCGAAGTCGTAGGCGTACTGGGCGAACGCGGTGCGTTCGCCGGCCTGGATGAAGGTCTGTACGGTACGGTCGGTGTAGAGGTACAGGCTGGCACCGCCCTCGCCTTTGTTCACCAGGCCGCCCTGGTTGAGTTGGGCGAAGTTGCTGTCGTCCGAGACTTGCTGGTAACCGGCAGTGATCGCGTGCGGGCCGAGGGAGTAGATGAGCGCGGCGCTCCAGGTGTTGTTGTCGATTTCACCGTTGCCGTTCTTGGTATAGCCGCCCAGCTTGTAGCCTTCGGCACGGCCGGCGGCGCTGCTGTTTTTGCCGTCGGAGCTGGTCTTGAAGTAGCGCAGGTCGGTTTTCAATGAGCCGTATTCGCCCAACGGCAATACGTGGATCAACCCGGCGAAGTGTTGTTGGTAATAGTCTTCGAGGTTGGCGTAGTAGTACTGGACCATCAGGTCCTTGGTCAGTTGGTAGTCCGCACCGGCGTAGGTGAATTTATTGCTTTCCTGGGTAGCGCCCGCCGCTGCCAGGCCACTGCGGTCGCTGGAGCCGCGACCGGTGGTGTGCTCAAGCTGGCCGCCGACCAGGGTCAGGTTGTCGATGTCCTTGCTGGTGACCTGCCCGCCTTCGAACGACTGCGGCAACAGGCGGCCGTCGTTGCTCACCAGGATCGGCAGGTTCGGGCGCAGGTAGCCGTAGCGCGCTTCGGTCTTGGCAAACCGCGCCTTGGCGGTGGCGCCGCCACGGGCCCAGTTATCCGTGGCCTTGCCGTCTTCGGTGGGGATCATCGAGCTGCCGACATGGCGCGCGGCGCTGCTGTCGAGGGTCACGCCGAGCATGCCGATGGCGTCCAGGCCAAAGCCGACGGTGCCGTCGGTAAAGCCCGACTGGTAGTTGAGGATAAAGGCCTGGCCCCACTCTTCGGTCTTCGACGGTGCCGCCGTGCCGTCGCGGTTGTCGTTATTGAAGTAAAAGTTACGCATGCTCAAGTTGGCCTTGCTGTCGCTCAAAAAGTCAGCGGACGCCAAGGGGCTCAGGGCAATGCCCAGGCCGCCGGTCAATACACTTAATACATTCAACGTGGCTTTCATCAGGACGAACTCCGGCGCGGAATCCAGGTTCCGAGCGCAAAAAATGGGCAGCAGGATGCCGTCGGCCAAACGTGACGTTGGCCGGGGCGTTAACGGTTATTCAGTTGCTTAGTTGTTAGCGAGTTGAGTGAAGTGAAACCTCCGTAAACCTCAGTCAATCAATCCATGAGCGTCATAAAACGGGTACGGCCCCGGGTAATCCCCGAACACGCCGTTGTGGCTGATCAGGCCCTGTTGCGCATCCCAGCGATGCAACAGATACCCCGCCGGTTCCAGGTTGAAATGCGCGGGCGCGGCGTCCTGCAGGTCCAGCACAATCTGATGGGAAGTACCGGGGCACACACAACTCAGGCTGCCGCCAAAGCGTCGTTGCATCGGTCGGTGCAGGTGCCCGCACAGCAGGCGTTCCACTTGCGAGTGGCGAGACACAACCGCTTCCAGCGCCGCAGCGTTGATAAAGGGTTCGCGGTCCATATGGCCGATGCCGCTGATAAACGGTGGATGGTGCAGGATCAGCAACGTCGGCGCGTCCGGGCGTCGTGCCAGTTGCGCGTCCAACCAGTGCAATTGGCTGTCCAGCAGCTGGCCGCCGTGCCCACCCGGGATAGTCGAGTCCAGGCCGATCAAACGCAGCGGATGCTCGTCCACCACCCAGTCCAACGGCCCCTCTGCCGACAAAGGCAAGTAGGCGTGATCACGGAATGCCTCGAGCAACGGCCCGCGTGTGTCGTGGTTGCCGGGCACCAGGTAGCACGGCATGTGCAGGCGCGCGAGTTCGGGGTGCAGCACGGCGTATTCATCGGCGCGGCCGAAGTCCACCAGGTCACCGCTGATCACCACAATATCGGGCCGTGGGTGGCTGGCGTTCAAATGGTCGACGGCACGGCGCAGCGCGCCCAGGGTATCCACCACCCCATACGTCAGGCGCTGGCCGGCTTTAAGGTGCAGGTCGCTGATTTGCGCAACAAGAAACGGACGATTCACAAGCAAACTCTCACGCATTCAGGGTGAACAACATGTGCGGCGCAATCGCCAGGGCAATCGGCGCGCCGACGGCGTACAGGTGGTTGTCGCTGCTGTCCACCAGCAACGGTTGCGGGCCGCCCACGTCCACCAGCAGGCGGCTTTGGGCACCCTGGAAAAACTGCGCCACTAGATGGCCATGCAAGTGCCCTTCGCTCTCCATCACCCGCAGGTGTTCGGGGCGGCAGTACACCGTGCTGGGCACGTCGGCGGCCTGCCACGGCAACTCGCCGCCGCAGACTTCCAGGCCATGGGCTGTTCGCGAGGTGACGGCAAAGGCATTGAGGTTGCCGACAAAACCGGCGACGAACGCATTCGCCGGTTTCTGGTAGATCTCCCGTGGGCTGGCCAGTTGCGCGACGCGGCCGTGCTCCATCACCAGGATACGATCGCCCAGGGCCATGGCTTCGCCCTGGTCGTGGGTGACAAATACCGAGGTGATACCGAGGCCGCGCAGCAGTTCATTCAGCTCGCTGCGCAGGCGCTCGCGCAATTGCGCATCCAGGGCCGCCAGCGGTTCATCCAGCAACAGCACTTTAGGGCGCGGCGCCAGGGCACGGGCCAGGGCCACCCGTTGACGTTGGCCACCGGACAATTCGTGGATGCTGCGCTTGCCATGCTGTTGCAGGCCCACCAGTTCCAGCAGTTCCTCGCAGCGCTTGTTGCGCTCCAGAGCTGCCATGCCGCGAATCTTCAAGCCGTAGACGATATTGCCGGCCACATCGAGGTTGGGAAACAGCGCGTAGTTCTGGAACACCATGCCCACGTCGCGGCGCTCGATGGGCAGGCGGGTGACGTCGTCGCTGCCGAAAAAAACCTGGCCCACATCCGGGCGTTCCAGGCCGGCAATCAGGCGCAAGGTGGTGGTCTTGCCGCAGCCGGACGGGCCGAGGATCGCCAGGGTTTCACCGCCTTCGACGGTCAGGTTCAGGTCATGCACAGCCACGGTGCCGTCGGCGAATGCCTTGCGACAGCCTTGCAGGCGGATAGTGATAGCGGTCATCGACGCTCTCCACGGGACAAACGAGCGCTGATGGCCTGTAACGCAATCAGCAGCGGCACGATCATCAGCAAAAAGATAAGGGTGTAGGCGCTGGCGATTTCCAGGCGCGCCGAGGCGTAGCTGTCGGCCAGGCCCACGGGCAATGTCTTGGTCATCGGCGTGTGGAGCATCCAGGTCAGGTTGAATTCGCCCAACGACAAGGTCACCACCATCAGCACGCCGGCCAGAATCCCCGCCCGGCAGTTGGGCACCACCACGCTGAAAAAGCGCTTGATCGGCCCGGCGCCCAAACTGGCCGCCGCCTCTTCCAGCACCGGCAGTTGCTGGCGTTGCATCACCGCCATCACCGGACGTACCAGGAACGGCAAGGTGAACAACACATGGCCCACCAGGATGAACAACCAGCTGCTGCGAAACGTGCCGAACTGGCCGTAGGTGAGCAGCAACGCCAGCGCACTGGCCAGCCCCGGCATCGCCACCGGCAGCACCATCAGTTCTTCGAAGGCACGGCTGAAGCGGTTGTTCATGCGCACCAGCGCATAGGCCGCCGGCACGCCGATCACGCAGACACACACCGCGCACGCCAGGGCCAATTGCAAGGACAGCCATACGGTGGGCGAATAGGCCTGCCAGACCTGGATCAACCAGTCGAAGGTCAGGCCGCTGGACAGGCCGACGAAAAAATTGCGCGTCAACCCGGCCAGCAACGACATCAGCACCGGCACCAACATGAACGCGCACACCAGCAAGGTGAACAGCAGTTGCATCACAAACAGCGATGAGCGTTTCACAAGACCGTCCCCGCATTTTTCACCAGGCGTCGCGTGAGCAACAGCACCGCCCAGGTCACCGCGCCGAGCACCACCGACAACGCGGCGGCGACGGCAAAGTTGGCGTAGTTGGTGAACACGTTGTAGATCGCCACCGGGGTCACATTCAGGCGCGTGCCCAAGGTGAACGCGGTGCCGAAGGCGCCCATGGACGTGGCGAAGCAGATCGCGCCGCAGGACGCCAACGCCGGCGCCAGGCCCGGCACGATCACGTCGCAGACCACCCGCCAGTGCCCTGCTCCCAGCGAGTGCGCGGCTTCTTCCAGGCTGCGGTCGAGGCTTTCGCACGCGGCCATCACCGTGAGGATCACCCGCGGAATCGAGAAGTACAGGTAGCCGACAAACAGCCCGGCCAGGGAGTAGGCAAAGATCCAGCGCTCACCGGCCAATTGCAGGCCCAGGGACGCCAGCAGCCCCTGGCGCCCGGCCAGCAGGATCACCAGGAAGCCCACCACCACCCCGGGAAACGCCAGGGGAAACGTGAGCAACGCCACCAACGCCGAGCGCCCGAAAAACTGCTGGCGCGCGAGGAACACCCCACTGATGCCACCGATCAACAACGCGGTGAACGTCACCACGATCGCCAGCACGCAGGTCTGCGCCAGGCTGCCCAGGTACTGCGCGCTGCTGAGCACCTGCCAATAGCCGCTGCCGTGGCTGTCGCGGCTGTCGGCGCCGAGCACCATCAAGTGCGCCAGCGGCAACAGCCAGAACGCGAACAGCACCGCAAAGGCCGGGGCCAGCGCCCAGGCCGCTTGTTTTGCCGATGCAGCCACTTACTTGACCTCGTTCAGGTAACGGGCGGCGAAGGCTTCCTGCACAGCGGCCATTTTCTGATAGTCCACCACACCGGCGCGGGCGTAATCGCTGTCGGGCAGGAACTGCGCGGCGACGTCGGCCGGCATGGTCACCGGGCGCACCGGGCGCAAGTAAGCCTTGGCCCAGAGGGCCTGGCCTTGGTCCGACAGCACGAAGTCCAGCACCTTCTCGCCATTGGCGCGGTGCGGCGCGTTGGCCACCAGGCTCATCACATAAGGCACGCTGATGCTGCCTTCCTTGGGGATCACGAAGGCGACGTTGGCGTTGTCTTTGTAGCGGGCGCGGTAGGCGTTGAAATCGTAGTCCACCAGGATCGGCAACTCGCCGGACAGCACCCGCGCATAGGCGGTCTGCTTGGGCACGATGGGGGCGTTTTTTGCCAGTTTCTGGAAGTAACCGATGGCCGGGGCGAAGTTGTCCAGGTCGCCGCCCATTGCGCGGTTGATCGCCACGGCAGAGACGTAGCCGACGAAGGCGCTGGACGGGTCCAGGTAGCCGACCATGCCTTTGTATTGCGGCTTGAGCAGGTCGGCCCAGCTTTGCGGCACCGGCAGGCCGCCCAATGCATCGACGTTGACCATGATGCCCAGGGTGCCGGAGTGGATCGCAAACCACTGGCCGGCGGGGTCTTTCAACCCGGCGGGGATCTGTTCCCAGCCCTTGGGCTTGTAACCCTCGACCACGCCGGCCTTTTGCGCCTGCAAGCCGAAGGTCACGCCGTAGTAGACCACGTCGGCGACGGGCGCGGCCTTTTCGGCCACCAGTTGCGCCAGGGACTGGCCGGAGTTCTTGTTGTCCAGCGGCACCTGCACCCCCGTGTCGGCAGCGATGGCCTTGAGCTGGGTGCCCCAGTCGGCCCAGTCCGGCGGGCAGTTGTAGCAAATAGCCGTTTCGGCGGCCTGGGCCAGGCTGGCCACGCCGCAGAGCAGCACGGCGGCCAGGGTTTTACTGAATGCGCGCATCAAGGGACTCCTCAAAGGGTTGGGTACTTTCGCCCGGCCGGATATGGCAAGGCAGGCAATGGGAAATGGGATCGTTGCCGGCGATCTGCGCCAGCAGTTGGTCAATCACCGTGCTGGCCAGCAGCGCGATGGGCTGCACCACGCTGCACAGGGTCGGGTGCATCTGGGTGCCGAGGGCGATGCCGTCAAAGCCCATCACCGACAGTTGCCCGGGCACATTCCAGGCGTTGCGGCGCAGCTCGGCGATCAGGCTGATCGCGAGGAAATCGTTGGAACACACCAGGGCGCTGGGGGCGTCGGGGCCGTTGAGGTACGGCTGGATGGCAGCGAATTCGGCCTGGGTATGGGCGGGCATTTCGATCACCGCGCGGCTTTTGAGACCGTATGCCTTCATCGCGTCGCAGTAACCGGCATAGCGCAGGCGTGCGCGGTCGGACTGCAAGGCGGGGCCGGCGACCATGCTGATGCGTCGATGACCGGCCTCCAGCAGGTAGCGCGTGGCCAAGGCCATGCCGGCGCGGTTGTCCACCGACACGGCGCTGTAGTTGGGGTTGCTCGGTTGGTGATAGGCCAGCACGAACGGCGTTCGTTCGGTATTCAGGCTGCTGAGCACGCTGTTGCTTTCGGCATCGGTGACCGTCAGCACCAGGCCATCGACGCGCTGGCGCAGCAGTTCCTCCACCACGATGCACTCGCGCTCGCTGCTGTAGTCGGTGGTCGCCAGCACCAGGCTGTAGCCACGCAAGCGTGCGGCACGCTCCATGGCCTGGAACTGTTCGGCGAATACCGGGTTGAGCAGGTTGGGCACCACCACGCCGATCAACTGGGTGGTTTGCAGGCGCAATTGGCGGCCGAGCAGGTTGGGCCGAAAGCCCAACTCACGGGCGGCGGCGAACACCTGCTCACGGGTCGCCGGGCGCACCTGGTCGGGGGAGGCAAAAGTGCGGGCGGCGGTCGCACGGGAAACGCCGGCCAGTCGCGCGACGTCTTTCAAATCAGTCATGGTCACTCGCTTGAGATCGATCTCATTGGCGAGGACAGTAACGGCGGAATGTGGCAGGAAGGTGGTGGGGAGATGACGGTTTGATGGCAGTGCAGCAGAGGTACCTGGGGCCAAATGTGGGAGGGGGCTCGCCGCCGATAGCAGAGGGTCAATAAAGAATAGGCTGGCTGATACACCGCTATCGGGGGCAAGCCCCCTCCCACATTAGAGCGGTGTAGATGCATAGATAGTCATACTCAGTGGTTAGGATCGTAAAGCTGGCGCAGCAAAATCCGCCCACTAACCTTTCGATTCGATCCAAGTGCGGGCACAATGCGTGTCCTTTTTTGGCAGGCACCGCCGCAGGCTCTCAAAAATGATCAAAACGCCGTACTACCTCATCGATAAACAGAAGCTTCTGGTCAACATGCAGAAGATTGCTTACGTGCGCGAGCAGTCCGGCGCCAAGGCCCTGCTGGCGCTCAAGTGCTTTGCCACCTGGTCGGTGTTCGACCTGATGCAGGAATACATGGACGGCACCACCTCGTCGTCGCTGTACGAGTTGAAGCTCGGTCGCCAGAAGTTCGAAGGCGAGGCGCACGCCTACAGCGTGGCCTGGGCCGACGATGAAATCGAAGAGATGCTCGATAACTGCGACAAGATCATCTTCAACTCCATCAGCCAGCTGCAGCGTTTTGCCGAGCGCAGCGAAGGCAAGACCCGCGGCCTGCGCGTCAACCCGCAGGTGAGCAGCTCCGACTACCTGCTGGCCGACCCGGCGCGTCCGTTCAGCCGCCTGGGCGAATGGGACCCGGTGAAGATCGAAGGCATGATCGAACAGATCTCCGGCTTCATGTTCCACAACAACTGCGAGAACGGCGACTTCAACCTGTTCGACCAGATGCTGAACACCATCGAAGAACGCTTCGGCGCGCTGCTGCACAAGGTCAACTGGGTCAGCCTCGGCGGCGGCATCCACTTCACCGGTGAAGGCTATGCCATCGACGCCTTCTGCCAGCGCCTCAAGGCGTTCTCGCAGAAGTACGACGTGCAGGTCTACCTGGAACCCGGCGAAGCGGCGATCACCAACAGCGCCTCCCTGGAAGTCACCGTGCTCGACACCCTCTACAACGGCAAAAACCTCGCCGTCGTCGACAGCTCCATCGAAGCCCACCTGCTGGACCTGCTGATCTATCGCCTCAACGCCAAGCTGGCGCCGAGCGAGGGCGAACACACCTACATGGTGTGCGGCAAATCCTGCCTGGCCGGGGACATCTTCGGCGAGTATCAATTTGATCGTCCGCTGGCCATCGGCGATCGGCTGTCGTTCATCGACACCGCGGGCTACACCATGGTCAAGAAAAATTGGTTCAACGGCCTGAAAATGCCGTCCATCGTAGTGAAACAACTCGACGGTACAGTCGAAGTGGTTCGTGAATTTGGTTACGACGACTACCTGTCCAGCCTTTCGTAAGCTGGCGGATAAAGGAGAGATAAAGCAATTGAAAAAGAACGTTCTTATCATTGGTGCAGGAGGTGTCGCCAAGGTGGTGGCCCACAAGTGCGCGCAGCACAACGACGAACTCGGTCGTATTGCTATCGCGTCGCGCAACATCTCCAAATGCCAGGCCATCATCGACAGCGTCAAGGCCAAGGGTAGCCTCAAGGTACCCGCCGACATCCAGGCCTTCGCGCTGAACGCCCTGGACGTGGAAGCGACCAAGGCCCTGATCCGCGAGACCGAATCCCAGATCGTCATCAACGTGGGTTCCGCGTTCCTCAACATGTCGGTACTGCGTGCCTGCATCGACACGGGCGTTGCGTACCTCGACACCGCCATCCACGAAGAGCCGGGCAAGGTCTGCGAGACCCCGCCGTGGTACGGCAACTACGAATGGAACCACCTGGAAGAGTGCAAACAGAAGAACATCACCGCCATCCTTGGCGTGGGCTTCGACCCGGGTGTCGTCAACGCGTATGCCGCGCTGGCGCAGCAACAGCATTTCGACCGCATTGATTCGATCGACATCCTCGACGTCAATGCCGGCTCCCATGGCAAATACTTCGCCACCAATTTCGATCCGGAAATCAACTTCCGCGAATTCACCGGGCAGGTGTGGAGCTGGCAGAACAGCCAGTGGACCAGCAACACCATGTTCGAAGTCAAACGCACCGACGACCTGCCGGTCGTGGGTTCGCAGAACCTCTACCTCACCGGCCACGATGAAGTGCACTCGCTGTCGAAAAACCTCGACGTGCCCAACGTGCGTTTCTGGATGAGCTTCGGCGAACACTACATCAACGTGTTCACCGTGCTGAAAAACCTCGGCCTGCTCTCCGAGAAGCCGGTCACCACCGCCGAAGGCCTGGAAGTGGTGCCGTTGAAAGTGGTCAAGGCCGTGCTGCCCGACCCGTCGTCGCTGGCACCGGGCTACACCGGCAAGACCTGCATTGGCGACCTGGTCAAAGGCACCAAGGATGGCCAGCCGCGTGAGATGTTCATCTACAACGTGGCGGATCACGAAGAAGCCTTCGCCGAGACCGACAGCCAGGGCATCTCCTACACCGCAGGCGTTCCACCGGTAGCCGCCGCGTTGCTGGTCGCCCGTGGCGAGTGGGATGTGAAACACATGGCTAACGTCGAGGAACTGCCGGCTGAGCCGTTCCTCAAGGCGCTGGACGTGATGGGCCTGCCGACTCGCATCAAAGACGAGAACGGTGACCGTGCCTGGGATGCGATTGCCTGATAGGCGATAGTTGACCGAACAAAAAAATGCGCCCGAAGGGGCGCATTTTTTGTTGGGGCTCACACCAATCTCAAAGAATGATGAAGATCAAAATGTGGGAGCGGGCTTGCTCGCGAATGCGGTGTGCCAGTCACTGCATCTGGCGACTGATACACCGCATTCGCGAGCAAGCCCGCTCCCACATTGGATTTGCTGTGTTCTTGAGAGCGGGTTACTCCAGGTTGCGCGCCGAATTGCTCAACGCCCTTGAACACTGCAACAACGCCGGCGCCAACTGCTTCTCCGCATCCGCCCTGCTCCACCGACTGGTCGGCGCCACCACATGCACCGCCGCCACCGGGCGGCCATTGGCGCCCAGCACCGGCGCGCCGATGGTCATGTCGCCGAGGAACAGCTCCTGGGCATTCACCGCATAGCCCTGCTCGCGCACCTGCTGCAACGATTCCAGAATGCCCGCCACGTCCGTCAACGTCTGGCTGGTGTGTGCCACCCGCTGGCTGTGCTCGATCAGCGCCAACGCCTCCTCCTGCGGCAATGCACTCAGATACGCCCTCCCCGACGCCGTACAGTACATCGGCACCCGCGAGCCGATCGGCATATGCACCGGTACAAAACCCGCGCTGACAAAGCGCGCGATATAGGTCATGTCGTAGCCCGCCGGCTCGGTCAGGCACGAGGTCTCGCCTGTGAGCCTGGTCAGTTCCGACAGAAACGGGTTGGCCACCTCGATCAATGAATGCGCATCCAGGTAGCTGAACCCCAACTCCAGCACCCGGGGGGTGAGTTGGTAATGCCGTGTGCGGGAGTGTTTCCGAAGGTAACCCAGGCTTTCAAGGGTAAACACCATGCGCTGGGCCGAGCTTTTGGTCATGCCAGCGGCCTCGGCCACCTCTGCAAGGCTCATGCTGCGGCGCTGGGCGCTGAATGCCTTGAGCACCGACAGGCCTTTTTCCAGGGATTGGTTGTGCAGACTGTTGCGTTCTTCGGACATGGCGGACTCGCGGTCAAGTAGGTCAGGCGTGGCGATATTACTACTCCAAATCACAAAAATAGACCATTAAATATCGCATATCGATACGAATGGTTCATTTTGTCGATTTTATATAACGTAATTCGATTTATTTGAATCGAAATGGCACAGAGCTTGCGATTTCATCGGTAACCGCTCGCGGTACTGACTTTCCGTTTTCCTTCTGGAGTAGCCCGATGAACAGTCTTTCGCCCTTGTTTCGCCGCCTTGCCTTCGGTGTGTGCGCCACACTCTGCGTCAGCGTCGCGCACGCAGAAAGTGCGTCCACGTACAAAGTCGGTGCAACCGCCAGTGGGTCGCCGTTCACCTTCCTCGATATCAAGACCAACAGCATCCAGGGCGTGATGGTCGACGTCGCCGAGGCCGTGGGCAAGGCCGGCGGCTTCACCAGCCAGATCGAACAGACCAACTTCGCTGCGCTGATCCCCTCCCTCACCTCCGGCAAGCTCGACTTCATTTCCGCCGGCATGCTCAAGACCGAAGAGCGCACCAAGGTCGTCGACTTCAGCGCCCCGGTGTACGCCTACGGTGAGGGCCTGATCATCAATGCCGACGACAGCGCCGCCTACCCCGACCTCACGCAGCTCAAGGATCAGGTGGTCGGCGTACAGGCCGGCACGGTGTTCTACGACCAACTGAACAAGCTGGGGATCTTCAAGGAGATTCGCACCTACGACTCCATCGGCGAGATGGTCCGCGACCTGTCCCTGGGGCGCATCAAGGCGGCGGTCGGCGACCAGCCGGTGGTGGCCTACCAGATTCGCCAGAAGCTGTTCAAAGGCGTGAAGCTCGCCCCCGACTACCAGCCCACCAACGTCGGCGAAGTCTGCCTGGTGGTACGCAAAGGCGATGCGCAAACCCTCGGGCGCCTGAACACCGCCATCGCCAGCATCAAGGCCGACGGCACCCTGGACAGCATCCTCAAGAAGTGGGGACTTGATACCCAGGTGCGCCCATGAACCCGGCCGAGTTCCTGCAAAACGCCCGGGACTTCCTGCCGATTCTGCTGCAGGGCGCCTGGGTGACGATCCAGATCACCGTGCTGTCGTTCCTGCTCAGCAGTGCAATCGGCCTGGTGCTGGCGCTGCTCAAGCTGTCGCCGATTCGCACGCTGTCATGGGTGGCCAGCACCATCATCAACGTGATCCGTGGCCTGCCGATCATCGTGCAGCTGTTCTACATCTACTTCGTGCTGCCGGACATGGGCGTGCACCTCACGGCGTTCTACGCCGGGGTGATCGGCATGGGCATCGCCTACTCGGCATACCAGGCCGAGAACTTCCGCACCGGCATCATTGCCGTGGAACAGGGCCAGCGTGAAGCCGCCGAAGCCCTGGGCATGCGCTCGGCCCTGATGATGCGCCGGGTGATCCTGCCCCAGGCATTTCGCATCGCCCTGCCGCCCTACGGCAACACCCTGGTGATGATGCTCAAGGATTCGTCCCTGGTGTCCACCATCACCGTCGCCGAGATGACCCGCCAAGGCCAACTGATCGCCTCGTCGACCTTCCAGAACATGACCGTCTACACCCTGGTCGCCCTGCTCTACCTGCTGATGAGCCTGCCGCTGGTGTATGGCCTGCGTCGTATGGAGCAGCACCTGGGGCGGAGGAAAAAAGCATGATCGAGATTCGTCAGTTGCAAAAACATTACGGCAGCCACCGCGTCCTGCACGGCGTTGACCTCGACGTGGCCAAGGGCGAAGTGGTGTGCCTGATCGGCCCCTCGGGCTCGGGCAAATCCACCCTGCTGCGCTGCATCAACGCGCTGGAAGCCTACGATGGCGGCCACATCAACGTGTTCGGCGAAACCGTGCAACGCGGCAGCAAAACCGTGCACGCGCTGCGCAGCCGCATGGGCATGGTGTTTCAGCGCTTCAACCTGTTCCCCCACCGCACCGTGCTGGAAAACGTGATGGAAGGTCCGGTGTATGTCAAAGGCGAACCGCTCAAGCAGGCCCGCGAAGAGGCCCTGGTGTTGCTGGACAAGGTGGGCCTGAGCGCCAAGGCCGACGCCTACCCCGAACAGCTCTCCGGCGGCCAGCAGCAACGCGTGGCCATCGCCCGCGCCCTGGCGATGAAACCTGAAGCCATGCTGTTCGACGAACCCACCTCGGCCCTCGACCCGGAACTGGTGGGCGATGTCCTGGCGGTAATGCGCACCCTGGCCGACGAAGGCATGACCATGATCGTGGTCACCCATGAAATGGGCTTTGCCCGCGAAGTGGCCGACCGCGTGTGCTTCCTGCATGGCGGCTACATCGTCGAGAGCGGCCCGGCCGAGCAGGTGCTGGGCGATCCACAGCATGCACGTACCCAGGACTTCCTGCGGCGCGTGCTGCACCCCACCGGCAACACGCGGAGCCTGTCATGAAATCATTGTGGTCGGCGACGGCGCCCTCCGTGGTGCCGACGCCTGCGCTGGGTGAGTCGGTGAAAGTGGATGTGGCGATTGTCGGCGCGGGGTATACCGGCCTGTCGACAGCCCTGCATCTGGCCGAGCGCGGGGTCAGCGTGTGCGTGCTGGAAGCCAATGAGCCCGGCTGGGGCGCATCGGGACGCAATGGCGGGCAGGTCAACCCGACGCTCAAGTACGACCCGGAGCAACTGGTGCAGATGTACGGGCCGGAGCAGGCCGAGCCGTTGATCTCGACAGTGTCGAACTCGGCGGACCTGGTGTTCACGTTGATCGACAGGCACGGCATTGATTGCGCGCCGGTGCGCAAAGGCTGGATGCAGGTGTCGTACACGCAAAAGGGCGTGGCCGGCCTGCATGCGCGAGCCGAGCAATGGGCGCGGCGCGGCGTGCCGGTGCAGCGCCTGGATGCGGCGGCGGTGGCATCGCGCATGGGCAGCGAGGCATTCGCCGGCGGCTGGCTGGATGGCCGCGCCGGGGCGATTCAGCCGCTGGCGTATGCCCGTGGGCTGGTCGGCGCGGCGTTGGCGGCGGGTGTTCGCATTCATGGTCACAGTGCAGTGACAGGGTTACAGCGCCAGGGCCCGGGGTGGCAACTGCAGACCGCTGGCGGTGCGCAGGTGATGGCCGATCAAGTGGTGCTGGCCACCAATGGCTACAGCGGCAACCTATGGCCGGGCATGGCACAGAGCATCCTCGCGGCGAACAGTTTTATCGTCGCCACCAAACCGCTGCGTGGGCGTGCGGCAGAGAGCATCTTGCCGGGACAGGAAACCGTGTCCACCGCACAACGGCTGCTGCTGTACTTTCGCAAAGACAGTCATGGGCGCTTACTGATGGGCGGACGCGGGCTGTTCAACGACCCCACGTCACCGGCCGATTTTGCCCACCTGGAGCGCTCCCTGGCGCTGCTCTTTCCGCAATTGGGCCCGCTGGAATTTGAGTACCGCTGGGCCGGGCGTATCGCAATCACACGGGACTTCATGCCCCATGTCCACGAACCGGCACCGGGGCTGACCTTGGCGCTGGGCTGCAATGGCCGCGGCATCGCATTGTGTACCAGCCTGGGGCAGCAACTGGCCGGGCGGTTGTGCGACAGCCAGGCTGAATTTGCCTACCCGGTCACGCCGCTGCAGCGCTTGCCGATGCACGGATTGCAGCGGTTTTACATTGGTGCGGGGGTGGCTTGGTACAGCTTGTTGGATCGGCTCAATATCAGCTGAGTCCTAATTGCAGGGGCGCCGAAAACCGTTATCCCTCACAGGTCCTTTGGTACGCAAAACCCGCTAGGCTTAGCCATGGACTGGCTGACCTGCGGGTTTGCGGTCTATTCATCCTGTGGGAAAGGCATGCTCATGCAACTCGACAACACTCGCACCGCCCGTGTCATCGGGCTGGTGTACAGCACCTGCTGCTATTTGGCGTTCCTGTTCACCTGTTTGTATTTGATCGGCTTCGTCGGCAGCGTGGCGGTGCCCAAGAACATCAACGATGGGCCCCTCCTCGCGTGGCCAGCCGCCGTGCTGATCAACTGCGCATTGATCCTGCTGTTCGGCGTCCAGCACACGGCCATGGCGCGCAAAGGCTTCAAACAGTGGCTGGTGGCAGTCATTCCGACCTCCGTTGAACGCTCCACGTATGTGCTGCTCAGCAGCCTGGTGCTGATGCTGATGTTCTGGCTGTGGCAACCGATGCCGCTCACCGTCTGGAAGGTTGAAACGACGTGGGCCAAGACCCTGTTGATGGGCCTGTTCTGGCTGGGCTGGGGCATCGCTTTACTGGCAACTTTTTTGATTGACCACTTCGAACTGTTCGGGCTCAAGCAGGCCATCGACCGTTGGCGCAAAACCACACCACAGGCACCAGTATTCAGGACGCCGCTGTTTTACAGGATCGTGCGTCACCCGCTGTACCTGGGTTTCCTGATCGCTTTTTGGGCAACGCCATACATGACGGCCGGGCACCTGTTGTTTGCGACAGGGATGACGGTTTACCTCTTCATTGGCGCCAGCTTTGAAGAAAAGGACCTGGTGGTGTTGTTTGGTGAGCGGTATCGGCGCTACCAGCAAGAGGTGGGCATGATTTTGCCGGGGTCGAAGACGCGCAAAAAAGGACGCTGAATAGGCGTTTGTGGCGTCTGACCATGAGTTCCCTAGGACTTATCCCACGACTGTTTCAGGTTGTCGCTCGGAACTTGGCTGACTAACCTCTGTGCCGTCGCTGCCCATTCAGCGACCGGATTTGACCGTCCGACTTCAAAGAGCAACTGCGCCAACCCCGAGCTTAGGCGTTTTTTTACGTCTGATGTATCGTGTCGCGGCAGCTGTACGCGGGATACCTTAGGGTATGCCGGTTTTGTTCTTTGGGCCGGTCGGTCAACCCGCGTACAGCTGCCACCCTCTTCGATTGACCGCGAATCGTGGCAGCCCCATTTACAAAGGAGCTTCACCATGATCAAAGACAGCCCCAATCCCCCAGAAAAACTCTTCACCGTGCGCCCCGACCTGGGCACGGAAACCCTGCTGGTCAACGCCTCCCAGGATCTATCCTCCATCACCGATATCGCCACGCACCTGGCCTTTGAAATCGACGGCGCACAACGCAATGTGGCGTTGGGCATCTGCCGAATGCTGGAAGGTGTGCAATTGTTGGTGGACAAAGCATTGGATGACGCCCATCCAGCAGCATGACTCAGATGATCGTTCCCACGCGCGTGGGAACGATCTCAAAACACCGACCACCCAATCCGCTCACTCAACAACTCCAACGCCTTGATCCCCGCCAGCGAGTTGCCCGCCGCGTTCAATTCCGGCGACCACACGCACACCGTAAACTGCCCCGGCACCACCGCGACAATGCCGCCGCCCACACCGCTCTTGCCCGGCAAGCCCACACGGTAGGCAAAGTTGCCCGCCTCGTCATACAGCCCGCTGGTGGCCATGATCGAGTTGACTTGCTTGGTCTGCCGCGCGGTAAGGATCTGTTCGCCGCTGTGGGCACTGGTGCCCTCGTTGGCCAGGAAGCTGAACGCCTTGGCCAGGTCCAGGCAGCTCATCTGCAGGGCGCAGTAGTTGAAGTAGCTGTGCAGCACCGCGTCCACATCGTTGTGGAAGTTACCGAAGGATTTCATCAGGTAGGCCATGGCCGCGTTGCGTGCGCCGTGCTGGGCTTCGGAGTCGGCGACCACGCTGTTGACCAGGATCTGCGGGTTGCCCGACAGGCGCCGCACGAAGTCGCGCATCGACAGGATCGGCACGGCAAAGCGGGATTGGTTGATGTCGCAGATCACCAGCGCGCCAGCATTGATGAAGGGGTTACGCGGGCGGCCGCGTTCGAATTCCAGTTGCACCAACGAGTTGAACGGCTGCCCCGAAGGCTCGTGGCCCAGGCGTTCCCAGATGGTTTCACCGCCATGGTCAATGGCCTGCACCAGGCTGAACACCTTGGAAATGCTCTGCACCGAGAACAGCGTATCGGCGTCACCGGCGCGGTAGGCCGAGCCGTCATTGCCGTATACCGCGATGCCCAGTTGGTTTGCCGGTACATCGGCCAGCGCGGGAATGTAGTCGGCGACTTTGCCGAGGCCGATCAGGGGGCGCACTTCGTCGAGGATCGACTCCAGCAGCGCCTGCATGTCTTGTCCTGTCATCTGTCTTTGAATCGGTGGAAAGCGGGGTGCGGAGGATACTTCAATGGGCGCGCAAGCCCCACACAATCTCTACCACTCGCTCGGCCACCACCAGATAAACCAGGATCAGCAACAGCTGCAATGCCAGGTGATAACGCAGCTTGGCCAGCCCCCGACCGGCGAGAAAGACCTGCCCCTGTGGCGAGCGGGCTTGCCCGCGTTGGGGTGCGAAGCGCCCCTGATGAAGACGAATGCGGTGTATCAGGCACGCCTAAGCGCCTGGTTTTGGGGCCGCTGCGCAGCCCAGCGCGGGGCAAGCCCGCTCACCACAGAGAGAGTCGGGTCGCGTCCGTTCAAAAATACGCCACATCCGACACCCGCTCATCCAGCACATCCCGCGCCAGTGCCCAGGCCTGGTCCTTGGATTCCACCACCAGCAACGGGTAGCCCCAGGCCTTGCCGAACATCTGCGCAAACGGCTTGAGTGCCAGGCGTTTGGCCGCGCTGGGCTCGACCTGGATCATGCCCTTGACGAACGTGCGCAGCGCTTGTCGGTGCTTCTTCATCCAGATCGAGGCTTGCTTGCGCTGTTCATGGGAATGTTCGTGATGGGTTTCGTCCACGGCTTTTTCGTGCAGCAGCAGGAAGGATTGCTGGCGTGCCAACAGGTCTTCGAAGACCCGGAAGGCGTCTTCCGGCCCGCCTTGGTTCGGGGCATCGAAGACGATTTTCACCACAGGGAACGTTGTACTGTCGAGTCGCATGGCAAAGCTCCTTAATGAGAGTGGATCTCAATATAAAGCTCGAACCCCTGGACGGCATTGCACAGAATAGCCAGACTGTTTCGCAATCCGGCCAACCTGCGATCTCCGCCATGAAGCACCACCGTCTCGATCTGCTCGACCCGTTGATGGCCAAGGACGCCGACCTGTTCCCCCGCGCCGTGGTGGCCGTGGGCGCCACCAGCACGTCGGACACCTGGGAACATGCCCAGCACGCCCACCGCAAGGGCCAGTTGATGTACACCCTGCGCGGGGTCATCCACTGTGAAATCGAAGCGGGGATCTGGATCGTGCCGCCCCAGTGTGCACTGTGGATTCCCGGCGGTACGCCCCATGCGGCGCGTGGCTCTGGCGAGGCCGAGGTGTATTGCCTGTTGATCGACCCCGACGCCGCCCACGCCCTGCCGCCGCAATGCTGCACCCTGGCCGTGTCCGGGTTGCTGCACGAGCTGATCAGCAAAGCCGTCAGCTTCCCGCAATTCTATGACGAGGCCGGCGCCCAAGGCCGCTTGATCAGCACCTTGCTGGATGAACTGGCCGCCGCCCCGGTCGAAGCCCTGCACCTGCCCATGCCCCAGGACGCACGCTTGCGCCGCCTGGCCAACAGCCTGCTGGCCGACCCGACCGACAAAGCCACCCTCGGCCAGTGGGCGGTGCGCATCGGCATGAGCGAGCGCAGCATGACGCGCCTGTTGCTGGAGGAACTGGGCCTGAGTTTCGGCCGCTGGCGCCGGCAGTTGCATGTAATCCTGTCCCTGCAACGGCTGGCCAAGGGTGAAAGTGTGCAACGGGTGGCCCTGGACCTGGGTTATGAAAACGCCAGTGGCTTCATCACCATGTTCCGCAAGGCGGTGGGCCAGCCGCCCGCGCGTTACCTGGCGGACCGTGCCGGTGTCTCAAGTACGACCACCCAGGCCATTGCGCTGAAAGACGCCCACTGACTACCAGTTTTCGCCCAACCCCAGCAGGCCCAGTATCTGCCGCCGCAGGTCCACCAGGTAAGGATCGTCCCGGTGCCGTGGATACGGCCTATCGATGCTCAACTGTGCCTGGATCTTCGCCGGGCGGTCGCTGAACACAATCACCCGGTTGGCCAGCAGCAAGGCTTCTTCCACATCGTGGGTCACCAGCAACGCCGTGTAGCCCTGGCGCTGCCACAGGTCGATCAGCTCTTTTTGCATGGTGATGCGGGTCAGGGAGTCGAGTTTGCCCAGGGGTTCGTCGAGGATCAGCAAACGCGGCTGGTTGACCAGGGCACGGGCCAACGCCACCCGCTGGGCCATGCCGCCGGACAACTGCCGGGGATAGGCACGGGCGAACGGGCCAAGGCCGACCTTGTGCAGGGCCTCATCGACCTTAGCCGAATGGGTCTTGAGCAGGCCCTGGGCTTCGAGGCCGAGGGCGACGTTGTCCCACACGCGGCGCCACGGGTACAGGGTCGGGTCCTGGAACACCACCACACGGCTCGGGTCCGGGCCGGCGATGGGTTCTCCATCGGCCAACAGCCGTCCGGAGTCCGCCGGCTCCAGCCCCGCCACCAGGCGCAGCAAGGTGGACTTGCCGCAACCCGACGGCCCGAGCAATGCCACAAATTCTCCCGGCGCCACGTCCAGGGACACCCGCTCCAACACCGGCAAATGCCGGCCGTCCAGCGCAAAACCATGGCTGAGGTTTTCTATGCGCAGCGCCAATCCTTCCGAAGCCGATACCGCGTGTGCCAGGGCTACCATTTCATCGCTCCTTTCTGCCAGGCCAGCAACCGATCACGCACCAGGAACAACCCGGTGATCAACCCCGAACAGGCCAGCGCCATGATCAGCAGTGCGGCGTACATGTTCGCGTAGGCCGCCCAGCCCTGGGCCCATTGCAGGTACCAGCCGATGCCGGATTTGACTCCCATCATTTCCGCCACCACCAAGGTTGAGAATGAGGCGCCCAGGCCCATGAACAGGCCAACGAAGACGTGAGGCAACGCGGCGGGAATCGCCACCTTGAAAATCAGAAAACCCGGCCGGGCGCCGAGGGTGCGCGCCACGTCGTAATAGGCTTTATCGACGCTGGCCACGCCGGACCAGGTGAGCACCGTGACCGGAAACCAGGTGGCCAGGGCGATCAAAAACACGCTCGCACTCCAACTGCTCGGAAACAGGAAAAAACACAGCGGCAACAACGCCGTCGACGGCACCGGGCCGAGGATGCGCAGCACCGGGTGCAGCCAGTAGCCGATCCGCGTGGACCAGCCAATGGCAACACCGGCGACAAACCCGGTGGCCGCGCCCAGCGCCACCCCCGAGCCCAGCAGCAGCGCCGAATGCAGCAGGCTGTCGGCCAGGCGTGGGTAGTCTTCGATGTACACCGCGAGCAAGGCTTGGGGCGGCGCGAAGAACGGCACCGGCAACAGCGCAAGCTTGGCGGTGAGCAACTCCCAGAGGCCCAAAAGCACCGGGAAGGCGATCAGCCAGGGCGCGGCCGTGCGCAAGCGCAGCGCGAGTGTCGACAGCCTGCGCCCCAGCAGGCTCAGCACGATGAACAACGCTGCCACGCCTAAGCAGAGGTTGGCCAGGCCCTGGGTCATCGGCCAATTGCGCACCGCGTTGGGCCAGTAGCTGATCAGCAGCGCGACGGCCACCCAGGCCGTCACCACCGCCGCGCCTTGCCACCCGAGCTTGAGCGCCACAGGCGGGTTGAGGACGGTTGCGTCAGTTGAAGACATCGGCGGTGATCTCCCTGGCAAACGCGATCGGGTCGGTGCCTTTGCTGATCACTTCCACGGTTTTCAGGTCGGTGACGTAGGTGGTGATCTCCTGGGTCAGCGCTGCGCCGACCGCGTGGTGGCCGTGGGTGTGGTCGTGGAGGATGGCCTGGACTTCTTCGGTGGAGGTGTTCAGTGCGTAGGCCTGGAAGCCTTTGGCGACGTCCTCCGGGTGCTGCACGGAATAGTCATGGGCCTCAAGGATCGCCTGGGTCAGCGCCGCGACCACGCGCTTGTCTTCACGCACCAATTTGCCGGTGACGCCGACCACGCAGCAACTGAGGTTGGCGTATTCCTCCACCAGGTTGGTGGACAACTCCCGCGCCACGCCGGACTTGATCAGGCGGTACATGAACGGGTCACTGCCGCTCACCGCCTGCACTTCACCACGCTCCAGCGCCGTGCCGAGCAGGTCGGCCGGGTACAGGCGCCACTCCACATCGCGCACCGGGTCGACGCCGTGTTTTTTCAGCAGGATCGAAAAGAAATTGCGGTCCGGGCTGGCCATGTCGGTCACGCCAATGGCCTTGCCCTTGAGGTCTTCCAGCTTGCTCACGCCGCCGTTGGCGGCACTGAGCAACCGCAGGCAACCGCCATGGGTGCCGGCGGTGAGCTTCACGTCAAAGCCCTGCTCCAGGGCCTTGAGCCAGCGCAACGCCATGCCCACGCCTGCGTCGGCCTTGCCGGTGGCGATGGCTTCCAGCAAGACCTCGGTGGAGTTGCCGAAGTTGACCAACTCCACGTCCAGGTTGTGCTTGCTGAAGAAGCCTTGCCCATGGGCGATCACCACCGGCGCCAGGCACACCGCGTTGAGGTTCACCGCCAGCTTGAGTTTGCGCGGCGCGTCGAGGCGGATGAACTCACCGGTGCCGGCAGGCTCCTGGGCGGTATTGTGGCCGGCATGTGCGTCAGCGGCAAAGCCCAGGCGCGGCAGCGACAGGCTCGCCAGGGTCAGGCCGGCCAGGCCCAGGAGGCGGCGACGGGTCAGGTGATCAAAAGCAGCCATGCGAAGTATCCCTATTGAATGGATCAGCCCGCTCAAGAGAAAGGCCGACAGCGTCAAAAAATCCATTTTGATTATATTAACGACTGAATTTTATGAAAGAACCATATAATTCTATGGTTATGCCCGCTGGGCAGGAAGCGGCTGAAACCGCCCTAAGCTCAGATCGAAAGAGTATTTATCGAATGGTTTTCAGATCATTAAGCTTGGATCTATTTCGCTGAAGATCGAGCCCACCATGTCCCTCCGTCGTCCCCTCGCCGCTGTATTAGGATTGCTGGCCCTTTCCGTTGCCGTCAGTGCGCACGCCCAGGAAACCGTGCGCATCGGTTACCAGAAATCCTCCACGCTGATCACCCTGCTGAAAACCCAGGGCACCCTGGAGAAAGCCCTCAAGGCCGACAACATCGAGGTGAGCTGGCATGAGTTCCCCAGCGGCCTGCCGCTGCTGGAAGCGCTGAACGTCGGCAATGTGGACATCAGCGCCGACGTGGCCGACACCGTGCCGATCTTCGCCCAGGCCGCCCAGGCCAAACTCACCTACTTCGCCCAGGAAGCGCCCTCGCCTTCGGCCCAGGCCATCGTGGTACGCAAGGACTCGCCGATCCAACAGTTAGCGGATTTGAAGGGCAAGAAGATCGCGGTAACCAAGGCCGCCGGCACCCACTATCTGTTGATTGCCGCGCTGGCCAAGGCCGGCCTGGCGTTCTCGGATATCGAGCCGGCTTACCTGTCGCCGGCCGATGGCCGCGCGGCGTTCGAGAACAACAAGGTGGACGCCTGGGTCACCTGGGAGCCCTTCCTCACCAGCGTGCAGCGCCAACTGCCGACACGCATCCTGGCGGACGGTGCCGGGCTGGCCAGCTACAAGCGTTACTACCTGACCGGCACGCCCTACGCCAAGGCACACCCGGAGGTATTGAAGGTGGTGTATGCGCAGCTTGAAAACGCCGGCCACTGGGTAAAAACCAACCCGCAGGACGCGGCCAAAGTGCTCGGCCCGCTGTGGGGCAACCTGGATGCAGCCACGGTGGAAGCGGCGAATGCGCACCGCAGTTATCAGGTGCAGCCGGTGACGATTGAGCAGTTGGGTGAGCAGCAGAAGATTGCCGATGCGTTCTTCAAGGCGGGGTTGTTGCCCAAGGCGGTGGATGCCAAGGACGTGCAGACCTGGCGGCCTTGAAGGCGGGTGTGATCTCAATGTGGGAGGGGCGGTGCGACGATTCGACAAGCCCGCTCACCACAACAGCCCTATCTGCCGGACGTTCAGTGTTGAGTCAACGTTATGTAGTTCCCTATGCTCATCGGCGGCAAGCCCCTCCCACATTTGGTTTGCATATGCGGTTAGAGGAGTGTGCGGGCTAAAGCCTTTTTCCACTCTGAGTAACGCTCCGCCATCGCCGGATCCTCCTGCGGCTCAAAGCGCTCGCGCTGGCGTTCCAACTGCCCCAGCGCCGCATCATTCGCCCACACCCCCAACGCCCGTCCCGCCAGGTGCGCGGCGCCCAATGCCGACACCTCCGGTGACAGGCTGCGCACCACCGGGCGTTGCAGCAGGTTGGCGAGGAACTGCATCAGCCAGCGGTTGCGCGTGGCGCCGCCATCCACCCACAGTTCCTTGAGCGGGCTGCCGATGTCCTGCTGCATGGCCTCGAACACATCGCGAATCTGATAGCCGATGGATTCCAGCGCCGCACGCAGGATATGCGCGCCGGACGTGGCTTCGCTCAACCCGCAGATGAGTCCACGGGCGTCGGCCTTCCAGTGCGGTGCGCCGAGGCCGGACAGCGCCGGGACAAAATACACGCCGCCGTTATCCGGCAATTGCGCGGCCTGTTCGGTCAGCGCATCCAGGGATTCTCCCGCCACCAGCTTCGACGCCCACTGCACGGCAGCGCCGGTATGGACGATATTGCCTTCCATGCCGAAAGTAGGTTGGCTGCCATCGTGCCAGGCCAGGGTGGTCGACAGGCCATGGGTGGAGGCAATCGGCCCGCCCATGGGCGTCATCAAGGACGAACCGGTGCCGAGGGTGGCCTTGACCAGCCCCGGCGCAAAACCGCCCTGCCCGTACAGCGCCGCATGGGAATCGCCGATCATCGACATCACCGGGATACCGGCGGGCAAGGCACCCAACGCGACGGTTTCGGCGAAGAAACCGGCGCTCGGCCGGATCGGCGCCAACGCCGCAGCCGGAATGCCGAACAACGCCAACAGCTCAGGATCCCAGGCGCAGGTGTGCAGGTTGAACAGTTGGGTGCGCGCGGCGTTGGAATAGTCGGTGGCGAACACCTGGCCGCCGCTGAGTTGCCACAACAGCCAGCTGTCGACGGTGCCCAGGCAGATCTCCCCGGCAGCGGCGCGGGCGTGGCCATCCTCAAGGTGATCGAGAATCCAGCGAAATTTGCCCGCCGAGAACATCGGGTCCAACGCCAGCCCGGTCTTCTCCAGGATCAGCGCTTCATGGCCCTGCTCATGCAGTTGAGTGCACAACGCCGTAGAGCGTCGGCACTGCCAACTGATGCACGGCGACAATGGTTCACCGGTATGCCTATCCCAAGCCACCACCGATTCACGCTGGTTGCTGATCGCGAGCGCAGTGATCGGACGATCCACCTGGGCCAGGCATTCTTCAATCGCAGCCAACGTGTTTTGCCAGATCAGCAGCGGGTCCTGCTCGGAAAACCCGGCCTGGGGATGGCGGATGCTCAAGGGCCGCGAACCGCGCGCAATCACCTGGCCAAGTTCGTTGACCAGCACCGCCTTGGCGTTGCTGGTGCCTTCATCTATCGCCAGGATCAGCGGGGTGTTGTTATTCATTGGGTTCACCGCAACCGAGTGGCAGCCGCCACGATCCCAGCCGCGTCGATGTTATGCAAGGCGCGGGTCGGTTCGCGGGCACCGGCGGCGGCGTACTCGCCATCGCCGATACCCAGGCGGACCAGGGCAATGCCCAGCCCGGCTTCGGCCAGCACTTCGGCGACCAGGCTGCCGACGCCGCCATTGATATTGTGTTCTTCCACACTGATGACCGCACGGGTGCCGCTCAAGGCGCTGAGCAATCCATCACGCTGCAAGGGCCGGATCGACGACAGGTTGATCACCTGGGCCTGGATGCCCTGCTCCGCCAGCAATGCCGCCGCCTCCACCGCTTCATGCACCACCGAGCCCAGGGCCACGATGCTCACATCGGCGCCCTGGCGCAGGATATCCACCTGACCGGGTGCAAACTGATAGTCGGTGCCATGCACGTCGGGCAAGGCTTTGCCGTCGAGACGGATATACACCGGGCCGTGGTAGCGCAGCGCGTAATCGATGATCTGCCGGCACTCGACGGCATCGGCCGGGGCGAAGATCTGCACATTGCCAAACCCGCGCATCACCGAAATATCGTCGAGGCTGTGGTGGGTGCTGGCGAGCGGGCCATAACTGGTGCCGGCATTCAGGCCGAACATCTTCACATTGGCCTGGTTGTAGCAGACGTCCACCTTGATCTGCTCATTGGCCCGCGAGATCAGGAACGGCGCCGCATTGCAGGTGGCGGCGATCTTGCCGCCCAGGGCCAGGCCCGCCGCGACGCTGACCAGGGATTGCTCGGCAATGCCCACATTGATCAGCCGCTCGGGAAAGCGCTGGGCAAACGGGCCGATCTTGGCCGTGGAGGTGGAGTCGCTGACCACCGGCACTACGTCCAGCCCGGCCTCGACAGCAGCGATAAACGCTTCCACCATGACGCTCGCCAAATGTTCACTCGCCATGGTTCAACTCCTCCAGTGCTGCGTTGATTTCATCACCCTTGGGCACGCGGTGGTGCCATTCGGGGCGGGCTTCGATAAACGACACGCCCTTGCCTTTGATGGTGTGGGCGATCAGCACCTGGGGCACGCCGGTCTTGGTCTGCATGCTTTCCAGGGCTTCGATCAATTGGTCGACGTCGTTACCGTCGCACTCGCTGACGCGGAAGCCGAAGGCCGCCCATTTCACGTCCAGGGGGTCCAGCGGCATGATCTCGGCGGTCAAACCGGCGAGCTGCAGCTTGTTTTTGTCGACGATCACAAACAGGTTATCCAGGCCGTACTTGGCCGCCGCCATCGCCGCTTCCCAGTTGGAGCCTTCGGCCAGTTCGCCGTCGCCGGTGAGCACGTAGATGCGCTTGTTGCTGCCGGACATCTTCGCCGCCAGGGCCAGCCCGACCGCCACCGGCAAACCGTGGCCGAGGGCGCCGGTGTTCAGTTCGATGCCGGGGGTTTTCTGGCGTACCGGGTGGCCGGGCAGGTGCGAGTTGAAGTGCTGGTAGGTGGGCAGCCACTCGGTGGGGATGTAGCCCGCCTGCGCCAGGCAGCAGTACAAACCGCCGACGCCGTGGCCCTTGCTCTGGATATAAATATCGCGCTCGGGGTCTTCGGTGCGTTCCGGGCCGGTGTTGAGGATGCGGAAATACAGGGTGGCGAGGATGTCGGTCTCGGAAAGATCCGCCCCGGTGTGCCCGCCCGCCGGGGAGTCGGCATTCAAGCGGATCACATGGCGACGGATCAGGCGGGCCTGTTCCTTGATCTGGTGGGCGTCGTACTGGAAGGCATTCATGCAGCGGCTCCTTTGAGGCTGACCACGCGGGGTGAAAGTGTCCAAGGCTGTCTTTGAATATTTATTCAGCAGTGACAATATATTTCTATTTAGACGCCGATCCTCCAGCAGGTCAAGTGAGCGAACCGCTGAAAAACCAAATAAAACCCGGAAATATCCCTCGGACAAACGGCCAAAATCCCACGCCGGCTCATCTAGCCCGTGGCTTTGCGCCGGGCAAAAACACCGGATCAGAGGCATGCAAGAAAAATTAAGCGCTTGACTTTGACACGGTGTCACTGGAATCTGAATTAACAGTCAGGCACGCATAAATATTCAAGACGCCTGAAAGCACTCCAAAAAAAATAACTCAGGAGAACACTGTGGACGCCAAAGCTATTGTCCAGCACCCGGCCGAACTCAAGCCGCCACCCCGCCCACGTATTGTCAAACTGCTGCCCAGTAACATCGGCGGCCCGTTGATCGGGCTGGTGCTGCTGGTGCTGGTCTTCTCCTTCAGTTCCGAATTCTTCTTTTCGTTGCGCAATGGCCTGAACATCCTCGATCAGGTCACGGTGCTGGGCATCCTGGCGATCGGCATGACAGCGGTGATCGTGATCGGCGGCATCGACCTGTCGGTCGGCTCGGTGCTGGCCTTCTCGATGATGATGCTCGGCTGGCTGTATCAGGATCAGGCGGTGCCCCTGGGCTTTGCGATTCCGATCTCGATTGCCAGCGGCATGCTCGCCGGGCTGGTCTCCGGCGGGTTGATCACCTACGCCAAGCTGCCACCCTTTATTGCCACGCTGACCATGATGTCGGTGGCCCGTGGCCTGGCGAATATCCTCACCGAAGGCCGGCAGATCGTCGGCTACCCGGACTGGTTCACCAGCCTGGCGACGGTGCGCCACTTTGGTTTCCTCTCGGCCACCGTGGGCCTGTTCCTGGTGATGCTGGTGGTGGCCTGGGTGTTCCTGCGCTTTCGTGCCGGTGGCCGCAACCTCTACGCCATGGGCGGCAGCCCGGAAGTGGCGCGGTTGTCGGGCATCAAGGTGCGGGCGATTACCCTGTGGGTATACGCCATCAGCGGTGCGCTGGCCGGCATCGCCGCGGTGACCCTGGCCGCGCGCCTGGACTCTTCGCAACCGAGCGCCGGGCTGAGCCTGGAACTGGACGCCATCGCCGCCGTGGTGATTGGCGGCGCCAGCCTCAGTGGCGGCGTCGGCAGCATCGGCGGCACCCTGGTGGGCGTACTGATCATTGGCGTATTGCGCAATGGCCTCAACCTGCTCGGCGTCTCGCCCTTTATTCAACAAGTGGTGATCGGCGTGGTCATCGCCCTCGCCGTCACCATCGACACCCTGCGACGCCGCTCCAGCACTGCCCGTTAAACCTGTTCGACAGTTGACACCCTCCAACAATAAAACCAGGAGTCACCGACATGTTCAGCCCCAAGAAATTGCTGTTGGCCACCGCTCTCGCCGCCGCCACCCTCACCGCTGCCGGCACCACCTGGGCCAAGGATTTGACCATCGGCCTGGCCGTGGCCAACCTGCAGGCCGACTTCTTCAACCAGATCAAGCAATCGGTGGAAGCCGAAGGCAAAGCCAAGGGGGTCAAGGTGATCACCGTGGACGCCCAGGGCAACTCCTCCACCCAGGTCAGCCAGATCGAAGACCTGATCACCCGCCAGATCGACGTGCTGATCTACATCCCGGCCGGCGCCACTGCTGCCGGTGTGCCGGTGAAAGCCGCCAAGGCTGCGGGCATCCCGGTGATCGCCGTGGACCGCAACGCCCCCGACGCACCGGGCGACACCTTTATCGCCAGCGACAGCGTGGCCGGCGCCAAGACCCTGGCCGAGTACGTGGGCAAGATCACCGACGGCAAGGGCCGCATCGCGATCCTGCAAGGCCAGATCGGTACCACCCCCGAGAATGATCGCGCCAAGGGTTTTGAGGAGGGCCTGAAAGCCTTCCCGGACCTCAAGGTCGTCGCCCAGCAACCGGCCGAATGGGCCCAGGACAAAGGCTTCGCCGTGGCCCAGGACCTGCTCCAGCGTGACCCGAACATCACCGTGTTCTTCGGTCGTGCGGACGCCATGGCCTTGGGCGCTGCCCAGGCGGTGAAAGTCGGCAACCTCGATCACAAGGTGGTCGTGGTCGGTTTCGACGGTGACGTGGCCGGGCTCAAGGCCGTGCAAAGCGGTGTGCTGAACGCGACCATGACCCAGCAGACGCAGAAAATGGGGCGCCTGGCCGTGGCCTCGGCCATCGACCTCAAAGCCGGCAAGACCTTGCCCAAGGAGCAGTTGTTGCCCACCGTGCTGACCACTAAAGAAAACGTCGCGCCGTTCCTGCAACAGCACCCGTAAGCCTTGGAGGTCGTCATGCAAGCAGCAGCCGTTGACACCGCTCGATCCGACGCGGTGCTGTGCCTGCGCAATATCAGCAAGGCCTACGGGCCGGTGCAGGTGTTGTCGCAGGTCAACGTGGACATTCGCCCCGGCGAGGTATTGGCCCTGCTCGGTGAGAACGGCGCGGGCAAGTCGACCTTGTCGTCGATCATCGCCGGGCTGGTGCAACCGGAAGCCGGGGGCAGCATGACCTGGCTCGGCGCGCCCTACGCCCCCGCTTCACCGGGGGCTGCGCTGGGCGCCGGGATCGGCCTGATCCACCAGGAAATCCGCCTGCTGCCGCAACTGTCGATCGCCGAGAACATCTTCGTCGGCCGCCTGCCCATGCGCCGTGGGCGGGTGGATCGCGAGTACATGGAGGCCCAGGCGCAGATCCAACTCGAACGCCTGGGCCTCAAGGTGCCGGCCTCGCGCAAGGTCGAAGGCCTGAGCGTGGCGGCCCAGCAACTGGTGGAAATCGCCAAGGCGCTGACGCTGAAGGCCAGCCTGTTGATCCTCGATGAACCCACCGCCGCATTGGGTGGCGAGGAAACCGAGCTGCTGTTCAAGCAGGTGGAACGGCTCAAGGCCGAGGGTGTGTCGTTTATCTATATCAGCCACCGCCTGGAAGAAATCGCACGCATCGCCGACCGCGTGCTGGTGCTGCGCGACGGTCGCCAGATCGCCCTGCATGCCACGGCCCAGGTGCCGGTCCGGGAGTTGGTGGAGCAGATGGTCGGGCGCAGCCTGGAGCGGATCTTCCCTGCGTTGCAGGCACCCCAGGAGCAGGTGATGTTGCAGGTCAAGGATTTGACCTGCCGTGAGTTTGCCTTGCACGGCATCGACTTCAGCGTGCGGGCCGGCGAGGTATTCGGCATTGCCGGGGTGGTCGGCGCCGGGCGAACCGAACTGGTGCGTACCATTGCCGGCGCGGCCCAGGACATTCGGGGCCATATGGTGCTGGATGGCGAGATCCGCCAGTTGCGCTCGCCCTTCGAGGCGATCCAGGCCGGCGTGGTGCTGGTGCCGGAAGACCGCAAGCAGCAAGGCGTGGTGGTGGAGCATCGCATCGAAGACAACCTGATTTATGGCAACACCGACCTGCTGGATAAACGCGGTTGGGTGTTCCCTGCCCCGCTGCGCGAATTCGCGCGCACGGCGGTGGCGCGACTGGGGGTGAAAGGTGCGCCGCAGTCGCGGATTTCCAGCCTGTCCGGCGGTAACCAGCAGAAAGTGATCATCGCCAAGTGGCTGGCGCGCAACCCCAAGGTGTTCATCCTCGATGAGCCCACACGCGGCATCGACGTGGGTGCGCGGGCGGCGATTTATGAAGTGATCGCGGACCTGGCGGCCAAGGGCATGGCGGTGATTGTGGTCAGTTCCGACCTGGATGAAGTGCTGGGGTTGTCCCATCGGGTGATGGTGATGAGCCGGGGACGGCAGATGGGGATTCTGCAGCGCGGTGAGGCCACGCCGGTGGCGGTGATGGAAATGGCCACCGCGTAGGAACCCGGTCCTCACAGACAATGGAGATCAACTGTGGGAGGGGGCTTGCCCCCGATGAGGGAGT
>NZ_FMUC01000005.1:128308-416059 GCF_900100935.1 Pseudomonas sp. NFACC25
CCGCATAGCCAAATACCTACACAGATCCAACTGTGGGAGGGGGCTTGCCCCCGATGAGGGAGTGCCAGCAGATGCATCTGTCACTGAACCACTGCTATCGGGAGCAAGCCCCCTCCCACAGGGGTTCACTGTAATTTCAAATAACGGAGTTAGTCATGCAGCTTTTTAGTCTTCAAGGCCAAGTGGCCTTTGTTACCGGCGCCGGCAGCGGCATTGGCCAGGCTATCGCCGTCGGGCTCGCCGAAGCCGGTGCCGATGTAGCCTGCTTTGATCTTCCGGGCAGCCCCGGCATCGCCAGCACCGTAGAACGCATCCAGGCCCTGGGCCGGAGCGCCTTGGCGTTGAGCGGCACCGTCACCGAGCGAGCCGCCCTGGATGCAGCCGTCGCGCAAACCGAACAAGAACTCGGCCCACTCAGCGTCGCCGTCAACTGCGCCGGCATCGCCAATGCCCAGGCCGCCGAAGACCTGGAGCTGCAACGCTGGCAAACCACCCTGGACATCAACCTCACCGGCATCTTCCTCAGTTGCCAGGCCCAGGCCGCGGTGATGTTGCCGCGTGGCAAAGGCGCCATCGTCAATATCGCCTCCATGTCCGGCAGCATCGTCAACCGCGGCCTGTTGCAGGCGCACTACAACACCTCCAAGGCCGGGGTGATCCACCTGAGCAAAAGCCTGGCGATGGAATGGGCCGACAAAGGCCTGCGCGTCAACTGCATCAGCCCCGGCTACACCGCCACGCCGATGAACTCACGCCCGGAAGTCGCCGACCAGGTGAAGATCTTTGAACAGACCACGCCCATGGGCCGCATGGCCAGCGTGGACGAAATGGTCGGCCCGGCGATTTTCCTGGTCAGCCAGGCCTCGTCTTTCTGCACCGGTGTCGACCTGCTGGTCGATGGTGGTTTTGTCTGCTGGTAAGGAGTTTTGTCATGTCGCAACGTTTCAGCGGTAAAACCATCGTGATCACCGGCGCCTGCCGTGGCATCGGTGCCGGCATTGCCGAGCGCTTCGCCCAGGAAGGTGCCAACCTGGTGCTGGCCTCCAACGACCTGGAGCGCGTGACGTTCACCGCCGACCAACTGGCCCGGGAATACAAGGTCGACACCCTGGCCCTGGGCATCGACGTGACCCGCGAAGAAGACATCGAAACCCTCTACCGCGAAGGTCACGCACGCTTCGGCAGCATCGACGTGTCGGTACAGAACGCCGGCATCATCACCATCGACCACTACGACAAGATGCCCCGCGCCGACTTCGACAAGGTGCTGCAGGTCAACACCACCGGCGTGTGGCTGGGTTGCCGGGAAGCGGCCAAATACATGGTCAAGCAAGGCAGCGGGCGCTTGATCAACACCTCGTCCGGCCAGGGCCGCCAGGGGTTTATCTACACCCCGCACTACGCCGCGAGCAAAATGGGCGTGATCGGCATTACCCAGAGCCTGGCGCTGGAACTGGCGCGGCATAACATCACGGTCAACGCGTTCTGCCCCGGCATCATCGAAAGCGAGATGTGGGACTACAACGACCGCGTGTGGGGCGAGATCCTCAGCACCGACGAAAAACGCTACGGCAAGGGTGAACTGATGGCCGAATGGGTCAGGAACATCCCCCTGCGCCGGGCCGGAAAACCCTCGGATGTCGCCGGCCTGGTGGCGTTCCTGGCCTCGGATGACGCGGCCTACCTGACCGGCCAGGCGATCAATATCGACGGCGGCCTGATCATGTCGTAAGGGTTTGGTATCCTCACCCGCATTGATGTCATCACTGAGGCCTTCATGAGCCAGATCGAAGAACAGCGCCTGATCACCAAGATCGCGAGCCTCTATTACGAAGACGGGCTCAAGCAGTCCGAGATTTCCGCACAGCTGGACCTGTCCCAATCCTTTATCAGCCGCGCCCTGCGCCGGGCGCTGCAGGAAGGCGTGGTGAAGATCAGCGTGATGCGCCTGCAAGGCCTGCACCTGGAGCTGGAAAACCAATTGCAACGCCGCTACGACGTGCGCCAGGTGATCGTGGTGGAAGCCACCGAGCCCGGCAACGATGAAAGCATCAAGCAAGCCATCGGCTCGGCGGCTGCCCACTACCTGGAGACCAGCCTGTCGCCCCAGGACCATATCGGCATTTCGTCGTGGAGCAGCACCATTCGCGCCATGGTCGGCCACCTGCATGCCCAGCCGGGCAAACAAGGCGCCCAGGAAGTGGTACAACTGTTGGGCGGTGTCGGCAACAAAGGCGCGTTTGAAGCTACCTTGCTCACCCAACGCCTGGCCACCCTGCTCAACTGCCCGGCGTTCCTGCTGCCGTCGCAAAGCATCGAGCAATCGGTGGAGAGCAAGCAGCGCATCGTGCAGATGGAAGAGGTCAAGGAAGTGCTGCAACGCTTTGACAGCATCACCCTGGCGATCGTCGGCATCGGCGACCTCGAACCCTCGCAGTTGCTGCGCAACAGTGGCAACTACTACACCGAGGACATGCTGCGCCTGCTGGCCGAGCGCGGTGCCGTCGGCGATATCTGCCTGCGTTACTTCGATGCCCAGGGCAAGCCGGTGCTGGAGGAAGATGAAGAATTCGTGGTCTCGGTGGCGCTGCCCAAGTTGCGCAGTATCCACCGCGTGCTCGGCCTGGCCGGCGGGCTGAACAAGGTCCAGGCCATTCGTGGCGCGCTCAAGGGCGGCTACCTGGACATCCTGATCACCGACCTGGACACCGCACAGGCCCTCAACCAATAACCTTTTTTGGAGATTGCCGCTCATGACGTCCAAGCTCGAACAACTCAAGCAATTCACCACCGTGGTCTGCGACACCGGCGACCTGGAAGCCATCAGCCGCCTGCGCCCGGTGGACGCCACCACCAACCCGTCGTTGCTGCTCAAGGCCGCCGCGATCCCGGAATACGCCGAGCTGCTGCGCAATGCCGTCAACCTGGCCAAGGGCGACGTCGGCCTGGCCTGCGACCACTTCGCGGTGTCAGTGGGTGCCGGCATTTTGAAGGTCATTCCCGGGCGTATTTCCACCGAAGTCGACGCGCGCCTGTCCTTCGATGTAGACGCGCTGTGGGCCAAGGCCAACCAGTTGATCGCCCTGTACGACCAGGCCGGTATCCGCCGCGACCGCGTGCTGATCAAGCTCGCCTCCACCTGGGAAGGCATCCGTACGGCCGAACGCCTGGAAAAAGCCGGTATCCAGACCAACCTCACCCTGCTGTTCTCGTTCGCCCAGGCCCAGGCCTGCGCCGATGCCGGGGTGTTCCTGATCTCACCGTTCGTGGGCCGCATCTATGACTGGTACCGCAAGAACACCGGCCTGGACTACACCGGCGCTGATGACCCGGGCGTGCAATCGGTGACGCGCATCTACAACTACTACAAGGCCAACCAGATCAACACCGTGGTGATGGGCGCAAGCTTCCGCACCCTCAGCCAGATCGAACAGCTGGCGGGGTGCGATCGCCTGACCATCAGCCCGGAGCTGCTGCAGAAGCTCGACGACGACCAGGGCACGCTGGCACGCAAATTGGTACCGGTGACCGAAGGCGAAGCGCGCCAGCCAATGAACGAAGCGCAGTTCCGCTGGGCCTCGAATGAAGATGCGATGGCGACTGAGAAACTCGCGGAAGGGATTCGACAGTTTGCGCGGGATCAGGAGAAGTTGGAGGCGGTGTTGGCTGCGCTGTAACGCAGATACTCAGCAGGAGCAATCGGCGCAAACCGGGCGGCCCGCGCCCGGTGCGCTGAAATGCATGATGATCAGCATAAAGAAGTCTTGTCTGATTTTTTTGCAGGGACTTCTTCGCCAGTGCTGGGGCCTATACCCCGGACCGCCAATCTTGGCTAATCCGCCGCAATCACCATCTACCCCATCTAAAACCTGCTTACAACTGCTCAGATGATTCACACGAACGGCTGCCTTAGCATTGTCGCCGAGTAAGTCAATGGCGTACATTTGCTATGATTTTTATTGAAACCCCAGTTTTCACCCGACGGGTAATGGAGCTCATGAATCACGATGCCTATCTCGGTCTTCAGGTAGCGTTGATGCTGAACCCCGAAACTGGAGATTTGATCGAAGGAACGGGTGGCATTCGCAAGATCCGTGTCGCCTCAAAAGGCCACGGCAAACGTGGCGGTGCCAGAGTGATCTATTACCACTTCGTATCCGCTTCACGTATTGCGCTGTTGATGATTTACCCGAAAAACGAACAGCAAGACCTGACAAACGATGAACGCAAAGCGCTTAAAGCTGTCGTCGAACACTGGAGATAACCATGAGCAAATTCTTTGATGAGCTGATGGAAAGCGTGCAAGAAATGGATGAAATCGTCCGAGGCGAACGTCAGCCTTCGCGTGAGTTCACCGTGAACGCGCTTCAAGTAAAAGAAATCCGCAAGGCAACCGGACTGACACAAGCGAAATTCGCCGCGATGATTGATGTTCATCTCGGCACCCTGCGCAACTGGGAACAAGGGCGAAGAGAACCGACAGGGCCGGCCAAAGCACTGCTAAGGGCCATTCACAATGACCCGGTCCATGTTTTGAACGCCCTGGCCCTGTAACCCAATAGGCACCGGCGGCGGATTCAGGCGGCGGCGACACCCGTCCCAAACTTGCGAATCGCCAGGCAATACCCGATCAATGCCAGCGCCGCCAGCAACCCGCCCGCCACGCCGACCCAGGCGAAGCCGAAGTGGCTGCCGACCCAACTGCCCATCAGGGCGCCACCGCCGATGCCGATGTTGTAGATACCGGAGAACATCGCCATGGCCACGTCGGTGGCGTCCGGGGCCAGCACCAGTACCTTGGACTGCATGGCGAGGCCGAAGCCCATGATCGCCATGCCCCAGAACACGCTGAGGATCACCAGGTACGACTCGGCGCCGCTCAACGGCAGCATCAGCGCCAGGCACGCGGCCAGGATAAACACCGCGCCGACCACGAACAGGTGGGGGTTGAAGCGGTGCACCAGGCTGAACAGCAGCGAGCCGATGATGCCCGCGCCGCCGAACACCAGCAGGATCAGGGTCACCGCGCTGCCGCTCATGCCGGCCACGCCTTCGACGAAAGGTTCGATGTAGCTGTATGCGGTGAATTGCGCGGTCACGGTCATCGCCGTGAGCACATACAACGCCACCAGCGCCGGACGCTTGAACAGCAGTGGCAGGCTGCGCAGGGAGCCGGAGTTCTGGCTCGGCAGCAACGGCAAGGTGCGCGCCAGCCAGAACACCAGGGCGGCGGCGAACGCGCCGATCACCAGGAACGTGGTGCGCCAACCCATGGCTTCGCCGAGCAGACGCCCCAGGGGAATACCCAGCACCATCGCCAGGGACGTACCGGTGGCGAGCAGGCCGAGGGCTTGCACCTGCTTGCCTTCCGGCGCCAGGCGTACCGCCAGGGACGCGGTGATCGACCAGAACAGCGCATGGGACAAGGCAATGCCGACGCGACTGACCATCAACAGGCCGAAACTGGTGGCCACGCTGGAAAGGATATGGCTGGCGATAAACAGGCAGAACAGCACGATCAGCAGCTTGCGTCGCTCGACGTTACGCGTCAGCAGCATCACCGGCAGCGAGGTCAGGGACACGATCCAGGCATAGATGGTGAGCATCAGGCCGACGCTGGACACGGGCATATCGAAGCTGGCGCCAATAGCGCTGAGCAGCCCGACGGGGACGAATTCAGTGGTATTGAACACAAACGCGGCCAGCGCCAGGGCGATGACCGGTTGCCAGTTGGCTTGGGGGGTTGCGGCTGAAATGCTCATTGAAGGGCGAGGTACTCTGGCGATGATCAAGCGGCCACCCAGGACAAGCGCCGCCGCCTGGCATTCTATAGGTTTATCGGCCGTCTGTTGACGTTCATCCCCCTCAAAATACCCTCAGTTTTGTCACGGTGCCGTCATGGTGACCACGTAGTTGCCTGACTGGATCGGCTTGCCGAGGCTGTCCACCAACAGGTACGTCTGGTCGTAATAACGCCCGCTGCCGCTGTCCGCCACCAGCCGCAGACTGGCCCCGTTGACGCTGGCGACCGGCGCCATACTGCGGACATCGAACCGATTGCCACGGCTGGCGCTCGGGCAACCTGTCACGTCCATCCGGGCACCGCTGTGCGCATTTGTCGCACACAAGGGTTCGACAATGCTGCCCGTGAAACTGATGGTGCCTTGACCCGCCGGCTGGGCCGCGCCGCAGGTGCTTGCCCAAAGGCAAAGGAGACAGGTAGCTGCCGAAAAACCGTTGATACGCATGCTGATACTCCTTCCTGGGCTATTAGGAAGTAAGTCGTCAGCAAAGGCACTAACTTGAGGTTATTCGCCTTAGCGCAACAAACGGTTAAGGATCCACCTGCGCCATCAACTCCGGAATGCTCTCCGGCCGCTTGGCATAACGCTGCGCCAACGCCGCACAGACCATCAACTGGATCTGGTGAAACAGCATCAAGGGCAAAATCAGCACGCCCATGCTCGCCCCGGCGAACAGCACCTGGGCCATCGGCACACCCGTGGCCAGGCTCTTCTTCGAGCCGCAGAACAGGATGGTGATGCGATCTTCCTGATTAAAGCCAAAAGCCTTGCCCAACAGGGTGGACGCCACCAGCACCAAGGCCAGCAACACGCAGCAGGCCACCACCAGGCCGCCCAGCTCCCACAGCGGGATCTGGTGCCAGATGCCTTCGTTGACCGCTTCGCTGAACGCGCCGTACACCACCAGCAGGATCGAACCCTGGTCGACGAACTTCAGCCAGGCTTTATTGCGCCCCACCCACGCGCCGATCCAGCGGCGGGCGATCTGCCCGGCGATAAACGGCAGCAGCAGTTGCACGCTGATTTTCAGGATCGCATCGACAGTGGAGCTGCCTTCGCCGTGCACATTGAGCAACAACGTCACCAGCAATGGCGTGAGGAAGATGCCGAACAGGCTGGAGGCCGCCGCGCTGCAGATCGCCGCCGGGATGTTGCCCCGCGCCAGGGAGGTAAAGGCAATCGCCGACTGCACCGTGGCCGGCAAGGCGCAGAGGTAGAGCATGCCCATGTACAGGTCTTTGCCGATCAGCGGCGACAACACCGGTTTGAGCGCCAGGCCCAGCAGCGGGAACAGTACAAAAGTCAGGCTGAACACCAGCAGGTGCAGGCGCCAGTGGCCCGCGCCGGCGACGATGGCCTGGCGCGACAGCTTGGCGCCGTGCAGGAAAAACAGCAGCGCGATGGCCAGGTTGGTGACCCAGCCGAAGGCCACGGCGGTCTGGCCGCTGGCGGGCAGCAGGGAGGCGAGGATCACCGTGGCGATCAAGGTCAGGGTGAAGTTGTCGGGCAGAAAACGGGGGCGAGTCATAAGCGAATCTTCCGGGGGTTGCCAAGAGCGTCATGGCGACTCTAACGTAACGCCTTGTTACCGACTAACGCCAATGAGCCAGTAAATGCCGCCTAAAGGACATGCCAACACCGTACGCCGCAGTGTGCCTGGGCTTTCCAGCCTGCCAAGGCCGGTGTATGGGCGCACCGAATCGCTGCCCAACCGCGCCCTGACCCGCCGGCACAGCCACCCGTGGGTGCAATTGTCCTACGCCATTTCCGGGGTGCTGGAGATCCAGACCAGCGCCGGCCGCTTCGTCGCGCCGCCCCAGCGGGCGGTGTGGATCCCGGCGGGCATGCCGCATCGGGTGTACAGCTCGCCCCACACCGAGATGCGCAGCCTGTACCTCGATTGCAGCGTCACCGCCTGGGCCGCCGAACGCTGCCAGGTGCTGGAGGTGAGCAGCCTGCTGCGCGAGTTGATCCGCAGTTTCAGCGAGTTGCCGGTGGAATATGCCGAGGATGGGCCGGATGGGCGCCTGGCCCAGGTAGTACTCGACCAACTCGCCGCAGCGCCCAAGGTCGACTTGATGCTGCCATTGCCCCATGACCCAAGGTTGCGACAGATCTACCGCAGCTTGAGCCTGCGCCCGGAACAGCACACTACCCTGGGACACTGGAGCGAGAAACTGGGGGTCAGCGAAAAGACGCTGAGCCGCCTGTTTTTGAAGGACACCGGCCTGACATTTCGAGCCTGGCGCCAGCGTTTAAGGTTATTGAGCGCCCTGCCCGCCCTGGAGCAAGGCGAACGGGTGACGGATGTGGCGTTGAACTGTGGCTATGAGTCCACGTCGGCGTTTATCAACGCGTTTCGACAGCAGTTCTATGCCACGCCCGGTGAGTTCTTCCGCTGACCTCACCGACGATGAAGAATCACTGTGGGAGGGCCCCCTACCTCTTCGACGTAGCGCGTCTAGAGGGAGTTTGCTCCCCCCACATCAGACTTGTATGTACCTTCAGATCCCAGCCTTGGCCAGGATGGCCTGGAGCAACACATCCGCCCCTGCCGTCGACCACTCGGGGGAGATCTCCTCCGCTTCGTTATGGCTCAGCCCGTCCACGCACGGTACGAAGATCATCGCGGTCGGCGCCACCTGGTTCAGGTAGCAGGCGTCGTGCCCGGCGCCGGAGATCATCGGCCGATGGCTGTAGCCCAACGCCTCGGCGGACGCGCGTACCACCTCTACACAATCGCTGTCGAAGGCAATCGGTGCGTACTGGAAGATCTGCTTAACGCTGTGCTGCAAGCCGATGCCTTCGGCGATGTGCGCCACGGCGTCGCGCAATTGCTGGTCCTGGCGTGCCAGCACGGCCTCGTCCGGGTGCCGGAATTCCACGCTGAAAAACACCCGTCCCGGCACCACGTTGCGCGAGTTGGGAAAGATATTCGCCATGCCCACCGTGGCCCGTCCTTCCGCGCCCTGCTCCAGGCCCAGCCCATTCACGGCCTCGACCACACGGGCAAAACCGAGCAGCGCATCCAGGCGATGGTCCATCGGGGTGGTGCCGGCATGGGCGCTGCGCCCGCTCAATTCGACTTCGTACCAACGCTGGCCCTGGGCACCGGTGACCACGCCAATGGTGATGCCCTGGGCTTCAAGGATCGGGCCTTGTTCGATATGCAGTTCAAAGGCGGCATGCACCGCCTGGCCACCCACCGGGTGGGGGCCGGCATAGCCGATCTGCTGCAAGGCCTGGCCGATGGTCACGCCGGCCTTGTCCACACGGGACAACCCGTATTCCAGGTCGAACACGCCAGCGTAGACGCCGGAGGAAATCATCGCCGGGGCAAAGCGCGAGCCCTCTTCGTTGGTCCAGTTGACCACTTCGATGGGCCGGTCGGTTTCAATCCCCAGGTCGTTCAGGGTGCGCAGCACTTCCACTCCGGCGAGTACGCCATAGATGCCGTCGTACTTGCCGCCGAAGGGTTGGGAATCGCCGTGGGAGCCGGTCATCACCGGCGCCAGGTGGTCATGGCGCCCGGCGCGACGCGCAAATATATTGCCCATGGCGTCCACCCGTACCGTGCAACCGGCCGCAGTGCACCAGTGCACGAACAGATCGCGGCCACGCCGGTCCTCGTCGGTCAATGCCAGGCGCGACACACCGCCCTTTTCGGTGGCACCGATCTGCGCCATCTCCATCAACGAAGCCCACAGGCGTTCGCCGTTGACCCGCGCCAGGTTACTCATGGGGTTTGGCCCGATAACGGAAGTCGCAGTGGTGCGCGCCGCCCATGATGGTCTGGGTGCGGGTCAGTTCGATGTTCGGGTTGTAGCCGACGATAAACAGCTCGTCGCGGTTGCACGACAGCAAGTGGCCGATCTCGCCCAGGCCCATCTCGTGGTACATCTCGGCGTAGCGGCAGCGCTTGACGTCGTAATCATAGTGCTCGGCATCGCTGGCGATGATCTCGACCTTGAGCGCGTCATCCTTCTCCCACAGCACTTGCAACTCCACAAAGCTCTTGAGGTCGGCGCCCTGCTCTTCCAGTGCGGCAAAATGCTTGCCGGCCTGGATCGCCGCATTGCCCACGGCTTCGCCGATCACGGCGGCGGCAAAGTCCTTGCCCTGCTCGCGCTTGAGGATCTCGTAGATGGGCTTGATGATTTCCGCCTCGATCCGGCGCCGGGCAAGGATGCCCAGTTCACCTTCCAGTTTGTTCATTGCATCTCTCCATTGACCCTTGCAGGAGCGAGCCAGCTCGCACCTGCAGAGGGGGTGGGTTTATTGGCCACCCGCCACACTCACCGGCTGCCATTGATTGGCCTTGACCTGGTAAACGGTGAACGACGGTTGCTTCAAGTTGCCCTCGGCATCGAACGCAATCGTGCCAGTCACGCCCGGATAGCTGATGGCGCGCAGCACCGGCAGGTACTTCTGTGGGTCGGTGGATCCGGCCTTCTCGATGGCCGCCACCAACACACCAACGCCGTCATAGGCAAACGGTGCATGCAGTTCGATCGCGGTTTTGTAGCGTTCTTTATAGGCCTGTTCGAACGCCTTGCCACCCGGCATCTGCGCAATCGCCAGGCCCGGCTCCAAGGCAATCACGCCCTCGCCTTCGTTCTGCGCCAGCTGCAGGAAAGTCTGGCTGACAAACCCACCGGCGCCCATCAGCGGTGCCTTGATCCCCAACTGCTTGATACGCCGGGCCAGCGGTGCAGCCTGGGCGTCGACGCCGCCGAAGAAGATCAGGTCAGGGTTCCGGCTACGGATATTGGTCAGCACGGCACTGAAGTCGATGGTCTTGTCGTCCACGTATTCGCGGGCAACCACCTTGGCACCACCGGCCTCGATGGATTTGACGAACTGGTCCGCCAGGCCCTGGCCGAATGCGGTGCGGTCGTCGATCACGGCAATACGCTGGGCTTTCAAGGTGTTCAACGCATAGCGGCCGGCCACCTGGCCGCCATCGTCGTCGTGGCCCATGATGCGAAAGCTGGTGTCGAAGCCCTGCTGGGTGTAGGCATGCCCGGTAGCGACTGGCGCCACCTGGGCGATACCGGCGTCGTGGTAGACCCGCGCCGCCGGGATGCTGGTGCCGGTGTTCCAGTGGCCGACCACGCCGACCACGCCCTCATCCACCAGGCGTTGGGCAACGGTCACGGCGGTGCGCGGGTCGGACTGGTCGTCTTCGGACACCAGCTTGAAGGTCACCGCCTCACCATTGATTGTCGGGTGCTTGGCGTTAGCCTGGTCGATGGCCAGTTGCGCGCCATTTTCCAGGTCTTTACCAATCCGGGCCGAGGGCCCGGTCAAGGGACCGGCCAGGCCGATCAGCACGGTCTGGTCGGCCTGGGCCATGGCGCTCGCCAGGCTGCTCAGGGCCAGGCCAATCAGTGCGGTTTTGTTGAAAGTCTTCATCAGTCGTTCCTGTTTCTTTTCGGGCGGGTCGGAACACGCCGGGCGTCCGGTAGCGTCATGGGTGTTTTTTCATCGAGCCGTTATTCACCGAGGTAGGCGCTGCGCACCTCGGGGTGTTCAAGCAAATCTGCGGAGGGCCCGCTGAGGCTGATGCGGCCGGTGTCCATCACATAGGCACGGTCGGTCACTTGCAGGGCCAGCCGTGCGTTCTGTTCCACCAACAGCAGGGTCATGCCCTGGCGACACACGTCGTCGATCACCTGGAAGATTTTTTCCACCATGATCGGCGCCAGGCCCATGGACGGCTCATCGAGGATCAGCAAACGCGGGCGTGACAGCAGCGCACGGGCCAGGGCGAGCATCTGTTGCTCACCGCCCGAGAGCAGGCCGGCGGACTGCTGCAGGCGCTCTTCCAGGCGCGGGAAGTGTTCGAACAGCTGGCGCATTTCGCGCTGCACCTGCTCGTTGTCACGGCGCAAAAACGCACCGGACTGAAGGTTCTCCAGCACGCTCATGCGCGCAAAAATCCCGCGCCCTTCCGGGACCATGGCGATGCCCTGGCGCAGCAACTGGTCCGGCGCCTGGCCGAGGATCGAACGCCCGGCAAAACGGATTGCACCCTGACTGGCCGGCAGCAGACCCGTCAGAGCCTTGAGGCTGGAGGTCTTGCCCGCACCGTTGGCACCGATCAGCGTGACGCGCTCACCCTCGGCAATGTGCAAATCCAGGGATTTGACCGCCTCGATGGCGCCGTAGCGCACCTGCAAACCCTCGACGTTCAACAAGGCTTCAGACATGGGCACTGGCTCCCAGGTAGGCCTGGATCACTGCCGGGTGCTGGCGCACTTCGACGGGTGGCCCTACGGCGATGACTTGGCCGTAATCGAGCACGCTGATGCGGTCGCATACGCCCATCACCAGCTTCACGTCGTGCTCGATCAACAGCAGGGTATGGCCGTCGTCGCGGATCTTTTCCAGCAGGCCGCGCAACTGCACTTTTTCACTGGCATTCATACCCGCCGCCGGCTCATCCAGGGCCAGCAGGCGCGGTTCGGTGGCCAATGCGCGGGCGATTTCCAGGCGGCGCTGATGGCCGTAGCTCAAGCTGTCGGCGCGATAACGGGCGAACCCCGCCAGCCCGACATACGCCAGCAGGCGATGGGCGTGGGCACGGGTTTGGGCTTCCTCGTCGCGAGCACGACGATGCCGGCTCAAGGCGGCCCACAGGCCATTGCGGGTGCGCACATGGCGCCCGACCATGACGTTTTCCAGGGCGCTCATGGCATTGAACAAGCGGATATTCTGAAACGTGCGGGCAATGCCGGCTTCGGCCACCTGATGCACGCTGGTCGGCCGGTACTCCCGGCCATCGAGCTGGAAGCGCCCGGAATCCGGGGTATAGAGGCCGGTCATGACATTGAAGAAGGTGGTCTTGCCCGCGCCGTTGGGGCCGATCAGCCCGTAGATTTCGCCGGCCTGGATACTCAGGCTCACATCGGTCAACGCCGCCACGCCCCCGAAGTGTTTGTTGACCCGGTCAATCTGCAGCAGAGGTGTGTTCATCGTGCCACTCCTTTGGGCCACAGCCCGGCGGGTCGATAGAGCATCGCCAGGATCAACGCGAGGCCGTAGAACAGCTGGCGGATGATTTCCGGGTCCACCAGCACTTGGCCGAACAACGCCTGCTGCAACGGGCCCATGCTCGCGCGCAACGCTTCAGGCAATGCCGCCAGCAGTACGCAGCCGAGGATCACCCCCGGGATATGGCCCATGCCGCCGAGCACCACCATCGCCAGCACTGCAATGGACTCGTTGAGGGTGAACGATTCCGGCGAGACAAAACCCTGGAACGAGGCGAACAGCGCGCCGCTCACCCCGCCGAACGCGGCGCCAATCGCAAACGCCAGCAACTTGAGGCGCACGGTGTTCACGCCCATGGCCTGGGCCGCTTCTTCGTCCTCGCGGATCGCCACCCAGGCACGGCCGATGCGCGAGCGCTCCAGGCGAATGCAGGCAAACAGAATAAGCACCACCAGCGCGGCGAACAGGTAGTAATAGAGGTACACCGACGGCAGGCGCAGGCCGAACAGTTCCTGGGTACGGCCCAGGTTCACGCCGAGCAGGTTCACCGGATCGACCTGGGCGATGCCTTTGGGGCCATTGGTGATATTCACCGGGCGGTCGAGGTTGCGCAGCAGGATACGGATGATCTCGCCAAAGCCCAGGGTGACGATGGCCAGGTAGTCGCCGCGCAGGCGCAAGGTCGGCGCACCCAACACCACGCCGCACCCCGCCGCGAGCAAGGCGCCCAGGGGCAGGATCAACCAGATCGAGGTGTGCATGCCCGCCGGCAGCAACGCCGCCAGGGCTGGAAACTGTTGCAGCAGATGGGGCGACGACAGCAACGCGGCCAGGTAGGCGCCCACCGCGTAGAACGCGATGAACCCCATGTCCAACAGCCCCGCATAACCGACCACGATGTTCAGGCCAAGGGCGAGCATGATGTACAGCAGGGCAAAATCCAGGGTCCGCACCCAGGTGTTGCCACCGGCGTGGCCGACGATCCACGGTGCCAGCACCAGGGCCACGGCAAACAGCAGCAGGCCCAGGCTGGCGCGTTGATTGGAAGTGAGTGGGTTGATCATGCGCGGATCGCCAGACGTTCGCCCAACAGCCCCGAAGGACGGAACACCAGCACCGCGATCAGCACGATAAAGGCAAACACATCCTGATAATTGCTGCCGAACACCCCGTTGGTGGCGGCGCCCAGGTAGCCGGTGCCCAGGGCTTCGATCAGCCCCAGCAACAGGCCGCCGAGCATGGCGCCCTTGAGGTTGCCGATACCGCCCAGCACCGCGGCGGTGAAGGCTTTGATCCCCGGCAGGAAGCCCATGTAGAAATGCGCGCTGCCGTAGTTGCTGGCCATCATTACCCCGGCCAATGCCGCCAGGGCGCCGCCGATGGCGAAGGTGAGCACAATGACCCGATTCGGGTTGATGCCCATCAGGCTCGCGACCTGGGGGTTTTCCGCCACGGCACGCATGGCCCGGCCAAAGCGCGTGCGCTCGACCAGCACCAGCAGCGCGACCATCACTGACAGCGCAATGGCGATGGTGGTGAGGGCCGTGGCGTTGGTGACAGCCGGGTGCGCGGAGACCCCGGGCAGTACTTCGATGGGTTCCAGCGGCAGCAGTTGCGGGAACATTTGCGGGTTACGGGTCCAGACCAGCATCGCGATGGTTTGCAAAAGCAGCGACACCCCGATGCCGCTGATCAACGGCGCCAGGCGCGGCGCGTGACGCAACCGGCGATAAGCGACGCGCTCGATCACCACCGCCAGCGCCGCACAAAATGCCATGGCGACCAGGGTGGCCGTCAGCAACACCAGCAGCGGTGGCAACGCCGGCCAAGTCGCCTGCAACAGGCGAATCATCGACAAGCCCACGAGCGCACCGATCATCAGCACATCGCCGTGGGCGAAGTTGATGATGCGCAGGATGCCGTAGACCATGGTGTACCCCAGGGCCACCAGCGCGTAGAGACTGCCCGTCATCAAGCCGTTGAGCAGTTGTTGGATAAACCCATCCATGAAGACCGTCGACCTCAGTGCGTACAAGGGCGGCACACTAAGCATCTATTCTGTTTTTATCAAATATCAGAAAGTTATAGGGTTATGCCAAAGCAATGACAGGGTATTTGTGCCGCAAATACGGCACTTATGGCTCTTTATTTGGGCTAAAACTTGGTGTTTAATTCAATACATGAATAAATCAGAACAGTTAGCCAATGACCCTCCCCTGCGTGCCGTGCGGACGTTCGAAGCGTTTGCGCGCCATGGCGGGGTGAATGCCGCCGCGCGCGAGCTGGACGTTTCCGCCTCTGCCATCAGCCATCAACTGCACCTGCTGGAAGACTTCCTGCAGCAGCCACTGACCCTGCGCCAGGGCCGCAACCTGGTGCTGACCGATGAAGGGCGCGAGTATTACCGTGCCATCCGCTCGGCCTTTGCCGTGCTGCGCAGCGCCACCGAACATGTGCGCGAGAAAAGCGCCACCCGCCAGGTGACCATCAGCCTGATCCCGCTGTTTGGCATCAACCTGTTTATCCCGCGCCTGGAGAACTTCCTCAAAGACCACCCGGCGCTGGACATCAACGTGACCTACGCCAACCACCGCAGCTACCCCAGCGATGCCGCCGACCTGTCGATTCGCTTCGGCACCGGGCACTGGCCGGGCTATCACAGCGAACCCCTGATCTCCGGCGCGGTGACCCCCTATTGCAGCCGCAGCTTTCTCGCCCAACACGGCCCCATCGACACGCCCCAGGCCTTGAGCGAACTGCCGTTGCTGCACGATGAAGAACGCGGCACCTGGGGCCAATGGTTCGAGGCAGCCGAGGTCGACACCACGGCGCTGAATGGCTTGCTGCTCGAAGACGGCCAACTGGCACTCACCGCCACCCTCACCGGCCTGGGCTGCGCGTTGCTGCGCGCGCCGCTGGTAGCGCCCCATGTGGCCAATGGCGAGCTGGTGAAGCTGTTTGATCTGGAGGTCAATGATGGCCGCCAGTACTACCTGTGCCGGCGAGCCAACAGTGAGTTGTCGAGCGAGGGGAATGACTTGTATGACTGGATCAAGCGCAGCTTGAATGCGGTATAGGCATTGTGGAGATCCAAATGTGGGAGGGGCGGTTTACAGGTCAGCTGCCGTTACCGCCATGGGCCTCTTCGAAGAAGTAGTCCTTCCAGCTCGCCGCCTTGTTTTTCAGTACGCCCAGTTCCTGCAATTTCTCGGCGTAGATGAAGGTACGCTGCGGCACGATGGTGAAGTCGATTTCCGGGTCCTGGACGATTTTTTCCACCAGGTCCAACGGCAGCTTTGACTGTTCTACACGGATATACGCCTTGGCCGCTGCCGGTTTGTCGGCCTTGATGATCTGCTCGGCTTCGGCCAGCGCGGCGTAGAACGCCTGGTAGGTCTTGGGGTTTTCGTCGTGGAATTTCTGCGTGGTGTAGAGCACGTTGAACGTCGCCGGACCGCCGAGGATGTCGTAGGAACTGAGCACCTTGTGCACGCTGGGGCTCAGCAGCTCCTGGTACTGGAACGGCGGACTGGAGAAGTGCGCGTTGATCTCCGAACCACCGGCAATCAACGCGGCGGTGGCGTCGGGGTGGGCCAGGCTGATGGAGATGTCATCGAATTTCTTGTAGTGGGCATCGCCGAACTGCCTGGCGGTTTCGATCTGCAAGGTCCGCGACTGGAAACCCACGCCAGCGGCGGGCACGGCGATGCGGTCCTTCTCGCTGAAGTCCTTGAGGGTCTTCACGTTGGGGTTGTTGGTCAGCAGGTAGTTGGGCATCGAGCCCAAGGAGGCGATGGCCTTGACGTTCTGCTTGCCCCTGGTACGGTCCCACAGGGTGAGCATCGGCGGCACACCGGCGGACACCACATCCAGGGCGCCGGCCAGCAGCGATTCGTTCATGGCGGTGGCGCCGGAAATGCTGTTCCATTCCACCTGGATGTCCAGGCCCTGGGCCTTGCCGTGTTTTTCGATCAGGTGCTGGTCGCGCACCACATCGAGGATCAGGTAGCCGATGCCGAATTGCTGGGCGATGCTGATCTTGCCTTCGGCCTGGGCACCGGGGCTGAGCAACACGCTGGCGGCGGCGAGGGACGCGGCCAGGAGGGTCAGGGAGGAACACTTGAACGTCATGGGGAATCTGCCGCGTTTTCGAGAAGGTGATGGAGCGTAGCCGCGGTTTTTTAGACAGCAAAAGAATATCTGGGTCTATTGTTATGCAAATACCCCTAAAACGGCGCGCGGCTGGTATCGTGCCGCGCTTTGAAAAAACTGCCGCACACTGCGAGGAACTGCACGTTGAACACTGACGAAAAAATGACCGGGGACCTGTTCGAGGTGGATAAGCGCCTGTCACTCAAACCCGTGGTGGACTTCAACAGCTACGTGCGCAGCGCTTTCGGCGACGGTCCGTGCATCTGCATTCGTTGCACCGCCAGCGGCGGTGACGAAACCGGCTACGCGTTCCAGCACACCTTCAGCTTCGACGGCAAACCGACCCAGCGCCGCTTTGCCTCCACGGCGGGCAGTGATGTGTTGATGGCGCTGAAAAAGGCCTGGTTGTCTTTCACCAAGGCTGAGTTGCCTTCGAGTGGCGCGCTGGCGCTGGAGACGGTGAAGGAATTTGTCGAACCGCAGTTGCACAAGCGCCTGGCGCCGCTGTTCCTCGCCAGTGGTCTGGTCAAGGAGGTGGACGGCGAGTTGCACCTGCAGCCACAAGCTGCGGCCTGAACCTAATCGTCAGCGCAAACGGGTGACGGTGAGCGCCACCACGGCGATCCGCTCCACACGCTCATAGCCGGGCTTTTCCAGCTCTTCGCCGAACACATCGGGGTCAAGTTCGCGGTAGGTCCACCCAAAGGCATCGCTGCCCAGCAACGGCGTGACGGCGGCCAGGAACGGATCCTCCCCGGCGACAATCGCCACGCCGGTGTAGAGCACCAGGCTGCCGCCCAGGGACAGGCGCCCAACGGCCTCGCCGGCGATGCGCACCGACAGTTGCTCGCCCAGTGCCCCGCCGCCATGCCGGTAGGCCCGCTGGCGGTCGTCATTCATGTAGGGCGGGTTGGCGACGATCAGGTCGAATGTCCCTTCGACGCCGCCCAGCACATCGCTGTGGTACGCCGTGACATTCGCCAGCCCGGCCAGCTCGGCATTCACCGCCGTCAGGCGCAGGGCGCGCGGGTTGATGTCCACCGCCAGCACCTCGGCGTCAGGCCGCGCCCGGGCAACCACCAATGCGCCTACACCGGCGCCGCAGCCGATGTCCACGGCGCGCTTGATCGGCTCGAAGCGCTGTTGCATATGGGCTTCGATCAGTTGGGCAAACCGATAGCTGTCAGGCCCGAAAAACACCGCGTCCGCTTGCGTGGTGGGGTACGCCGAGTGGGCAAACAGCAGGTCGTCCAGGCTCGACCAACGCACCGCACTGCGCCACAGCGCCTCGTGTTTTTCGACCACCTCGGCCTGCTGCAGCTCCTCTCGAAACGCCTCCGGCAACAGCTCGCGGTCAAACGGCAGCGACCAGCCGAAGACGTCCCGCAGGTCCTTCGCCAGCGGCCTCCCCTGGCGCTGGAAAAACCGTTCATGGGTCAAGGGCGTTGGCGTGATGAAGCGGTAGCCATTTTCCTTCAACCCCCGGCCCAGGTTCAGCAGGGCGCGGTCGGCGAGTTGTTGTGCAGACATGGGGGATTTCCTTAGCGCAGGCGCGCACGCAGTTGGATGAAGCGGCGAGTGGCATACAACCCGGCGGGCGTGCAGTGACGCTGCGCCGACAGCCACGGGATCAGCGCATGGAGCTGCTGCTCATCAGGCAGGTTCCACAGCGAATCCACCAGCGCCTGGGTGTCCGGGTCGGACGGGCGATGCTGCTCGCGGGAGAAGCGGCTGCCGCGTCCGGGCCGCACGGGCGCCACACGTTGAGCGCTGATCCAGTCACCCGCGATCCAGTCGCGCAGCAGCTGTTTCTCATAGCCGCTGAACACGCCGAACATCGCCGCGCCCGCACCTTCGATCAATTGCCAGAAGCGGCTCTCGGCCGGATCCTGGTTGCGCTTGATCCAGCCCTTGTCTTCCAGGGCCTGGAGAAAGGCGCCGATCTGCCCCGGCCGCGCCAGCCATTGGTTGACGGTCTTGCCTTCGAAGCGGCAGTAATCCGAATGCATGTGCTGGCCGAACGTGCGCTTGCGTTCAAGCATGGCGACCACTTCGTCATTCAGGTTGAAGTCGTGGATAACCGCGCTGGTCCCCGGGCCGAGGTCATTCAGGCGATACCCCTCGGCCACGCGGCGATAGAACTCCTCCCTGCCCTCCCCCAGCGGCAGCAGGTTCAACACCGACTGCGCCGCCTTGCAGGCGTGGCCGCTGCTGGCATTGTCGATGGTGACGTGGAGGGTGAAGTAATACGGGTCGATGCCCAGTTCGCTCAGCTCATACGCGGTGATCAGCAGGTGCAACGGCAACTGCTCATAACCGAGGTTGAAACCGATGATCTCCGGCAGGAAGTCGTCGGCGCACAGGCCCAGCGCCAGTTGCAGGGCGCCTTGCAGGTAATGGTTGTCCTCAAGGCCGGCGTCGCTGTCGGCATCATGCTCGCTGAGTAATTTGCGGTAGATCACCACATGATTTTGCGCCGCTTCGCCGTCACCCAGCTCTTCCAGGTAGGTGGTGAGCAGGCCGTCGAAACGCGGGTCGTGCCAATAGCGCAGCAGGCCATTGAGCCAGGCCCCGTCGACCTGTTTGGTCGGCGCCACGCGCTGCAGGAAATACAGCGCATGGGCCTTGTTCTGGAAATAACGACGTGGCCGGCCTTGCTGGCGTTGTTCCAGGTAATCGGCATAGGCCTGGGCCACGTCGGCACAGCGCTGTTCGATCCAGGCCGGCAGTTGTTCAGGCATCTGCGGCAACTCACTGGGCGCGTCGCGCACCTGCGCCAAGTGCGTGTGTAGAAACGCCCGCGCAACCTCTTCAGCGCCAGGGGCTTCGCCATACAGGTGTTGGTACAACCACTGGTACTGACCCGGTTGGGTGATGGAGGCCGGCTGGCCCGACAGCGCTGTGAGAAGCGTCATGATGGCAGTTTCCGCAAAGTCCGATCCAACCAGGCCTCCCGACAAGGAGGCCCCGCAAGCGCGCTCAACAGCACACGCGTCTAAAATGCAGAACCTGCGGGCATGGGGAAAATTCAATCGGGGTTGTGCGGCTGCGGATCAGTGGTCGTCAGTAGCCCACGCCGCGGATTCTGGCGCAGCGCAAAAGCCGGCGCGCGACGTCACTTATACAAGATCGCCTGATGGATATCCTCCAGCGCCATGATGCGCTGGGCGGCATTCAGCTTGATGGCCTCCTTGGGCATGCCGAACACCACGCAACTGGCCTCGTCCTGGGCCACCGTGGCGGCTCCGGCCTCGAGCATCTCCTTGAGCCCGCGCGCGCCGTCGTCGCCCATGCCGGTCATGATGATGCCGGTGGCGTTCCTGCCGGCGAACTTGGCCACCGAGCGAAACAGCACATCCACGGATGGCCGGTGCCGGTTGACCAAGGGCCCATCAATGACCTGGGCGTGATAATAGGCGCCGCTGCGGGTCACCATCAGGTGCTTGCCACCCGGCGCGATCAGGGCCAGGCCCGGCAGGATGCGGTCGTTGTTGCGCGCTTCGCGCACCTCGATCTCGCATACGCTGTTGAGGCGCTCGGCAAACGAGGCGGTGAACTTTTCCGGCATGTGCTGCACGATCACCATGCCGGGACACACCCTCGGCAGTGCCGTCAAAACCGCCTCCAACGCTTGGGTACCGCCGGTGGACGTGCCGATGGCGACGATACGCTCGGTGGTCTGTGCCATGGCATGGCCATTGGCGGCAGGCAGGATCGCATCCGCGGTGAGCTTGCTGGCCGGGGCCAGTGCCGGCGCCGGGCTGGCGCTGCGCTTGCCCAGGTTCCTGACGTTGGAGTTCGCTGCGGCGCGGATCGCGGCCACCAGCTCGGCCGCCGACTCGATCAGGAAACTCTTCAACCCGGTAGTGGGCTTGGTGATGATTTCCACCGCGCCCGCCGACAGCGCCTGCAGGGAGGTTTCCGCGCCTTTCTGGGTCAACGAGGAACAGATCACCACCGGCGTCGGCCGTTCGCTCATGATTTTCTTGAGAAAGGTGATGCCGTCCATGCGCGGCATTTCCACGTCCAGCACGATAACATCCGGCCATTCCCGGGCGAGTTTATCCATGGCGAAAATCGGGTCGGAGGCGGCGCCCATGACGTGGATATCCGGCGTATCGCTGAGAATCGCCAGCAGTACCTGGCGCACCACGGCCGAATCATCGACGAGCAGCACACTGATTTTTTTGGTAGGCATCTTGTTGAATTGTTCCCATTGGTTGGTGCCGGACCCAGACGTTGCCGTTCCACAGGTCGAACATGATCGTGCGGTAACCGGTACTGCCCATGTCCTGGGCCGTCAGGTGCAGGTGATAGCGCTCGGCCAGGGCCAGCGCCGCGCGAATATTCAGGCTGGCCACGTCCTGCGTCGGCAGGCGGCGCAGCTGGGGAAACATCTTGCCGCCGCCGAACAACTTGACCTGGTAATCCTGTGCATGCGTACCATTGATCTCGGCGTGGCGCAGCAGCAGTTCCAGGGCTTCGTCGGCATATCGGCCGTCCAGGGGCTGATGGTCGCGCACGCGCCCCGGCAGCATGAAGTGACACATGCCGCCGATCAGCCGTTGCGGGTGCCAAAAGGTGATCGCCACGCAGGAGCCGAGCAAGGTGCGCAGGCGCGTCGGCCGCGTCGCAAAGCTGACCTGGCCAGGCGCCAATACCACTTCGGCCGTACCGACGGGCTTTTTCATGGCTTGCGGTAAATCGACGGAGCCACCAGCTTCAAGGTGTCATTGACACCGTGGAGGCTTTCCGAGTGACTGATGATCAGGTAACCGCCCGGCTTGAGCAGCGGCAACAGGCGCGCGACCACCTGGCTCTTGGTCTGCTGGTCGAAATAAATCATCACGTTGCGCAGGAAGATCACCTCGAACTCACCCAGGGCCGGCAGCGCTTCGTTAAGGTTGACCTGGACAAAATTGACGCGGCTACGCAAGGCCTTGTCGATCAGCAAGGTGCCCTCCTGGCGACCAATGCCCTTGAGGCAGTACTTGGCCAGCAGCGGTTGGGGCAATGTCTCGGTGCGTTCCAGGGAGTAATGGCCGGTGCGCGCCTTGGCCAGCACTTGGGAGCTGATGTCCGAGCCGACCACTTCCCAGGGCGTGCTGCCGAGGCTTTCGGCCAGGGTCATCGCCAGGCTGTAGGGTTCTTCACCGGAGGAGCTGGCCGCGCTCCACACGCGAAACACCTTGCCCGGCGCGGCCCGGGGCAGCACGTGCTGACGCAGGAAGTCGAAGTGCTTGGGCTCGCGAAAAAAATAGGTTTCGTTGGTGGTCAGCAAATCCAGCGCAACCTGCAGTTCGCCCTTGCGCTGGTCATTCATGATCAGCTTGAAATACTCACCATAGCTGTGCAGCTCATAGTGCTTGAGGCGCTTGAACAGGCGCCCGGCCACCAGGGCTTTCTTGGTCGGCGACAGGTTGATGCCCGCCGCGCGGTACAGCCAGGTCTGGAACTGACCGAATTCATGGTCATCGATGGACACGGTGTCTGCCATGGTCGGGTCTCAACGCGGGTCGAGGTCGAGGGCCGGCGCCTGGCCGGCCTCGGCGAGGCTGGACATCTCATCGATGGACAGCACCTTGTCCACCTCCAGCACGATCACGAACTTGCCGTCGACCTTGGCCATGCCGCTGATGAAATCGGCGCGAATTCGTGCGCCGAAGTTGGGTGGCGGCTCGATCTGCGTCGCCGGGATCTCCCGCACCGCAGACACCGTATCGACCAGCAGCCCGATGTCCTGGGCCTGGCCATCTTCGGTACTCGCCTCGATGATAATCACGCAGGAGCGCCGGGTGATCGCCGAGTTGGCCCGGCCAAAGCGCGCCGACAGGTCGACCACCGGCACCACCGCGCCGCGCAGGTTGATCACCCCGCGTACGAACGCGGGCATCATCGGCACCACGGTCAGGCTGCCGTATTCGATAATTTCCTTGATCCCCAGAATGCCGATGGCGAACATTTCGCCGCCGAGCATGAAGGTCAGATACTGCGCATCCTCGTCGACCGCTGCTGCGGTCTGCCGAGTCGTCATTGCTGCACCCATGTCACTCTCCCTAGTAGGCCCGTATTGATCGTGGGATCAGAAGCGGGTGAAATCCGCTTCGTCCGGGGCACTGGCCATGGTGTAGGCGAACGCCTTGCGCTGCGCCGGTAGTTTTGGCTGTGGCGCCTGACGGTTGGGCTTGCTGCCCGGGCTGTCCACGCTGTTGCTTTGAACCGCAGCCTTGGGCGCTGAATCCAGCACGAAAAAGCTCATGGCCTGTTGCAGTTGCTCGGCCTGGCTGCTCATTTCTTCCGCCGTGGCCGCCAGCTCCTCGCTGCTCGAGGCATTTTGCTGGGTCACCTGGTTGAGCTGGGTCATCGCGGTGTTGATCTGCGCGACACCGGCGGCCTGTTCCTCGGACGCGGCGCTGATTTCCTGCACAAGGTCGGACGTCTTGTTGATGGAGGGCACCATTTCGTCGAGCAACTTGCCGGCCTTCTCGGCCATGTCCACGCTGCTGGAGGACAGTTCACCGATTTCCTGGGCGGCAACCTGGCTGCGTTCGGCCAACTTGCGCACTTCGGCGGCCACCACGGCGAACCCCTTGCCGTGCTCGCCGGCCCGAGCGGCCTCGATGGCGGCGTTGAGCGCGAGCAGATTGGTCTGGTAGGCGATGTCATCGATGATGCTGATGCGCTGGGCGATTTTCTTCATCGCCACCACGGTCTGCTGCACCGATTCGCCGCCCTCGGTGGCTTCCTTGGCGGCCTTGCTGGCCATGCCATCGGTGACCTTGGCGTTTTCGGTGTTCTGGTTGATGCTGGCACTCATCTGCTCGACCGACGCACTGGTTTCCTCGACGCTGGCGGCCTGTTCACTGGTGGCCTGGCTCATCGATTGCGCGGTGGCGCTGACCTCCTCGGAGGCGCTGGCCAGGTTGTCGGCGGCGTTACGCACTTCGCCGATGATATGGGCGAGCTTGCCGACCATGTTGCGCATGGCGTTGAGCACCATGCCGGTTTCATCCTTCCCGCCCGGCTCGATGTGCGCGTTGAGGTTGCCTTCGGCCAATTGCTCGGCGGCGCTCGCGGCCTGGCGCAATGGGCGGGAAATGATCCGCGCGATGAACATCGCCAGGCCCAGGCCGATCAACAGGGCCGCGACCAGTACCGCGATGATCGACACCCGCGCGCTTTCATACAGCGCCGAGCCCTTGTCACCTGCGGCCGTTGCGCCGGCATCATTGAGCTCGACCATTTTCTGCAGACGGGACGTCACCTCATCGAAATGCCCCTTGGATTCTCCCCTGAGCAAACCGCGCGCCTGGGCTTCCTGGTTCTGGCGAGAAAACTCAAGCACCTGCTTGCTGCTTGCAAGGTAGGCGTCCCAAGCGCTTTTCACGCTGGTCAGGAGTTGACGATCTTCATCGTTCGACAGCAATTGCTCGTAGGTGCCCATGCGGGTTTCGAACTGTTGGCGCGCGTCGGCGGCTTCGCGTTCGGCCTGGGCCTTTTCCTCGGCAATCTCGGTGCCGATGTGGCGGTTCTCTTTCAAGCGATAGTTGGCGGCAAAAAAACGCATGCCTGCCGCGGCACGCATGGAGGGCATCCAGTTGCCCTTGATGTCCTGGGCGGCCTGGTTGACGGCACCGAGCTGGAGTATGGCGAAGCCGCCCATGGCTCCAGTGAGCACCAGGACCACCAGGAATGAACAGATCAACTTGGTGGAAATCTTAAGATCGTAGAACCATTTCATCGGGGAACCTCCATGGAATTGCAAATGCGTCAGCGAGCGACGGCCGGTGGCGACTGAGATGCCTGGGCCGTGCGGGCTTCCAGTTGTACGATTTGGTTGAGCAGTACCGGTACATCCAGGATCAGGGCCACCGCGCCGCTGCCCAATATGGTCGAGCCGCTGATGCCACGCAGTGCACCGAACAGCTTGCCCAGGGGTTTGATCACGGTCTGGAACTCGCCGAGCAGGTCATCCACCACCAGCCCGGCCTTATGCTCGGCGTAACGCACCACCACCACATTCTGGCGTCGGGACGCGGGGCCTTCGTGACTGAAGTGATCGCGCAGGTGCACCAACGGCAACACCTGGCCACGCAGGTCCAGGTAGCCCGTGTCGCGACTGGACTGGCGCTGCTGTTCATCCAGCTCGATACACTCCTGGACCATGTCCAGGGGAATCACGTAGGTGGATTGGTCGATGCCGACCAGGAACCCATTGATGATCGCCAGGGTCAGCGGCAAGCGAATACGCACCACGGTGCCCTGGCCGGGGCGGCTGTCGAGGTCGACGGTGCCTCGCAACAAGGTGATATTGCGCTTGACCACGTCCATGCCGACACCGCGCCCGGACAGGTTGGTCACCGCCTCGGCGGTGGAGAACCCGGCTTCGAAGATCAGGTTGTAGATCTCCTGGTCGGTGAGCACCGCACCGCTGGCCACCAGCCCGCGCTCCTGGGCCTTTTGCAGGATGCGATCGCGGTTGAGGCCGGCGCCGTCGTCGGCGATCTCGATGACGATGCTCCCCGAGTCGTGGTAGGCATTGAGGCTCAGATGGCCCTTGGCCGACTTGCCGGCCGCACGCCGCGCATCGGCGCTTTCGATACCGTGGTCCATGGCGTTGCGCAACAGGTGCATCAGCGGGTCGCCGATCTTCTCGACCACGGTCTTGTCCAGTTCGGTTTCCGCGCCGCTGATGCTCAGTTCGATGTCCTTGCCCAGCTCCTGGCTGATATCGCGCACCACGCGGCGAAAGCGGTTGAACGTGTCGCCGATGGGGATCATGCGCAAATGCAGGGCGCCATCGAGGATCTCTTCCACCAGCCCCGAGACTGTCGAGGAGGCCTCGTGCAACGGGTCGTTGTTACAGGACCGGGCCAGCAGGTTCGCGCCGGCGCTGGCGATGACCAGCTCGCCGACCAGATTAATCAATTCGTCGAGTTTGTCGGCGTTGACGCGCACGTAATTGCCGTCGCGGCTTTTCGCTTCGCCGGTCGCCAGGCGCTGCGGTGCAGCCGTCACAAGGGCTGGCTCGGCCTGCGTGCCCGGTTCGCCCGCCGGGGCCTGGGTGCTGTCGGGCGCTTCATCGACGGCACTGATGTGCACGTCACAGTCGTCACGCACGAAATCGAACACCTCGTTGAGGCTGGCATGGCTGGCGGTCGAGCGCAGGTCGATCTCGAAACCCAGGTAGCAGCTTTCCGGGTCCCAGCTGTCCATGGGCGGGATGCTGTCGGTCAGGGTGGCGACCTGTATCAACTGCCCCAAGGTCTCGAGGTAGCGCAGAAATGACAGCGGGTCCATGCCATTACGGAACACATCCGTGCCGAAGCGCAGGGAAATATGCCAAAGCACTTCGACCGCCACGTCGTCGGTCACCTCGGCGGTTTCGACGCTGGCAACGGCGGTTCGCATCGGCTGGTAGGCACTCAGCGCCTCGCGCAATGCCTCGCCGCGCTCCAGAGCGGCAGGGGTCGGCGTTTCACCGCGGTCAGCGACCACTTCGACCAGTTCGAGTATGTGGTCGCCGCACTTGAGCAGCAGCGCGATCAAGGCGGCGTCCACCGCCACACTGCCTTCGCGCAGGCGGTCAAGCACGTCTTCGACGATATGGGTGAACCCGACGATCGACGCCAGGCCGAAAAGGCCCGCCGAACCCTTGATGGTGTGCGCGGCGCGGAAAATCGCGCCGATGGCATCCTGGTCGCCGGGCTCGCTTTCCAATTGCAGCAGGGATTGCTCCATGGCCTGCAACAGCTCGCGCGCCTCAACGATGAATGTCTGTTGTGCCTGATCGAGATTGATGCTCACCGTGACTTTCCTTGTCGATCAAAAAACCTGGGAAGCGCGGCTATGAGGCCGCGCTGCGACACAGTTGGAGCGCCTGCGTGACCGCCTGGCTCTGGCCGGTCACGCTCAAGGCTATGCCGGCATTACCGGCCTCACGCCGGATGACCGCGAGCAACTGCAAGCCGGCGCCATCCATTTCCGTGACCTCAGACAGGTCCAGCTCCAGGCGGGGTGCCGCGCCCATCTGCTGCAGCAGCGCCGCCGCCAATTCCGCTACGGTGTAGATCGTAAGCTCGCCGTCAATGCGCACGTGGGCCGTGTCGTCGAGTGTTTCAGTGGTAATCGGCATGGGAGCCTCCCTGGCGCCGGGGTCAAGGCAGGATCAGTTTAGACACAGCTGCCAACATCTGCGCAGGCTGGAACGGCTTGACCACCCAGGCCTTGGCGCCAGCGGCCTGGCCCTCGGCCTTTTTCGACTCCTGGGACTCGGTGGTGAGCATGATGATCGGGGTGAACTTGTAGTTGGCCAGCTTCTTGACCTCCTTGACGAAGGTGATGCCGTCCATGTTGGGCATGTTCACGTCGCTGATGATCAGGTGCACTTTCTGCCCGGTCAGCTTGCCCAGGGCATCCTTGCCGTCGCTGGCCTCGATGACGTCGTAACCGGCGCTTTTCAAGGCTATGCCGACCACTTGCCGCACGCTGCTGGAGTCGTCGACCACTAATACACTCTTCGCCATGATGTACTCCTAAAAGAAGGTGATGTCTTGAGAATTCTGCTGCACGGCCGCCTCTCCATGATGGAGGCGGCGTTGCTCGTCGGTGGCATAGGTGGCTTCCATGCGCGCCAGCCATTGGCGGGCGTCGACGGCCACCGGCTGGTCAGGGGCCTGGCTGGCCTGCAGGAGGTGCTCATGCAGGGCCTGCATGTTGTCGCGCACGTGGCTGAGGATCTGGCTGACCCGGTCCTGGAATTGCAGGTTGACCAGCACTTCGGTCATCTCATCCCGGATGCCGTAGCTTTCCTGCTTGAGCAGGTCGGCGGACTCGGCCAGGCGCCCGGTGATGTTCTGGAAGCGTTCGAGCACCACTTGAATACTGTTTTCGGACTCGGCCACCGAATGGCTGTCCTGGTCGGCACTGCTGGACGCGGCCTGGACCAATTGCGTAATGGCGTTGTTGATGATGTCGACCTTGGCCGACATCTGCTGGCCGGTTTCACTGGATTTGCTCGACAGGCTGCGCACCGCGTCGGCCACCACCGCAAAACCGCGCCCGGCCTCACCGGCACGCGCCGCCTCGATGGCGGCGTTGAGGGCCAGCAGGTTGGTTTGCGCGGCGATCGCCGCCACATCGGCGGCCATGGTCCGCAGTTCGCCGGTGTAGGCGGTCAGGCTGCGGACCTGGGCCAGGGTCTGGTCACGGCTGGTTTGGGTGGCCTTGAGCGAATTGATCACCTGGCTCAGCTCGCTGTCACTGCGTGCCAGCACCTCAAGCGCACCGTCGGCGGCCTGCCCGTCCAGTTCGCCGGCCGCGTGCTGCGAGGCTTGTACCGTTTCCTGCAAGCGTGCGGCGATCCCGGTGAAACGGTTGGCCAGGCTCACGATCGCTTCTTCGGTCTGATGGCGCGAGCTTTCCACCTGCTTGGCCCAGATGGGCATGGCGCCCAGCAATACCTCATCGAGCTGGGCACGGGAGGCCATGCCGTCGTGCGCCGCGTGCGCATCTGACTGATCCGCCTGTGCAAGCGCTTGCTGCATTGCGTTGCGCTGCGAACTCGCACTCCAGGCACAGGCACCGAGGCCGATCAGCACCAGTACCGTGCAAGCCAGCAGATTGGCCGGCGAGGTTGATTGCACAAGTATCCACAACACGGCGGGCACGACCGGGATCAAAGCGAACCAGCGAAAACGCGGATAAACGGGAAGAGGCAGGCGGCTGGATTGGCGCTGGGGCATGAGTTCGATCCTTGAACGTTGTTGCGGATGTAAGTGACATAGTTGTTATCTGCGCTGTAACTTGCAACTTGAGGCGACTTGAGTGCCTTCCGTCTGGTTTATGACCGCAGGGTGACAGATCGGTCAGTTCTGGATTCTTGTTCCTGAAGGATCAGCGGTGGTTTACCGAACAGGGGGTTGTCGCAAGCGCTGGCTAGCGAGTCTGTCTTTCAGGCTGAAAAATCTCTTTGTGGTGAGGGCGGTTGGTTCCGTGGCGGCCTTCGGGCCGACCATGTCGTTGGGTTTGACCGAGTACATATCCGTTGCTGCGGTCACGGCTGCCTACGGTTCCGCCCTTACGGCGGGTCACTTTGGAAAAGCCCCAAAGTAACCAAAGGGCTCTTGCCCCACCACTCGGTACCTCGCCTAGGCTCGGTATGCCCGAACGCAGGCTTGAATCCGTGGGCCGCCGTCATCGGCCATCCCTGGCCCAGGACGGCTAACCCGGCGTCCTGCCGGGTTACCCACGGATTCAAGCCTGCGTTCGGCCAGCGTGGTTAACGGGGCGCCTAGGATCAAGATCAAAAGCCAGAGCAAAAGCAGAGCAAAAGCAGACCGAGTTCTAGCTGATATGTGGAGATCCAAATGTGGGAGGGGCGGTGCGACGATTCGACTTGCCCCCGATGAGGGAGTGTCAGTCACTTATTTTTTAACTGACCCGGCGCTATCGGGGGCAAGTCGAATCGTCGCACCGCCCCTCCCACATTTTTAACCGAGTACACCAGACCCAACTCCGGTCGGCTCTAAGGCCGCCGCGCTTCGGCTTTTGATCTCAAATCGCCCCGTCAAACACGCTGGCCGAACGCAGGCTTTGGAGCGTGGGTAACCCGGCAGGACGCCGGGTTAGCCGCGCTGGGCCAGGGATGGCCCATCGCGGCGGCCCACGCTCCAAAGCCGGAGTGAGGGCACACCGAGCCTAGGCGAGGTGCCGAGTGTTGGGGCGAAGACCTTTTGGTTACTTTTGGGTCTTTCCAAAAGTGACCCGCTGTAAGAGCGGAACCGTAGGCAGCCGTGACCGCAGCAACGGATATGTACTCGGTCAACTCCAAATACATGGTCGGCCCGAAGGCCGCCACGGAAGCAAGCTTCCTCGCCACAGACCAATGAAAATTGTGTAGACACCCATACTCAGGATTACCTGACCACCGCGCGTCATCGGTCACAGAGCTGCGCCTTTATGTTTGCACCAAAACAAAACGGCACCTGGGTGCCGTTTTGTGTTCGACGCCCCGGCACGTTTACTTACGCGCTGCCTCCCACTGCTTGAGCAGATCGCCATAGGCCACGGTCTCGCCTTTCGGTTTCTCGTTGGCCAGTTTCGGTTTCGGCGCGCCCGGCTGGTCGAACCAGTATTGCGCGTCACGCTCGGGGTTCATTTTCGGGCCGCACACCGGTTGCACCTTGGAGCGCTCCAGGCGCGTCATGATCGCGTCCTGCTCCTTGGCCAGGTTGTCGAGGGCCTGTTGCGGGGTTTTCTCGCCGCTGGCGGCGGCGGCGATATTGCTCCACCACAGTTGCGCCAGACGTGGGTAGTCCGGCACGTTGGTACCGGTCGGGGTCCACTCGACCCGCGCCGGGCTGCGGTAGAACTCCACCAGGCCACCGAGTTTCGGCGCCATGTCGGTCATGGCCTGGGAGTTGATGTCGGACTCACGAATCGGCGTCAGGCCAACGATGGTTTTCTTCAGGGACACGGTTTTCGAGGTGACGAACTGCGCGTAGAGCCAGGCCGCGAGTTTCTGTTTCTCCGGGGTGGACTTGAGGAAGGTCCAGGAACCCACGTCCTGGTACCCCTTCTTCATGCCTTTTTCCCAATACGGCCCGACCGGCGACGGCGCCATGCGCCATTTCGGCGTGCCGTCGGCATTCACCACCGGCAGGCCCGGCTTGGTCATGTCGGCGGTAAACGCGGTGTACCAGAAGATCTGCTGGGCGATGTTGCCCTGGGACGGCACCGGGCCGGATTCGGAGAAGGTCATGCCCGCCGCTTCCGGTGGCGCATAGGCTTTCATCCAGTCCACGTATTTCTGCGTGGCGAACACCGCCGCCGGGCCGTTGGTGTCGCCGCCACGGGTGACGCTGGAGCCCACCGGGTGGCAGTCCTCCACGCGGATGCCCCACTCGTCCACCGGCAAACCGTTGGGCAGGCCCTTGTCGCCGCCGCCGGCCATGGAGAACCAGGCATCGGTGAAGCGCCAGCCCAGGGACGGGTCTTTCTTGCCGTAGTCCATGTGCCCATAGATGCGCTTGCCGTCGATTTCCTTGACGTCTTCGCTGAAGAATCTGGCGATGTCTTCATAGGCCGACCAGTTCACCGGCACGCCGAGTTCATAGCCGTATTTTTCCTTGAACTTGGCTTTCAGTTCCGGCCGCTCGAACCAGTCGGCGCGGAACCAGTAGAGGTTGGCGAATTGCTGGTCGGGCAGCTGATAGATCTTGCCGTCCGGCGCGGTGGTGAAGGAGATGCCGATAAAGTCCTTGATATCCAGGGTTGGCGAGGTGAAGGCCTTGCCTTCGTTGGCCATCAGGTCGGTGATGGATTCGGTCTTGCCATAGCGAAAGTGCGTACCGATCAAGTCGGAATCGTTGACCCAGCCGTCATAGATATTCTTGTCGGACTGCATCTGGGTTTGCAGTTTCTCCACCACGTCGCCTTCCTGCAGCAGGTCGTGGGTCAGCTTGATGCCGGTGATTTCGCTGAAGGCCTTGGCCAGTACCTTGGATTCGTACTCGTGGGTGGTGAGGGTTTCCGATACCACGTTGATTTTCATCCCACGGAACGGTTCGGCGGCCTTGATAAACCACTTCAACTCCTCAAGCTGCTGGTCGGCCGTGAGGGTCGACGGCTTGAACTCGCTGCCGATCCATTTCTTCGCCGCATCTTCATACGCATCAGCCCAGGCCGAAGCGCTCAAACCGCTGAGGGCCAGTACGGCGGCCAATGAAATGCTATGTCGCAGCTTATTGTTCTTATTCAACATAGAGACCTCCTGGTTGTTTATTCATAAGGGCACTAGCCCCAACGCATCACACTCAACAGCCATACCAGGGAGAGCGCGGACGCTACCCAGATGCTCCAGTCGGTAACGCCGATCACCAGCAAATGCAGGTAGGCGCTGCCGAGAAGACCGATAAACAAGCGATCACCACGGGTGGTGCTGATCGGCAGGACGCCGCGCCGCGGGATGCTCGGCGAGCGCAGCTCCCAGGTGGTCATGCCCGCCAGAATCAGGGCAATGCCGCCAAAGAACAGTGCAGTAGGGGTGGTCCAGGCCATCCATTCCATCATCGACTCCTCAGACCCGGCCCAGGGCAAAGCCCTTGGCCACGTGGTTGCGAACAAACCAGATCACCAGCATGCCGGGCAGGATGGTCAACACCCCCGCCGCTGCCAGCACGCCCCAATCGATACCCGAGGCCGACACCGTGCGGGTCATCACCGCCGCGATGGGCTTGGCGTTGACCGAGGTCAGGGTGCGCGCCAGCAGCAGCTCGACCCAGGAAAACATGAAGCAGAAAAACGCGGTCACACCGATGCCGGAGCCGATCAACGGGATAAAAATCTTCACGAAGAACTTGGGAAAACTATAGCCGTCGATGTAGGCGGTTTCGTCGATTTCCTTGGGCACCCCGGACATGAAGCCCTCCAGGATCCACACCGCCAGCGGTACGTTGAACAGGCAGTGGGCCAAGGCCACGGCGATGTGCGTGTCGAACAGGCCGATGGACGAATACAGCTGGAAAAACGGCAGCAGGAACACCGCCGGTGGCGCCATGCGGTTGGTCAACAGCCAGAAGAACAGGTGCTTGTCACCCAGGAAGCGGTAGCGCGAGAAGGCATAGGCTGCCGGCAACGCCACGCTCAGGGAAATCACCGTGTTCAGGCTCACGTAGTACAGCGAGTTGAGGTAACCGGTGTACCAGCTCGGGTCGGTGAAGATCACCTTGTAGTTGGCCAGGGTGAAATCCTGCGGAAACAGGGTCAGGCCGCCGAGGATTTCGGTGTTGCTCTTGAAGGACATGTTCAGCAGCCAGTAGATCGGCACCAGCAGGAACAGGATGTAGATCAGCAGCGGAATAACCTTGCGCTTGCTCATGTTGGCGGCCTCAGCGGTTGGCGTCGGAGTGGGTCATGGCGGTGTAGAACAGCCAGGACACCAACAGGATGATCAGGAAGTACACCAGGGAAAACGCCGCCGCCGGGCCCAGGTCGAATTGGCCTACGGCCATCTGGGTCAGCGTCTGACTGAGGAACGTCGTGGCATTACCCGGCCCGCCCCCCGTGAGGACGAAGGGCTCGGTGTAGATCATGAAGCTGTCCATGAAGCGCAGCATCACCGCGATCAGCAGCACGCTTTTCATCTTCGGCAACTGGATATGCCGGAACACCGCCCACGCCGAAGCCCGATCGATACGTGCGGCCTGGTAGTACACATCCGGGATCGCTCGCAGCCCGGAATAACACAGCAGCGCCACCAGTGAGGTCCAGTGCCACACATCCATCACCAGCACGGTGACCCAGGCGTCCATGGTGTTGGCCGCGTAGTTGTAGCTGATGCCCAGGGCGTTGAGGCTGTAGCCCAACAGGCCGATATCGGCGCGGCCGAAGATCTGCCAGATGGTGCCCACCACGTTCCACGGAATCAGCAGCGGAATGGCGAGGATGATCAGCACCAGCGACGACCAGCGGCCCTTGGTCGGCATGGTCAGGGCGATGGCGATGCCCAGGGGGATTTCGATCAGCAGCACGCAGGCCGAGTAGATGAACTGGCGCAGCAGCGAGTCGTGCAGGCGCGGGTCGAGCAGCACCTGCTTGTACCAGTCGGCGCCGACAAAGTAGCGGCTGGACTGGTCGAAGATGTCCTGCACCGAATAGTTGACCACGGTCATCATCGGGATCACCGCACTGAACGCCACCAGCAGGAACACCGGCAACACCAGCCACCAGGCCTTGTTGTTCTGCACCTTGTTCATGGCTGCACCTCCAGCAGGTAGTCGTCGGCATACACCATCAGCCACTGCGCGGGAAAGCTGATGGACGCCCTGCCCTCGGGCACCGGTTTGTCTTCGGCCAGGCGCACCTTGAGGGTGGCGCCGTCGAGGTTGAGGGTCATGATCTTGTAGGTGCCGAGGTCTTCGAGGTGAGTGACATCGGCTTGCAGGGCGTCAGGGTTGTACTCGTCCCATACGTGAATGAATTCCGGGCGGATCCCCACCTGCAGCGTCTTGTAGTCGCTGCCGGCAATGCGTTGCTGCAAGGCCTCGGACAACGGCAGAAGCGTGCTGGCAAAGCGCACACCACCGGCCTCGGCCTGCACCTCGATCAGATTCATCCCAGGGCTACCGATGAAATAGCCGACAAAGGTGTGGCTGGGCCGCTCGAACAACTCACGGGGCGTGCCGAACTGCACGATCTGCCCGCCGTACATCACCGCGATCTTGTCGGCGAAGGTCGAGGCCTCAAGCTGGTCATGGGTGACGTAGACCATGGTGATATTGAACTGCTCATGGATCTGCTTGAGCTTGCGCCGCAGCTTCCACTTCAGGTGCGGGTCGATCACCGTCAGCGGTTCGTCAAAGAGGATGGCCGACACATCATCCCGCACCAGGCCACGGCCCATGGAGACTTTCTGTTTTTCGTCGGCGGTGAGGTTGCGGGCTTTTTTGCTCAGCAGGTTTTGCAGGTCGAGGACTTCGGCGATTTCCTGCACCTTGCTGTGAATTTTCGCCTCGGCCATGCCCTGGTTTCGCAGGGGAAAGGCCAGGTTATCGAACACGGTCATGGTGTCGTACACCACCGGGAACTGGAACACCTGGGCGATGTTGCGTTTTTCCGGGGTGAGGTCATTGACCACTTTGCTATCGAACAGCACCTGCCCTTCGGACGGGCTGAGCAGGCCGGAGATGATGTTGAGCAACGTCGACTTGCCGCAGCCCGACGGCCCGAGCAAGGCGTAGGCACCGCCCTGCTCCCACACGTGATTCATTGCCCGGATAGCGTAGTCCTCAGGGCCGCTCGGCGTGGGACTGTAGCTGTGCGCCAGGTTCTGCAAATGGATCTCGGCCATCAGGCAACCCTCGCGACGCGGCGCCCGGGGGCCTGGACCAAACGGCCCTGGCCATCGAACACAAACAGTTTATGGGTGGGGATGTACACACGGATCGGCGCGTCGACGTCGTACTCATGTACCCCCGGCAGGTGCAGCACCAGCAGGAAGTGCTCGCTGCGCACATGCAGGAAGGTTTCCGAGCCGCTGATCTCGGCGACTTCCACGGTCACCGCCAGTTCGAGGTCGTCGTCGTTACTCGGCACCAGGCTGATATGGCTGGGGCGCACACCAAAGCGGAATTCGCCTTCGCCGATGGGGCGCAGGTCGACGTTCAGCGGGAAGTGCACGAAATTGGCGAAGCTCACCTCGTTACCGCTGATACGTCCCGGCATCAGGTTGATCGGCGGCTCGGAAAACAGCTCGGCGGCCAACACCGTTTGTGGTTGGTGATACACCTCGGCAGCCTTGCCGCTCTGGATCACCCGGCCTTCGTGAAGAATGGTGGTGGTGCCGCCCAGGGCCAGGGCCTCGTTCGGTTCGGTGGTGGCGTAGATGGCGATGGTGTGCCGCGCCTTGAACAGCTCGCGCATTTCCTGACGCAGCTCTTCGCGCAGTTTGTAGTCCAGGTTCACCAGCGGCTCGTCGAACAGGATCAGTTCGGCATCTTTCACCAACGCGCGGGCCATGGCCGTGCGTTGCTGCTGGCCCCCGGACAACTCCAGCGGGTGACGTTGCAGGAATTTCTCGATGCGCAGCATCCGCGCGGTTTCCAGCACCTTGCTCTGGATCAGCTCGTTGGACACACCGGCCTGGCGCAGCGGCGAGGCGATGTTTTCGAACACGGTCATGGTCGGGTAGTTGATGAACTGCTGATACACCATCGACACGTTGCGCAGGCGCACCGGTTTGTGGGTGACATCCACGCCGTTCATTAGGATGCGCCCGCTGTCGGGCTTGTCCAGGCCCGCCATCAGGCGCATCAGGCTGGTCTTGCCGGACAGGGTGCGGCCCAGCAGAACGTTGAAGGAGCCGGCTTCGAAGCGCAGGTTGGCGTCGTCGATCCAGGTTTGGCCTTCGACGACGCGGGAGACATGTTCCAGGGTCAATGACATGACACGACCTTTTTATTATTGGAATGAATCTGGCCAGTCGTCAGAGCGAGTTTCATGCCAAAAACGGCAGGTGCTTGATCCGCAAGGAAATGGATTGAACGTGATGTTCAGGAGCGAACAGAAATGAACAGGTCTGGCTGAACAACTGAACAATCCGGGGGTTGACAATGAACAGTTATGAACAACACTCTTTGAACCCGATTGACTTCGTTGCATCCGTTGATTGTGCAAGACCCCAAAACAATAAAAAGAAGGTCGCCCCATGGCCGAACCCCTGGCTCACGACACCCTTATCCAGGAATCCTGGCGCCGTTGCCGCGCCTTCGGCCTGGACCACCAGAGCACGCCCAGCTTCGATCAACTGCCCGCCGAGGGCATCAGCCAATTGCTGGAAAGCCAGCATTCCCTGGTGCAGACCACGCACCAGGAAGTCCTGCCTTACTACGAAAACATCCTGAGCAATTCCAACTGCCTGATCATGCTGGCCGACAACCAGGGCCAGGTGCTGACCAGCTGGGGCACCCAGCGCTTTATCGAGCCCAAGCTGGCCCGAGGGTTCAGCGCCGGCGCCAGCTGGATGGAGCGCTCCAGCGGCACCAATGCCATCGGCACCGCACTGGCCTGCGCCCAGGCGGTGCATATCGAACATGACGAACACTTCCTCAAGGCCAACCGCTTCATGACCGGCTCGGCAGCGCCGATCTTCGATGCCCAGCGCGAAATCATCGCGGTGCTGGATGTCTCCAGCGACAGCTACCTGCCGCCCTCCCACACCCTGGGCATGGTCAAGATGATGAGCCAGACCGTGGAAAACCGGCTGATCCTCAACCTGTTTCGCGGCGAACACTTCCAGCTGACCTTCAACACCGGCCTGAGCAACCTCGACAGCCAATGGGCGGGCCTGCTGATCTTTGACGAGAGCGGCCAGGTGCTCTCGGCCAACCGCCGGGCCGACAACCTGCTGGGCATCAGTCTGTCGCGGGTGATGATCGACAGTCTGTTCAAGGTGTCGCTGCTGGAGTTGCTCAATCAGCCGGAGGGCCTGCCCTTTTCGCTGCAGGCGGCCGGACGCAATCGCTTCCAGTGCCTGCTGAAGCGGCCGAAGCAGATGCCGGTGCAGGCCCGCGTGTTCAGCGAGCCCATTGCGCCAAAGCCCGCCGCGATTGGCCTGAAGACCTTGCACTTTGGTGATGTGCGCGTGGAAAAAGCCGTGCGCCAGGCCGAGCGCCTGCTGGAGAAGGACATCCCGCTGCTGATCCACGGGGAAACCGGGGTGGGCAAGGAAGTCTTCGTCAAGGCCCTGCATCAGGCCAGTTCCCGCAGCCAGCAGGCGTTTATCGCGGTGAACTGTGCGGCGATTCCCGCCGAGCTGGTGGAATCGGAACTGTTCGGCTACGAAAAAGGCGCGTTCACCGGCGCCAACCAGAAAGGCAGCATCGGCCTGATCCGCAAGGCCGACAAGGGCACGCTGTTCCTCGATGAAATCGGCGATATGCCGCTGCCGACGCAAGCGCGCCTGTTACGGGTATTGCAGGAGCGTTGCGTGCAACCGGTGGGCAGCAGCGAGTTGTTCCCGGTGGACTTGCGCATCATCTCGGCCACTAACCGAGCCTTGCGCGAGCAGGTCCAGGCCGGGCGCTTTCGCGAGGACTTGTACTACCGCATCGGCGGCCTGACCCTTGAATTGCCGCCGTTACGCGAGCGCAGCGACAAGCGGGCGCTGTTCCAGCAGCTGTGGCAGCAACACCGGGAGCCAAGCCAATGGGCCGGGCTCAGCGCCGAGGTGCTGGCGCTGTTCGAACAGCACCCGTGGCCCGGCAACCTGCGCCAGGTGAGCAGCGTGCTGCAGGTGGCGCTGGCGATGGCCGAGGAACAGCCGATCCGTCCGGAGCATCTGCCGGACGATTTTTTTGTCGATTTGAACCTGACGGCGCCACTGCCCGCCAGTGAACACCTGGATGCCAGCATCGACCTGACCCAGCGCTTGAAGGCCGCCGGCGGGAATATTTCCCACCTGGCGCGGGAGCTGGGCGTGAGCCGCAACACCCTGTACAAGCGCCTGCGCCAGAACGAACGCTAGCGCGGCTTGACCACCACCAGCAGGTCGGTGAAGTACTCCACCTGGATCGGCAGGTTATCCGCCAGGGTCGACAGCGCCGCCGCCGTGTCATCCAGCTTGAACACCCCCGTCACCCGCAGGTTCTGCAAGGCCTGGGGGTCGAAGCGCAGCAGGCCGTGGCGGTAGCTGGCCAGGGTTTGCAGCACTTCGCTCAGGGGTTGGTCGTTGACCTTGAGCAGGCCACGGGTCCAGGCGTCCGGGTCGGTGTCGTCGGTGGCCTGGGGCGGTTGGGCGCGGCCATGGTCGAGGATCGAGCGCTGGCCGGCGGCGACCTTGACGCCTTCGCTGCTGTCACCTTTGACTGCCACGGTGGACTCGATCACCGTCACCACCGTGGTGCCGTCTGGCGCACGCTTGACCAGGTAACGCGTGCCCAATGCCGTCGCCGTGCCTTGGTCGGTACGCACCACGAAGGGCCGTTGCGCATCCTTGGCCACGTCGACCCAGAGTTCGCCTTGCAGCAGTTCGATCACCCGTTGGTGGCCGTCGAATTTCACGTCCACCGCCGAGTTGCTGTTGAGTTGCAACTGGCTGCCGTCTTCAAGGGCGATCTGGCGCCGCTCGCCCACGTCGGTGCGCTGGTCGGCCATCCACACCGGCAGGTGCGTAAGGCCCAGCCAGCCGCAGAGTAATACGCCGAGCACGCCCATCGCCTGGGCACCGCGCGCGCGACGCGGGGCAAATGCGCGGTTCAGGGCCACGCGTGCGGGTTGTGCAGGCAAGGCATCGAGGCTGCCCCACAGCGCGCGCATGCGGTCGATGGCAACCGCGTGGCGAGGGTCGGCCTGGCACCAGGCGTTGAAGGCCTGACGCTCGGCGTCGCTGACCTCTTCGTCGTGCAGGCGGGTCAGCCAATTCGCCGCTTGCTGGATGATCTGTTCGGAACTCATGCCAGCGGGTCTGCCGCGTGCAGGCTGTGGTAGCAGTGCACCAGGGCGCTGGAGATGTAGTTTTTGACAGTGCTGGCGGACACCTCCAGGCGCGTGGCGATTTCGCTGTAGGTCAGCCCGTCGAGGCGACTCAACAGGAAGGCTTCGCGAGCCTTGGCGGGCAAGCCGGCAAGCATTTCGGCGATGCGTTCCAGGGCTTGCAGGGCCACATGGATCGCGGCCGGGTCGGGCATGCCGGCATCCTCGCCCTGGATCACCAGGGCTTCCATGTAGGCTTTTTCAATGCGTCGACGCCGGGCGCCATCGATCAGCAGGCGCCCCGCCGTGGTGGCCAGGAAGGCCCGGGGTTCCTGGATATTTTGCGGCTCGGCCAGCATCAGCACACGGATGAAGGCATCGTGGGCCAGGTCGGCGGCGTGCTGGGAACACCCCAGTTTTCTGCGCAGCCAGCCTTGCAACCAGCCGTGGTGCTCGCGGTACATCGCCGTAAGGGTCTGCTGACGCACTGAATCGCCCAGCGCGGCCGGAATATCATGCATGCGCAAAAGAGTCTCAAATGGGAAGAGTTACCAATTGCGCAAACAATGCCAGTAAAACGATAGTGGGGCAAGGGGCGCACAAGCGCTGAAAGCACCATGAATCAACTGTGGGAGGGGGCTTGCTCCCGATAGAGGGTGGGTCAGTCAGCTTATCTGTCGCTGATACACCGCTATCGGGGCAAGCCCCCTCCCACAGTTTGATCTCCATGCAGCAGGTAACTGTGTGTCCTCTTAGCGCCAGCTCCATGAGACACCGGTGTAGATCCCGCGGCCATCGGCCGGGGTTGAGCGTGCGACATCCAGGCCCTTGTCGTCGTAGCCCGGCGTGACGGTGTTGGCGTAGCGACGGTTGGTGAGGTTGCGCAGGTCGACCCAGGCTTGCCAGTCCTGCTTGGGTGCGTCGTAGCCGAAGGTCGCGCCCAGAAGGGTGTAGGACGCGGCGTAATAGGAATTGGCGTAGTCCACCGCCACCCGTGAGGAATACTCGGTATTGAGGCCGGTGTAGAAACCCGTCGGGTGGCTGTAGCGCAATTGCGCCTGATAGTAGTGCTGGGGGATGCCCGGCAAGCGGTTGCCGCCGAAACGGTCGTCGTCGCGGTAGTGGAAGTCGCTGAAGGTATAGGCTTGGCGCAGGTCGAGCTTGCCGCTGCGGCCGCCGTCCCACAGCGGGCTGAGCAGGCCCAGCTCCACGCCCTGGTGCACGGTGGGGCTGGCGTTGGACTCGGCGAGGATGGCATTGCTGGTCGAGGTCTGGGCCTGGGTTTCCACGGTGAGCAGTTCATGGCGCACTTCGGAGCGGTACAGCGCCAGGTCCCACTGGCCGAGCCATGCTTCGCCACGGCCACCGATTTCCAAGGTGGTGGCGGTCTGGTTTTTCAGGCTGACGCCTTCGCGCTGTAATCCAGTGGCCGGGCCGCTGCCCGCTGGAAAGTATTTGTTGGAACCCCAGATCATCGACCACGCATGCGGCGGCTCGACCGAGCGGCTCAGGTTGCCGTACACCTGCAGCTGCGGGGTGAAGTCATAGCGTAGGCCGATGCGCGGCGCGTAGTCCCAGTCATGCTGGCTGAGCGGCGCCTGGCCTTCGGGATAGGTGACCTGGGTCTCACGGCGGGTGTAGATCGCGGCCAGGCCGGTGGTCAGCCACAGGTCCTGGACCAGCTCCAGGTCGTTGCCGATATGCAGCACGGTGTCGGAGCCCAGGTAGCTGTAGTCGCGGGTCTTGGTGCCGGGGGCGTAGGTTGCGGTGTTGCCGGCCGGCGTGCGCACGTATTCCGACGTGCCGTTGTTGGGCATCGCCTGGGTGGTGCGCAGGCCGAGGGTGGTTTTGCTGTCGTGGCCGAACAGCGTGTCCTGGCGGATGTAATTCAGGGTGCTGCTGATATCGGTGTAGGCCACCTTGAGACGGTTGGTGCCTTCGCGCAGGTCCATCGGGTAATCGTGATAGGCCAGCCCGACTTCCAGGCGCGAATTGTCGTCCAACTGCAAGGTGGTCTTGTTGGCGATCCAGGTGGAACCCGGTTGCAGGCGCTTGGAATCGCGGGCAACGTTGAGACTGTTGGCGGCACGCGGGTCGTGGCTGATCTGGGCGCGGGTGAGTTTGCCGGGGGTGTCGTTGGTGGTTTCGCGGTAGCGGAAATAAAAGCGGGTTTCCAGGTCCGGGTTGAAGCGGTAGCCGAAGTTGGCGGCCATGCCCTTGCCGGTGGCGGCGCTCTGGCGCTGGTAGCCGTCGGATTCCGAGTCGGTGAGGCTGATGTAGTAGTCGGCATCCCCCAGCACCTGGCCCGAACTGATCTCGCGCTGGGCATAGCCACGGCTGCCGGCTTCGTAGCGCACTTGCAGCTTGGGCGCATCGTAGCCGGTATGGGTCACGTAGTTGACCGCGCCGCCCAGGGCCAACGCGCCTTGATCAAAACCGTTGGCGCCGCGCAGCACCTCGACGCGGCTTTGCCACAGCGGGTCCTTGAGTTCATAAGGGGTGCCGCCGGGGCCGGTCAGCGGCAAGCCATCGAACATCTCATAGAGCCCGGAGGCGTGGGCTCCTGGGCTGCGGTTCAAGCCCGAACCGCGAATGGACAGCTTCACCCCTTCGTTATTCGCCGCCTTGGCATACACACCCGGCTGGTACTTGAACACGTCTTCATTGGTACTCACCCGCCCCTGCTGCACGCTGCTCATGTCGATGTAATTGGTAGCACCGGGCACGCTCTTGAGCTGCGCCTGGGCCACTTCGCCGGCGCCGGCCTCGGGCGTGGTGACTTCGACCGGCGCCAATTGCAGGTCTTCGGCGTGCACCAGGGAGCTAAAGGTCAGGGCGGCGAACAGGAACGGAGGTGGGCGCAGCAGCATGGGCGGATCCTTGGAATTCGGGGGCGTGAAAGGCTGGGCCGTCACGCGAACAGTGATGGGAAGACAACGATGCCCGCCAAGTCACGCCTTGATAACGGACCAGACGCTTCCCACAACAGCGTCGGACCGGATTTATTTTTTAAGTCCAAAATCGAATTAATACATGCAAACTCAGTATTTAAAGAAATAACCAGTACCCATTACTGTGGAGCCATCGAGTCACCTACGAGATCGCCTCCCATGCCTGCATCCGCCACCGTCATCGACTTTACCCTCCACCGCAAACGCCGCCAGGCACGTGCTGCGGCCGAGTTGATGTGGGCGATGTACGCGGCGCGCGCAGGGTTGGCGGTGTTTACCACCCACGCCGCAACGCCCAGCGATACACGCCGGGCGTAGGCCAATGAATTTCCTGCATGTGATTCCCGAACCGCCCGAACCGCTGCCCAAGCCCAACACCGATGACGATGTGATCAGCCTGTGCGTGGCGCATAACCTGCAACGCCTGCGCAGCAAACGGCACTTGTCACTGGACGCCCTGGCACGCGCCTGCGGCGTGAGCCGGGCAATGCTGGCGCAGATCGAATCCGGGCGCAGCGTGCCGTCGATCAAGGTGTTGTGCAAAATTGCCAAGGGCTTGAAGGTGTCGGTGGCGGCGTTCCTGGAAGATCGCGCGTTCGAAGGAGTGGAAGTGTTGCCGGCGCAGCAGAGCAAGCGCCTGGTGAGTGCCGATGGCGCGTTTATCAGCCGCGCATTGTTTCCCTACGATACGGCACGCCAGTCCGAGTTCTACGAGATTCGCCTGCGGGCACTCGGCGAGGAAGTCTCCCAAGGCCACGGGCCGGGCATCCAGGAAAACCTGGTGGTGGCCCAAGGCGTACTGGAAGTCAGCGTCAATGACGAGCGCTACCTGCTGTCCACCGGCGATTCAATCCTGTTCTACGCCGACCAGCCCCACCGCTACCGCAACCCGGCGGACAGCGAAGCCGTGGCGTTCCTGGTGATCACCTACCCCGAGCGGCTGGATTAATCACGGCAAAAAAACGCCCCGACTTATCGGGGCGTTTATTCATCGCGCGGGACCTGTCAGCAGGTGCAGCACATCATCGGCATGCCGTTGCAGCTCATCATCATGGGCATGGCGCAGTCGTTCATCATTTTGTTCATGAGCATGCAGCAGTTGTTCATCATGTCCATGCTCATGCCCGGCATCGGCATCATTTTGCACATCATGCCGTCGGCCATCATGGTGCATTCCATGACGCACTTCATCATCGGCATGGGCATGCCCATCATCGGCATCATGTTCATGCCGGTCATCATGGCCATGGCGTCCGCCGACATGCACATCATCGACAGGTTGGCGCACTGCATCATCATCGGCATGCCGCAGTTCATCATCATCGCCATCATTTCGGCATTGGTCTTGAACTGGGCCATGTCCATGCCGGCTGCCGGCTTCATGGTGCACATCATGGCGTCAGCGGCCATTTCGCATTTCATGGTGGCCATCATCATCGGCATGCCCATCATCGGCATCATTGGCATGGAGGTGTTCATCGGCATCTGCATTGCATTCATCATGTTCGAAACTCCGTAATCGACAGGAAATGGCTAGGTTCTGGCGCCGATTCTAGAGAGACCGGAGGGCTGCGCAAGACGCCGGCAGAGCAGCAGGAATGGATGTTCCCAGGCACGCTTGGTCGAACAAGACAGCTGTATTTGGCGTGATAACAGTGATTTTGGTGCTATTGCGTTAGTTACATCCGTTACCTGGCGGCTATAGACGTCATGGATATTCGATTGAGGAATCTCGTCCAATCTTAAGGAAATAAACGGTCTAACGGATGAGCCTAGCCGTCGGGCTTTTCCAGCGACTGCATCAATTCATCGGCCTCCGAACCTGGTGGTAGCCTGAACCCATGCATTTCATCAGTGGCCAGAATTTCCCCCAGGGCGGCGAGCAACTGCGCCTCTGTCGGCGAGTCTCGCAGCAATTTATGCGCGGGCAGCAACAGCTCAGAGGGGACGCCGTGAACGCTCGCGGCGTCGATCACAGCGAAAAGGATAAAGCGCAGGCGTATTTCGCGGTCCGTCGGCCAAGCCGTTTTTCGCTTACCCAAGGTAGGGCCTCGTTTTTTCAGAAAAATCCGAGGCTATTGCGCACAGGGAGGTGTTTCAAGCATCGGAATGCAAGATAGGCCGCTTCCTACATCCAAAGGAGAAACAGCATACCGAACAACCCAATTACTGCACCGGCAGGAAATTCATCAACAACAGGCTTTGTGCATAGTTAAGCCCAATACGGCGGTAGCGTTCGTCGAGCATCTGGGTCAACAGGTCCAGACGCGCAACAATCTTGCCGAACTCGACGGCGAAACTCAGGTTGCTGCCCTCCTCCGAGATCTCGTTGGAAAACAGGAGCAGGACACCGTTTGCATCCTGGCGCTTGCTGAGCAGCCAGGTGGCCTTCTCGATATTGCGCGCGGCATTGCTGACGAACTGCGGGTTGATCGAGTCGGTAATGTAGAACTCGGTACGCCCACCGTGGGCGGTCACGATCATGCTGCCGATGGCATAGATAAACGCCCCGACCCGGTCGCCCTGAAACTCAGGGCTCAAGGAGTAGCTCAGCGCCGCCAGGTCGCGACGCTCCCCGAGGGCGGGCAATGAGCGGCGCTGCTCAATGGCCAGGCGGATCTCCCGCGCAGCGCTTACCGCATCGGGATAACCCGACTGGCGCCACTGGTTGGGGTTGCGCAAATAGAGCTTGTTCATGAGCAAATACAGGCTTTGCAAGTTGTCGCGCATGCCCAGGGTCGCCATGCGATCGACACTGGTCTGGAAGAATTCATCGGGTTTGCCATCGCTGAACTGCTTGGCGATGTCCCGCCCCTGCTGCTGGGTGCAGCCACTGGCGCAGAGTATCAACACCACGGCCAGCCACAGGGGCCGAGGCACTCGTCGAGTCTTGAATAAAAGTAACGTGCGATCCATCGGCACCCGATCTGGTTCTTTTGCCCACGCGGGAAATCGGCAGGGCTGGGACAAGGATAGATTGGATAAATGAAAAAAAGTGCAATGGGCTGGGCAGATAGTTGTAAGCAGAGCCCGCAGCGGATTGAATCGGCCCAATCGTGAAAGATTCGTTTCAGGGCCTATACTCAATGGAACAGTTGCGAGTGTTGTTGGCGATCCAGGGAGGATCTACATCGCGCACGGCACTTCCCCCCGCAGCTGTACAGGAGGGTCGCACAGATGAAACATCCCATTCGAGCTCAGATTTTTGTCCAGGTGATTTGCCTGCTATCGGTGGCTCAGCTTTTCTGCTGAGCCATGGTTCACTGCCTTTAAGATCAGCTGCGCGTGTGGCTGGGGCAGGTTTCGCCCTGTATTTGGGCCCATCAACTTAAATGCCATTGCTGCCGCAGTAGCGTTCGCGCGGGTTTCAAGCGCGGACGGCCCGACACTACGAGTCTGGTATTAACGCGAATGTTTCATTTATCCAGATTCACCAGTTCGTGCATCCGCGCCCCTATCATTCCCCGCAACCACTCAGCATGAAACGCCATTTCGTCCAGAGAGATCCCCTCACCCAACCGATATTCGAAAACCTTGTCCTTGGGTCCCTGACCCACGAGGTGGAAATGCCCATGGCGATCAAACCGGGCGAGGACGTAGGGGCAGACGTAAATGATGCTGCTGAATGGCACCCGCACTTCGTAGGGCCCGCGGCCACGACGGATAACCGTGAGGCTGAGCAGTTGCTGGTTTTCATCGAACGTAAAGGCCTCCACATGAGGCGTAGAGGCCATCCAGGCAAACATCGCACCGATGAGCACTGCGGTACCGAGCATGAACAGGATGAGCGCCGACGTCGTAAAACTCGATTCAGCGCTGGCCGGCGTGCCCTGCAGCGCTCCGAGCCCGGCCAGGAGCAACATCACCAGCCCGTAGCCCGGCAACAGCATCAGTAGCGCAATGTAGAACCCCAGGATCCCCCGACCACTGCCGCCAACGCTCGGTAGATCCGGGCCGTAATACCAGGTGGGTGGGTGCGCGACAGGGCTTGCAGCGCTTGGCGCTCCGGGAAGCGTGGCGACAAGGTGAGGTGGGTCTTGACGGTTCATCCAACGGGCTCCAGGGGTTGCAGCGTTCAATAATGGGCGAAAAGCCAGGAACCTTCGCGTTCCCCTCAAACCGTTAGTTGGACGCCCGCCTAAGGGCGGCCTTACTTGAGCAGGGCAATCACCGCGCAGACAATCATGATCGCCAGCGCCGGCCACTGCATGGGCATGAAAAAGAAGTGATGGCGCACGCCATCTTCATGCACCTGCCGATTCAGGACAAAGCCCAGCACGGTGTTGATGGCCGAGCCAATCCCCACCCCCATCAACAGTTGCATCAGTGAGGTATTGCCGGGTTTGACGCTGGGGTCGGGCCACACCCCCATCAGCAACAACACCATGGCCACCGGCGTGAACAGTGTCAGCCAGCCTGCGCCGCGATAGATCATCGTTTAATCCTCATGAATGACACGATTGGCTCAAGCCGGCTCGCGTGCTTGCTCTTCAGCCGCAAACACGGCATCGAGTGTGTTGAGGAACAGGTCGTGGCTCAGAATGCCGGTGGCGATGGTCGACAACACGGGTTTGCCGCTCTCGTCCTTGATCACCACCTTTTCGGTCCAGGCGTTGAGGTCGACGGTACGCAGCGACGACATCGGCACCTTGCGCCCCTGGTATTCGAGAAAATCCTGGCTCACCACAATCGGCGTCGTGGTGATTTTGAGGAAGTTGCCGCTGACACGCTTGCCCCAGACCTGCCCGGAGCTGATGCAATTAAACCTGACTGCCCCACCCGACTCCAGCGTCGCCAGCACCCCCGGCAGACGTGCACGTACGTGCAGCTCACGGACCAACTGCTGGAAATCGTGAAAACCCTTGAGGCTCTCGATCACTCGATGAAACGGCTCGGAGGCATTACGACGGTAAGCCACATTGGTGATCATGCCGGTCAGCACGGTTTGCCCGGAGCCGAACAGATACAGGTCATCAATCTCGGCAAAGGCGGTGTATTCGCGCTGATCGTTGATGATGCGCTCGATGCCATGCTCATACACGTCGTAAAGCGGCGCACGCAGTTTCCTGTGCCAGGCGTAAGCGGCAAATACACCCAGCCCGAGAACCGCCAGCAAAGCGCTGGTGGCGTAAATCAAGGTATGGGGGCTGCTGAAGCTGAAGGCCATGCCACGGGACGTCTGGAGGCTGACCGGCCCTTCATTGCCCGGTGGCAGGATCGTGCCCAGATACAACACAAACCCGGCGAGACCTAACAACACAACGCCAAATATCAAACTGAAAATCAGAAAACCCTTGCCGTGACGGAAACTGGCGATCAGTTCGCCGGTGGCGGAAGGCGCTTGGGAGGGGGATGACTGCATAACGCTTGCGTCCTTGTAATGGGGTTGCGCGCACCGCTGTTTATGCGGGGACGATTGAACCCTGCCGTCATTGGGCGGGCTTGGCACGGCAGGTTGGAACATGGCCCATTAACATCGTTCCCTGCGCATATGGGTTAATGCCAACGGGTTCACAACGTTCGCGACATTGGGGCCGGAAACACGAAAGCCCCGCTAAGGCGGGGCTTTCGTTTAAGTCCTGGCGGGAAACCACGCCTGGGACCCTCGTCATCTTTCGGACAATGCAGCGCTTGTTTCACCAGCTGGCAAAAGACGTCCCCGGACGTGGAATCATTATCGGGCTTGGCGAAGCACAAGCTCCGACAGACGGGTCTTAACTCGGAAGCAGAACTCACGAATTTGAAATTGATAAGCCGGCATAACCATGTAGTTTAAATCGGGACCCAATGAGTCTTTAATTTCCATGTATTTGGCAGTCTTGGCAGCAATGGCCTGGTATTGCGCCTCGTATTTATCGTAAGACGCTTTGTTGTAGACCTTTAAAACATCCAGTTCTTTACGGCATTGCTCAGCGCGATTTTGGTTCAAATTTGTTTCTGTTTCTGACTGAGCAGACTCCAGAGAAGCTGCTTTCGGGGCGTCAGCACTGGCGTTCACAGGTGCAGCCTCGTATCGCACAGTCCACTTTTCTGGGGTCGAAGGTGCGACCTCAGGCGGTGCTTCCTGGACGACGGCAGGAGGTGGAGTCACATCAGGTTTTTCGGGAGTTTTCGTAGCGCATCCAGAGAGGGCAAGCCCTACCACTACAACGATGCCACACATTTTATCCATCGGTTCCACCAAGAGGTAATTACGGATGGCTGAGTCGTTAGGTTCTGGGTAAAAGTAATAACTCATTCAATGATCGAGTGTAATTTTTCTACCAGCCTCAAGGCGCTCAGCCTCTCTTCCTTGAGTGCGCAGATGAACGATAGTAGTAAAAAAATAAAAAGATGACGAGCAAAAGCTGGCTGGAAAAACCACGAATTAAATGAGCCAGTGGAAGTGGCTTCAATTGCTTGATTCAGGTCCCGGGCTGCATCGGCAATCATCAGTATTGGCTGCGCGAGTCTGCTACAGGGCACAGTAAGCAGAAGATCGCCAAACCCCAGAAACACAAAAGCCCCGCTTTCGCGAGGCTTCCGTTTGAATCTTGGCGGGAAACCAGGGATTCGAACTCTTATATAAGGTTCAACCCAATGCCTCCTCAAGAGCCATTACGATAGCTTTAAGCTGCACCTTAGTCAACATCAATGAATCCGGGCTCTCTGCCAATGAAATATTACCGTAGCCCGTCGTCGCCCCAAAGCTTGCAAAGGTGCAACTCGTTGCATGTTAGGCGTTGCACCTTAACGAGGGGAGAAACTCAGGACAAAATACCTGAGCCAAGCCCGCCACCCGGTTCGGTCTGACGATCACTTGCGGTACTTTGGAGTCTCAGAGCGTGCTCGCATGAGGAGGCGGCTCCCAGAGTTAGAGGATCAGCATTGTGAAACTCTATGCTCACCGGCTGCCAACCGCATCGTAACCTCACCAAGGACTCGATCTACCGAAACACTACTCAAGTCACCACTCATGCTCTGCAATCGCTAATTCCACATTTTGTAATTTCGGCGTCGGTCTTTTACGCAAACTCGCATAATGGATTAGCAGCCTCTGCTATAAATACACATTGTTGAGCGCCACTCAATTCAAAAGCAAAAGCCATCACCAGACTTTTAATCAATTGCATTCGAGGTAATCGCTGAACAGCAACAGCACTTACAACTTAAGCAAAAAAAATAAAGTCCCCACCACTAGAACTATACCGAAAAGCCAATAAAAAAAGCTGCACCAGAAACTTTCTAAAAGCTACAAAATCAAATTAAGAGTCTACTTTTAATATACTGTTAAAATATTACCACACGCCGAGAAAAGTGAAAAAACACCTTGACGTCAGCGTAGCCACTCCTTTTAAATGGCAGCCCTCTCATGACGGTTATTGATGATGAGTCAAACAAAAGAAGATATGCAAAGCAAAGCGACCAGGCCTTTTAGTCGAGGTGAGCTGATGCAAATAAAAGAAACTCTCGAACAGAAAGGCTCGCTTACAGACCGGTTACTTTTCTCCCTAATGCTCACAGGCATGAGGCCCAGCGAATATTTGCCGATCAAATCGCAAGACTTGGTGCTTGGAGTCGAGAAAACAGTAAACTTCAGAGCAGTTTCACTGCCAAAGCAAGACGTAGATCTTGCAGTAGAGATACTGAACCTGAGGAACAGATCAAAGAACGACTACATTTTCCCCAGCGGCTCAGCTTCAAACTCTCCGATGAAGCCTGAAGAACTTCGTAAGAAGCTTGTGAGCTGGCTGAAGGCTGCGAACGTCACCTATGGTGGACGCTCGCCACACGTCGTGCGTCGTTCGGTTATTATAGCTAAGGCAGAAGCGGCGATGCAGGTATCCAAGCATTTCAATCCTGTCATGGGCACAATCAGCCGGAACATGACCCATCACTACGCTATCAACAAGCGCCCGCCGCAAAACTAATACGAATAGTGAAAGGGCGAGACCGGGCCAAGCTTTTAAGCTTACGGAAGAGTCTTTAGTGGGGCTTACCTACCCGAAATTCTTGCCGAAAGACAGCAGACAAGCTAGTCAATTACCCCCCCCAAAAAATGGCGCCTTTCGCACCCCATAGCCCTGTTACGCCTACGTCTTAACTAAGAAGAAATGAATGAACAACCAACAAGTTGACTTAATTTTCGGACAGCCGTCACGAGGGAGAATGAATACAACCAACCTGCTTCCATTTGAGCAATATGAAAACAACCGTGATATACCGCCCGAATGGATCGATCTTGAAGACGTTGAGTTAATCTGGTGGATTGTTGCCTCTAGAATTAGCAAGAAAGAGCTTAGAAAGCGTTTAACAAAAATTGTGGACAGCTACCAAGATTGTGGTTGTTTCGCATTCGCCGTAGTTGCAGACGGAGACGGGCGCGGGCGCTACCCCAGAGGGGTTGTCAATACTCTCCACTCAATTCTGAAACCACGCAAGCTGATGTGGCGGCACCCCACGGAAGATGTTCTCCGCATCCAAATGGTGATATGGCATTTATGCATCTTTGCTGCGCTTGATTGGTGCCCTACTGAAGTTCTACCAATGAGACTTCAAAACCTGAAATTTGAAAAAGCTTTGGACTGAGAGTTGTAGGAGACTAGATCGATATTTTCATAAAACGAAATCTTGCGGATCTTCGACACGGCAGACGTTCCTAGCCGCACTCTTCTTGACTCAAGCACCTCGACCTATCGGTAACTTCCGGGAAAACCATTCCCTCGTTTCCTTGGGCGGTATACCAATGACGAAGCATCAAAACGCCACAGCAAATTCTGCCCCTAACTTCCAGCCATTACCAAATCGTTGTCTCTGCGCACCACAGTGACGTCCCACATATAAATTGAAAACCCTTCGCCAATACGGTATCCCACATGATTTATTCCCGCTGGCTTTATACCGAACATGAGCAACCTCACAACGATGATGGTGAGGGCGCGTACACGATTTTTTCTACACAGCAGTTATTCGGCGTTGACTGCATGCCACTCGAGGTCGTGTGCATTCAGAGATTCGTAGTGCTCTGGGAAGGACAACCTGACACCAGGGTGATCGATTTGATCGAGCAGTCTATTACCATGGCAGTTCTCTCCCCGGTGAAGCTTTTGCATGCGTCCAAAGGAACGCTTGTCGTGGTGTATGACTCCATGTTTGTCGGTGAGACTTATAAGTTGTTTCACCTCGCCTGGGCGAAAATTGCTGCCGGCGCGTTGCATGAGAATTGAACTGTCCTTCTAATCAAAGATAAGGATGTCGGACGTGGGGTTGATGGAGGCAGGATTTTCAGACATTTTGCTCGTGACATCCTGGACGACAGCGAAGTCGGAATCGCTGAATTTACGCGTGACATGTACCTTTTCAAAGATGACTGGTCGCCTGAAAATATCTTCGGGCCGTCTCCTGCCGAGGAATCGGACGCCGCCTCGGAACGGCAGACTGACGAGTCAGACCTATTCGATGATGACTTAGATTCGTGGCGCCAGTCGGCCACAGCGTGCGACTGAACCGCGAGACAAGGTGAAGGATCGGTATCCAAGACGACGCTCTACTTCTTCGACCGATACAACCCTAATCTGTATCGCCAGCAGCAACAGCTACTGATGGCATGGGACGAGCAATTTCCAGTTACACCTTGGGAAAAGGAGCGAAATAAACGTATCACCGCGATCATTGAGCATCCCACCTCATTCGTGACTAAAGGACGCAGTTAGACTCAAGGCTATAAGACGGTGAGCGACGGAGTAATCAGCGGCCTTATGGCAAAGTCGGCGCAATCACGAAAACCGATATAGGTATCCCGCTCCACATCAATTGGAAGCATCATCGGTAGAGTAAAAGCCATGTTTACCATCTACCAGAAGGTTGCCCAAGCTACGACAAGGTGTCCTCGGAAAACCAGGTAGCCTTCGAGTCAGAATCCGAAGCTCGATTGGCGGACTACCGCAAAGCAGGCAACTGTAAATGAGACTGGAGACTTAATAACCATGGAAACCGAATCCCCTGCTCCGTTCCTACAATCGAGCGACACGGCAGTTCTCTTTGACGGCACATGCAAGCTCTGCAACGGGTGGGCTAGGTTCATCATCCACTATGACAAGGCTCACCGAATTCAGCTCGCTGCGGTTCAGTCGCCTGAGGGCCAGGAGCTTTTGAGGTGGGCCGGACTACCACGGGACAAATTCAACACCATTGTTCTCATCTCAAACAACAAGGTGTCCATACGTTCTGAGGCAATGTTCGAGATTTTAGGTCGCCTAAATGCCCCGTGGCGCTGGCTCACGGCTGCACGTGTTGTACCAGCAGCCATGCGAGATTGGATGTACGACAAAATCGCGGTAAATCGCTATCAGTTGTTTGGTCAGTACGACTCCACCCACCTTCCAGCGGCAGATCACGATAAGCGCTTTTTGAAGGCAAACGTCGCATTGGTTCACTAGACCTCAGATTCAGGCGTCAGGGTCGGTGATATATGATCGAACGCATGGTCTTTTCGTTATCCGCTTTACACACAACAGGAATGCCTTCTATTGCTGAAGGGGGCGTTCGCGTCCCTGCAGCATCTGAACAAAAAATCCTCGCTCCAGCTCAAGTTTCACCAAAACACACCGTTTTCAATTGTATATACGCGGTGAGAAATCAGCCTTGACCCAATCAATGTCTTCATCCATTCAGATTTTGCGGGGAGCGATATCGTTTCCCGAGACGATCCTGGGCAACCGTCAGCGGAGAACCTGGGAACGACTGATTAGTTACATTGAGTCATCCGACTCACCTTCCGCATTCGATAAGGCAGCATCCTACGTCGAAGGCTATGTGCACGCGCTTGTCGATAGTGACCAGATCCACGTTTCTATCGAACGAGATCTGCTGATCATCGAAACGGTCGACGCCTGGAGATGCACCCGTACTGAATCGAACATTTCGCCTTATCTGAACGCCCCAGGAAAACCATGACTTCCTTTTTTAAACGCTACGCCGACGGCGGAACATCAGCTCTGCACATCCATATGCCACAACGTCTTCTGCCCACGACCGTCAGTCATTCTCCCCTCGAGGTCTTAATCGGCCATTGGGAAAAGTATCTGGTAGACCCCTCCTCCGTTCGTGAGCAGTTTCCGTGGGCGGCGCGATTCGTTATGGGCATGCCCGTTCCAGCGTGGGAGCGTGGGTTGGAGTGGAACCTCGGTCAGAAGTCTCGCTTCATCTCTGCAGTATGGTCGGGCGGGGATCTGGGGAGCTACCTCACGAATGACTGGTACGAATCAGAGAGCGGTGGCAGGGCATTGGCCGAAAACAGTGAAATTTTGATTGATGGCCAACAACGTCTGCACAGCCTGGAAGAGTATCTCCTCGACTGCCTTGCAGTCCCAGATGCGCAAGGACAGCCGAGGATTTGGTCTGAGCTCGGCAACGGCGAAAGGAAACGCTTTCTGTCGACGATCTTTTCCCATGTCAGGGTCTCGTCTGGGGACGAGGTGGCATTGCGCAGAACATACGATCTTTGCGCGCTGAATGTAGTGCCTCGGTCATTTGAACAGCGCGCCTTGCGGTAGTCTTCGACGCTGCAGTTGTCGTGGCATGCCCTAGCAGGGACGGCTGTCGTTAACCAAGCCCTGTCTACGACAGGTCTTGGCCCTTCGGGCTTCCATCCTCATGCTCTTCGACCCTTCTGGTCTGCGCGCTCCGCTTGCAGAGCGATCCGACTCACCTTCTTGCTTGGACATTGGCTACCGCTCCCACATACTGCTGATCATCCGATCAAAGATGAGGCCGGGCAGATGGGTTGGCTATTTTGGAAAGACAAGCGCCCCGCGTGGATTCAGGCGGAAGAACGGGAATTCATTAAAGCTGCGAACCGCCTAAAGACGCTTCAGGTAACGCCTCGCGGAGGCATGCGCATTGACCCCGAGGAACTCAGGGATCAAATCCTTGCGGCGCGAGAGTTATACAAAGGCCTGGTTCAAAAATAACGGTAGTGAGCAGGCAACCTGGTTGCAGCCACAGCCCATTCGCACGGGTTCAGAAATTTAAAAATGGTGCTCAATGGAGGTCTATTCACTGACGCCATGGCCCCCAGTTCGGTGGGTTCTCAATGATATCGATTGAGGTGCTGAGCTCATCCTGCATGCGCTCGAAAACTCTGTTGAGAGCCGGGTGGGCATTTGACTCTCTTAGGGTGCTCACCAACTGCAGCAGCTCCCTGCCCTGCGCCAAGGGCATTTGAACGTCGCAATACACAGTGTCGTCATCGTCTGTCATTCCCATCGGAAAATCCTCGCAGCATGGTCTTTGTCTCCAGTTCACACGGCCAGGCGTTGGGCGTGCCCCTTCGGGGAGGGGCTGTCGTTAACCGAGCCTGCGTCTCGGCCCTTCGGGCTTCCATCCCACACGCCTGCGCGCTCCGCTTGCCATGCCTACTAGGCGCGTAATCAACTGCCTTCGGTTCGAGCGCACACTCAGGCTGAGCTAGATCCAAAGCTCAATGGGCTCCCCCCTTCGAAAGTTCAAGCTTCAAAAAAAGCACGGCAGGCGTTCATCAAAGCTTTGGCGTCGTTCAAAGCTCGGTGGTGCCTGGTTGTCGGCAGTCGGCGGTAAATGTCACTAGCCGCCTCCCGGCCCACTAAAACCTCCAATGGCTTCAGCTCGAATGTGGGTATCAGATCTGCTGCCTCGTAGAGGGCATCAAGCCAAAACCCGTCTTAAGGTGAATCGCTGCAAAGCACCTGCCCTGAAAACAGCTGATTCATATTTCTCGCCACAGCGACTGGGGTATCACCTTCCTGATGTAACTGATCTTGAGAGAGACCGTGCATGTCTTGCGCATCAAACGACCAGTGCGTCCAATAACGGGCTGGCTTTATAAACGAACTGAACGAGGCCTCACAGGACACGACAGCGACTTCAATCGGATAGCTCTCAGGAGCTATTCCAGAGGCTTCAAAATCAATAAAAAACGAAGGCAGTTGCACCTTGCTACTCCTGTTTGTGGCTGCGATTTTCAGCTGTTAAACCGATTGCTTGTGTTTGCGCCGCCATCGCTCGAACCAGCCGTTCTAGCTGTTAGCAGCCTGTGAAGCTCGGTGATTTTTCAGATGCTGCATCTCACGCCCCCATTCAGTCAGAAATTTATCCCAGTCTGTCGCGTAGGGCCCATCAGGAATTCTGGTTGATCCGATGCTCGCTTGCAGAAAGCGTTCTCGCCAAGGCTGCGGGAGATCGCGCTCCAAGATGATTTCGATTCCGGAGATATGACGCACCACCGAGACGAAGTTACGAACCTCGATGAGTTCGAGTGGCTTATCGCTATGAGGGGTGTCGTATCGCTCTTGGATGTCTAGCTCTTCAAGGATAGCGAGGAGTTCGAAGGCATTCGGATCACCAGGATGGAAGCTGGCAAGCGCCCACATAACCCTTCGCCTAGTTCTTTCACGGTCGCGGAGTAAATCGCAGGTCATTTCAGCCTCCTTTTCAAAAAGCTGGGCGGTGGTTTTGGCGTGTCGCCTTCGGCGGATGGCTGGCGTGAACCGAGCCGTGGCGAGCCACGTCTCGGCCCTACGGGCTTTCATCCAGAACGCCTGCGCGCTCCGCTTGCGCTGAGATTTCAAAAGTTTATAGGTTAGGCGGCACACCTATCGTCATAACTAGAGCGTCATGACTTGTGAAACTTACTGAATCGACTCGATAGTGCGGCGGGCGTAATAGTTTCCCAAGCATCAGGATTGGATGTCTTACTGAAAATCACCCAGGCTCGCCAGAGAAAAAATAAACCGGCCAAAGACGCCTCAACTAAGGCGAAGACCGTAGTGGTATGCATCATTGCGCCAGGATTATATTCACTGCTGAACCCAACTACGAGTGCGAGCGACGCCGCCCACCCGACGACGAACATCAAACAGAACGCCAGACAGGCATAGAATGTAAGCATCGCTGGAACTCCAAACCTCATGTCAGTGGCAAACTTTGCTCTCCCACCTTCAGCTTTCATTCCATACAGCACTCCTTCATTTTTTTCTTTTTTCTTGCTGTTCCTGAACATCCCGAACAAAGTTACTTGCTGACCAACCTCCAATTCTTCATAAAACTTGCTAGGCACAACTAGGTTTGGAATAACTTCCCCGTCTATTTTTAGCGTTAGTCTGTAACCACCTCTCATGGGCCTAGCGAAACTAATGTTATCAACTTTTCCTGAAAACTTTGTGCAATCAAATCTCATTATTCACTAATCCTGGTTCACTTTAAGAACAACCCCAATCTCAGACACCGGTCAGAGCAACCCATAAGGATGAAGCCCGACATAACGAACGCATCATTGCCGCCTCATGCGCCGGCTCTCCCTTCTTGCATGACAAAATGCACTCCTGACATAGCACCGTTTTGACTTAGTAGCCGGCTTGAGCTGATCGAATGGCACGATAATATCACTATGATCTGTTTATCGAAACACGCTTACCGTGGCTCTATCCTCGCTTTTGAGGATCCGACTCATGAATCTGAAGGAAGCGCTGGCGGGGGCATTACGCGGAGCCCGTGCACACCAAGGGTTGAGTTACGAGGATCTGGCAGGTGCGACGCACAGAACGAATTTAGGGAAGCTTGAGCAGGCCAGGACGACGCCGACGCTGGAGAAACTGGACGAGATCGCTGACTACCTAGGGCTCGACCTTTTGACGATGGTCACTCTCGCAATTGCTGCGCAGGGTGAAGAACTGCCGTCAGAGGCTTTACAGCGTACTGCCTTGCGTGTCAGGGAATTCGAGATGTCTGGGGGATGGCAGTTGGTGAAAGAGCAGTTCAGTGGCGGAAAGCTCATCAAACGCTCCCAAGGGAAGCCCAAGCAACCGCTTAATGCAGATTCTATTCGAGCATTGAAAGCGCAAGGTCTCGACAGGAAAACCATTGCCGAACAGCTTGGCGTTGCACGAAGCACTGTTCAAAAATATTGGCATACCTGAGCCGACAGAACATCAGCAATCCTGCAATCTAAGTAAATCACGGTTTATGGCGCGCCCTATCGGGTCGGCTGTCGTAAACCATGCCATGGCTGACGCCAAGTCATGGCCCTTTGGGCTTCCATCCTCGCGCCTCCGGCCTACGGGCCCGCGCGCTCCGCTTGCTCTGGTTATTTCCATCGACGGAGGAGACTCGAAATACCTCAGCCCTGCGCACTGGAGTGTAGTCATCCTGTCCGTCCATATTTCTGTTGGAAGGTGCAGTCGCGGCGTGGACAATACGGGTTGGTCACTTGATAGGTGGCAATTGAGTAAGGAACCCGCGCATGAGTCAGAAAGTCCTGAGGCTTCCTCGGAACGAGGTCGGTCGCGACTTCGTTATCGGTGACATTCACTTCAAGTCGATTGATCTCTACAAAGGATTATTAAAGCTCGGTTTCGACAAAGCTATCGACCGAGTCATCGGGGTGGGTGATCTCATAGATCGTGGGCCTGGAGTCCTCGACGGTCTGAAGCTTCTTGGTGAGCCGTGGTTCTATACCGTTCAAGGTAACCATGAGCAGATGCTTATCAATGCTTACAGGGAAAACCCCAGCGCTCGTTACGTAGCTCATGGCGCAGGCTGGTGGTCGACCATAGCAGACGAATCGAAAGAGATGATAATTGGAAAGCTTGAGAGCCTTCCATCCGTCATAGAAATCGAGTCGCCTCGCGGCTTGGTTGGCGTTGTTCATGCTGATGTCCCTGCCGGGATGTCATGGGTCGAGTTCACTCGAGACATATCAATCCCTGCTGTAGAAGAGATCGCGCTATGGGGGCGCGAGCGGATCAAAAAACACCATCGAGAAGGTGTCAAAGGGGTCTGGCGTGTGTGCACGGGGCACACCTGGATTCCTGAGCCTGTTCGGCTAGGGAACGTTCTTGCACTTGATTGCACCGGAGGGGGTGAAGGGCCACTAGCTGTTTATTGCGTTCAGGCGGACACGATTTATGTGGAGGGGCGCCCCGTGTCACTTGACCAATCGGAGGCTATGACCGAGCTACTGGAGGAACTTGAGCAGGCTTTAGGTCATCTTAAGGCCACCACCAACGCTAACAAGCTAATTGAGTCACAACGCTTGAGCGATGAGGCCGACGAGTTAGCTCGTCGAGTGAACACTACCTGGCTGACTTTGCGTTCGGAAATCGGTGCGTCTCAGAAGTTGCTGAATGCGCTTCACGGAATCAGCTTGCTCACCGGCGAACGAAGGGAAGCTAAGCTCGAAGAGCTGAAATTCGAGCATGCAGGCACCCAGATTGAGGGATTGCTGGCGAGGCTTCTTGATTGAAGTTGAGTACCAGTAACCTTTGGGATCTAAGAGAAATGATGGCCGAATCTGTGCGAGTAGTTCGTAAATGAAGCATGTGAGACTAATACGACATGGAGAAAGCACTGCGAACGCGGGCGAAGCCACTTTAGATCACGCGACTATTACTCTCACCCCGAAAGGAGTTGAGCAAGCGCAGCTGGTGGCATTGTCGTTCAACCATGCTCCGGCTCTGATCGTTGCCTCGCCTTTCACCCGAGCGCACTCAACCGCTATGGCGACCGCATCGGTGTTTCCTCATATCCCTTTTGAAACTTGGCCCATCCAAGAATTCACTTACCTTGAACCCGCGCGTTGCACTTGCACAACTGTCGCTGATCGGCGCGAATGGGTGGAGGCGTATTGGGCTAAAGCAGATCCTAGTTTCACTGATGGTGAAGGCGCTGAGTCATTTCTAGATTTCATAGCTAGAGCTCAGTCTTTTTTGGAGTGTCTTGCAGAGCATCCCGCCAACGACATCGTTGCGTACTCTCATGGTCAGTTCATTAACGCTGTAGCCTGGCTGATTGAGCGCAAACCGCTCGGAATTGATGGCGTATCCATGGTGGACTGCCGTGAGTATGAGATCGCGAACCACGTGCCCAATTGTGGTGAGTGCCTGCTTTCGAAAGATCCCGACGAAGCCGGTTGGAGAGTAAGTCGGTCAGCCCCTGATCAGCTACGAATGGATGCAACTTGGCGCGTGCCGGGCAGAGCTTATCAAGTCACACGTGATCCTGAGCGCCTGCTTATTGAAGAGCGCGCCGAAGCTCTCTCAGCTGCAGGCTATCCACTGCCAGTTGATGATCCGGCTATGTACGCTGAGCAAAGGCTGAAAGCTGCCAGAGCGGCAGCTAGTTCATCCCAGGTTGGTAGCGTTAGCGAAAACACTGCGGCTGAGCTCTCCGCAAGAGAGGTATCCCAGGTACTTAGGGAGGCGATTTTCGGTCGAGCCGTCATGAGTAAGGTGGGTCATGAATCGTGGGACGAGATTTATGCCGGCCACTTCCAGATCAATGTAGACGGTTGGGAGATATCGATTTACAACGACTGTGATCAGCTCGACTACTGCGAACAATGCGTCAGTCCAGATGGGCGACACTGGTCGTTTGACTCGGGGTATCGCTTTGGCACTGATCCAGTTGCACTACTCAGCACATGGGAGCATCAGACGCTTGAGCGAATGTTGAAGACGTTGTGATGAAAATTTGGTTTTGACATGCCCCATTGGACTGATGTCGTAAACCATGCCGACGGTGTCCGATGTCTTGGCTCTCTGGGCTTCCGTCCTCACGCCTTGGCCTCTCCCTGCGCGCTCCGCGTGCGTTGAACGCGTCCCTAATAGACAGAAAAGAACTCCTTTGATACTCGGTTTGCCCGCTTTTCTTCGCTAATGGGAGAGTCCGCTTTCTCATTCGAGGCAGCTGAAACTATGCGCTTATCTCTGAGCGACCGAGAAAGTCATGACCTCTTTCATGCAGTCACATATCCGAGCGCCGACTAATGGCAGGATGCTATTGCATAGTTCTTAGGGCACCTCGTACCATCCTTGAGCGGGTAAGCCACTCGCTTCTTTCCTCTGGCGGAATCAATAATAAAAAGGAAGCATCTGTGAAGGAACGACACGCATTGAAGGCCTTTAGGAGCTGTTTCCATGGCTAACCGACAGCTTTCTCCGGATATCGTCGCACTAATCCACCACGTGGAGTTGAACGAGTCAGGCTGGTGGAAAAAAGGTGTCAGCCAGATCGTAAAAGGCGTGCTTTGGAAGAATCATGGTGCAGCGTTGGGGTTGAGTGCGCTACATGACGCGATTCGTGCAGAGGCGCCCGGAGCCCTAGGATCTGATGACGAACTTGAAAAGCAACTAAATAATCTCCGTGATCAGGGAACCGTTTCAATCTTGCCTGGGCCAGCCTACAAACTGACTGAGCGAGCTTTTAACGATCTATCTGTTCAAGCTGCCGCTGCACATGCGGAGCAGGATGCGTGCGAAGCGGACTTCATTGTGACCTGCCGGGAACACTGTCCAACCCTTGACCCCAACCTGGTATGGAAAGATTTCACTGAGGCGCTTTCTCGAGCTATCCGCGTCAGCGGCGCCAACCTCTTCCGGCTATTAGTTGGCGGAAAGCTGCAAAACGATTTTGATTGGCTGCATAACCTTTTCCACAAAGTGGACGCCGACAACCGAGAGGGTCTGCGTAAGGTTTTGATGTTTTTCTTCAATCCGGGAAATCAAGTCTGTCGAAGCCAGATTCTTCGTTTCATGACGGCCTACTTTTTCGCGGAGGCAACCCGCCTCAACCCTGAAACCCTTGCTGCCATCAACCAGGCTCGTAAGGTGAAAACAATTAAGGTGGTACTGGATACCAATTTCCTTTTCTCAGTGCTCCAGCTTCACGACAACCCGGCTGACGCAGCAGCGTTATCACTCGTTGATTTGGCTCACAAGAGCAACGGGAAGCTGGATATAAAGCTTTACGTCCTGCCGAGCACCCTGGAAGAAGCCAAGCGCGTTCTAATCGCACAACTGCATATTATTGAGCGCATACGGGTCACTCAGGCAATGTCCCGCGTAGCCATGACTCAGCCGCTCCCCAGCATCGCCAAAAAGTTCTTCAGCACTGCCGCCTCGACTGCAAATCTTTCTGCAGCCGATTTCTTTCGCCCTTACATTGATGAACTTAGGTTCATCCTAGAGGAAAAAGGAATAAGCGTACTGGATGCACATCCAAGCATCTATCATACACGCCAAGATGTCATTGACGATGTAATGCACGAGGTTGAGAGGGAGACAAAAGAGCTCCCGGAGAAACGTCGCAAAGGGTACGAAGCTCTGCTGCATGATGCCGTACTTTGGCATGCCGTCAACGACCGTCGCCCCCCAAATAATGAGTCACCTTTCGAGACTGAGTATTGGGCAGTTTCCATAGACTGGCGCCTGATCGGCTTTGACCGAGCAAAACGCGCAGCCATCCGCGCGAAGCTGCCGGTGGTACTGCATCCAAGCAATCTGGTTCAGCTCATTCAGTTTTGGGTGCCTCGCTCTCCAGAACTCGAAGAAAGTTTGGTTGACTCCTTGCGCCTGCCACTTTTTTTCCAATCGTTCGATCTTGAGGACGAAAGGGCGACGTTGAAGGTGCTGGAATCAATGTCGAGATTCGAAAATGTTGGAGATCTACCAGAATCCGCCATCCGCGTGGTGCTTACTAATCGGGCGCTTCGCGCACGGATCAGCAATATCGAGGCTTCCAATCAGGAAGTGTTCGAGTTGGTACATGATGAGCTGTTGAGCCACCACCGAAACGTTTCCCAGCAGCTTGAAGAAACCAAGGCCGTACTGGATGAAAAGGAGCAGCACCTGCTTGAGGAGCGGGCGGCCCGTTCTGTCGTTGAAGGTCAACAGGACATCACTGCCAAACAGATCGCTGATTTAGAGTCCGAGCGGAGGATGGCCGAGCAGAGGGCTCAAGATCTCGAGAATGCACAGACTCAGTTGCAGCAGCGTCTGCAGGAAGCTAACGAGGCCACAAACGAAATCCAGGCTCATCGAGACCGTGCCGAAGCCGCTGAGAGAACACTCACACGTATCAAATATGTCGGGATTTTTCTCGTGCTTCCCACCCTACTAGGTGTGGGTATTTATTTCTTGAGCAGTGCTTTAAGACCCGAAATGCTGCCGGTGATAACCACAGATACAAGGGTACTGTGCTTGCGACTTTTCGCAGCCACTCTCCCTCTCACTTTAGCTTTCTGTTTTTCAGCGAAATATGTCGAGCCCAAGCCTCATCTGAACTCTTGGAAGCTGAGCAAATTCTTGAGCTGGGTCGGCACTAAGGTGATCGTTGCCCCAGCATTGATCGCTGGCGAAGGTATCTTCACTGGCGGGACATGGGATGGGATCAAGGCGCTGCTCGGTATTAGCTGATACGGATCTGGGGCCTACCTCTCGGTGCGCCCTGCCTCCCTGTCCTGTCCCAGCGACGACCAACACCCTATTTCCCTGTTGCTATGCTTGGCTTAAAACAGGAGTGAAAAAGTGGCTAGCGAATACTCATTATCAGACGTCCTGGAAAGGATGTACCAGAACCAGCTCGCTCTCGAAGCTGCGCTTATGGAGCTGACCCTCCAAGTGGAAGCCCAGGGAGATGCGGAAGTCGGTGCCAATGTTCGTGGTGCGCTTTACCCAATTGGTGAGAACGCTGGTCATATCAAACAGGGGCTGGCTCGGCGCAAAAAACTCTCATGACCCAGCCGCTTTTTGATTTTGATCTCAAACGCGTATCCCGCACGCGTTACATCACTGGCAAGGCTGCAATCAACTTTCCGCACCTTGGAAGCATCAGTGGCGGGTGGCATTTCCTGTGCTGCAAAACTTCCAAGAGAGCGGCAAAAAATCACTGCCCTCTTGATTGGCGTCGCCCGCGACACCGTTCTGTCGCAAGGGTACCCGTCAGACAGAGAAACGCGTCACTAAACGATTCATATCCAATGCGAGCTTCGATACCTCATGTGCTGCCGCAGCCGTCTGGCTGGCGCCAGCCGCACTCTGAACAGAAAGATCGCGAATGCTTACTAAGTTTTGATCAACTGATCTTGCGACCTGTGCCTGTTCTTCCGAAGCTGTGGCGATCAAAAAGTTGCGTTCGTTGATTTCAGTGATAGAACGAGCAATATCATCTAGCGCCGCGCCAGCTTCGTTGGCAATTTTTAAGGTCGAGTTAGCTTGGTCACGGCTTTGTTGCATCGCACCGACGGCGTCCTCTGAACCACCCTGTATGCCACCGATCATTTTCTCGATTTCACGAGTAGACTCTTGAGTCCGGTGCGCTAATGCGCGGACTTCATCAGCGACAACGGCAAACCCCCGTCCTTGCTCCCCCGCGCGGGCGGCCTCAATCGCAGCATTCAAGGCCAGTAGATTGGTCTGCTCTGCAATGCCACGGATCACATCAACTACTGTGGCGATGCCTTGCGCTTGTTTGGCTAGGCCAAAGATTTTCTCACTGGTATGCGAGACTGTATCGCTAAGTGCATGGATGGCGTTCACCGCCTCTGAAACCCGCGCAGCTCCTATCTGCGTAGACTGCTCAGACTGCTGCGCTGATGACGAAGCTGAAGCCGCATTTCTAGCAACCTCTTCGACTGCAGCCGTCATCTCATTAACCGCTGTAGCCGCTTGTTCGACTTCACCATTCTGACGCTGCATGCCTCGACTAGCTTCCTCGGTCACCGCGTTCATCTCTTCTGCGGCAGAAGCAAGCTGCGTTGAGGCGTCACCGATATGTCGTATGGTCTCACGCAGCGTCTGTTGCATGTTTACCGAATCACGCATGAGGTCGGCCATCTCATCGCGACCGGTAACTACTGTATCTACGCGGAGATCTCCTTCGGATATACGTTGATTAATATCCGACACTTCTCGCAGAGGAACAAGAATGCTGCGTGTATAAAGAAAGGCAAGCAACACCGTGAGCACTAGGGCTACAGTGCAGAGTAAACCCAAGAGCCACAAGCTGTTGGTGTAGGTGTCTTTGGCGGCATCTCCCGCACGCTTTGCACCATTTTCATTAAACTCACTTAAGGTATTGATTTTAGTTTGAAGATTATTGGTGAGTGGCCGAATATTCTGATTGATAAAATTTGTGCTTTCAGCAGCGGGTTTAGATTGGGCAATACTCATGATCTCATCCAATCGACTATCATAGCTTTTTATTCCCGCTGCCACATCTTCTGCAAGGCGACGTTCCTCCTCGGAGGCTATTAAACGCATGTAATCACTTACGATAGTAGCAATATCACTTCGAGCCTGAAGAATCATTGCAGTAGAAGATTTTTTGACTTGATCATCAGATGACGACACTAGGCGCAATGTTTCTAGACGCATTCTTAGAATTAATGCGTCCATCTTAGCTGTTTGCGAGATGCTCGCCATCCAGTTGACTTCTACATCTTGTTCCGCGTCGTAAAGCTTGCTCAAGCTGCGCACTGAGGTGAGTGCTACCAACAACACAAGCATCAAGATAGATGCAAAACAAAATACAGAGCGGGCTGACAATCTGAGCTTACGCATATCTACAATTCCATTGCACCAGGAGATATAAGGCTCTCGGCTGCTATTCGCTAACCTTCAATGTCACACGACCAGCGGTTATTCGCTGACCGCGCTTACTAAGCAAAGTAGTTGGTTTCATTGGGAAAGGCGTCGGGAGGGAAATTTTCTGTACCCAAATTCATGTGCTCGTCCTCGGATGCTGCTGGCGCTTACGTCTGGGGCTACTCTCAGCAGGCGTAGCTAGAACTCACCGGTTCGGTGCCATTTGTGGCATATGACCCAGTCCTAGGATCGCCGGGTGGGCTGATGGAGCACTGGACAATCAAATGGCCAGACTAGGCTATCCAGCGAACCTCCAAGCAAGATCGGACGCACGAGCACCTGGAATGGTATTCATTTTGGAGAAACTCGGGCGTTCAAGCAGTTTGAACTCGTCAAGACTCGTGCTGCTCCCATAAAGAACACGGCGCCATAGAGAAATTGACGCGATGCAAAACCTCAAGATCGCCACATTCAACGTCAACGGCATAGGGGCGCGCTTGCCTAACCTTCTGCAATGGCTTGAGAAGGAGCGACCGGACATTGTATGTCTGCAGGAACTGAAGGCACAGGACAAAGCGTTCCCGGCAGGCGATCTTGAGGCGGCGGGTTATGGTTCACTGCACCATGGCCAAGCCGCTTGGAATGGAGTGGCCATTCTTGCGCGCGATTCCGAACCCCTTCTGATTCACAAAGGCCTGCCCGGGGCTGAAAGCGACACGCAGTCTCGATACCTAGAAGCTGCTGTCCATGGTGTCATCGTCGGGTGCCTGTATCTCCCAAATGGAAACCCGCAACCGGGGCCAAAATTTGATTACAAGTTGAGGTGGTTTGAGCATCTGATTGCCCATGCAGAAACACTCCAAGCCAGCGAACACCCTGTTGTTCTCGCAGGTGACTACAACGTTGTGCCCACTGACTTTGATATCTACAACACCCGCTCATGGCTGAAGGATGCCCTCCTTCAGCCGGAAAGCCGAGAATGTTTCCAAAGGCTGTTGAGTCAAGGTTGGATCGACTCTGTGAGGCACCTGCATCCGAAGGAGCGGGTTTACACGTTCTGGGATTATTTCCGTCAGCACTGGCAGAAAAATGCCGGTTTGCGCATCGACCATCTTCTGCTGAACCCGGTGCTTGCTCCCTACTTGAAGAACGCCGGCGTGGATGCATGGGTTCGAGGTGAAGAGCATGCCAGCGATCACGCTCCGACATGGATTGAGATCTCATCCCGACAGACCAGGTCAAAAAGGAAGCCAAAGAACGACGCAAGCGACCCGCAAACAGCATCGCAAACCTCTGACACTCTTGATGAATACAATCGTAAGCGTGATTTCGATGCGACCTCAGAACCGTCGGGTTCCGCAACAAAGCGTAAGCCAGCAAAGAACAAAACCGTTGAAACGGCTGCGCTGCAGTTTTGCATACAAAAACATGACGCGACTCGGCTGCATTACGACTTTCGCCTTGAGCTCGACGGCACCCTGAAAAGTTGGGCAGTGCCCAAGGGCCCGTCTCTCGACCCCAAATCTAAGCGACTGGCCGTACATGTCGAAGATCATCCTCTCGACTATGCAACGTTTGAAGGGACGATACCTGAGGGTCATTACGGAGCTGGCGACGTCATTGTGTGGGATCGCGGTATCTGGAAACCCTTATCTGATCCCGCTGAGGCCTACGCTAAAGGTCGACTGAAATTCGTGTTGCAAGGCGAAAAGCTTGGCGGCATATGGAATTTGGTCAAAACGCACATTCCTGGCAAGCAGGAGCAGTGGTTTCTGATCAAACATCAGGATGAGTTTGCTCGGTCAGAAAGTGATTACGACATTGTGAAAGCAGAATCCCACAGCGTACTGACCGAGCGCACTATCGTGCAGAAGAAACGCTCAGGAAAATCTGCTGCGCCAAAGCCTGTTGTGAAAGATTCTGCGCCACGCGCTAAGCGTGGAAACAGCAAGCTTGAAAGTGCTCACCCAGCTGATCTTCCTGAAAGTCTGAAGCCTGAACTGGCCACGTTAGTGGATTCCGCCCCGGATGGTGATTGGCGATATGAGATCAAGTTCGACGGCTACCGCATCATGGCTAGGGTGGATAAAGGTAAAGTGCAGTTGTTCACTCGCAATGGCCATGATTGGACTCATAAGCTCCCCCGCCAGGCGGAAGCGATTGCTGGCCTCGCATTGGAATCGGGCTGGCTGGATGGCGAAATGGTTGTTGCCAATGAGCAAGGCGTTCCTGATTTTCAGGCTCTCCAAAATGCCTTTGAGCTAGGCCGCAGCGGCAACATCATTTTCTACCTCTTCGACATGCCTTTTCTCAACGGCATGGATTTACGCGAGGTGCCGGTGGAGCAACGCCGCGAAGCCTTATCCAAGATTCTAGAGCGCAGTGAGGATGAGGTACTGAGGTATTCGGAAGACTTCGCCGAAACACCGGAGGCACTGCTGAACAGCGCCTGCCAAATGCAAATGGAAGGCCTCATCGGCAAACGCGTTGGCAGTCCCTACGTATCACGTCGCAGCGGCGACTGGATCAAGCTCAAATGTAAACGTCGACAGGAGTTTGTAGTCGTCGGCTATACCGAGCCAAAGGGTTCGCGCAGTAAGTTCGGGGCTCTGCTATTGGGTCTGCACGACGTAGACAGCGGCGAGCTCAAATACGCTGGCAAAGTCGGTACTGGATTCAACCAGGTAACACTGAATACGATCTACGAACAGTTAACCCCCCTTGAAGCCAAGAAGCCTGCTGTCGTAAACCCTCCCACCGGATTCGAAGCAAAAGACGTGCATTGGCTGAAGCCGTTGCTTCTCGCAGAGGTCGCCTTTGCAGAAATCACAACGGATGGTTCCGTAAGACACGCAGTATTCCAGGGCCTTCGCAATGATAAACCTGCAAAGTCGATCATCGAAGAACGCCCTGCCCCCGCCCCAGAAGTCGAGAGAAAGTCAGAAGAAGACCAATCGACTGAAGTTAAAGCCAAAGGTAAAGCCGGCGAATATAGATCAATCAAGATCCGACTCTCGCATCCCCAGCGCGTGATTGACCCGAGTAGCGGCTCGACCAAACGTGACTTAGCGGATTACTACATTGGCATCTCTGACTGGCTTCTGCCGCAGTTACTAAATCGCCCTGTCGCGTTGGTGCGCGCTCCAGACGGAATCGGCGGAGAGCTATTTTTTCAGAAGAATGCAGAGCGTCTGGCAATCCCTGGAATCGAAATCATCGGCAAAGAAGAGACGGGTCACCCTGTGATGTTGATCAACAACATCGAGGCGCTGATAGGCGCTGTTCAGATGAGCACCATTGAGTTGCATACCTGGAACGCCGTATCCAAGGATCTACATCGCCCTGACCGCTTTATCCTAGACCTTGACCCCGATCCCGCACTGCCATGGAAAAGCATGGTGGAGGCGACCCAGCTAACGTTAACGGTACTGGATGAACTAGGACTTAAATCTTTCCTGAAAACCAGCGGCGGCAAGGGTATCCACATTGTCGTCCCTTTGACCCCGAAAGCAGACTGGGACATGGTAAAAAGCTTTAGCCACGCGATTGTCAGACATATCGCCAATTTGCTTCCAGGTCGGTTTTCTGCAATTTCTGGCCCCAAAAATCGCGTGGGACGTATCTTCATCGACTACCTGCGCAACGGCTTGGGCGCGACCACTATATGTCCCTATTCAGTACGTACCCGCGAGAGGCTTCCAGTATCTGTGCCAATCTTTCGAGATGAGCTGAAAGAAATCAAAGGTGCTAACGTATGGAACATCGAAAACGTTCATGAACGTCTAGCCGAGTTGGACGTCGACCCTTGGGCTGACATGTCTGAGACAAAGCAAACCATTACGGCTCAAATGCGGAAACGCATCGGTCTGAAGTAGCGATTACCCAGGAGAAATGACATGGATAATTACCAGATCACTCCAACAGACAGCGGTTGGGTCTTAAAGAAAGAAGGTGCAGAGCGAGCGTCGAAAACGGCAACCATGAAGGCCGAAATCATAAAGCTGGCCAGTGAGTTTCTCGAAGGGAAAACAGCATCGCTGAAAATTCATAAACAAGACGGCACGATACAGGAGGAACGGACTTATCCTCGAAGTGCCGACCCAAAAAAATAAAAGGTTAAGTTAAGTAACGTGAAGTGCAGCGCCAGAAGGATCAAGCATGCGAGTAAAAAAATTCCTGACGATTACACTTTTAATAGTGTCCAGTTTAATTTCAGGCTGCATTCCGTGGAGCAGGGAAAGACCCGCTTATGCAGACCTTTGCGAAACTAGATTTGAATTTCAGCTCCCCGGCAGACACGCTGAAAAAACTATCGTCTTACGCACGTACCTGTACGATTACGACGCACAGTGGTCAGATGAACCCTTCCAGCAATTATACTCAGTACAATACGTAGGCGAGAAATATCCGAAGCCTGAATTTTACATACAGTTAGTAGCTTACGAAAAAAACAAAAGCGGACTATTGGGCGCTAAAAAAACAGTTACTCCAATCATTTACGACGCTCGAGAGGCATATATAACATATGATAATGGGGCACAGCTAAAGGCCAGACCGGAAATTCACTTAGGGTCGTTAACCTACGATTATCCGCTTCAAGGCGGAGAGTATGTTCGCGCCTCCCCCTACGATATCAACAGTGCTGAAGTTCAGAATCGGATCCCTAAAATCACAAACGAAAAGCACCATGGATCTGCTTATGTCATTTTTAAAACAAGCGAATTCAATGCCAACTCAAATTGGCGAATCAACTTAGGATCGTTACTCGTCGAGGGCCACAGGATTGAAATCCCGCAGCTCAAACTATGCTATCACCCTGTTAAGAAATGGATAGGTATTGAGCCGCTGATGCGCCCATGAATTCACCGGCCTCTACCGGTAGATTTGACTCAAAGAGATAGATCATCAGCATATGGAACTTGATGCAATATAGATTCAGCTGATGGCTTAAGAGGTAACATGACAGATAAAAACCTAATTAGTCAGGACTTTGAAGCATCGATTTGGCGAACTGCTAAATGGTTGAATAGGCCAAGTAAATTCCAAACATTTACTGACGGCTCTTTGGTCGTCCTTACCGACTTAGAAACTGATTTTTGGCGTGAAACCCATTACGGATTCATACGTGATAGCGGACACTTTCTGGGGTTCTCAACCTCAGGAGACTTTACAGCTCAGCTCAGAATTAAATCCGACTTTCGCGACTTGTACGATCAAGCAGGAATCATGGTCAGGCTCAATAAGGAGATTTGGCTAAAGGCAGGCATAGAATTTAGTGACGGCAGGCCAATGATCAGTAGCGTGTTGACCCAAGGCCTTTCGGACTGGGCGCCTAGCTGCTTCCTTGGCAATCCGAACGATTTTTGGCTTCGTCTGACCATTTGCAACGGATTACTGCGTTTACAGTATTCAACGGATGGCGCGACTTGGCCATTGCTCAGGCTTGCCCCATTCCCCACAGCGGAGCGTTATAGCGTTGGCCCTATGAGCTGTACACCGCAGCGTCAGGGGTTGAAGGTAATTTTCTCCGAATGGTCTTTGAGCGAACCTGTCGTGCGAGGCCTGCACGATTTGAGCTAGCCGATCAAGAGGAGCTCTCCGGCTCAACCAGTGCGCATTCAGCCGCTGGTTGTGCGTCGCGTCATGGGATGAGCCAATGACCTTCGGCGAGTGTGTATCAGCTGTGGCCGGGTAATGCTGGATACCAGGCTGCTCTATGCTGGCAGCGTTTAAACGGGTACCTGGTAGTTGAATACCTTTAGGGCTTCCATACAAAAAGGCATTTACACAAGCGCTGGGCATTAGATAGGGGTTATTAGGAAGCGCGCTTCGCTGGGTGGCCATACCTATCCGCCGTCGGTCGGTTCATTGAGCATTCCGGCAGGCGGCCGACGCCTACGTTCGAAATCCTCCCATCTATCTGGCTCGCGAACTTCTTGACAGGACATGCATACATACGCATCCGAGCCTAAGCCCAGATAGTAGCCTTTGCGAATGAAGGTGTGCGTGCATCCGATCACTGAACGACTGTGTGAACTCCGTTGGCGATCCATATGAGACCCACACTAAAAAAGCCCGTACGCGGTACGGGCAAACAGGAGTTTTGACTAGAGACTGCGCAAGTGGACAGGCTCTGTTATTCGAGCAGTACAACCCGAAGCGAGTTTAATTTGTTCCTTCCCCTTTCGACCAACGGCATCCTCAGCACGGTATAAACTTATACGAAGCGGCGTGCCATGTATAAAAAATAAAATGAACCTTTCATACAGGGATTGAACAAATTTCCAAAAGGAGGCTAAAGATGAAAAATTCTCTCTACATTATTGAATATGACTTTAATAACGTATCCAAATCTTTCATTCTAAGGAGCGACAGAATGAACGATGCCGAGGCCTGGCATTGGGCTTGCTGCGATGCGGGCCTAGCCGTGATCCCACGCTCGCGGAACCATAAGATAAGACTTGTGAGTAAACCGATGGCCGAACGTTATGGCCTGGAAAATGTAAGGTGGCGACCGTCAGGCAATGAACCATTTTCGCCAGCGCCCTACACCCCAACAGTAACTAATGAATATACTGATAAAAATTTATAAGATTATACTCTATGTAAATCATACTGTTAAACTTAAATTCATATATTGCAATGCTCAAAGTTCTAAGATGGAAATATTCCGTCTGGCGCTAAATTTCATTCAGATATAGTCCTATCTGAATTGTAGTTTAGCCGTCACTTGAATCCTTTCCTTTTGAAAGGCTACGAACAGGAAAGCCAGTATAAAAAAGTTTTAGCTCGGTAGCTTATTTCTAGCCAAGGCCAATACATCAGCTTACAAGTGCTTTTACACTTAAAGCCATATAAGAAAAATAGCATTTTTAGCCTTATAGGCACCCTGTCAATCAGAACCTATTTCCGCTTCAAAAGATTAATCGTTTTAGGCGTGTAAATACTTTCACAAACAAGGACATACTACATTTCATAAAGCCTATTAACCCTTAAGTAGCCTAGCATTTCGTCAGAGCACTGGAAAATTCTGTGAACTATTGCTCTGTGAATCCCATCAACCCTTGTACACCCAAATGAGGAATCCATTATGGCAACGCCACAAGAAAACCTTCTCGACTGGCTGCGCGATGCGCACGCAATGGAGCAACAAGCGGAGAACATGCTCAAGGCTCAATCAAAGAGATTGGAGCACTACCCTGAACTCAAAGCGCGAATAGATCAGCATATTGAAGAGACTCACGACCACCAGAAAAGTATCGACGAGTGCCTCACACGACTAGGTGGAAAATCATCCAGCATAAAAGACCTGACAGGTCGGCTGATGGCGTTCGGCCAGGCGGTCGGTGGCTCGTTGATGAGTGACGAGGTGATCAAAGGCGCGATGGCAGGATACGTTTTCGAAAACGTTGAAATTGCCGCGTACAGGGTTCTGATTACCGCAGCCAAAGCTGCTGGTGACCAAGAAACTCAAACCGCATGTGAGCGGATCCTCCATCAGGAAATTGCGATGGCGCAATGGCTTCTTGAGCACCTTCCAAACCTCACCGAGGCATTTCTCGCCCGTTCTGCAGATCCAGACCTTGAAGCAAAAAAATGACGATTGCTCGCGGTTTGTTGCCGCACACTTTGAGCGGTAAAGGTCACGAATGCCATGGAAGAATGGCCTAAAGATTCAGTTCAGCCCTTCGTTTCCTGGGAGGTGGAGGACGTGGGATCGTACGTTTCTTCTGTGTCGTCCCATCCTCCTTGTGAATCTTGAGCGAAGCCGTTTTTCCATTAAGAAATTCGCTGGTCATCGCGGTGTTCTCAGCTTTCGTGGAAGCCGACTTGGAACCATGCAGTGCGCCCTCTTTGACCAAAATCCAAAACTTGTCGTCTTTGGTGAGGGGGTAATTATTCACTCTGCCTGAAGTGCAACAAGGTACTGGCAAAGCGTTGCCGAGCAAGCTTGAATTGCACCGTCTAAAATCAATTCATAACCGTGAGTATTTTCGGTAGGTATCGCTAGGCAACCCGCTTTAGCTGATGACCCGTTGCTTAATACAGCGCTCGCATCAGAAGCAAAATCGACCAGTAACGCGTATTGAGGGTTGTAACCACAGGTCTGTGCTGCAGCGGCAAGAGAGGTCACGACCTCGCGCGTGTAATAACCCTTTTCGTCGCCGGTATTTATTATTGGATCGACGCACAGCTTCGTTCCGTACTCATCCATCACGGGGCCGACCTCTACAGCGATAGTGGTATCGCCGGGGAGCGTCGTGGATGCGAACATCGCACCTGCATTGGATTCTTCCTCTGAGGTCGTAAATACAAAATAGACATCGCATGCCAAGTCATTTCGACGATGGCTCAGTTGGCGCGCGGAATCGATTACAGCCGCCATTGGTGCACGGTCATCCAAAAAATGCGCGGCAATGGCATCACCCACCCGAAACGGTTCACGCCAATGACGACTCAACACGACCCGTGTACCTGGACGCACGCCGTGAGCACGCAGGATTTGCAGTGAAGTTCGCGTAACCACATGTACGTCGTTCCAGTGCACATCTCCCGATAATACATCTGCTCCTTGTGGTGCATTCTGCGTCGCATGCATTGAACCGAAAGACAAAACGCCCGGAATAACTTCGTGATCACCCAGAATATCTACCGGGCACATGCCAAAGTTCACAGGGTTCGCGCCGCCCAGTGCGGTGACTCTCAAGGTACCGTCTGCATTGACGCTCTTAACTACCATCGCGATTTCATCCATATGCGCCATGACTCTCACAGCTCGCCGCGATTCGATACCTTCCCGCCGACCTTTAATAAATCCTATCAGGTTGCCCGCAGCATCAACCCATGTTTCGTCGCAGACAGGGGTAACGGTTTGCAAGCAAATTTCACGCACTTCATCCTCTTGCCCCCCTGGCCCACGGGCCATCAGCAACCGAGCGAGCAATTCGGAAATTGTGTCTGGCTGGCTGGAGGCGCTGGACATAGCTTCAAGGGGTACATCAGACATGTTTGGACTCTCACGCACGAAGCTGTAAATGACAAGCGGCGCCATCGCCACGCCGCCTGACTTCAAATCACTGCTGTCACTTGGTCTCCAAAGTTGCAGCCTGATTGCCGCCCTGTTCCGCAATCTTTGTCAGCTTTTCATCAGCGCCTTTTTCCTCAGCGAGCGTTGCAGCCAATAGCTTTTCAGCGTCGCCAAGCTTGAGGTGCTTGGCCATCGCTATCAGGGTGCCGTAGGCTGCTATCTCGTAGTGTTCCACCTTCTGCGCCGCGCCAATCAACGCGGCATCCAGGACGGCGCCCTTGTCGATTTCTTCCAAGAGCTCTTTCGATTCATCAACCAATCCCTCCATCGCCGCGCATTTCATGCGTTTCAATCTTATCCCGGTCAGTTCCACCAACTGATCAATGCGTTCAATCTGACCCTGAGTTTCCTCCAAGTGGGAGGTGAAGGCGTCTGCTAGCAATGGGTTGGTTGCCGCTCTCGCCAAACGCGGCAAGGCTTTGGTGATTTGCTTTTCCGCACTGTAGACATCAGAGAGTTCATGGATAAACAAATCTTCGACAGTTTTTCTAGCCATTTCGAAACTTCCTTCTGATCAGTATGCCGTCGCCTGGTCGAGGCGTCCGCATGGGGGTACATGCAATCAACACTTACCGTGCATGAAAACTGACCGGCCCAATTTTAGAGGTGTTCCGAAAATTTTCGGGGTGATGGATAAAAGGCTTATCGCTAACCCAAAGCTGTATCCAGGAACATCATCACCCCGAAACCGAGCATCAGTCCTAAGGTTGCCGGGGTCTCATGACCGTTGCGATGAGTCTCCGGGATGACTTCATGAGACACCACGAAAATCATGGCTCCTGCTGCCAACCCAAGCGCAATGGGATAGCCCAAGGCAAAGCTGCTAGAAATGCCCAAGCCAACAATAGCGCCAATGGGCTCCATTAAGCCTGAACCCACCGCAATTAACGCTGCACGAAGCGCAGAGATGCCTGTCACACGTAACGCCAGTGCGACAGCTAAGCCTTCGGGAATATCTTGAATAGCGATAGCAGTGGTCAGCGGCAACCCGACGTTCATGTTGCCGTCAGCAAAGCTCACTCCGATGGCCATGCCTTCCGGCAAATTATGCAGTGTGATTGCCAGGATAAATAACCAAACTCGATTGACGCGCTGCGCGTCCGGGCCCCGGCGTCCACTTTTCTCGTGCTCGTGAGGAACAAAACGATCAAGGCCGACCATCAACGCTACTCCTAACCCCAATCCGGCGACGACCACGCAGGCTGCGAGCAACCGATCCCCGCAAAGCGCCTGGGCTGCTTCAATACCAGGGAGAATGAGTGAGAACGAACTGGCGGCCAGCATCATGCCTGCTGCGAAGCCAAGCATGATGTCATGTGTACGGGCAGCGACATCGCGCAACGCAATCGCAACAACGGCTCCCACCGCCGTCGCAGCGAAGCCTGAAACGCCGCCGAGAAGCGCGAAGTGTAGGTTCTGCTTATCGGCTCCGACGAAGGCGCCGTACCCACTAATCAGCAGAAAGATTGTCACACCCACTAATATCGACCAGAAGACTCGCCCGTCCCACCCAGTTTCTGAAAACCGGGCAAACCAAGAGCGAAGTGGCGCGCCTGACGAAGCCGATGGCTCGGACATCGCAACCTCCTATTTTCTTGACTCGGTTTTTGTGGCGTATCTGGAAAGCGTTCTCAAGAGCAGCCTGGACATGCGCCGCGCCTCAGGTTCAGCGGACATTGATTACCCTTTACTATGTTCAGGCGACGAGGGCCCTTCTTTGATGCCACGAGGCCCTGCAACACCCCACACGATCAATCCAATCAGGGGGAAAACGATGAGGCCGATAGCCCAACCTGCTTTGACACCCACCGTTTTGTCGCTGCGAAACACGCTGACGATTGCCCACAGATCAACGAGCAAAATCATCACCGCCACGACAATCGCGAAGTAGCTGGTAGCTTCCGACATGATTACGTCCTCCTCAGACTGATAATATTTAGGCCCCTCGCATTTAGGGATGTTCAAGTAATTTCGCCGCCACATATTGAATCCGGTGTGCCAGTCGTCCTGAGTAATGACCGAAAACTTGCGTTGCGTTCAAGGATAGCGAACTTGATCTCTTCCAGCTTCTCGGTGCCTTGACTGGAACGCGCAGCGTTCATCTTTCATCAGTTTCTGACGATCGCGCACGGTGAAGACGCTCTTATATAAAAGTTTCACGTTCTCAACGATGATTGTCGGCTCGCCATCAATCAGCCGCGAGAGCCGCCTCGAGCGCTGCTTTGAGCGGGGACAAGCCAACGTCATCTGGACTTCACAGCGTCCGCCTGAAAACCGGTGCTGGTGACTGAACACGTGACACTCATCAGTCGTTTGAAAGACCCAGGCAAAGCAGATTGTGCCAGCAGGAATACCGTCTACGTCGTCTGGGCCTAGAATTCCGGTCGTAGCAATAGCCGCATGGGCAGTGCTGTCTCCCAATGCGCCCGTCGCCATTTCCCTAGCAACCTCCACGCTAGTCAGGTTGGATGTCTCAATGGTCTGGGGGGGTTGACATGTAATAGGCGCTGTTTCGCCTGAGGCGAATAAACTACGTACCCACACTCAATAAAATACCGCTGCCTTCGACCTCGGATAACAGCGTCACAATTTTACCGGCCGTACACGATTCCACCGTGGTCAGCACCAAATCGTTGTCGCGAAGGTATCAGTGTTGGCGGCGATAGCCATGACTTGAATGCCCCTCAGTGATAGTCCCCGCCAGCGACCGCACGCAGATACGCCACGTCCGCAGCCTTACGCAGATCGCGCCATTCGGCCAGAGTTAACATAGCCTGACGATCCATTTCATCGGAAAGGCGCAATAGCTCGTCGTGATAAGCGTCTGGGCAGTCCATGCGAAGTTCCCTGTTCTCCAACGCACGATGCCAACGATCCAGTGCTTGTAATCTCAAATCCTGCTCAGACGTCAGTCGGTTATAGAACGCATTCATTTCAATCACCCCGATACTTTCACGGTTGATCAACCCATCTCAATTTAGGTTCAAAATTTTCACAAAGAATTGTTTTTTCGAACAAGATCAAAAAGGCAGTGCCGATTTCAATCGATTTCAGGTCGCTAAGTCTCCTATGTTGAGTGGTTGAATTCACTCGTTGGGACTGAGACGCAGGGGCGCGATCATGGAGCAGAGTCTGTGAGTTGTCCCGGGCAGTTTGCGGCATTACGTTCCAGCGATTCGCGAAAGACTGAACGAGTCAGGGCACGTGCTTTCGAAAAATTGAACGCTTTAGATTTCGAAATGCAAGGAGAGACGTCATGCCCGAAGAAAACTTCGTACCAGCAGTTAAACGTATAGGCGCGAAGGATTCGACTATCGGCTCAGACCAGGCAGATACAGGTTTGACCGATGACGAACGAGTCGTTAGGGAAGATGAGTTCCTTGGAGACGAACCACGGGTTGAACTTGGCCCAGCAGACCTGGAAAGGCTTAAGCATTAAAGCCGGCTCGGCTTGGTTTTCGATGCGACCAATATTTTCAATACGCGACATCTACTACTTGAAATTTACTTAATGGAGGTGTCCCGTATGCACCAGCAAACCTCATTCATATTTGATCTGGATGGAACGTTGACTGATAGCGTTTACCAGAATGTCTTCGCGTGGAAAATAGCGCTGGACTCAGAAGATATTCCATTGGCCATGTGGCGAATTCACAGAAAAATCGGTATGAGCGGTGGGCTGATGCTTAAGATGTTAGCCCGTGAGACCGGCTTGGAAATCAAACCAGAGCAAGCCAAAAGGCTGAGCGATAAACATGATAAAGCCTACAAGGATCTGCAGGGTCAGATAAGCGCTCTGCCTGGCGCTCTCGAGCTTCTCGAAGCCTTAAAGCGCGATCAGTTCAAGTGGTGTATTGCTACCAGCGGTGGGATGGATACTGCAGCAATTAATCTGAAGGCATTGGGCTTGGGCACCTCGGAGGTGAATCTCATCACCCGTGATGACGTCAAGTATGGCAAGCCCGATCCAGACCTCTTCCTCGCCGCTGCAAGCAAAATCGATGTGCCCATCGAGGACTGCCTGGTGATCGGTGACGCCATCTGGGACATGCTTGCCGCACGACGCTGTAAGGCCACCGGTATAGGTCTGCTTTCAGGGGGATATGACATAGGAGAGCTTGAACGTGCAGGTGCACTCAGAGTCTATGAGGATCCTCTGGCACTTCTAAAGCACTTAGACGAGGTTGCTTCCCGTTCATGAGACCTCTGTAGGCACGCGGCTTAAACTGATGTGCCCCTCTCGGCGGAGTAGTTCAAATTCCGGCGTGCTGATCTGCTAGAAATTGATCGAGTGGTACTCAGGGGCGAGCGCAGGAGTCGGATATATCCAACTACAGCTGCCCCCCTGGCACTCTTATAACTTTGACAAGTTTTTTGCTGCGATAGACAGGGAAAGCTCTTACAACCCCAGCCTGGATCCACTGGCGCGGTCGGCGAATATAAGCTTGCTTTGCCTGTGCTCGAAGACTTTGACACGACGGGGATGATAAATCGATTCTCGCGGTGCATTCACTGGCTGCAGCACTCGCGCGCTCGAGCTTTCACCATTTCATTGCGCTCTTGCGCAGCAGTATGCCCATGATGAGATTTGTGATTCATGGGAAGGACGCATCGGGTCGCTGGTAATACAAGAACATCATGATCTACGCTCACGCTGCCTTGCGGCGCCTCGCGGGAACAGCGTTGACGGTTCTGTAACAGGACTGTCGCTACCTGCATGCTGATGACCGAGACAAAGCGGGATGGGCTGTTATCCGAGGCGTTAACGACGCATAAGCCTTGCCAACACATCATTCGAAACTATCGTAAGGACGGTATTGCCTGACGGAATGAGATATCTCCGGTGGTTAACGAGGCGTATTACATCGACATCCAGAAAGACGCCTGCGTCGAACTTGAGGCCTGCAAACGAGTACGTGAACTGGAAGCGGAAGTCGCCAGCTTGAAAGCCCCTGACTCAACAGCCATGCGAATCGGGCGAACGCTGATCGCGCGTTAAATGGAAGAAGTCGGCCAGAATTCAACGACTCCGCTGAAAGCGATACTAGAAGCTTATAGCAATATGATCACTCCTCCTGCCATTTTTGTCGTTTCTCAACAAGGAGTTGGAAAATGTCCAGTGAATACTCAATATCAGATGTGCTGGAAAGGATGTACCAAAACCAGCTCGCTCTAGAAGCTGCGCTTATGGAGCTGACTCTTCAAGTAGAAGCCCAGGGACATGCGGAAGTGGGTGACAACGTACGTGGCGCGCTTTACACAATCGGCGAGAACGCGGGCCACATAAAACAGGGATTGGCCCGCCTCAAAAAGCTCCCATGACTCGGCCGCTCGTTGATTGTGATCTCAAGCGCGTCTCACGCGAGCACTACATCACAGCAAAGGCTGCGATCAATTTCCCACAACCTGAAAGCACTACTGGAGGGTGGCACTCCCTTTCTTACTTCGACCGCGATTCTGGCGTAGCGAAAGTGTCCTTGGCGGGCGTTCACCATCCAGATACAACCGATTTCTTTGGAGACGTTGGGGTCAACGACGTAACCAACAAGCTTGCGAGGCGAGGCTGGTCAGAAAGACCGCAATAGGCTGTTCATGGCGGATCACTATAGAGCCGCAGCTGACGTGGTGATGATATGGGAGCTAAGTAATTCCAAGCACTGCAATGTAGAGGTAGCTGAATGGCTTCCCTAATCCGAAACCAAGCAGCGGCTTTTTGGGGTTCCGCACTCGGAAGGCTCAAACCATGCTGATCCAATACTTGATGTTAGAAGTTTGGGTGGTGTCTCGGCGCGGTATAGGCTGGGTCATCAAGCTTTTCCAAGATCTCCACTCTTTATTGAAGTCTTCTTCTCATTGAATAGGTCACAAGGTGGAGTTCGGCGTAGCTCAAACTCCCGCCAGAGCTCTGCGAAACGTCGTTCTCCGCAAACGATACAGACGTATACCTCAGATTCGAGTGCTAGTTAGTACCCTTTCTGGATATTTGAACGCCTGCACCTTGTCGGTGTTTTGTTCGAATCCTTATAGAGCCTCGTCGGCGTACCGCTCTGGTTTTCTGTCAAGTCCCGCAATGTTGGTCAACTTGCGCGAAAGAGTTAAAAAGCCCGCACAGCGTGCGGGCAATATAAGGAGTTACATGAGCAGCCTGAAATGCCGTGTCAGGCTAATATGTAGGAAATCACCTGGATGACAGTCGTTTCATTTATTTCGTTATGGGAGGTGTGCGTCAGACAGACGGTTTCCGAAGCTCTTATCTACGAGCGAGTCAGCGTGGCACGTACGGTGCGTTAGCTGTTCTCGCTCATGGCCGACAGGTTGAGACGAGAACATCCGTGCAGCAGCATCTTACGATGATCGATACACCCGCCGGCATCCAGGTTTCCCAACCTTGCTGACCCGGCCATCACCGGACAGGACGCGATGGCGAGCACCGGGACAAATGCGGGGACTCGGGAGTGACCTTCGTCGACTACGTCGCGGCACATCAAAAGCACCGCGACGCCGAATGGTTGCCTGAGCACTTGCCTGAAATCACGGAGGCGTTTCTGATTCGATCAGAAGATCCATGCCGCGAAGCAAAAAAAGAACTGACTGCGCTGTCTTCAACTCTGCGCACTCGCTTCAGATTTTTTGAACTCTCAAGCATATACCGCCTGTCATGATTGGAAGCATAAAAAAGAAATCTCTTTATTCGTTACCCCTCACAACTTATGCACGCGCTATCGCCGCAGTGGCGAGCGCGCCTAAAGCCGAGTCTGAGGGAATTCAAAATGTTCTTACATAACAAGCGACTTCAGTACACAGTTCGTGTGGCAGAGCCTAATCCGGGCCTGGCCAATCTGCTGCTTGAACAATTTGGTGGCGCTAACGGCGAACTTGCTGCGGCAGCGCGGTATTTCACCCAAGCGTTAGCGGAAGAGGATCCGGGTCGCAAAGACCTATTGATGGATATTGCGACTGAGGAGTTAAGCCACCTTGAAATTGTGGGCTCGATCATCGTCATGCTCAATCGAGGAGCCAAGGGTCAGCTTGCAGAGGGTGTCCAAGAAGAAGGTGAGTTGTATCGTGCCATCAACGGTAACGGCAACGACTCGCACATCACTAGCCTGCTGTATGGCGCAGGCGCCCCCCTTGTGAATTCTGCGGGTGTGCCCTGGACGGCGGCCTACGTCGATTCGATCACCGAACCTACCGCCGATTTTCGTTCGAACATTGCGGCGGAAGCGCGCGCAAAAATCCTATACGAGCGACTGATTAACGTTACCGATGATCCGGGTGTTAAAGAAGCATTAGGCTTCCTGATGACGCGCGAGATCGCCCATCAACAATCGTTCGAGAAAGCTCTGCATTCGATCCAGCCGAACTTCCCGCAAGGAAAACTTCCGGGGATGCCCGAGTTCACCAACAAGTATTTCAACATGTCGGGCGAGCCGAATGTACGTGGCCCTTGGAACGAAGGTGGCGCTTGGGAATACGTGGAGAATCCCGCGCCGGCGGTCGACGGGGGCGATGGGTTGGCGACGGTCAGTCTCCCTGCCGAGGATATAGAAGTGTTGGAGGCGATGAAGGCTCGCACAGCCTCTGATCCGCTAAGCGAACCGCTTACCGGTGCTGACCTTGGATCGGGATATGTCCAGGGCAAATACGCCTAAAAAATACGCCTAAAAATAGTACGGCGGCCCCACACCGGGGCCGCCCCAAGTACAAGATTACTAAAAATGAAAAACGTCAAAGTATCTTCGCTAGCCATTGAACCTTTCGGACATTTGATGGAGGCGGCCTCCGCTGGCTTCGAACACGACTGCAGACAGGCCCGCCGAGATTTAAGGATGAGCGCGGCAGTAAATGTGTTCGGAATAGGCACGCTGATCCCGAACAACTCGGCGAGTGAGGACGCCCCCCAAGCCAATAAGCAATTGGCATTAACGAAATGAATCTAAAATGACAGCAGCTGTTAGAAGTGCGAGGCCTACGAGGAAGAGCACTGTCGGTGGGACTGGTTATCTACAGCGAGAGGAGGCGAACATGATACCTAGAAAGAATTTGTGCGTTCAAATCGAGATCATAAACGCACAGAGGCTTTCATTTCTGCTCGGTAGTGTGATCTTTGCAGCGGGCACGCTGATCATGTTTTCCGATTTCGTAGGCAAATTAGTTTAAGTCCGGCGGGGCCAGGCCTGCCGCCTCGGTGATCCAGGCACGCCGTCCCAAGAACAACAAGCCCGTGATGTACAGAGGCGAATTTGTTCCTCTCCAGCCGCTAGTTGGTCGCGAGTTTTACAGCTTCGGAATATCGCCTGTGGCCTCGGCAAGCACAGCCATCGTCTCCTCAATACTCGCGATGTTGTCTTCCAGCTTTCGAAACACTCTGCAAAAAGCACCTTCAACATCCACTGTCTGATGACCACGAAGTGTGTCTACTCTTTCATTCTCCGTCTTCTGAAGACTTAGAACGCTTTCCCTAAGAACTGCGAGTTGGTCGAAGATCGCGGCGATTTGTTCCTTGGTCTCTGTGCTCATTTACTGCCACCCCAACCTTGAAATGATCTCGCGTCGGTAGGGAGTATCGATCTGGGCCGGAACTCGTTCGAGGTAAACTCGCGCATGCGCGTGTGCTTCTCCACTCAACCCAGCCAAGTAAGAAACCGCGTCATCGACAGTGGGAACCAAACCTTCAACATCTTCATACCTAGGAGGCAAATCAGTCCAAATAACTGCGTCCAACTGGCGAGGGATCGCCCATTCAGCAATCACCCCTACCAGTGCATTGCCGGGAGTGAAGATGCCAATGCCATCCTGCCTGTCCTTGGGGATCTGCTCTCGGACACGTAGGGCTTCGCATGCCTCTTCCACGGTTCCCACATCAAGCACCGCCCAAAGCACTTGGCATGGTGGCGCGTTCGCACATTTCACCGTAGCAAGCTCCCCGCCATCACTAACACGAGCGAATTCGATAGCCAGTTGAGGCCCATCTAAAAACCATTCGCTTGCGACCGGTAACGCGTCCGGCTTCCAAATCAACGATCCCCATCCCAGACATGCTATTAGCATGAATCAAATCCTTTGTAGAAATGTCATTCGAGAACGGTGAGCGGAATCGAAGGCGGCTGCGCCTTTGGTGCAGCCTTCTAGATTTTGCGCAGCCGCATAACCACTGCGGCCTGTCAGCCCTTAGTTTTCCGGGGGTCAGCTGCGCGAGGGAATGTACGTTCTTCCTGAAACGTACCGTCCTCTTTATGTATTTTCAAAGAGGCTGTTTTGCCTTGAAGAAACTCGCTGGCTGTCTCAATAATTTCCGCTTTGGTAGGGGCTGTTTTAGAGGCGCGCTGCGCGCCCTCTTTGACAAGCTCCCAAGCATTTTCTTTCTTTGTGATGTGGTAGTTATCCATGAATCACCTCTACATGATTATTCAACAACAGCTACAAGGTTGACCATCGTCGATCTGAAGAGTTTGAAAGGTTTGGCGAATAAACTAATGCTGCCTTCGACTGCGTGTAAGCCCCCCTTCACAACAACGTGAACGAGCAGATTTACTGACCTAGGTGCGCCCCAGGCTAGCCTTGGCGTTTCGGTTTGCGACCCCCGGGGCCTTGTCTCCATCGTCACATTGTCGGCTAAGGAATTCGCGAATCAAGTCGGCAGTTCGTCTAGGGCTGGTGACCACAAAGAAATGCCCCTCGCCCTTCAGAAGGCGGAGTTCTGAACGTCGAATTGTGCGGCATAGGATATGGGCGTTGTACGACTGTATTAAAGGATCGCAGTCGCCGGTAAGAACCAGCGTGCTGTGAGGCAGCCGGGACAACCGAAGCACGCTTGTCCATCCGATCAAGGCAGCGAGCTGGAAAAAGTAGGTTCGCGGATTAACAGAGAGCATGCCTTTCGTCACACCGAACCGCAGTAGCGTGTGAGTTGAATTGCCGGATCTTTCCTGCTCGTGCATTTTGGCTTTTTTACTCTTGCGGAAAAAATCCATAACGTCAGCAGGCTTCATCAATAGCACTGGGCCGGGAGAGGTCGCGGCGAGGATCAGCCTGCGTACCATGCTCGGGTAGCGAATAGCGAATTCTTGCGCCAATGCGCCTCCCCAACTCACCCCGAACACATCGACCTGGTCGATTCCCAATTGCTGGAGCATTTCGGCAATCAAATCGGCATGGCGTGGCAGGCGAATGGGCCAACGGGGCATTTGCGACTTACCGACTCCTGGCACGTCCAGCGTGATGGTCATGAAGTCGTCAAGTTCATCGCGCAGCGGATCGAAGGTACGAATCAAACCACCCAAACCATTCAGTAAAAGCAACGGAGAGCCTCGACTGCAGATTGAAACATTCAACTGCAAGCCCTTCGCTGTTAGCCTGTGCGTTGTCATGATTTCTCCTGGATGCGCGCAATTGGGGAGGCAGTATCAGTGAGAGTTAGTTGGAAGTTCCGAAGAGCACCGCAGCCGCTTCCCTCATAAAAATCTCGATGGTTTTCGGCCCTATCCCCTCAAATTCAGATAGCCGCTTTTCGAAGGCCTTACGATCTGCGCTTGCCGCGACGATGTTGCTGACCTTGCCGCGATATTCCGCATTCATCTGGTTGGACAATGCCAATAACCGCGACGCGGTGGTCTCGTCGTAACGGACGTAGTGAGCCTCACCAAGCATCACGACCAACTGGCGATGAGTGCAGCTCGCCAGTTTGTGCGGCGTATCCCGCTGATGTTGCTCGACGATAACCTGATACGCCTTGGCGGCAATCGGCCCCTGGATTCTTTTGCCCATCAGGAAACTGGCGATCAGCCATTTGAACAGACCGGGTTCGTTCGCACTTTGAAGGTTAATTTGTAAGTCATGTGCGCTGATGATTTTGCTCACTGGTTCATCCTTCAGGCGATGGCCTCAATGTAGACCAGGCGCTATCGCGAATGATTCAGCTGAGCAAGGCAGCGAAAAAGGAACCCTTATTAATGCTCGACGCCTAATGGCTGAACCTTACGATTTGAGAAGACGTAATGCATATTTCCGAGACAACTCAAGTCATGGAAGCGCTTTCAGCCGACGAAGCAAATCTGAAGCCTCATGATGGCTGGTCATTGATATCTGTGGTCGTCCCCCCCCCAAATGGTCAGCTCCCCCTTGCTACATTCTTACATTCTCGAGAAATCGAAAACTCGTCCAACCATCTAAAGCCCGATTGATTATGGTGACATCGACCTAGCGATTCACTTCGCTGAACTGTACCGGAGGATAACTTGGCTTATCTGGACTGGATTCAATGGCCAGCGATGGTTGTTACTGTTCTCGCCGCATGGCTAATCGGATCGCAGCGGCCAGGACGGCGGATGATCGGGTTCATATGCTTCAGTGTCAGCAACGTAATGTGGGTGATTTGGGGATTCTACGCAGGCGCGTATGCATTGATAGCATTACAAGTTTGCCTTTTCCTGATGAACCTTCGAGGTCTCAAGAAAAATTCAAGCCCCAAAGAGACATAATCAGCAGGTGGGGCCATTGTTAATCGAAGAGCAGTGGATACCGCCAAGGACATTGAAATGTTCGATAACTTTTCTCTCGAGACCGTAAAACTTCCCGAGGCAACCCTCAGAGTCAGGCATGGTGGGGGCGGCTCACCAGTCTTATTACTCCATGGGCATCCAAGGACTCATGCGACTTGGCATCGCGTTGCTCCACTCTTGGCTAAAACTCATTATGTTGTATGCCCAGACCTTAGAGGCTTTGGCCAGTCATCAAAGCCTGAGGATACGTCCAATCATGCAGGTTCCTCCAAGCGCGCCAAGGCCCGGGACTGCATCGCCCTAATGCAACATCTAGGTTATCAGCGGTTCGCCGTGATTGGCCACGATCGAGGTAGTTACACCGCCTTTCGCACGGCTATGGATCATCCCGAGGCCGTCACACATCTAGGCATATTGGACGGTGTACCGATACTCGAAGCTCTCGAGCGCTGTAACGCCCACTTCGCAACGAAATGGTGGCATTGGTTCTTCTTCGGACAACTCGAAACACCGGAGCAAGCAATCCTGGCCGATCCTGATCGATGGTACGGTGGTAATGCCGAGGCGATGGGTGCAGATGCCTACAGAGACTATCAAGCAGCCATCCATGACCCAGTGACTGTTCATGGCATGGTTGAAGATTATCGAGCAGGCCTTGGAATAGACCGCGCTCACGATGAGGTAGACCGCCGCGAGGGCCGCAGGGTCGAGTGCCCGACAATGATATTATGGTCGCTGCGTGATGACCTTGAGCTTCTGTACGGCGATGTTTTAAGCGTATGGGAACCCTGGACGACACAACAACGTGGTCGGGGGCTCGACTGTGGCCATCACATGGCGGAGGAAGTGCCCGACGAGCTTGCAAGAGAAATAATCGAGTTCCTGCGTGAATAATAAGCTCTCGGGACACTAATTCTGAGTTGCTCCGTGCTACGTAGAGTGAAAGTCATTCGAGCTAAATGTCTTAGGTTGATGATTCGGAAGCATGGAGGTTTTTCCTGAAGCCTCGGGCATTCATTCCCAAAAGTATACATTCGAGCATGATCAGCGCGTAGGCGTCGGCGTGAAGCCCCCAGATCACCCAAAGACCATTACTGACGATAAATCCCCAAAAGGCGATCATTCGTCTATAGGCCCGTTGCGAACCAATGAACCAAGCTGAGGCTACCGTCACCACCATGGCTGGCCATTGCAGATAATCGATGTACTCCAACTTGCCACCTCCTGCCCACAGCGTTTAGAGACAGGCCGATGCTTACCTGTGGATCGAGCTAGGCAATCCCAATGAAGCACCCAGACTGGCCAGATACTCCCCAAACTCTCGACGACATTTGAAATCATTACGGGCGCTGGCGATGACCGGATTCATTAACGTCACCTCCAACTACCGGAGTTACTGACCCCTGCAGTCGACCTACTTCCGCACCAGAGGTTTAAAAAATTACGAGCGTGCCTACGTAAGCGACCGCTAGTCATTTGCGTCTTCATCAGTCTGAACTTACTTTCTTCGATCCTTCTCTTCCACTTACCATCCAGCTGAGTAGGTAAGACATCATGAGAGCACTCACCTATCACGGCGCGCACAGCGTCAAAGTCGACACGGTTCCCGATCCGGTTATCGAGGAAAGTGATGACATCATTCTTCGAGTTACCGCGACGGCGATATGCGGTTCTGACCTGCATCTCTATAGGGGAAAGATTCCCACTGTCGAGCATGGCGATATCTTCGGCCATGAGTTCATGGGGATCGTTGAGGAGGCAGGCTCAGCAGTGACCGCAGTGCAACCGGGCGACCGTGTGGTGATTCCCTTTGTAATCGCCTGCGGCAGTTGTTTCTTCTGCGCGATGGATCTGTTCGCAGCCTGCGAAACAACAAATACGGGGCGTGGAGCGATCATAAATAAAAAGGTGATTCCACCTGGAGCGGCACTATTCGGCTTCAGTCATATGTATGGCGGTGTGCCTGGCGGGCAAGCCGAATACGTGCGAGTACCGAAAGCCAACACCGGGCCGTTCAAAGTGCCGGGAACGCTGTCGGATGAAAAGGTTCTTTTCCTTTCAGACATCCTTCCAACTGCTTATCAGGCTGTAACGAACGCAGGTATTGGTAACGGCTCAAGCATCGCCATCTATGGTGCAGGCCCCGTCGGATTGTTGAGCGCGGCGTGTGCAAGAATGCTCGGCGCCGACCAAATTTTTATGGTCGATCACCATCCTTACCGCTTGGCTTACGCGCAGAAAACATATGGCGTAATTCCGATCAACTTCGATGAAGACGACGATCCCGCAGATACGATCATTCGGCAAACCAAAGGAATGCGGGGAGTTGATGGCGTGGTGGATGCGGTTGGGTTTGAAGCAAAAGGTAGTACGACGGAAACTGTTCTCGCGACACTCAAGCTTGAGGGAAGCAGCGGTAAAGCTTTACGTCAGTGTATCGCTGCAGTCAGACGCGGGGGTGTCGTGAGCGTACCAGGCGTCTATTCTGGATTCATTCATGGCTTTCTTTTCGGTGACGCATTCGACAAGGGGCTGACCTTCAAAATGGGGCAGACCCATGTGCATCGCTTCCTCCCTGAGCTCCTAGGCCACATCGAGACGGGTCGTCTTTCACCGGAAGTTATTATCAGCCATCGCTTGTCATTGGAACAGGCCGCTGAGGGATATAAGATCTTCGATAAGAAAGAAGAGGATTGCCGAAAAGTCATTCTGACACCTGGCGATGGCTACATCGCTTCGCCGGAAACCGATAGCAACGCTACAGTTTTGACTATCTAGATTTATCTGTGTAGAGGACGAGAAGGCTCGGTGTTATACCGAAAACTCTCGTCCTTTTTCATTTGTAGTAGGACTCAGCATTATATAAGTCAGGATGCCTTGCTCCACCCAGGCTCCTCGATCCTTTGTTGCTAGCTATCTCCAATTTGGCTCAGCTGCCCCGGCTACTTTGCGAATGAGTGCTTGTCTGTGTCTCGATGATCCGCTCCATAGTTTCGATAGATACCTCGGGGGGGAAAGGTTCGAAAAAATGCGCACTGCTTGATCAAAATCATGGGATTGCTGAGCAGCATCCGTAGCCCTAGGCGCACAATTGGGTCTGAATTCGTTGCTTACGCAGCCGATTAGAATAATCGAGGCGCCAGGCGCTCCTCCAATACGCTGCGAGGACATCGGGAGGGGCACGACCTGAAGTCTGGTGTTCCGCGCTCTCCAAGCACTTTTAAAGTACGCGAGATTTTCGCTTACACTCATGCAACCGTCTCGTCCGTTCGGTCGGTTCTCTGGTTAAGGGGTATTGCTTGAACGTAAATTGGGAAGGTTTTCTGCCGTTTCGTGGTGAGGTCATCGTCATTGAGGACGACCCAACTCTGCAGTCGCTCATGACCGATATCATGGATGAGATGGGCGCGAAGACTGTCCCGTTCGCTACGGCGGATGATGCGTTGACCTACCTGCTGGGAGCACATGGTGAATGCGCCTTAGTGATTGCCGATTATGGTGTCCCCGGACAAATCCAAGGCATCGAGTTCATAGAGATGGTCACAGGCAGATGGCCTCACATCGGTGCGATACTTACCTCGGGTTATCTGATCGAGAGCACCGAAGTGCCAGCTCAAACTATTTACCTGCACAAACCTTGGTCAATTGATGAATTGGTGACGGCAGTGGCGGAGCTTTTGCAGCCCGATAAACCGATTAGCAAACGCTGAACTAGGCTTCGAAATCGTAAGGCCAGGCAGGACATGGTTGGTGCTCAGCCCGCTAGGTCTGCAACAATACTGCTCATGAAGCCAATTCGGTACTGAAGTCCCTGAGCTTTTTAAATTTTTCCGCGCCCGATGACTCCGTTGACAATGAGCAGACGGAGTAAAAGCAGCGCGTGATATGGCGCTAGCGTTTGATAAAGCCGCTACGCGTCGCAGCCCCACCGCAAAATTAGATTCCCCACTAAATACTCTGGTTCCGGCTTTTGGAAACAAATTTTGAATCGATCCGTCGACTATTCTCACAATAAAAATCGAGGTCAAGATGTCGCCTTTTGATATTCAGCGGATGCTCATAGACGAATTTCCCTTAACGTTTTTGTTGGAGGTGGGTTTCCGGGCCACCTTCGCTTTTCTCGCAGTGTTTCTTTTTTTGAAATCCAGCGGTCGACGAGGGATCAGACAACTTTCACTTTTTGAGCTGGTCGTGATTTTGACATTGGGCTCCGCCGCAGGAGATGTGTCCTTCTACCATGACGTTCCGCTGCTGCCGGTCGCCGTAGTATTTCTCACGCTCCTCCTTCTTTACCGGCTCACCGTCCTGATCATGACTAAGAGCAAAAGATTCGAAGCTTGGATGGACGGGCTTCCGGTAACCGTCATCCGTGACGGTCTCTATGAGCTCAAGTCTTTAGAAACGCTGAACATCTCATCCAACGAATTGTTGATGGAGTTACGACAGCAAGGGGTGGAACATCTCGGCCAAGTGAGGCTCGGTCTCGTTGAGACCGACGGCGACATCAGCCTTTATTTTTTCGAACAGAAAGATTTGCGCCCTGGGCTGTCCGTTCTACCATTAGAGCATCGTGCCGAGTTTGAAACTGCGCCCACAACGGCTCTGTACTGCTGCGTAAATTGCGGTTTCCCTCAGCACGTTGCGCAGGCCCAACGAGCAGATTGTTCTCGTTGCAATCATGGCATTTGGTCAACTGCGCTTACAACACCACGCTGTCGGTGACAATCGTCCAACTCACTCAGACGAAGGGCCTGTTAATCCTTTCATTGGTGACGAAGCGTTGTGGGCGAGCCTCATCCGCTCTTAAACCGCTACGCGCGCATAGGCAATTGTTTCAATTGAACGTGCGAAAACATGTGGCCCGCTAGCTCTAAAAACAACATTCCGACTTAAATATTCTATGCAAAACTGTGATGTTTAAATCACCTATTCACGCTCCTGACCTCATTCGATCTGACGTATCACTCTAGAGCGGGCAAAATTTGAACGCTCTGCTCAGGCCGCTGGTCATTTCTTCTGCAGCCCACTCGCGTAGATATGCATACGAGCCGTCCTGACACCGTGGCGCGTACAGTGGAAAGGAGAAATTCAAATGGCAAGAAAAACTGTTGAAGACCTGTTTATCCATGAACTATCCGATATTTACAGCGCTGAGAAACAAATCACTCGCGCGTCCCCGCACGGCACGTGCTGCGTCCAATCCTCTCTTGGCTGCAGCGTTCAAAGCGCATCCGGAGTAAACCCAAGGCAGATTGAGCGGATAGATCAGCTCGTCGAATTGAGTGTTTAAAAACTCAAACGCCTGAAGTGCGTAGTGATGGAAGGGCTGGTCGAAGAATCCAAAGAGCTCTGGAGGAAATAGAAAAAGGCGACGTTCTTGATGCGGGGCCTATCGGCACCGCACAAAAAGTTGAGCACTACGAGATTGCCAGTTACGGCACCTTGATCGCTATGGCCAAGCATTTGAATCTGGCTCGCTGCCAAACTCCTCGACGAAACTCTTGCTGAAGAGCAGGCTACTGACGACAAATTGTCTAAGTTTGCCGAGCACGGCGGTAACAACCAGCGACGATGGGATCGAAGTAATTCCTCAGCTTCGTCCGGAGACGATATTGCTACGCCGTCGCCTACGTCCCTGTATTTATCATGCCGTTCTGCGGCAGTATCACCTTGAATACGGTTCCCGCCGTGAAGTCCGATCTCACCTCAATTTTCCCACCATGTCCTTTAACGATCTCCGCAGCGATGTAAAGCCCTAGACCAAGGCCTGCGGATGACCCTTTTTCGCCAGCGGCATAACTTGAATAGCGTCCTTCCGGGTTGAACAGGTAAGGCATGGCTTCAGCAGGAATTACCTCACCCTGGTTCTGTATTTCAAAAATTACGGACTCTCCGTTGCTCGAAAGGGCCACGTGAATGGGGTGTTCTTTCGCTCCATGGCAGATCGCGTTACCGATCAAATTCGAAAACACTTGATCCATACGTGATGGATCGAACTGTCCTTCTACTGAATCGCCAAGACTGTAGACAATGAGAGCTTGAGGATGGGCGACTTGCATCTCACTGATCACTAACTGAAATGCCTTGCTCAAGTCTGTTTTTTCAGGGAAGACTGGGATGCCTTTCCCCAGATTGCATCGGGCCAAATCAAGTAGATCGTTGACCATCTGGTTAGCGCGGCGAGCGCTTTTACCTATTTGCTCTACGAGCACCTGCTCGCGCTTAGGCAGCGTTTCGTTTTCGCGAATGAGGTCGCTTGCCATCAATACGGCTCCCAGCGGCGAGCGTAAGTCGTGGCCTAGGACACCGAGCACTGTTTTCCTTGTCGTCTCCACGGCGTGACCATAGGTTGTTACTGATTCCGCAAGTGCTTGGTCTATCGCCTCGTTGAATCGAATCATGTCCTGTACGTTATGATTCTGATCCGAGGAATCGTGATTCAACCACAGCCTGAGGACGCTGGATCGAAGAGCTCGATATTCAGAAACCAGCTGATCAAGTGAAAAACCGGCTACCAGCCGCGTAATGGCATGAGTCTCCGCAGGTGTGGCGTGGTCGCTATGTGGGCACAGTCCATGAGATTTTGCGATCTGCTGCTCTTCGTCTTGATTCGCACGCATGTCTTTTGCGACTGTCAGTAGGAAGTGGTGCGCGTGGTTTCGTAGACGCTTTGCATCCATAATAGGCAGCGAGGTATCAACACACCTTGCAAAGTCTTCCCAAGCTTGGAGGATTGACTCCATGTTTTGTTGAATGAAATCGTGAAGTCTCACAATGGCGTCCCTGAGCAGTGCGAATTTAAAAAATCCGCTGCGCATGTTCTCTAGATTGGTATGGCCAGCCAATCAACGCAGTGGATGTCGTTCTCCATGCCTTTTGTCAGAAAGATGAAACGCTCGCAGGAGACTCATCGACTGATCTATGACCTTATACACGAGCGCAGTATGGCTTTTAGTGTACCCGTTGTAGAAGATGATGAAATCGTGCGCCCGCTCATGGTTGAAGCGCTTTTACTTCAGGAGCTGGATGCGATTGAGTGCTCCAACAGTGAGGAAGCGTTCAAGGTGCTTGAGGCGAATCGGAGCATATCGCTCGTGGTAACGGATGTTCGGATGCCAGTAGCATCAATGGGCTAGCATTAAGCAACTTAACCTGGACTCGATGGCCTGACCTTACAGTTGTGATCGTGTCCGGTAATACGGTGCTGCCCACCTGGATTCTTGCCAGCCAATGCGAGGTTCTTACCTAAACCAGTTTTGGATACTTTACATAGAACCGTCCAGGATCTGCTCGGGCTCAGATAACGAGCCTTTCCATTCCCACAATGTCGATTGCCACGATCAGCTCGTCACCATCTTGGGCAGTAGCCGAGATCGTGCTGCTCCAATCTTCGCTGCAGTCCTCGCTGGTCTGTGCCAAAACCCTAGGCGTTCCCTTCGTCAATTTGAAGCAGGTGGCTTCTCCAGGCCCCATATCTGCAACGGGCTTTCTGTCGACGGGACTCTAGTCGGGCATACGTTCTCCCCTCGGCTGTCAGTGAAGGGTAGTTAATACCCTGCATTTGCACGCAGAGGCTCGTCACAGCTTTATACGTCGAAAGCTATTTCGCATCGGCACGCATGCGAAGGACAGAGGATTAAAGTGGAGCGATAGCTGAATGCTACGTAGCAGTAAGACAGTCGCCTTCTTGTGGACGACCATCCAGGGCTGGAAGAGGATCAATGTTAATTCCCGGCAGGATGGAGGCCCATGCTTCATACGCTTGCTTATGACGGGATAAAGCTTCTTCCCAACGCTTACCCGTTACCTCACGCGCGACGACGAGCATCATGAGATGATTTGTAGTCGCGTCGAGATTAATTAGGTGGTGATGGGCGTCGAATCGGAAATCATCTGTTGAGGGCATGACATCACACTATGCGGTGGGGAGTGCCAAAGAGCTTGACTTTCCGAGCGCCATCATTATGACATTGCGCAGAGTCACTTGTGCCACCGCCCAGACGACCGGTTGCTTCGTTAGCTGACTGACGATCTATCTCGTTCGGAAGCAATAAGCTTTTCTGTAAGTGGTGATGATTCTGATTGCGCCTCAATCAACGACGTTAGCAGTAGAGCGCTCCCCTTTATTGTTATTGCACTTAGGTGGGCGGAGTAAGCATGCAGCTCAAACGAAACCACGCTGATGCCAGTACGAGCGCGGATCGAAAAGCACGATCAGATCCAGTCCCAAGCGACGAGGCGCGCGCACCCACTCCAAGCCGTGAGCGCCGTGCACTGATTGCACTGGCTGGTCGGCTGCACCGATTGACTATTGAGGGGTATTTATATTCAAGCGACATTCGTGTCGGATTTGCGACCATATAAAATGCTCCCCCTTGAAACTGTTTTTCAAAACCGGAGATGTATATTTTGAATTCAAAAGAAAAGCAGCGGTGCCTGGGCCTCTCCTTTTTTCCTTGTAGGAATTAGGAAGGTTTGCTGACTGCTTGTTTTATGTAATCCCTTCTATCTATAGTTTTTTTGGCTCACTCTCAAGCGGATAACATCGCTTAGCGTTGCCCTTCGCGTCTTGTAACCTGCTCGTCAATTTGGGGCCGTAGGCCCCGGCTCGTTTTTGCCAACAAAAGCCGAGTATTTGGGTTTACTTTTTGTGGTTTGTACGAGATTTGGTGTGATCAGAGATCAAGAAAATCCAGCGAATCAGCAAGAGGTATAGTTCCGTCTAACCAACCTAGGCTCCACCGGGCTTCCCTCGGCTCACGGATGCAAACATGCCGGCGATGATCCTGGCGTCGAGTAAGGCGTGGTGAGGTAGCTCTTCACCCTCGCTAGCTGGAGTGAGTGTCGTTGCGTCAGTAGGGAAATTACGAACGATTACGGGCCATCGCCCGGCGTCATAGACCAGATCGCAAAAAAGCTCCAAGTCATACTCGGGAGCATACCGCGTTAGCACGCCGCGTTCGCGAGCCTCCTTTACTGGTGGCACCATCACAATGTCGCCCAGCCCTCCGACGGGCTGTTGAGACTCCATCCCATCTTGTTGCGCCTTCAATCTAGCTGTCTAGCTGTGGCCCGTTCGAACAGATGCGGCCATCGGACTGCACTGAGTAACCGACGCAAGCGGAGCGCGCAGGCTGGCACAGCCGAAGGCGTGAAGGATGGACGCCCGCAGGGCCGAGATACGGCGGGACGCGGGAGCTCGGTTCACGACAGCCTGCCCGCGCATAGCGGCTCGCCAACTGAAGTAAGTCAGTCAGATCTTGCGGCCCGACTCAGTAACGCTAGAGAAGCCACCAACCCCACATCGGTAAACTCCCAAACTTTCCCACGAGGATAAGCAATCAAAATGGGGGAGTGTATCGTAATGATAAATTGCGACTGCTGCTTTGCCAGCTCAGCGATACCTCCATTGCAGTGCGCCAGAGTAGTAGAGCACTGATCACAAGGTAGTCAGGCGATTAAGCTGCTCAACCGAAGGAAATCCCAGTGTCCGATAGCGACGTGGATAGCCCGCTTCTGTAGCCAGCAGATCGCCAAGCTCGGATTCAAGTTCACTCCAGGAGACGGTTTTGACTGTCGCGTCCCCACCCTCAACAGGTTCAACCAAAGCGACGCGATCTGTCTTGGGCAACAGCGTCAGCACACCTTTTGTCCAGGCGCTCATCGATACCGTTTGGTTTGGTTGGTCAGCCATTTGGAAGAGGTTGAAGGAGGCGACGAAGATGTCGATGCCCTTTTCCAGATTGAGCTTGTCGAGCAACTCTTTCTGATTGGCATAATTACTCTGCAGCAGCAAATGCTCCAGTGTAACCAACCGACTGCTGACCCCTTCATCATCACAGTTAAACGGTATGATATCGCGACCTTCGTAGGTGTAAATATCGGTAGAGACAGCACGCCCCCTTTCAAGAGCCTGGAAAGCAAGCTCTACCATATGACGAATTCCCTGTTCGTCCTTGTCTCCAGTGACCATCAGGACGTCTCGACTGGGCACCATGAACACTGGCTGACCTTTAACTGGCACGCGCTGAAGGACATCTGGCAACAACACCCTGCTGGTGTCGTACCCATCCGCCCACTCCCCAGCGTATAGGCCTGGAATAATCTCCCCGAAGGCTTCGTTTGTCGTATCACGCAGGTTCTCGATGGAGATCTTTACCGCCTCTTCCATCGTCACACCCCAATGTGCTTCGGGGCCATTGGTAAGGGTGGCAGTGGACTCGGGTGAATCGACAGCAAGCAGAATAACGCAGTCTCGGCCCAAAGGCTGTGAAACATAATCGTACTGCTTGTCGCCGTTCTTACGGGCGTGTTCCAGTCGAATTTCTTCAAGCATGGCAAGGTTGCGAATCACCGGACGCAGCTGTGCTTTGACATTATCAAACACAGTCTCGGTTTTTCTACCCGCCTCTAACAGCGTCGATACATATCCGGTCAGAACGGCGGATTTCTGAGCTTTGTCTGCATTTTGATAGTCGCGAAAGGCATTATGGAGATTGAAGTACGATCCATCCCCATGGCGGATGCGGAACTCGTTCTTCTCAAAATTCAGATTCTCGCTGAAGCCAGCTTTACGAGTCGAATCCATAAATTTTTTGGCAAATGCTTCATCAGTTAGCGGTCGATTGAAGAATTTGTCGAGCAAGGAAAAAAGCATGTACAGAATCCTTTTTGTCAGCAGGCAGTTGTAAACAGCGGGAAATGGGCAGGCTTAAACTTGTTCAGAGCTTCGGACGGCTGCTCTCCATATCGAAAGCTATCAGACGACATTGAGGTTACGTAGCGGAAAACGAGCAGCGCCAATCATGTGCCTGATTGTAGTTGATGTGTGGATACTGCCCTCCTACGAGGCGGCAAAAAGCTCCAGACCTCTCACAAGCTTTGTTAACTATTCAGCCGGACTTTGGATGCGACGAAGCTCACTCCACGTAACGGAGCCAAAGATACGTCCGACCGGAGATCGCCTGCGCAACTTTGGAAACACGTCCCTGTAGGTTTTCATCGCGAGTGTTATAGAGCGCACAGAAGTCTTTGGCTACGACGTTAGCAAGTGATGTATCAGGCGGTTCAGCACGAATGAAGCCTATGTAAGAAGCACCTACGCCCATCAACTCATAGCCATGCGCTTCTGAAAAATGACGCGCAACGGCAAAGTTTTTCGCGGGATCCAGATCCGAAGTGAAATAGCCATTCGGAAAAGCCGCGAGTGCCTGGCAGAACTGCTGAACGGGTACCAGGAGCGCTGAAAGCGGCTGCTCTAGAAGAGAGATAGGGTTGTTTTGGTAACCGATCCACTCCTGGAGGGCCCGCTCATCTAGCGTCAAACCATGAGCGCAAGCGTCTTCGAAAGACGTGGCTGCAACCAGGTTCATGAAATTGCGAAGACAGATTGCAAACTCCGCTTTCGTAGTCGGATAACCTATGTATTCACCATTCTCAAAGCACTCTGGAGGCAAGCCCGCTATGTCCTGCCCCGATGCATCGTCCATCCCTAAATTATTGCGCACATGTCCCGAGGTGTAGCGGGCTTGGTGCAGATCATCGAGCGAGAACAGAGGTTTAAAGCCTGGATGCGCCTCAGCAATCTTACGACGAGCTTCGGTCAGATCGTCAAAGCTGGTAATCCCGCTCACGCCGTACTCATCGCATGTACCTACAGACGGATTATCACGCTTGCCGTTACCGCGAAATTCGATATCCATAAACCGTGGCCTGCTCCATTTTGGTACTGAATTGAGTGAGTAATCCTAAGCGTTTCAGGATCATCATTGAAGGTCTGCCGCCAAGCGACAATAAGTCTTCCTGCCACCACATAGCAGCGCGCTACGCTAACTTTGACGTTCGCACTTCGAGGTAATGTTGATGTCCGAAACTGGCCTACCATGCAATTTCTAATCGACTCAGGGAAGAAACTGATGACTACAGATCCGTTATGTCTAGTCTTTGTGCCGGCTCTGGCGGCAGTGCTGCAAGCCGCCGAGGATAAAAAGGGCCAGCCGCTTACCGAGATTGAGGTGTGTGAAATCCGAGACAGATCCACCTGCATTGCTTTGCCTTTTAGCGCAGCCTTGGCAGCGGAAGAAGATCGTGGTTATCCAGACATCGTCGCGGAGGACTGCTGGAATGAATGGCAACGTCTACGCTCCCAGTGATTTGCGCCTGTACCAAAACAATGCAGCCCTTCTGTGATCAGACAATCATCCGACTGTAAGCAACCGTTGCTCTCTGTCGGCCACGAGACGCTGGTAGCATACCGAGTACCTCCCTATCTGCCAAAAGTGAGTCACCCCCTCATGAACGAAGGTTGGCAAAACGACGACTATTTCATCATCTTCACGGAGGGTGAGAGCTTAGCTGCCATGAAGGCCTACGGATTTGATCATCATCTTCCGGGGTACACGCTATTAGGTCTAAGAGGATGGGACGACTTTATCGTCATCAACTCTTCCGGAGTAATGTTTACCATTCCGACGCTGCCACTCGATGCGTCCTATGCCGCGCCGTTTGCCCTTCCCCAGCAGATTTCCCTTGAGCCGGACGAGCGTTTCGCTGGCAAGATCAAGTGGTATACGAAGCCCTTAGTCTTTGGGGGCGACCCGGCGGACAAAACAAATTTCGCATGGATCACTCACGAGCAACATGCTCAACTTGTCATCTGGTGGAACGAACAATACAGGAGCGCCAAAACACAGAAGTAGTGCAATTGCTCATAAAGCCGAAATCGCAACACATCCTCACGTGGCGTACTGAGGCACTCACGACTAGCCGATACCTTATTTTTTACAAGCGCTGATGGGTGCTATCGATGAGTGTCCGTCTCCTCAGCCGGATAAAACTCGCCTTCCTTACCCATCTTTTCCAGCCGTTCGCGCACTATCAACTCGACGTTGGCCACAGCAGCGTGATCGCCAGGGTTGACCACCTTCACGCAAAGACGTCTGACATTCTGATCGTGGGTGCCCTCGCTCATCATCTCGTGGGTGAAGACCTGTTCGCCACGCCATAGGCATAGCTGGGTATGAGTCCCGCCGAGCCATATCTCGTTGATTGATCTCAGGTCAGTGTTCGCCAGGTGATCGACGGTGATTGTCTTATCCATTGCACTGTCCCTTACCCGTGAGTAGACACAGGTAGACTTACAGGCATAGCGGGTCGTTCCAAGTGTCTGCAGCTCAACCGCGCCAATGGTGGAAAGTACGCCCCGGATCAACGTCCAACAATTGACGGCGCAAGTACGAACAGACAAGGGGAATTCCATAACTGACCCGCCTGGTTTCACATGCAGATGGCCGCGCTTGGATAAACCTTAACCCACCCTCCCCTGTCCAATAGTGCCAGCTCAATAATCAGCACAGCACGGAAGAAAAGCACTGGCTTCAGACGCATTCCGACACAGTTCACGATGGCGTGCTGCCTATGGAACGACTGACAGCTATCGGCCCAGAGTGTGTAAAAACGCTCATGGGCATCATTTTTTGGAGTATCGACGTTCGTTGGCTGAGCGATCGCATGGTCAGCGTCACGGCTTGCATCGGTAACGACCTGGAGTACGCCAACGCTGTTTTACAGCCTCTTGGATGGGCCAAAACCGGCGTTTTTTTAGCTCGACAGCGCCTTCATCAAACCGTTGGCACCGATGACTTTCATGACCCGTTTCAAGTTGTAGGCGAGCACATTCAAGCTCATCTCGGCGCTCACCCCTGCGAGCTTTCGGGTCAGGAAGTGCGTCGCCCCCATCCATTGTTTGAGCGTCCCGAAGGGATGCTCAACAGTTCGTTTTCGGACTCGCATCATCTCCGGCGCGTTGCGCAACCGGTTCTGCATTTCTTCCAGTACCGCTTCATGTTCCCAGCGCCGAACTCGTCGTTCCGTGCTCGGTGTGCACTGCGATTTCAAGGCTCAGCCCTGGCATTTCGAACTCCAGTAACGGTGCAGCTTCAGGCCTTTTTCAACGTTGGTATAGCGCCAAATGAGCGCTTCTCCAGCCGGACAAATATATTCGTTCTTGGCCGTGTCATAGATGAAGGCATCGTTATTGAAGCGCCCGTCAGCCTTGGCTCCAGAGGTCATCGGCTTGGGCACAAAAGCGGTGATGTCTGTATCATGACAAGCGAGGATTTCTTCGCTTTTAAAGTAACCTCGGTCAGCCACTACCGACAGCGTTTCTAGCGCCATCGCGTCGCGGGCCTGCTTGGCCATCGAGCTAAGTTGATCACGATCGGAACCGACGTTGGTCACCTCATGTGCAACGATCAAATGGTGCTGCGTATCGACCGCTGTCTGGACGTTGTAACCGACGATACCGATGCCGCGCGTCATCATGGAGCGGGCGTCTGGATCGGTCAGTGAAACCTGTTTATCCGGCGATTCGTTGAGCTGGATTTCAATCGCTTGAAGCTCTTTCATTTGCGTTTTCAGCTTGGCGATTTTCTCTTCCAGCCGCACGGCTTTTGGCTTGGAAGCTGTGGGTTCTTGCTGATCGGCAGTATCGAGCGCCGTCAGGTAACGGTTGATGCTCGATTCAATTTCTTCCATTCGCCGCTTCAGTTTGGCGCTGGTGAAATTGCGGTCGCGATTGTTGACTGCCTTGAATTTGCTGCCGTCGATGGCGACCAGATTTTCTCCGAACAGTCCCAACTGCTGACACAGTACAACGAACTGGCGACAGACGCCTCGGATGGCCTTGCTGTTGTCTTTTCGGAAGTTGGCAATGGTCTTGAAGTCTGGCATCAAACGCCCGGTCAACCACATGAGCTCGACGTTGCGTTGAGCTTCTCGCTCCAAACGTCGGCTCGAGATAGCCGTAGATATAGATCTTTAGCAAGATCGCGGGGTGGTAAGCAGGCCGGCCAGTATCGGCTGGAATGGCACCTTCAAAACCCAGATTGACTAGGTTGAGTTCGTCGACGAAAACGTCGACTACACGCACCGGATTGGTATCGCTGACGTAATCGTCGAGGCTCTCGGGGAGCAAGGTGCTTTGACCGCGATATACGCCTTGAATGAAGCGCTTCATCGGCAACTTCTGCGTTAAAATCCCCAGCGATCATACACGCGATGACAATTATGAAAGCCCCGAGAATGACTAAGACACACGCCCCTCACCGGGCTCAAAAGCTCGTGGAACTTGGCTGGACTGTTAAACATGAATTCAAGGCTGACAACGAAACGTACGAGTGGTATCTGGAATGGGAGCACGTTGAAGAGCCTCCATTGCTTTCCTCGCAAGATAATTGGGATAAACCCAGCCACTACCGCCCTTGTGACTGATTCAATATGGCAGATTTAACGTTGCAGATCTAAGCACGATAGATGCGTTTTTACACAGTCTCGGCCAATAGCTGCCGGAGTCAGCCGTTGCTTAGCTGCATGATGTGAGTCGCATGGGCGTCTTCAGTTCGAAAGCAGCAGCCCGTGATTGAGGAATCAAGCTAGGCTTAAGCAAGCCTCGCTATGAAGGATGAAAGTCCTCGAAATAGGAGTTTCCACCGGCGAAACGTTAAAGGAAAGAAAATAGCCAGCGCTCCTATCACCATCAGAACTTCAGGAATAACCGATGCAACATCTGATCCTTCATTTCACTCATTCCATCGAGGACATTGTCCCGTGGTGCAACGTTATTGAAGAACTCAAGCCACAGCTTGCTCGGAGTGGCGTAGGTCAATTCGATAGCGATGACATGGCAATCGATGGCGGCGACTGTGAGGCTATATTTCGAGGCTTGGATGCAAAACAGCTATTGGCCGTCATCCTTCCGCATATCCAAAACCTGGATTTTCTACAAGCCAACAACTAAAGTGGAGCTTATCTTCGGAGAGCTTGGCAGTTCTTCTGAGCGGCAAATTTTCAGCTTAGCTGACACTAAGTGGGTACCGTCTGCTTAGGGTCGAAATTCGTCAATCGCGAAGCGAAGCTATTGGCCGGGAGCTGCGGTACGCAACTGAAAGCTCCGGCCCAAAAAAGCGGCTCCGAATCGCCGAATGAAGGCTAAGAAACCTGATCACCTATCACTATGATGGGTGCTCCGAAGGTTACATCAGATAGCCGAGTAGCCTCAGCTAATGCCCGTAAAGGGGCAGGCAAATCGAAAAGTGTCAGTGGATTCAGTGGGCGGCATTGCAGCTCATACCCCCTCAAGGCCTGGCGTGAATCGCGATGACCGTCTGACCAGTCGTACGCGAAGAACCCACGTTTGGCAAATTCAACGAAAGCGTTTACGCCAGCCCTGGCAGTGACCCGATCTACATCGGACACCTCCGGCAATGAAAGGACAAATTCTTCGGAGTTTTCGACGGAGGGCATTGCGGAATCAGGAACCGGCCCCGGCCCCCCCGTAGTGAAGAGCGCAACCTGCCCGACGGCGTCGGTGGCGACCCATCCAACATCAAAGTCCTGGAGAACGAAGGGAGCCAACATTTGCACCTACTTTATAAAAAGGGACGAGTTGATTTCCTAACTCTACTTGCCAGCCCAGAGTGTGTAAAAGCGCGTCGGCAAACTCTTAAAGCGGGAAGAAATTCGACGAGTTCATTGCCCCAGCTTTAAACATCCGGTTCTGGCCGATTACTGCCCGCTACGACAGGCAGAAATCGGCCAATAGCGGAAAGTTGGTGACCAGAAAAGTCGAAAGAGGAACGAGCCACCGAGACTGCGGCGACTACGCCCTATCTATTCGCCCGGAGTAGCAACCCTGCTTGGCATTGTGAACGTGAATGTAACTAACCTCTGGATCAGCAAACATCCGAGTAACAACAAGTTCTATCGCTATTCCATCTACGACGTCGGCATTGAGCATCATCCCATCATCAGTGAATGCACGAAGTGATAGCAGACGGATTCGCATAGACTTGGGTATCTGATCGACTGCGTCATAAGCTTGCGTAGCCCACTCCCTTATGAAGATCGCATGTGAGGCACGGTATGGCGTCTCGGCTGGCTGAGAGAGATGGTTGAGTAAAAGCACACTCTGACCTAGCTCTGCATCTTTTATTTCGATACGGTCAGGAAAGCCTGGGTTGCTGTCGACCATGTAACGCTTTATCCCGAGAGATGCTAGCTCTTGGTCGGGCAATCCAAACAGTGACTGGAATGGCTCGGGGGAAAGGCCAGTTGTACGAAACGCCATGGTTAAACTCCTATTAGTTGGAGTCGTATCAGGCTGGAATTCGTCCAGCACTTACTATCCGTTTCTTGCTGCCTTATTCAAGCTGACCGAGACCGACTGCTTAGGGTCGAAAGCGCGCAGTCGTATGCAAACGCAGACATGCCCTTTCGAGCAGTCAAATTGAGTTGAACAGACCGAGATATGAAATGGTTGCGGTGCTCTCTGGTAAGCGCCCCAGCGGCTCTATATCGGTAGTGGTCGAACGTCGGTCGCCCCAGATGGCATTCGAAACCAGCCTCTTCAAGGGCGGCTTTCGCGAGCCGAGCCGCCGGGGGGTCTCGGCCCTTCGGGCACTCATCCTTCACACCTACGGGCTTCGGCATGCGCGCACCGCTTGCGATGGAACGCGCCAGTCATCGTTAATCTGTAACCTGCGGGCAAGGGTTAAAAACCTCGGTTACGTCGAGTGTTGTATGCCACGGGATGGCAGTGCCTGACACCATTCCGCCTACGGTTTGCTTTCGACCCGACTTGCGCACATATCCGCCATCCGTCCCAGTGAAGACGTGCTGCCCTGGCTTCGTCAGATAATCAAAGAAACTGACTTTCACAGGCACATTCATTTGCCCACCCGGCGTAATGACGGCGAGCATGATCGCTCGGTCTTTGGTGAATACAACGAACGGTTCGACTCCAGTGCGACCACCAACTGTCTTCACGCACTGCACTTGTTCTGGGAGGATGCGTGCGGTTTCAGTGTAGGTGTGGTTGTTGTAGAGGCTGAGGATCAGGCCTTTGCTGGTCAACACTCCCAGGCCTTGAGCGGCCCTGCAGCTGCCTTCGCTTCCATATGGGAACAAGCACCAGTTAGTTTCCGATACGGCTTGAATATCCGATGGTGCAATTTCCAGATCGCGCTGGATTTGGGCTTTTGATTCCGGCGTGTCGTAAGGGATCATGACGCATCCACCGACTGTCACTGCTGCGATCAGGCCTATGGCCGCAGCTACGTTTTGAACTGATGATTTGAAGGTGTTCATTGTTCGCTCTCCTTGCTGTATTACCACCACTGGAAGGCTGTGGCGATTTTGGTAGCGAACCTTACGGCATGGGCGAAAAGCAGTCATCCTCGTGCTGATAACTGGATCGGTAGATGACTTGATTGGACGCTTTCGGTCGAAGTATTTCGGACAAACTGGAAGTTGGAATCTCGACAAAATGGATCGCCGGGAGCAAGCCGGTGAGCTTTGCATTGGAGGACTTCCAAAACGCATTGGAGCAGTTCACTCAGTTGTCGAAGACGAAGCCAGACAACTTGCGATGACACCTTAAGCCCCCAATAGCCTAGCTTACGTTGCATCATTTTTATCGCTATCAGGCCCACTACCACGTTGAAATGTTGTGACCACGCAGCACGAATTCACAGTGGCCATACATGCTCCCAGAGGACACGCTGGAGCCGCGATCCTAGTAGAATTCGTCGAGCTGATTACCGCCCACTTTGAGATGTTCTATGAGCTCTGAATTAACTGAAGAAGAAATGCGTCGTGCCCTATTCGGTACGCCTCAGCCCGAAGAGCAGATATCTGCTCCTCTAGTAAATGAGCCTGAGGAAGAAGTTGTGCTCGCGAAACCCGTTGTCGCTCCAGCAGCCAAGAAGAAGGTGGCGAAAGCATTTACGCCCAGGCTGCGGGTCACGCTTCGGGTTGGGAACGAGTTTGAGGGGAAAATGAAGGAGTTGATTCACGAGGCTGATACGTTGAGCTCGTTGCTTGCGGAGCAGGAGGCCGTGAGGGCTGCAAGGAAGAGGTACAAATATGTGGAGGTGGCCTCGGTTAAGTCGATGTAGAAAGGGCTGCTGGCTTATGAGGTAGAACGTTGACGAGCGTCTGGCGAACGCACTTTCGCCATTAGGCATTAATGTCCACGTTGGTTGATCCCGCTATCATAGGGTCACTTCACCAGAGCAGGCCAAGCTATGCCAAGGTTGTCATTCGCCATCCGAGCTTTGTTTGCCTTTTGCCTTTTGATCGCGACCGCCAATCACATCCGAGCAGACTTTCAGCATGGGTTGTTCTGGGACTACGGCTACGGTGACAGCGCCTACTGGGCTAGCCGCGTGTTCTGGGCGGCACTGACTATTTTTGACCCGCTGGCGGTACTACTCCTTTTCAAAAAGCCACGGATGGGAATAGTCCTCACCGCAGCAATTATTTTGGCTGACGTAGCCCATAACACCTATTACGTCGCACTGAAACAGCAGTGGCTGGAGTCGTTCTATCTGTCGCAGGTAGCGTTTCTTATTGCGGTGCTTCTGCTCTCACCTATTGCTTGGAGACGCACCATTCGCCGCGTATCAATAGCAAGTCCGGTTCGATAGTAAAGCACTCCAATGATGATGCCCTCAATGAGCCAGACGATAGGGATGACGGCCTTCTATGGCCTGTTCCCATCCGGAATAGGTGGATCCTGCGGCGAGGCGTGGATGAGCCTCGGCCGAAAATAGCCGTTACACGAGCTCCATCGCGGCGGCTCAATCCGGCTCCAACCGACGCTCCCGTGCCGGCATATCTCGACTATCCGCCAAGCGATATAGCGCTTGGACGTGAGATGTCGCAAGCCCCGTGCGCTGCAAGTTACGGCGACTTTGCGAACTGGGAAGCGCAGTTGCGGCAATCACCAAGCTGCCGTAATTCTTTGCTTGCTCTATGCGGTGAGATATCAAAGCTCCATGATAGCCCAAGCCTCGTGCATCTTTTCGGGTGGCAGCCGTCCCGAGGTAGGCGACTCCATTGTTGGCCAGATACATCAATGCTCCTGCAACTACATGTCCATCAGTTTTGAGGACGTAGATTTTCAGACGATCATTTGACAGTAACCCTGCAAAAGAGGCTTGGCTCAACTGACGATGCTCTGGCTTGGTATGGAATCCACTCGCATGAACAGCTGCGAACTCAGGAACAGTGTGTGAGGTGGCCTCTTCGATCTCAAACGAGTTGTGGCTCAAAACCACGTCCTTGATGGCGCACGCAAGTTGCAGGTGCGTCCAACCTCTCAGGCGTTCTAGGATTTACACCTACATCAATGGCTCAGCCCGTGCGCAAGGCTACCTGGTCACTATTAAGGTGACGACTACACCGGGGCGTTGTCTCCGGGCAATCAGGTAGCGCAAATGCGCAGAGGTATGTCAAATGACGCAACCGCTCTTCGATTTCGACCTCCAACGCGTTTCTCGCCGGCACTACATAACTGGCAAGGCCGCAATCAATTTCCCCTTACCAGGGTGTATCACTGGTGGTTGGCATTTCCTGTCTTACTTCGACCAAGATTCGGGCGTTACCAAGGTGTCGCTTGCAGGAATTCACTACCCAGATACCGATGCGATTTTCGGTGATACGGGTATCGTTGATATCACCGAGCAGATGAGAGAGCGTGGCTGGCCCGTAGAGGACAAAAGGCTTTTTATGGCTGATCACTACAGAGCTGCTGCGGATATGATCATGAAATGGGCGTTGAGCGATTCAAGGCACTGCAGCGTAGAAGTCGCGGAATGGTTCCCTTCCCCTGAGGCGAGGAGTCGGTTCCTTGAGATGCTGGGTCTTGGCAGGCCGCAGCTTTCTGAACTGCACAGGCTGCAAAAAGTGGAGTCTTGGCTAAGCTCGCAATAGGTGATGACGTCAGGTTGGTCAGGAAAACAGCCGTTGTAATACGTGACGAATGAGAGCAATGGATATGCGCAAGAAGTCCCAGTCATGGTTTGTCCCGCTCCTGATTCTTTTTGCCGTTCTGTGGGCAATGGGGAAGAAAGACACTCCACCTGCCCCAGTACAACCAAGCGCCTTAAGCACGCCAAGTACGCTAGGGTCGATTTCGCCGACTCCGTCCTCAGCTCCGGCCCCCGTCTCTGCGACTGAGCATTTTGTGAGTGCTGATAACCTCAATGTACGGGATCAACCAAGCGGAAAGGTCATCTCAAAACTGAAGCGCGGGGAGAAGGTTCAAGTTTTTGAGACCCGAAAGGATTGGGCGCGGATCAGCATTGATGGTCAACCTTCAAAGTGGCTTTCGTCCAAAAGCCTATGCAGCGGCTCAGACTGCCATGTCGTTTCGAAGCCAAGACCACCGGCTCAGCCGAAACAGCCTGCTCGCCAACAGACTCCAGCTTACGGTTCATCCTGTGCATGTTCCTCTGGGAACGTGTGTATCGGGCCTCGCGGTGGTCGATACTGCATTACCTCTGGCGGTAACAAGCGGTACGGTGTTTGAGCGATTATCTGATGACGTCTTGCCGGGGATTACACTCTCGCAGGCGCTTTAGCCGGAAACGAGCCGATCTCTTGACGAGGTTTCGTTGCAGATGGATATGTATTGGCTATGAATCCGAAACCACCTGACACTGGTTTGCTTTTGCTCCTGACGTGGTTAACCGGTACGGTCTTCCAGATCTACATGCCGAATATTTTCCAGACATCGCTGGATTCGACATCCCAGCACCACCACCGCCAGTGAGAGGCGTGAGTCGCCCCTCCAATTCGCCGGCAGGTGGGTACGTCTATGCCATTCGATCTAAGCTGGGTTTCAAGATCTGCAAAACAATTCACGTGAGAGCTCGTACCCGGCTCTTCGAAGTCAAGCTCCCCTTTCCCATACCGTGGTCAATGGCTCGTGGAGCGAGCTGAGGAAGGGCTACCTATCCGTCATCAGCCCACATCAGCGTTTGTTGCGGCGTAAATGTCGTCAAAAAAGTTGGCAATCATGAGAACGTTGAGCCTGTTCAACAGCTTCGGATTGAGACTGGCTTTGCCTGTTTCAAATTCGTGAAATAGAGCTGATGCGGTGCTGCCAGGTTGGTCGGCATCACAGCACGTGCGCCAACACATTTACCTCTCATGCGCCTTGATGAGCGGAGGTTGAGGCGACCAGGGCTGGTGTCAAGGAACTCCGCTATGTGGAAGGCGTCTCGGTCAAATCGATGTAGCAGACAGAACGGCCTGCTCGTCTATCTAGTCTGAGTCAATCAATGAGGATCCACCTTCCATTGTGTTGCGCACTATTCTATTGGGGTGTTCGCGTTTCCTCGTCGCCTTCGGTGGTGGGCTCCTCCTTGTAACGCAATCTCGGAGATTTATATCCTGTCCACATGTTATCTAGGCCCCTTACAGTGACATAAATGGCGCCGCCCACAGCAAGAGCTCCTCCTAAGCCAGTTTCATTTAAGTGCGAGACTAAGGCATAGGTGAGGCCGATGGAGAACGAGACTTCTATTAATCCATAGTAAAATTTGTTTTTTTCTCTAAAAACATAGAGCGCTAGTCCTATTAGCACTGTGGCAGTCGTGACATACCATGCATAATCGGAGACTGCCTTAAAATACATCGATAGATCTTGGGTGAAAGTAAACTTTACCGCTTCTTGAAACATCCAGGCAGCTAAAGCCAATAAAAAGGGGGCTTTAATATATTGCCAGCGCCGTAGGTCGGTCTCTAAGCCGACAGGGTCTGTCTTGGATCGGTCAATAAGTTGCTGAAATACTCTGGCTCTGGCTAATCGAAGGCTTTTTCTGCTCAATTTCAGTATCCGTCTGAGATTTTTGGGGCAAATTAAATGCCAAAAAAGCATCTCACAATTCTTGGGCTGACTGCTAGCCAAGTATGCTCTTTCCTGGCTTCAAGCCTTGAAGAATGACAGGTCGGTTGGTTGTTCTGCCTCTAGACCGGCTGTACTTTCCTGTTCCAGCCGAGGCTGCCAGCACATGGAGCCAACCACTGGCGTAGCTGTGGGTGAGTGGCCAACGCCTCAGGCTCAACTAGGCGCATGCCTGTAAGCTCGTGATCTTCCGACATCAAGAGCGCGGTAGCCTTTTCTAATATCGATTTTTCCCGTTCAAGGCGGGCGATCCGGGCTTCCAGCTCCTAGATTTTCTGCTGTTCCGGGGTCAGTGCTTTGCTCTGCGGAGTGACGCCTTGGCGCTCCCGCTGAACCTGATGAACCCAGCGGCGCAGGGCCGACTCGCCGACGCCGAGTTAACGGCTGGCTTCGATGTCGCTGTAGTTTTGCTTGAGCACGAGGTCAGCAGCCTCGCGTTAGAATTCAGCAAAAAAGGAACGGCGTTGTTTGGTCGTCTGACACCTCGATCTGGCGAGCATTCTCGCCTAAGCCTAAATGGGTGCCCGGCTTCATTAGACCACTACACGGCTACAAGCGCAGAAGTGCGGAGGCGTGGCGGATGGATCTTCGACAGCCCGGCGAATTCACTAATGACCTGTTTGCGCATTCGCAGCCCGTAATGGCGGACGAGTTGATAGGTGTGCTGGATGAGATCAATGGCCGCTGGTGAAAGGGAGTCCTCCGAGTAGCCTGCGTGCCAGCATCGCCTAGTTAGGCAATGCGGAGAGAATCGATGAGTTAGACCTACACGAGAAGTTGATCATCTCTGGGTAGTGAAAGCCAGATAGCAGACTGGCCACCCGATTGGCTTAAGGGCGTCCCTGTATCGAAGACCTCAGGTACGCGACGAATCCGGCCCAGTTATGAGCCTCATATTTCTGCAGCATTTGTTTAGGAAGCTTAATTTGAGAAATCGTCCAGCCAATGCACTCTCGCCATTCAGGCTCATCAAGAATCTGCCGCCCTGTGAAATATCGAACCTCGTCCTCAATGGTATTGTAGATCAAAAAAATACGGTCAAGATTTTTACTCACAGCAGATCGGCTAAGACCTCGCGGATTGTTCCAGTTTTCGCCACTCTTGATCTGAACTTCGAAGTAGCGACCTTGGTGTCCAACGATTCCGTCAATCCCCTTGTCGTCGACCAGCGAGGGGAACACGTCAAACCCTTCGCCGAGCAAGTATCCCCAGATGGCGAATTCATTCCGTTTACCGATTGCGAGCTTGTTTTTTATTTCTATTTTCAACGTCATGTTGTTTACCGCACCTATCCAGTGGAAATGAACGCTCTCACCGCCAAACCTGAGTGATACGGAGGTGGAGCATTAATTTAAAATGAAGGGCGGAAGGAATAATAGGGTATCGCTCAACCTCCTTGTCCGCCCAGCCGCTGCGCTTTTCTGCATTCCCGTACGTCGCTGCAGATATTAGATTGTGACGAGCGAAGGCCCTAGCTAGCGTCCTTTAACTACTTTACGTTTGATCCCATCAGAAGGGGGCGCAGGACGTGGAGTCACAACGTTCCAATAGGCCTGATCCCCTTTGATATAACGGCTCGCCTTCTCCGACGCCGGTACCTTTTCGCCCCAGGAAACATACCAGTAGCACTAGGTGACGGCCCGAGTGATGGCGAAGTAGGCTGTTTGCAGCGCCTCCTGCTGCTGTGCTCGGTCGTAACCGCAGGGCTCGCCCGGAATCGCCATACCGGCCTGCGCATAGAAATCGTTTCTCGAACGCGATGATGTGGTGACCTCGCAACCCCCCAGCCTGCCACGCCATCCATTGATTAGACAGTTCTGCGTCTCATCGAATCACCAAACAGTTTCCCGACTGCGCTCTGCGTTTTCCCGTTTCGCGAAGCGAGATGAACGAAGCTAATGCGTTGGCATCTACTCGGATACTCATCATCGAGCAGGCAGAAACACTCAGGGCTTCGAGCGCTTATTTGAAAAGAAAAAAGCTCCCGGATCGCTCCGGAAGCAGACTGCTGAATACGCAACTGAGGGTGACCAAACCGCATGAGTGCGAGTGCTCTTCTCGGCACGCAAATCATGCCTGCGGATTCAAGCAGGAGGAAACTTGTCGGCAGAGCAACAGGAGCTGATCAGGAGATTTTCATCACTCCTGAACTTCCATGAAGTCCCTGGCCCAATTCAAATATGTTTCCGGCAACGTGTAGGTATAGGCCAGCTCGGTTGCGCTTAAGTTTGATGTGCTGCGAGTGAGCTGGCGTTGTTCACGAAGGTAGTCGTAGGTAGCCTTGATGGACGCGAAATATGCGCTATGACCTCCAACGATGATCCGCACTCCTAGCTTCGCTAGCCTTTCGTTATCGTTGAGTTTTGGGTTTCCGTAGGTGACCAACATTAATGGAATAGAGATGTACTCTGCGACCTGCTCAAGATGGGCAACATCTTGTATGCCAACGATACAAATTCCGTCCGCGCCAGCTTGTTGATAAGCACGCATACGGTGAGCGAGCTCCTGCACCGATAAAGCTGATGCGTTAGTTCGAGCAATAATCGAAAGCTCCGGATCGACGCGTGCTTCTAGTGCTGCCCGAATTTTCCCTACCCCCTCATTAGTGCTAATGAAGTCTGTTGATCTACAGCCGAATTGAGCCGGAAGAAGAGTGTCCTCAATCGTGAGCGCGGCCACCCCTGCACGCTCCAACTCCTGAACAGTTCGCATGACGTTGAGTGCATTCCCATAACCGTGATCAGCATCAGCGATGACAGGCAGCTGCGCCACACGGCCTATCCTGGCCGCCTGCTCGACAAATTCAGTCAAGGTAATCAGTGCGAAGTCTGGCGCGGCTAAAACCTGCAGTGATGCAACTGAGCCACCCAGAATGCCCACTTCAAATCCGAGGTCGGCGGCAATGCGTGCTGACATCGGATCAAAGACAGAAGCCGTCTGAAAACAGTTACCGGACGCCAGCAGCACGCGAAACGAACGGCGTAATGCTTGATGGGAAACTCTGGGCATGATCGCTCCTCACAATGGCCTTCATCGTGGGAACGATCAGTGCCAACTCAAAAGTGCGGCGAGACTATCACGCAGAAAATTGAGGGTGATGACGTTTCAGAATGGTTCGATGCGCAGATGTCATTACCCTTGCTTGAGGGTACGATTTCACGTGATTCGAACCTTGGAGCTTCGATCAACTGGCTGCTTTGCCATGAAGATCGCGGGAGGCGCCTTCGAGTGTTTTCCATAAGCTGCGCATCGTAGGATTCTCATTAGTTATGGAGCAGTAGGAACGTATCTCCAGTCGTGTACTCCATTCATCACCACCCGCTTTCACCAACTGACCTCGCTGAAGCTCGTCAATTACGGCGCTCTGTGGCAACCATGCAACGCCGTATCCCTCTATCGCCATGCGCATCAAAAGCATCGCCATGTCCGCTTCATAGCAGCGTTCCAACACGCTCACAGATGGCCCATTTTTGATGACGATGTCTGCAACGCGTCCTAAGAAAGTGGTGGCCGTGTAGGCGAGGTGTGGCACAGCTTTGGTTGACGTGCCAGGTAAGCGATACAGCGGTTGCCCTTTCTTGTCAGGTGCACACAATGGAATGAAGGCGTCATGTCCCAACGTCAGGCTGCCGAACTTTGCTGGATCTAGAAGTATGGGCGCCAAAGGGTGGTGATAGACGATCATCAGATCGCACCCCCCTTCCTCCAAGGCGATGACCGCGTCATGAATGTTCGCGGCGACGACTCGCGCATTAAACTGTTCATTATGCAGCTGAAACTGAGTTAGCCACTTCGGTAAAAATGTCATCGACAAGCTGTGGCCGGCGGACACCTGAATGGAGCGCCCTGGCATCCGCTCTACCTCCCGCAGACTCGAACGCAACCTCATTAGCCCCGCCAATGCTTCGCGGCTTTCCTCACAAAATGTGCGACCAGCCGGAGTCAGTTGGACAGGATAGGTACCACGATCCACCAACTCTGCGCCCACCCACTCTTCAAGCGACTTTATGCGCCTCGACAACGCCGACTGGGTCACACAGCGAACCTCGGCAGCCCGAGAGAAATTCTTCCACTCCGCGACCGCTAAAAGATCATCCAGCCATTTGATTTGCATAACCACACCTCATGTCCCGAGTGAGCAGTTTACGGCCCCGGAGTCAGCGCAAAGCAGCGATTTCGAAAACTATTCCAAAAACGCATGAGCCTATCGGGATTACTCATCATGCCCCTGCAAACCCGACCATAGAATCGAAATCGTAGAAGCGAGGCCGAAGAGCTTCGACCGAATGACACTTGTCTCCTGCCAAGTAAAAAAAGCAAAAAAACCACTTGAGGATAGCTCCGTGAAGAAAAATAAACTTCCGCGTCGGATTGCAATTGGCATCGCCTTAGGCGTGCTTGTCGGTTGGGCGTGCCATCACTTCGCAGGGAGCGAACAAAACGCCAAAGAGATAGCGTCTTACTTCTCGATGGTCACTGACATCTTTTTACGCATGATCAAGATGATCATCGCTCCTCTGGTGTTCGCCACCTTGGTCGGCGGAATTGCCAGCATGGGAAACTCTCGCTCCGTTGGCCGCATTGGCCTAAGAGCCATGGTCTGGTTCGTCACCGCTTCGGTGATCTCGCTGGCAATCGGCATGGGCCTGGTGAACCTGTTTCAGCCTGGCGCAGGACTGAACATGGAGGTCGTCCAGCACTCGGCGAGTCCCGTTGTAAACACCGGGGATTTCAGCCTCAAGGTTTTCATCAGCCACGTGTTTCCACGCAGCATCGCTGAAGCAATGGCCAACAACGAAATCCTGCAAATCGTGGTCTTCTCGTTGTTCTTCGGTTTTGCCTTGGCGGGTGTGAAGCGAGCAGGTTACACAACGATAGTCGATGGCATCGAAGAGCTGGCCAAGGTGATGTTCAAGGTTACGGACTTCGTCATGGCCTTCGCGCCCATCGGTGTATTTGCAGCCATCGCATCAGCTATCACCACTCAAGGCCTCGGATTGATTGTTGATTACGGCAAGCTAATTGCCGAGTTCTACCTGGGCATTGTGATTCTGTGGTGTGTGTTGTTCGGTGCTGGCTACCTGTTCTTGGGCCGCTCGGTATTTACATTGGGTAAGCTGATTCGCGAACCTGTTCTGTTAGCGTTTTCTACTGCCAGTAGCGAGTCTGCATATCCCAAAACCATGGAGGCACTAGAGAAATTTGGTGCGCCAAAACGCGTTTCCAGCTTCGTTCTACCGCTGGGCTACTCATTCAACCTTGATGGTTCAATGATGTATCAGGCGTTCGCCATCATGTTCATTGCCCAAGCCTACAACGTCGACCTGAGCTTTACACAGCAACTGCTAATCCTGCTGACGCTGATGATTACCAGCAAGGGGATGGCAGGTGTAGCGCGAGCATCGGTGGTTGTGGTGGCGGCGACGTTGCCCATGTTCAACCTTCCCGAAGCAGGCATTTTGCTGATCCTCGGCATTGACCAATTCCTCGACATGGCCAGAACTGCCACCAACGTGGTTGGCAATAGCATTGCAACTGCAGTGGTTGCCAAATCAGAGCCACATGAAGAGGCTGAAGACGAGCCCGAAAACGCATCTGCAATCCCTACCCAAACTGTAGCCAGCGCTTGAGAGCATAGAGATGAAAGGTAAATCGAAGCCGTCCAGCAAGTCATCGTTTGCTCGCAAATTAGGTATCGTCGGCGGACTTGGATCACTGGCCGGCGGCGATCTTTTCTACAAGTTGGTGAAGTCCAGAGCGGTTTTGGAAGATCAAGGCCGCTACCACTTCCTGTTTGAGCAACACCCCTTCAAGGACGTCCTGATGCCCCTTGATCAGGGCGCCAACATGAGCTCCAGAAAGTTCTACGTGTTCCAGGTTTGCCAGACATTCGAGGCCAGCGAAGTAAACGCAGTATTACTGCCTTGTTTCGCCAGCCACACGTTTCGTGAGGAGATCCAGGAAGAGATAGGAATACCTGTCTTGGACATGATGACGGCATTGCGCAAGCACATCGATCATGTCGCGGAGCCTGGTACCACGTTGGGCATCGTCGCTTCGGACTATGTCAGGCACTCCGGGTTGTTCGAGCGCTATTTTGGCACCGACTTCAAGCTGGTCTATCCCCGTGACACCGAGCAGACTGGGTTAATGGACGCCATGTATGGGGTCAACGGCATCAAAGATGGACACCTTGATGGGGTGCCAGTGGAGTGCGTGTATCAGGCATGCCTCTCACTTCAGGATCAGGGTGCCACGATAATTCTGCCCGGCATGACTGAGCTCTCATTGGTCTGCGGCGATCTTCAAAGACGTGGCCTGACTGTCCTAGATATCAACGAGATTTATGCGACTTTTGCCACCTTGGAAAAAGGCCAGTCAACCCGCCCGCCATTTAAGCTTGGGATAGTAGGCGGAGTTGGGCCGGCGGCAACGGTCGACTTCATGGGTAAGGTCGTGGCACACACACCCGCAGGCCGCGACCAGGAGCACATCAAAATGGTGGTAGAACAAAACCCCCAGATCCCTGATCGCACGGCCAACCTGCTGAATGACGAAACTGATCCAACGATGGCGATGTACGCAACATGCAAGCGGCTGGAAAGCGCAGGCGCCAATGCCATAGCCATTCCTTGTAATACCGCTCATGCATTTGTTGAGCGCATCCAGACACATCTGCGTGTGCCTATCGTGAATATGTTGACTGAGACAGTAGAGGCAATCGTGCACAGGTATGGCGCAGGCAAAACCGTTGGCCTGCTTGCTACTTCCGGCACGATAAAAAGTCAGGTGTATCACGAAGCAGCGCGACGGGCTGGACTTCAAATCATCATCCCCGGCACGAACTACCAAACGCTGGTGATGGAGTCGATCTACGGAGATCACGGAATCAAGGCGGGTTTTACGGAGGGCATCTGTAGAGATCAGTTACTCACCGCCGCAGAGCATTTATGTGAACTGGGTGCAAATGTACTCATCCTGGGGTGCACAGAGCTTCCGTTGGTGCTCGAGCATAGCGAATCCTACATGATCAAAAATCATGAGGTTGCATTGGTCGACCCGACAACCATTTTAGCATTGAAGTGTATCGAGCTAGCACAAGCAAATCGGTAGCTGGTCGGCAGTGCTCCATTATCCCAATTTCCCGCGCACGTTAGCTGAAGTGTCTAAGGCGATCCGTGCGCGGGCGTGCTCAGCTGCCAGAACCAGTGGCCTCACATCACGAATGTCGACTATGACCTCATAAATTTTCTCAGCTTGTCCATTCGTCACCATGTTGAGCCCAGCAAGATGTTTCGCATTTGCTTGTAAATGCTTTTCAAACTATTGGAAAACAATAAATTTCGAGATTTTGGCCATTCAGCCTTTTAATTTCCGATCAATCTGTATGATCGAAGGGCGAGCTATAGATTATAGGATCGTTTGGTAATCTGTAAAATTTAGTTGCACTATCTCCACGACAAAGTTTATCTATATCCACAGAAATAGACGCATAATTCAACAGATACTCTTCCACATCGATATCAATCCTATTCGGAGGACAGGCGACACTTCCATCCTCTAAAAAAAAATCCATCAGTTTGAGCTTATCGAATCCAACACTAGCCATATTACCAAAACTTAACGCAGCTCTATTAAATTTGGATTCAGCATACAACTTGAATTCCTCCTCAAGCAAGCAAAGTGAATACATATTTTTATACTGAACATCAAACTCATAGTCGGTAAGTTCTTTCGACAGAGTCGTCATACCAATAGAGCTCCAGCAGTGCTCAATGGCGAGTTGAGGATTTTGCTTGAGCAATTGATCATGATGTGACCTAGCATGAGAGCTAATAGCATTTCGCCATCCATGCATTATGAGTATTGTTTTAAATGCAACAACTGCTCTCGATGCCCCCCTACGCATGTCATCCGATATAACTTCACCTGCATACTTACTTTCAATTGAACGCTGCACATAATTCGCCATTTCTGACATTTCAAAGCTATTTAGATCCAGTGTAAACTTTACAAGCGCATTCATTAACAGCATCAACTGCTTGGTATCAAGTAGAGGAAAATGGAGCTTTGCGAGTGAAATCAGCACTGTATATACGGATTGACCCGGATCATCTAAAACGCCCTCAAAATCATCCTCCGCCTCTTGTAGGGCAATCGCTCGAGCGACAGGGTCTACTAAGCGCTCTGCATCGTAGATTCGTGACAAGATCTCACATGCGTACGCATTCGCCTCTAGCACTGCCATCATGCTAAGCGGGACAGACTGGATTATTTCTTCTTCGACATTGTAATATATGAATATTATTGGCCCAAATCGTTCATCAATTACAACTTCGTGATTCATCAGCGTAGTCTTTAAAAGCCCTACACCGCTTGTTCGAACGAGTTGTTCATGAGCATGGAGCTCGGAAACATTTATCAACGAAACATCTTTTCGCGTGTGGATTTCACCATCGTCAGCGATAGCTTTAGCTAATAAATTTTTACGAGCAATGTATTCCATGCCCCACAAGGTAGTCGTGAGATCTAGAAAGTGCACATACTCGTGAACCACCAATGACTTCATAGTGCGTAGCACTTTGGATTCTGGCTGCTCTATCTCTTCAAAGACACCCGAAATCGCTCGCTCAATTAGCTTCCGCGCACTTGCATTGTACTTTTTGATCTCAATCATATTGGCAGTGAAATCAAATACGCCATTCTTGTCCGAAACCTTCATAAATCCTGTCACTTCAGACCACCTATATGTAAGATCTCTTTATTATCTTTCAACAACACTAAGAACAGACTGCATCACCCTTGAAATTCAGATCATGGCATGAGCCAATCATCCACATTCCAAATGTATGGCACAATAAGCGCAACAGCCGCTAAACGTCAATAAAACAGCCGCCTAACATCATGTCAACCTCACTTCGGGTATTATTGCTTCGTCCTACTCTCAATTCAACTTTGGAATTTTATGGAGATCCCGATTTAAACTAAATCCCTTCCTTCCTCAAAAACCAAGAGGCAGAGTTTGGCGATCCCAATTTACAGTGTGGCCTCGTACCCCTGGCTTCGCTTGGCATGAAACTCTTTCACCTCATTCCACGTCATCTTGATCGCGATGTTCATTGCTGAGGACTCATCTAGTACATAAACCTCAATTTCAGGATCACTGATAGGAGAAAGGAGCCTAAAAGGCTCAACTAGGCGACAACTGCCTACCATCCCATCCTGGCTAAAAACGATAGCTGGGCAATGATCCCCGCTTTCAAACAACGCCCTGATGCCGCCCTTCAGCCATTCCCAGTCAACCAGCACGGGGAAAGGCGCACGAGTCTTGTGTAGGACTACAGGGATAATGGAGTCTGCGCCTTTTACGACACTAATTGGAAAGCTAGCCAGTAGCACATCGGTCGGGATAGCCTCAATCACTTCATTAATTTCTTGTGCATTGCCAAGGTTGATCCCATCGTCAAAATAAGGATCAAGGAAAGCCATAAAATCTACGAACCCGGAGGATTGGAACATTTGCCCTTGGCTACCCTCCGCACGAGAAAGCAGCGCCTTGACAATATTGCGGGTGATTGATGCTGCTGCCTCATAGTCGCTCGGGTCAGCCTGATCAGCGTGTTGCGCCGCCAGCAAGTTAAATAGCCAGGCTTGTCGGTAACCTAGATCGAAGCATGCTTGGTGAAACGGATGCCGATTACTAATGAGATCCGTGCTAATCCATTGGGCTAGCTCCACCGTGGCCTGCACGCGCTTAGCTGGATCTCTAGAAAGCACGGGCATTGGTGTAATTATTTCTTCCGTGATGTCGTACATTTGCTTCATCTCTATCGCGAACCGCAGCGCCTCCAACTGAGCCCACTCCACCAAGGGCTCAAATTTCGCCGCTAGCTCCTTATCAGGAGCAGTGTTGAAGGCTGCACCTAGGAGATCCCCAAGCACGCGTCCGACCAAAAACGCGTCGCTGCACTTGATTACCCCTCTTGGAAACGGATTTCCCTGTGATAGGTTCGTCACTAGCGTCATCGCAACTGCGGGATCCGTCCAATCCAACTGGTTGAATCCTACAAAGGGCATGTAATTGTTCCGAACAGCAGGATTGCACACAAATTCGCGGGCGTGCTGTCCGAGGCTACCCCAGAAATCAAACCTCGTAGGTACGGCTCTATGGCGATACTGGCGTGTCTTCAGGTGCCAATGGAAATCCCCGCCAAACTCGGGATCAAAGTGTTCCTTGAGTATCGGAAATGCAGCTTTAGCGATGTCATAGACAGTCGTGGGCGTTTGCCCCGAGAGGTCACCTCTGCGCTCATGAAGAAAAGCTGCTGCTTCAGATTCTCTCTGCGGCAGACCATTGTCTCGGCACCAGGCGTGCATTGTGTAAGGATCAATGGCCGCAAGGGTGATGCACCAGCGACCACGGCCAAAGCCATTTACGTCACGCCAAAGCATCATAAAACCATGCGACCCAGCCCTATCCCCAGCCCGTGAAATCACATCCATGGCGGTAAGAACAACCCTCGGGGGCGATGCTACGTCATCGTCATCTTCCCTGACGGAATCGACATCGTCTTGGTCGGCTCCAAAACCATCGTCGATACCTTTGTAAGCGAGATAAAGATCGATTTAAGGAAGTGCCTCTACCGGGAGATTTGTACTACCGGTTAGGTGCCAGGCCTCAGGAAGATGAGCTACCAAGCCGAAGCCAGCGTCATCATTGGTCAGCTTGAGTGCCAAGCATTGTTTTCCAGACCAGGCGTTCATGCTGCCAACCGCATGAACAAGAAGTGTCGACCAGTCAGCCGCTACGACTACAAAGCACACGTCGAAACCGCCTAGGAACGGAAGCATGTTTCGAAGCTCCTGTTCGTACCCTGCAAGCTCAGTGACAGTTTGACGCTCGGTTTCGCTCGCTCGCTTGACCTCAAATACCACCAGCGTTTTGGTTTCAGGATTGAAACAAAGAATGTCCGGGCGTAGCACCTCTCCAGTGGTCAATGAAATGCTGGTGTTGATCGATATGATTTCCAGCAAACTCAAGCGACTCAGCACAAAGTCTGCTGCCTCCGCTGAGGCTCGTCGAGAGATGTAATCGATGCCAAAGCACGGAAGGAAATGCTCCTGAATAACAGTGTCCGTCAAGGATGTGATCACTTCTTGCCCTGTGATCGACTCGAGCAATTCCTCATTCTCGATGATCTGTTTTAGCCAGGAAACTACCTCGGACTCTGGGGGGAGCTTTGCCTTTGACATAATTCTTCCTTGGGTTGATAGCGGCCAACGCCCCTTAGACGCGAGAGGGAGCTGGGTCAGGTTAGCTGACCCTGCCTAGGGAAACCAATCGACAGCCAAGGTGCCTCTAGGCTTGCGCAGCCGCCTAGCGAAGCATCGCAATGGGGCAGCAGCCCCTGCGTTAATCAAACGCCGGACGTATAGAAGCAAAGCGCTAAACCAGTTCGCTCAATGGCTTCCCTCACCTCCACCCTAGCGCCTCTATAACTTTGTAACGTCTTTTGGTTTTCAGCACTCGATCCCAGTCGAGAAATTAGGTATCAATAGGCTATCAGCTTCAGATTCCGCCTCGTCGAGCGATGCCACCTCGAGCAGATCACAGAAGCCCGCATCAACCTGGGCGATCAAGTGTCCAGACTATGGAAGCTCCGAACAAGGATTAGAGATGCCGGCGATCACCAAACTGATGCTTCAAAATTTCAAGCAGTTTTCTTCTCTCCTGATGGACTTTGACCCTGGGACGAATGTGCTCATCGGTGATAACGAAACAGGCAAAAGTACCGTATTGCTCGCAATCGATTTAGTGAATGGCGCTAGTCGAAGCCGGGTAGAGACACTAGGACTTGAAGCACTCATCAACCGCCAGGCAGTCCTAGCTTTCCTCAATAGCGAGAGGAAAGTCTCGGACTTGCCAGTGGTGATAGTCGACGTTTTCCTGCAAGAGGGTGATCAACCTTATTGGAATGGTCGACAGAACCAGGCAGGTGACGATTACGATGGCATACGGATGAAAATAGCAGTATTAGATGACTACCATCTCGCGATCAAACAGATGTTAGAGGACGATCCTCAAAACTTTCCTTTTGAATATTACTCCGTCAGTTTCCATACCTTTTCCGGAGAGCCGTTCAACAGCTATCGGCGCCCGTTCAAGCACCTTCACTTGGACAGTTCTCGCATCGATAGTGAATATGCCGCCAAAGAGTACACAAGAGCGGTCTTCGGTCTCAATACAGAAATTGCCGAAAGACACAGACTTGAGAACCTTTACAGGAGAGGCAAGGAAGGCTTCCGGGACAAACAGCTAGCTGAACTCAATAGAAAATTCCCTCCTTATGCGTTTGGGATCCGCAGCAGCATACGGGCGAGTTTGGAAACGGATTTAGTCATTACCCAAGACGGGATATCGATTGAAAATCGAGGCAAGGGCGCACAATGTTTTATCAAAACTGAGTTCGCTTTAGGTCGACGCGATGTGCAAGGAGGCCTTGATGTGTTGCTGCTTGAGGAGCCTGAGAATCACCTCAGCCATTCCAACATGAAAAGGTTGGTCGAACAGCTATCTCACACCGGATCAACACAGCTTTTCATCGCCACTCACAGCAGCCACATCTGCTCCAGGCTCGATCTCCGTAACGCACTACTGCTCGGAACTCTTCAAAATACAGGCCGACTAAAAGCGCTTTCTCCTAAGACCGCAGGGTTCTTTATGAAAGCGCCAGATAACAACGTGCTGGAGTTTGCCCTTTCAAAGAAGGTCATCTTGGTCGAAGGTGACGCTGAGTTCATCCTTATGGAGGAACTATACAAACGCATCTCTGGTGGCTGCACACCCCAAGCCGACCAAGTCCACATCATTTCGATTGGCGGCACTAGCTTCAAGCGCTATCTGGAACTCGCGAGACTTTTAAACATCAAGGTCGCAGCGATCAGGGACAACGACAGAAACTATGAACAGAACTGCGTAGAAAATTACGAAGGGCACACATCCGACAACGCCAAAATGTTCTCTGACAAGGATGGCCAGCGCTATACCTTCGAGGTCGGTCTGTACCTAGACAACAAAGAAATCTGCGACGAGCTCTTCGGCAAGGATCGAAAGACGCTAAGCGTTCAGGACTACATGTTGAAGAACAAGGCAGAGGCGGCCTTTGCGCTGCTCGAAGATAATCATCAAAACCTAACTGCTCCCGACTACATCAAGGAGGCAGTATCATGGATAAGAGAGTAATTTTTGCGGTCGCTGGATCTGGGAAAACTAGCGAGATTATCAACAGACTGAACGCAGGCAAACGCGCCATCCTCATAACCTACACTGAAAACAACTACAAGCATCTCCGAAACAAGGTGATGGAAAAATTTGGGTACATTCCAAGCCACATCAGTGTTATGACCTATTTTTCATTTCTGCATGGTTTCTGTTACCGCCCAATGCTCCAGCAGAAAATGAAAACCAAAGGCCTCTATCTCAAGCTGCCTGCAGAGTCGGTAACACGGGCCAGAGACAAAATGTCTCACTACCGCCACTCCAGTGGACGGCTCTACTACAACAGGCTTGCGAAATTTCTCGATCAAACCAGGTCATACGAGGACGTCATAAAACGCTTGGAGCGGTTCTACGATCAAATCTTTGTCGATGAAGTTCAGGACTTTGCTGCAAACGACTTTAATTTTTTGATGGCCCTATCTCCTGCCAAGATAGAAATGCTTTTAGTTGGTGACTTTTACCAACACACCTTTGACACCAGTCGAGATGGAAACATCAACTGCAGTCTTCATAAAGACATAGGAAAATATGAAAAACGGTTTACGACAGCGGGATACGAGGTCGACAAGGAAACACTCAAGGAAAGCTGGAGATGCGGAACAACAGTTTGCGATTTCATCAGGGAAAACCTTAAGATCGAGATTTACCCGGCCAATCAAAAGCATACTGGAATAATAAATATTCAAGATCAGACTTCTGCTGACCTTATTCGCAGCGACAACAGCACTGTAAAACTATTCTACGATACGCACCACCGCTACGAATGTCATTCAAATAACTGGGGAGCATGCAAGGGTCTAGATCACTACGAGGACGTTTGCATTATCCTGAGCGAAACTCAGTGGCGGCAATACCAAAACGGGCAGCTATATAAAATGAAGCCCAGAACTAAAAATAAGCTCTATGTGGCGTGTACTCGTGCGCGCGGAAAAATCTATTTCTCACCAGAACATTTTTTCGCAGAGCGCAAAAAAAACTGAGAACTTCAACAATGGATCTTTTATGCCTTCAATGACGCCCTCCGAATACGCAATGCAGCTTCGAAATGACGGTGGCCCGTTCGTTAAGTTTGAGCTACTGGACGCTAACGAAAACATTATTACTGGGCGATCCGAGAAAGACCTGGAGCACGCCGCATCTTCTAAAATCTATTATCGCGACGTGCCGAACTATAACGGGAGAGATCTCACCTGGTTGCTTATTATCGAAGCACACAGAGACATAGTTATAACTTACCCAATACAAGCCAGGATAGGAAAACAAAACTATGGAGAGCCGAAGTATAACGCCATAACCAAAATTGTTTTCGATGATAACGTCTCCGGAAACTTACCTTTCGAAGAAAATGGACTTGAAGAGCTACTTAAAAAACTTCCTAAGGGTTTCATCAAAGACTGGAGATTTGGATTAGGCATCCTCTACGACTATAGATACATACCCTACGCTATTGAAGATATTGACGAAATCACCACCATCATGGTCATAAGTGGTAATGAGCCTTGCGCACAGGCGCCTGACGGGGATGTGTTTATCCTCAGTGAGAAACGGTTTGAAACTCTCAGGGCAAAAATAGATCAGCTTGATGGTAAATACAGTCGCGAGCGCAGGAGCGATATGCAACTGCTTTGCTATTCATCGTTGCTCCATGAATCCATGCCCAATAAATATCCTGCAAAAGCAAGAAAGCTCCCCCCTGACCTCTTGGCCGAACTGGTGGCGTTGGGAAGCACTAACCCTACCCTAACCCAGCGTGACCGAAAAACAGTGGTTGATCTGGTGGAAAAAAATCTTCCCCCACTTGCCAAGGATGAACGGAGAGCCCTCTATAAACTAAAAGCCGATATTGAACTCGTTACCTTGAGTGAGCTAATCACGGTTTTTGAAAAACTACTTGATGCGAATAGCAATGAGGAACGCTGGCAGCAATTCCTGGCCGAAAATATTTTTATACTGGACTTAGCTTTCGGCTACCCAGTCAAAATTATTGGAGAAAAACCGTATGTTGGTGGCAAAGGATTTAATGGACAAGGCGGCCAGTTTAGCGATTTCGTAATGGCATCAGAATCTACCTCCAGTCTAGCAATAATCGAAATCAAGGCTCCTTCGAAAGAACTTTTATCTTCGACTGAATACCGAGCGTCCGTATATGCACCATCAAGGGAGCTAAGCGGCTCTGTGAGTCAGGCACTAAGCCAAAAAATGTCTCTTCAACAAAATTTCTTTTCATTGGCTAACAGACTTACAGAACGTGTCAATGCAGTATCTGTCCCCATAGTCATAATCATAGGGCGAAATCCGGTTGAAGATTCAAAGAAAATCTCCTTTGAATGTTACCGAAACAGCCTGCGTGACGTATTAATTATTACGTTCGATGAGCTTTTGTTGAGACTAAAAACAATCTACAGAGCACTGCAGCCATAGTGGTAGCTGACAACTGCGAGCAGGGGTACGGTAGGACACCTTAAATGGTCGTCTTTCTCCTCTCCCAGCCCGAACTCACTTAAGCCGCCTAAGTAGATTTTTGGGCACGGCATTACGGAAGTCACGACTTGGGCGGGAAGCATCCAGGGATTTCATACACGAGCCCAGGCACCTCCATGTCACCTTAAACGCATCCTTAGTCTTGTCTACAAATAGCTCGAGAACGAAGTCTCGCATGACCGTGAAAGGGTTGTCTCTGTCGTACGCTTCATAGATACCAGATGCGATAGAGATCACCTCGCCCGCTTTCAAGACCATGGCGGACATATACCCATCGACTCCCTCAGTCCTCGACTGTCCCGGACAACCACTCCCCTACTGCAACACGTGCGGGGACAGATGGTGATGCCTCCTAGACAACCGCAGAAACTGGCGAAGGCTCGCACGCCCATTGTCACGCTGGAACGTAGCTAGCACGTACCGCGAATTTACGGTTGTCATCACCCAGAACCGGCCTTCACGCTCGATTTTGACTACATCAGAAGTGCGGATCAAATGACCATCTCCAAACCGCCCATACTGGTCTTTTCTCTTGTGGCCAAAAACAACACCGATGCCTGCGCGAGACCTGATGGAAACACCGCATAGATAGGCGGTCACTGGCACATCAAAGCCTTGCTCCTGAGCTTTTATAATTCGTTTGAGATCAAAATCTGTATGGCGCTTTCCGTGAAAATTGACATCAATGGTGTCGAGCATATATGCGCTCCAATGGGCAGTCCATATGGCGTTATCAGGAATCTCACACGCAACCAGAGGTGCTGGTATCGTGCGGAATTCTTGGTAAATTTCAGGCAGATCGAATCATGCTTGAGAGAAAGACGGGCCTCAGGTTAGCCAGCGCTTCAATCTTGAAATCTCGCTGGTGTGAGGTGTGATACACCGCCCCTTTAGCCACTTCCAGCAAGCAAACCTCAGAACCAAACCTGTCCTCACCTACGGTTACTCTGGTTAACCGTTCCATCTGCCAGCCTCCGGACTTATTCATCCAAGATGGCGTCACAGCCATAATCTCGGTGATAGCTAAATCCACACCTTGGCTTACCAACATTTTTTGAAGCTGGTGGGTGTCGTCAATCATCACCGCGCACTCGCTGAGCCGACCCTCGTTTTCGACGCTAAGGGTTAAGTGATACCAAGGCGTTCGGAGCAGCCTTGAGACTCCACGCCAATGGGACACGCCCTCCCCGAACATTCCTGGGACGCCTATCAGGTCGTTGTGTAAGGTTCTGAACATGTGTTGCCTCAAACTGCTGGAGCACGTCAGTTGCCCAGCAGAACCGGTGGGTAATCAGAAAAGAGAAAATATCGCTTCGATAGAAGCAGACTTACGATGGCCTGGGCCAAGCAAGACGTAGACCGTGTTGCGTGTTTCGAATAGGTAGCCTTCTTTGAAAGCGGTGCCCATGCTTGAGCGCACCCAATGACCTGGTTCGAAACGCCGCTGCTCGTCATCCACAACTTTGTGGGCAAACATAAACATTGGTTGGCAGCCTGCTGCGGTAACTTTCGCTCGCTCTTCGTCGGTGACGATGGCATCTAGGACGATCCACTCCTCGACGACGCATAGGGGCATCCATTTGTAGCGCTTTCTGGCTACATTAAGGGCCTCGTCTATAGCGAGTCTGCAGCCTTCCAATTTAGTCCCATCATCCCCCAACAGCCCATCGTCGATAAGACTGCCCATCCACTCCTCCCTAATTGCATGAATTGACGACACCCACCAACAGCAGCAGAGATCGATTGCGGCGCAATACTCACATGTCATCTTGACCAATGCGCCACTCATATCAATATATAGATTTGTGTGACGCTAGGCAAACACGGCATACCGTCTACTTTTGCGGGTATGGAAAATGTCGCTGCGTAAATCCTTCGCAGCAGCGCTCAAGCTGCTTCGCACACAAAGTGGTTTTTCTCAGGTTGAGATCTCCAAAACCGTTGTGCAATCCCACGTCAGTCAGCTCGAGAGTGCATTGACCACTGCTACAGTCGACGTGAGCTACGAGCTCGCCTGCGCCCTAAGTATTCAACCACTGACGTTGTTCACGCTGACACTCGCTGGACACGAGCAAAAGACGGGGCGCCAAATGCTTCTAGACTGCTTGGCTGAGCTAGAAAAATTAGATTTAGCGGATACGCTCCTACCAGATGAACCACCAGCAAAAATGACGCCAGCGATGGTAGAAGCTAGAAAGAAGTGGGTCGCAGTACAGGAAATGAAAGCTCAAGGTTTAACCCAAGCAGAGGTGCGCAAGCGACTAGCCCTACCTGAGCCGACAGTTCGTAGGCTCTGGCATCGAGAATCGGCGGGCGACTAAGAGGACGGCAGACGAGTGCAACCTTAGATTAGATAGCTATCCATCAACCAGAAAAAGTGCTTTGAGTTGAGATGTGCTAAATCGTAAAAGATTTATTTTAAATACGGAGCTACTCCATATTTTCCTAGGGTAAAGTTTTATAAATCCAGTTTCTGACGCAAGCCCTCAAGCCGCAATAGGTCATCGTACGTAGCAATCAAGTCCATCGGCCCATGCAAGCCAGCAACCGTGAAATCTTTATCTTCCTCACCTGGCATTTTCGTAACAAACATCCCGCCTGCGCCACTTAATACGTCATCAAGCATACCAATAACGAACTTAAGATCGTCTGATAAGCAAGCATTATCTTTTAGCAATTTTTCGCCATCTAGACTCGATACAGAGTCGCCTGAATCAAGATTTCGGATCGTCAGTTTAAGCTGTTCAATGTGGCCCGCCAGACTAGCATTTCGTATTTTTAGCGCTTCGAAGTCCGAGGAGCTTATCGAGACTGGAACGCAAGATTCCACATTCTGACCTAGATGCTGCTCAAGGATTTGCCGGTACTTATCATTTCTCAACAGCGTGATGTGACTGATAGGTTTAAAGACTTTAGCTTGGATCTCACTTGGCAAGCCTAAATAGTTCCTTAACTCAATTTCGGCGACGATTTTGGCAACTGCTTTAGCCAAATTAGTTATATTTTCATAGTTAGCAGATGACAAAACATCCAAGGCACTTTGGATACGTGCAATTCGAGCAGCCCTAGCCTCCTCCCTGTGTTCTTCAAATGTATCAACGCGCGATGCCAAGAGATTACCCCTCCGGTAGAATGACCCCAATTTTAGCAGACATGGATTGCACAGGCTTAGCTTCCAAGGACGGATTAGCAGCAGCGTGTCCAATTTTAACCACATCCCTCACATTCAGCACTCCGGCGGTAAGCATGCTCGCAATCTGGGAGGATAGCTGATGGCTCGGAGGCCTGGGGTCGACACGCAACAGTTCTTCAAACTTACCTTGCCGCACAAGCATCATGCTACGCATGTAAGCAAATTTTTGATCAAGACGCGCACTGTTAACATCAGGAAAGTTTTGAACGTCGATAAGACGCTTCAGCAGGTGCTCACCTTCTGAAAGGTGAATTTTCTTATAATGAGCGGTCAACCCTTTCTTATCCGTGAGAAATAGGCTTTTGACATCCCCATCAGTAGCCATTTTGTAGAGCTGTTGTTCAATTGCTTCAAGAGCACAAGCCTCCCTAGCATGGCGGTCGTATTCACTATTGAGCGTCTCCTCCACCTGGTGATTCCGAGAGGACGGTTTCAGAGCCTGGTACTCCCTCAGTTTGTCCAAGACACCCCGCATCATTTCTTTAGACTTATCTTTTTCCGCACACACGGCTGCCAGATGATCAACGCCTCGAATTGCGTAGGGGCAAAGTGCGCACGGTCTACCCACGCCGAGTTGATCCACAACCTCTTTCGGACAATGGTTGTTAAAAGGACAGATATGACAGTTGTTATATGCCAGTGTTGTGTAACGTTTGGCGCGCAAAACCTCCAGGCCGTTTTGCTCTTCCTTAACACCAGTCAAGCTCATCAGACCATGAGTCTCAATAGCCTTAATTGGGTCTTGATGTACGCTGTCCTTCAACCTTGCATTCAGCTTGAGAACCGCCTGCGCAAGTTCTGGCGCTTCACCACCTTGAAGCTTGTCCATATTCTTGGTCATATAGTCAGCGAGTAGCTTCTGGTGGTCGGGCATATTTTCATCATCGAAAATGGTGTAATACCATACCAGCTCTTCCGTCTGCCCCGTCATAAATTGACCAATGATAGAAGGTGGCAGGAAGCGCATCGCCTCAGTCACAAATCCAGCACGCAAACCGTGAGGGGTATGCGGACTGCTGAGTGAGCTCACTGAAACCTTACTCAGAGACAAATCGTCGTATCCTGCGATAGGCGTTTTCTCATTCGGTGCGGTCTTAATGAAAACCAAATCCTCACCAGAGTCATCTTCCATAATGATCTTGATGAAATACTGAAGAATCATCAAAAAAATAGGAAAATGCCGGTTATTTTTCCAGTTACTGTCTGTGGTACCTGAATTACGAAAAAGAGGTTTGTATTGACCAAATTTCGAACCCTCTGTCATACCATACCAGAGATCTTCCTTATAAGACTCGGAACTGCACGAGTCATACCATTTCTTTTGTCGATCCATGATATGGATAACATGCCTGGACACAATGGCAGTCCATTCACCATGAGACTTATCTGAACTTACGAAAAGCGGCGCTAAAGGACTCTTCCAGTAGCGATCCAGAACACAATCATATTTATCCTTGTTAAGCCACGCGAGGTGGTGCTGACGAAGCCCCGTCTCGCACATAAGCTGTGTCAATCGTACCTCGTTGGGAGAGACGAGTTGCAACACACGCCCTCCAATTTCGAAGTCAACAATTTTATAAAAGCGGGGTAAGAAATCAAACCTATATATCTGTTTCTCATGATAAAAAATAGGCGTGTAATTCAACAGGGATTGGTTGACCTGTTCCATGCCCTGAACCTCCCGCGAAATCAACCCCGCCCATGCATGGGAGTGCAGAAGGTCAGCCATAGACGGCTGAAGTAGCTTTCCATCCATTACGCCGTAATTGATGTCCATTTCCTTCCGACCTGCGACGAATGGCATCAAATTGATATGCTCGGCCAGGTACTCAAGGCTATAGAGCATGCTGAGAAATGTGGCGAAATAAGGGCGTGGGATAGGGCGCTTCACTGTTCCCGACTTCTTTTCAATCGACGGAAAGCAAGAACTTGTGAAAGTACACTTAGATTCGTTAGCGTCAGGCAAGGCAAGACGATTATCTTCAACATACTCACAGAAGTGCTGCATAATCAACACTCGCGAATAGTGAGTTTCATTAGTCCAACCATGCGCTCTAGCGAACGCCTCCACATATGTCAAAAAAGTATGAGGCGGAACCCGCAAATATTTGATAACGCCGTCTAAAAAAATTGATTCACGTGTAAAATACAGACTACAAGAAAATTCATTAAGTGTCCTGGGATAGTTTTCAAGCGACCCGTCACGGCGCATGAAGAAATTCGGTAGGTAGGCTAACAAATAGCTCATAAGCATACCAAGCATGAACGTGTGGCCGTCCGACTTCTGCAACCGCTTAGACTTCAAAAAAGATCTGAAAACGGCGTCAATATGAAGCGCAAACGCCTGTACTTGCGGATGCGACCATTCAAAAAAAGGGAACCGGGCGCCCTCCTCTCCTAAACTGAAGATTTCTCTGATACGAGGTGAGGGGAAGTGGGCTTTGAACGTTTCTTTGAAGTCGAAATCACGATTTCCAGAGGCTAACTGTTGCGCTACTTCAAACGACCTCAAAACCGACTCTTCAGCTGCAGTCTTTACCTTCACCTTAGTCGAGACGCGACGTCCCAAGCGAACACGCTCCGGCTTTGCTACTAGCTTAGATATCTTGTATTGGGCAAAGATCGCTTCTACTAACGCCTTTTTTTCTTCGCACGCGGCAGTAACACTCAGGAGGAAGTCGTTGACGTAATACCTACGAAGCGGCAAGACGCCAACACCGTTCGCACTATCAAATAACTTCTGACAGTCCTCCGACTGGATATCATCCACACCATAAAAGTTTGTACTCAGCAGCAACCTCAGCCAAAAATTAACTCGACTACTTCCGTCATTGAATTCGCCTCTTTTGAAGATACTCGCGATCTTTGACTCAGGATGCAGGCCCCGAATCAAGGTGAGCGACTCAACATCAAGCTTCTCACAGAGCATATCAAAACACTCAATCTGATGATTGATTGTCTGAATTGACAACGGTGCAATCAGCACTCTCCGCCCCCAAAGGGCAATGAACACCATACGAAAAAATTGGCTCAGTGCCGGGCCGTAGGAGGGTGGTGTATTTGCGAGCGTGCGGTCGACATCGCTAAGCGTGACTTCACTATCACGAAATGTCACTTGCAAAAGAGCATCGAGTTCTAGTCTTCCCCACCTACTGATATCGACGCCACAATTCAAAACCACCTCAACCTTATAAGCTAAGGAAGTGGTGCTGCTTACACCATGAACTTTCCTGTAAATTTGGTGTACAAGCGAGACGGCCTGTCGAAACTCGCCATTCAGTTGCTCGTCGGAAACCAACCAAATAGCGCTGTTCTTATTCAAATTAATCATGCCGCCTCCCTACAGAGATCAAAAGCTTCAACTGCTCAATTTCACTCTCCAGATGTTCGATCTGCACTTGAGTTACGCTGAAATTAGATGCAGACATTCGAAGCATGTTAATCGCGGCAAATGTCGCTTCGAGCATTTTTGCATCCTTGCGCGCGTAACGTTCCGTAGATTTAATTGACTTATGCCCCATCAACGTCTGCACCACTTTGAGCTCCAACCCGAACTTGTTTTTACCCGCTGGATTAGGACAATGATTAACAAGATAATAGGCGTACATATGGCGCAATGAATGGAAGCCATAGCTAGTGCCCGTCAAGTTGGCTGCGGCTCTACTGAATCGTTCCCAAACTGCTTGGTAGGATAGAGGCATAGCATTGCCATTTTTGAGGTTACGAAAAAGAAAACGATGCAGAACTGGACGGCGCCGTTCTTTTTCCTTTGCACGCTGCTCTTCGTTGTAGAGACCAAGGTTGTACCAAAACATCGAGGCAAATGGCTCAATTAGGAAAGTACCGGGCTTGTCCCTTCCTTTATGATTAAGCTTATTCAGATCTGCTTCAGACATGTAATCAATCAGCACATCCCGACGCGTATCAGGATCTACGATATATATCTTGTTCAGATTCGGATGCTCAGTGTCGATTTCAATATCATCAAGCAGTACCGTCAGGGCTTCTGAAATCCTACAACCAGATGCAGCGATTAGCGACCACAGCACCTTGTCTCTCAGACAAAGTGCACAGTCGATCAGAGCTTTGCACTTATCAATAGGAAATGCTATCTCGTCGCCCCCAAACTCATCTGTGCGCGCCAAAGTTGACGCCTTTGATTTGGGTGCAAGATTTTGCATCTTGATTCGCTTCGCACCGCCTGCAAGGCAACCCGCTAACCAACTATTAGCTTTAATAGATGCACTGACAGCCTTAGGAGCATCAATGTGTTTAGAGATAGTAAGGGGCATCATCGAGATCGCCGCTTCAGATACATAACCGCTGCGCTGCATTTGAAGCAAGCCGTCTCGCATAGCCTCACTAGCAGCGATGAAACGGTTTACTGCAACAAGATGCACACCGACAGATGCCCCCGAAATTTTCGGGGAACCCAGCGCCTTTGCGGCTTCACGAGCGATCGGTGCATCACTACCTTCTCCGAAGACCAGATAACTTTCATAGCTATCCAAAGCATCATTGAGAAGAGTCGGGGTAAGGCCATGGTTATAGATGCTGACTTGGTGCATAAAGTTAAGAAGGCTTTGAACCGCATAGCAGTACGCCTTAACGGTTTTGAATTTCTTCAATTTGGCTAGTTGATAAGCCCAGCTATCGAAAAATTCAGACATCGCCTGATCCGGACAGAGGAGCCGGAAAGTAGGGATACCGTTACGGGTGGTTTCATACAGTTCTACGTGTTTCATAACCTGACATGCGCCCTTATATAGTTCTTCAGAGCATGACTGGCTCCAAATTTCGGGCGCATCCTTTCACATCAAAATGATCAACGCAATAAGATGCAATAAATTAGTTGCATCTTACAGTATGCTCGCAGCATACCGTTTTTTAAACGCTCAATGAGGGCAGCTCTGATTGCGTGACACCGCTCCCAATAGAGGGCTAGCCATATCGTCGCAATTAACAGTGACGGACGAAACAGGTGGCTCTGCGTCCAAGCGAATGCTTTGTCAGCTCGGGCTCTCCTATGACGCACATCCCATCTCGTTTACCGCTGCTAAGGGAACGGAAGCTTTTTAAGACAAGAAATGGATTCAAGCTGGCGCCACATCGGCGGCTTCTCGCTACCAAAAATCCAGCGACATCGTGCGGGGAGGAGGAGCCGGGAATCGGAGGAAATCGGTCTCTGAACGAAGACTCTGCACGGAACGTAATTTTGCCGAAGGAGGAAGCCAATCAGTTCGCCAATCTGAAAATGTCCCTACCGAGCATCTTACGCCGCAGCTTTTTCATTCTTCTAGTCATCAACGGGGCATCACAATGTGCACATGCCCTCTCCTTTGGCCACATCAGACTCTGGGCTCTAGCTCATATTAGGATTGCGGCAAATCGCCCGACCAGCGAACCACGTTCATTTATTGGACGTGCGTCTAGGGGAAGCACAGAGAGAAGTGAAAGGTAGTTACCCCCCCCAAAGCGTCAATTGAAAGGATTGATAAGGTGCAACTGGAATTGTTGCACTCTTAGAGACCACTCATTTTATCCAGTGAGTGGAACGCCCTACCCCATCTCTCGGCCGAAAAAACACAAAAAAAGGGCCTAGATTTTCATCTAAGCCCTTGATTTTGTTGAGTTCGCGGCGGGAAACCAGGGATTCGAACCCTGGGAACGCTATTAACGTTCGCCGGTTTTCAAGACCGGTGCATTCAACCACTCTGCCAATTTCCCGTTTATTCCGATGAAGCAATGAAGCGGTACAACAAGGTGCAACTGGAGATAGCCTTAGATAAGAACCCTGGGAACGCTATTAACGTTCGCCGGTTTTCAAGACCGGTGCATTCAACCACTCTGCCAATTTCCCTTGTGCATCACAGGATTAGGATAGCCCATCCTGTCTCAGCGGGCGCCATAATACCCGAATGAAACACACTGTCAAACTCTCGCCATCGCTTGTTACAGAGCGTCTGTTATGATCTTTGCGACTGAACGTTTCAAAACCGAAGGAGTGTCGCCATGCGCGAACAGAATTACGCAGTGAATGGTAACGCGCAGGCTGAGCAGCTTGAAGTCAGCCGCGTGTTGCGCAACACCTATGGACTGCTCGCCCTTACCCTCGCATTCAGCGGCTTAATGGCGTTCGTGGCCCAGCAGATGCACGTCGGCTACCCGAATATCTTTGTCGTACTGATCGGTTTCTATGGCCTGTTCTTCCTGACCAACAAGCTGCGTGACTCGGCCTGGGGCCTGGTGTCGGCGTTTGCCTTGACCGGTTTCATGGGCTTTATCCTCGGCCCGATCCTCAACCGTTACCTCGGCATGGCCGGTGGTGCGGAAGTGGTCAGCTCGGCGTTTGCCATGACCGCCCTGGTGTTTGGTGGTCTGTCGGCCTACGTGCTGGTCACCCGCAAGGACATGAGCTTCCTGGGTGGTTTCATCACCGCGGGCTTCTTCGTGTTGCTGGCGGCGGTGGTGGCGGGCATGTTCTTCCAGATCAGCGGCCTGCAACTGGCGATCAGCGCGGGTTTTGTGCTGTTCTCCTCCGTGTGCATCCTGTTCCAGACCAGCGCCATCATCCACGGCGGTGAGCGCAACTACATCATGGCGACCGTCAGCCTGTATGTGTCGATCTACAACCTGTTTATCAGCCTGTTGCAGATCTTCGGCATCATGAGCCGCGACGACTGATTTACTTGTTGCATAAAAAATGCCCCGTATCGAAAGATGCGGGGCATTTTTGTTTTCACTGCATTAGTACTGGTTGGGTTCCATTTCCAGCTCGACCTTGAAACGCTGGGCGATGTCGCGCTGGATACGCTGGGCCAGGTTGGCAATATCGTGCCCTGTGGCGCCGCCATAGTTGACCAGCACCAGCGCCTGCAGGACATGCACGCCGGCATCGCCGTCACGAAAGCCCTTCCAGCCGGCCTTGTCGATCAGCCAGCCAGCGGCCAGCTTCATCTGCCCATCCGCCTGCGGGTAAGCTACCAGGTCCGGATACTGCGCCTGTAACTCTTCAGCCAGGGCCTTGGACACCAGCGGGTTCTTGAAGAAGCTGCCGGCATTGCCAAGCACTGCCGGGTCGGGCAATTTTTCGCTACGGATACTGCAAATCGCGCGACTGACATCGCTCGGTGTCGCCTCGGTGATCCCCTGCCCTGCCAGGCGCTGCTGCACTGGGCCGTAGTCGAGCTTGAGGCGGCTGGCGCGACTCAGGGCGAAGCGTACCCGCAGGATCAGCCAGCGCCCGGTTTCGTGCTTGAACAGGCTGTCGCGGTAGGCAAAGTTGCATTCTTCCAGGCTGAAGTCACGCAACTCGCCCGTCTGGCGATCGAGGGCGGTCAAGCCGGCAAAGACGTCCTTGATCTCCACGCCGTAGGCACCGATGTTCTGCATGGGGGCAGCACCGACGGTGCCGGGGATCAGGCTGAGGTTTTCCAGGCCGCAGAAGCCCTGCTCCAGGGTCCACAGTACAAACGGGTGCCAGGCTTCGCCGGCTTCGGCTTCGACCACCACCTGCATGCCATCATCCTGAAGCACCCGAATGCCCTGGGTGGCCATACGCAACACCAGAGCAGGAATGTCCTGGGTCAGCAGCAAGTTGCTGCCACCGCCAATCACCAGCAAGGGCAACGCCTGGGTCGACGCATAGGCCAGTGCCTCGCGCACATCGGCGTCACTGCGGGCCTCGGCGAAGAGTTGGGCACGCACATCAATGCCAAAGCTATTGAATGGCTTGAGCGACACCTGCGTCCGCACTTGCAAGGTCATAACCGTCCCTTCAATTCGATCACCAGTAAATCGCACGCCCGCTCGATCAGGTCCAGGACCCGTTCGAAGCCTTGTTCACCTTCGTAGTAGGGATCCGGCACCTCGTCCACTTCAGCCTCATAGCGGCGCAGGAACAGGTCCAGCTCCGCCTTGCCCTGGCCGGGCTGCATGGCCTTGAGGTTGCGCAGGTTGCTGTGGTCCATGGCCAGGATCAGGTCGTAGCGCGCAAAGTCGGCGCGGGAGACCTGCCGGGCCCGCTGGGCCGACAAATCGTAGCCGCGCACCAGCGCCGCACGTTGGCTGCGCGGGTCCGGCGGGTTGCCGACATGCCATTCGCCGGTGCCGGCGGACGCAACATCGACCTGCCCCGCCAGCCCGGCTTCGCGCAATTTATGGCGCAGTACGCCCTCGGCGGTGGGCGAGCGGCAGATATTGCCCAGGCAGACAAACAGAACCTCCATCAGGCCCCCAGCAGGCGACGGACGCGCTCAAGGTCTTCCGGGGTATCGACACCCGCAGGCGGTGCTTCCAAGGCGTCCCCCACGTGGATACGTACACCGTGCCAGAGGGCTCGGAGCTGCTCCAGGGATTCGGTGTTTTCCAACCAGCAAGGCCCCCAACTGACGAAGTCATGCAGGAAACCGGCACGGTAGGCGTAGATGCCGATATGGCGACGGTACGGCACGCCTTGCGGCAACAGGTCAGGGTTCCTGGCGAAGGCATCACGCGCCCAGGGCAAGGTCGAACGGCTGAAAGTCAGCGCCAGGCCGTTGACATCACTGACCACCTTGACCACGTTCGGGTTGAACAGGGTGTCGATGTCTTCAATCGGCTCGGCCAGGGTCGCCATACGCGCTTCACCATGGGCGGCCAGGTTGGCGGCCACCTGGTCGATCACGCCCGGCGGGATCAACGGCTCGTCACCTTGCACATTGACGACGATGGCGTCGGGCGCCAGGCCCAACTGCGTGGCCACTTCGGCCAGGCGATCGGTGCCGGAGTTGTGATCTTCACGGGTCAGCACCGCTTCGGCGCCGAACCCTTTGCAGGCTTCGATGATGCGCGGGTCATCAGTGGCCACCACGACACGCTCAGCGCTGCTTTTGCAGGCCTGCTCCCACACCAGCTGGATCATCGGCTTGCTGCCGATCAGTTGCAGTGGCTTGCCCGGCAGGCGTGTCGAGGCGTAGCGGGAAGGAATGACAACGGTAAAGGCTGTGGTCATTTATCCAGGCGCTCGTCGGTGGTCAGGGTGCGGGCTTCGCTTTCCAGCATCACCGGGATGCCATCACGGATCGGGTACGCCAGGCCGGCGCCCTTGCTGATCAGCTCGGTTTTATCGGCGCTGAGCTTGAGCGGGCCTTTGCAGATCGGGCAAGCGAGGATGTCGAGCAGTTTGGTGTCCATGAGTGTTTCCTGGATAGCAGCGTTTAAGGCAAAAGACGGGCGGGCAGCAGACGCATCAGCTGCGTGTCGAACCAGGCGACGAACGCCGGCGACGGCACCGCATCCACCGCAAGGTACCACCAGTCGGGCTGGGCAAAGGCGCGGCACTTCACCGCGTCCTTCTCGGTCATGACCAGTGGCAATGACGGGGTAAAACTCAAGACCTCGGCACTGTAGGGCGCATGGTCGGCGAAAGCATGGGGAATCGGCTGCCAGTGTAGCGTTTCGAGGGTGTTGAAGAAACGTTGCGGGTTGCCGATACCGGCAACCGCATGTACCTGCTGCCCCTCAGGAAAGTAAGCCAGCGACTGGCGCTCGCCGCTGTGCAGGTTGACCAGTGCGGTGGGTTGCAGGCGAAACCCAAAGCCATCGTCGCGATCCGAGCCGGCACCGTTGTAGAGCAATGCATCCACACTGTGCAAACGCTCAACCGGTTCGCGCAATGGCCCCGCCGGCAGGCAACGGCGATTGCCCAGGCCCCGGGCGGCGTCGATCAGCACCAGTTCCAGGTCACGGGCCAGGCGGTAGTGTTGCAGCCCGTCGTCGGAGAGGATCAGGTCGAGGGTCTCGCTGGCAAGCAGGGCCTGCACCGCACGACTGCGATCGGGATCGATCATCAGCGGCACGCCGCAGCGCTGCACGATCAGCAAAGGCTCGTCGCCCGCCACAGTGGCGCTGTGGCTCGCCTCGACGCGCCATGGCAACTGCGGCGGCTTGGCGCCATAGCCGCGACTGACCACACCCACCCGCAGGCCACTGCGCCGACAGTGTTCGATCAACCACAGGATCAACGGCGTCTTGCCGGTGCCGCCCACGGTGATATTACCGACCACCACCACCGGCACCGGCGATTGATAGATCTCGCCCTCTCCCGCCAGGAACCGCGCGCGCTTGCGCTGCACCACCCGGCGATACAAAGACTCCAGTGGCCGCAACAACGCCAGCGCCGGATGGCCCTCGTACCAGGCCTTGAGCAAACGATCGGACATGGCCATCAGGGTTGGCTCGCCGCCTCGACAGTGCTCATGCGCAGATGGCTGAAACCGAGCTTGCCGGCGGCGTCCATCGCCGTGATCACGGCCTGGTGCTGGGTCTTGCCATCGGCACTGATGGACAACGGCATCTTGGTATCGCCGCCGGACTCTTTCTCCAGGGCCGCCATGAGGCTGGCGAGGTCGTTTTTCTCCAGCACCTGGTTATTCACCGAAAACGCCCCGTCGGCGCTGATGGCGATGTCCAGTTGCTTGACTTCCTGGTCTTCGGCCGGCGAACCACTCACGGCTTCCGGCAGGTCGACGCGCAGTTCGGTCTGCCGGGTGAAGGTGGTGGTGACGACAAAAAACAGCAGCAGGATAAACACCACGTCGATCAACGACGCGAGGTTGATGTCGACATTTTCCCGTTGCTTGCGGCGAAATTTCACGCTTTGCCCCCAACCAGGTCCACATCACGGTCGCCCTGCACCACTTCCACCAGCTTGATGGCTTCCTGCTCCATACCGACCACCAGTTCATCGATGCGCCGCTGCAGGAAACGGTGGAAGAACACCGAAGGAATACCGACCATCAGGCCCGCCGCCGTGGTAATCAGGGCCTTGGAGATACCGCCGGCCAGCACGGCCGCGTTGGTGGTCATGCCCGAGCCCATGAACGAGCTGAAAATATCGATCATGCCCAGTACCGTCCCCAGCAAGCCGAGCAACGGCGCCATGGCTGCGATGGTGCCGAGGGCGTTGATATAGCGCTCAAGTTCATGGATAACCCGGGCGGCGGCCTCTTCGATGCATTCTTTCATGATCTCGCGACCATGCTTGGAATTGGCCAGGCCGGCGGCGAGGATCTCACCCAGGGGCGAGTTGGCGCGCAGTTCCTTGAGTTTGTCCTTGTCCAGTTGCTTGTTCTTGATCCAGCTCCAGACCTGCCCCAGCAGATGCTCGGGGGTGACGCGACTGGCGCGCAGGGTCCACAAACGTTCGGCAACGATGCCGAGTGCGGCGATGGAGCTCAGGATGATGGGCAACATCATCCAGCCGCCAGATTTGACCAATTCCCACACAGTGAATGTCCCCTCGAAAAAGTGCGCCACTTTACCATATAGGTTCGGCGGCGGGGTTCGTCGGCCATGGACCCGTCTGTCCCAGGCGCCGGTCTTTGGCATGGCCGGCTCAGGGTAACGTTTCGCGCCAAAAACGGCGTTGACTACGCGCAACAGTCGGTGGCTGGAAAGCCCCTAATTGCACACGCACCGCGCCCTGCTCGGCACTGTCGTATATCTGGCTGCCCAGTCGCTGGTAGCGCTCTACTACCTGCGGGTGAGGATGGCCGAACGCATTGCCACGCCCACGGGAAATCAGCACCGACGTGGGCGCCAGCCGCTGTAGAAAAGGCCACGACGACGAACTGCGGCTGCCATGGTGAGGCGATTGCAGCCAATCGGTGCGCACTGCCAGCGAAGACGCGAGAAATGCTCGCTCGGCAGCCCGATCAATATCCCCCGTGAGCAGCAGCCGCTCACCATTGGCCTGGACCTGCAGAACACAGGACTTGGGATTGCCATCAATCGCATCAGGCCACTGCCACAGCTCGAATGCCACACCGTCCCACTCCCACCGTTCGCCGCTGACACAGGGCTGGGTGGCGAGAAACCCGGGCAACCCCTCGGTTTCACCGCCCACGACACGCCGGATCGGCAACCCTCGGGCCACAGCCGACGCCCCACCGGCATGATCGGCGTCGGCGTGGCTCAGCAGCATCATATCCAGCGTCCCGACGCCGAGTTTTTTCAACGCAGGCACTACCACACGGGCACCAAGGTCAACCGTCCCCGAACGCGGGCCGGCATCGTAGAGCAACGTGTGATGGCGGGTACGCAGGATCAAGGCCTGACCTTGCCCGACATCCAGTTGCACCACCTCCACCCGCCCATGGGGCACGAGCTCGCGGGGTGGAAACACGGCCAACAACAGCAGCGGCAAGCCCAGGGGCCGAAACGGCACGCCGCTGGGCAGCAGTAACAGCACCGCGCCGACCAGGCTGATCAGCCAGTAACCCAGGGGCACCTCGGCCGGTATCCAGGCAGGCATTAGCCCAGCGAGCCATGCCAAGCTCCGGAACAACCCGTCAAGCGCCCCACCCGCCAGCCACAACAAGCCCTCACCCGCATACGGCAGCGGCAACAATGCGCTCCCCAGCAAGGCCAGGGGCAACACCACCAGGCTGATCCACGGCACGGCAACCAGGTTGGCCAGCGGCGCACTGACGCTGACGGGCAAGCCGAGCACCAGCAACACAGGAAACAGACCAACGGCAATCAAGCACTGGGGGCGTGTCCATGCCTGCCAGACACTCCACGGCCCCAAGCGCCCACCAAATCCCAGGACCAGCACCGCGACAGCCATGAAGGACAGCCAGAATCCGGGTTGCAGGCTGGCCAGTGGCTCCAGGATCAGCACGCCATTGAGTGCCAGCAACAACGGCCACCAGAAGCCCAGATGACGAAAGCGCAGGCGCCACAACAACACCAGCCCCACCATGGCGCAGGCCCGTTGCACCGGCACGCCAAACCCTGCCAGCAGGCCGTACCCCAGCGCGGCGGCAAACGCCAGGCCGCACGCCCAAGGCAGCCACGGCCAGGTACGGGGCCAGCAGCCGTAGCGTGCAAGTAGCGCGACCAAGCCGTAGATCAACCCCGCCAGCAAGCCAATGTGCTGGCCGGAAATCACCAGCAGGTGCACCGTGCCAGTGTCCTGCAACACCTGCCAGTCTTCGGCCGCCAGCCCGGAGCCATCCCCCAGCACCAAAGCCGCCAGGCCCGCCTCGCGGCCTTGGGCGTCCACCGCCATCAGGCGTTGGCGGACCGTGTCACGCCAGGCATGACGCGCCGGCGCCAGGCGCTCACCATCCTTCACCGAGCCGGTGGCGCCAATGCGCTGGGCCAGCAGCCAGGCCTCCTGATCGAAACCGTGAAAATTGAGCAGCCCGGCAGGCCGTTTCAGCGTTACGGCCAGACGCCAGCGCTCGCCGCTGCGTATCGGCGGCCCGCCGTGCCAAAACACCCGGATGCGCTTGGGCAACCGGGCGTTGCGCGCCTGGCTGTCGGCCAGCTCAAAACGCACGCCCTTCCCTGTCTGCTGCGGCAACCCGGTTACACGGCCTTCCAGCCATCGCGTCTGGCCATCCAGCACCGGCCGTAGTCGATCATCCAGCGCCCACTGCGCGCTGATGCAGGCCCAGCTCAAGCCCAGCAGGAAAAATGCCAGTGGCGACGTACGAAAAGGCAATAGCATCAATGCCAGCACCAACATGGCTATCAGCCACCCCGTCGACGGCAACGCCGGTAGAAAGCGCAAGGCAAGCAACCCCAGCGCGAGCGCGAACATCCCTGTCTTCATGAACCCTCCTTTTCAAGTGATCCACTCAGTCTTAGACGAGGGCCCAGCGTGTCCTATGATGTTTTGTCACAAAGTCTGAATTTTCTGTTTATAGAATGCGGGCATACTTGCCCCTCGAACTGACCTGGACCCCCTATGCCTCGGCGCTTATTCAAACGGTACATGCCCGACCCCACCAGTATCAGGGAACACAAGTCATTACAGTTTCTTGGCACGTTGCTGCACGACCCGAACCTCTGGCACCTGAACCGGCACTCCGTGGCACGCGCCATGGCCGTGGGTTTGTTCGCGGCGTTTATCCCGATCCCGTTGCAGATGCTGCTGGCGGCAGTGCTGGCGATCACCGTGCGCGGCAATATGCCCATCGCCATCAGCCTGGTATGGCTGACCAACCCGATCACCATGCCGGTGGTGTTCATCTGCACCTACATGACCGGCGCCTGGCTGATGAATGTGCCACCGCGCAGCCTGCCCGACGACCTGACCTGGGAATGGATCAGCGGCCAGTTGAGCACCCTGTGGCAGCCCTTCCTGCTGGGTTCGGTGGTGTTGGGGCTGGTGCTGGGCGCACTGGCCTACTGCCTGACCATGGGGTACTGGCGCTGGTGGGTCGCGCACCAATGGAAAAAGCGCAGGCAGCGCCGAGGCTGAGACCTATCGCGCCGGCAACCGCAGGTGCACACGCAGGCCCTGGCCGGTATTTTCCGCCCACAGGCTGCCGTCCTGGCGTTGCACGGCATTGCGCGCGATGCTCAGGCCCAGCCCGAAGCCACCATCGCCGGGCCTCGAACCGTCCAGCCGCGTAAACGGCGCAAAGATTCGCTCCAGATCCTGCTCATCGATTCCCCCGCCCTGGTCTTCCAACCAAAGGTGCCAATACTCCCCTTCGCGGCATCCATCCAGGCACACGACCCCCTGCGCCGGGGAATGGCGTATGGCGTTGCGCAGGATATTCTCCAGGGCCTGGGCCAGGGCATTCAGGTTGCCCCGCACCCAACTGTCGGCGCCCAGAAAGCAGGGCAGCCGCGATGCCGGCCAACCGCTTTCAAAGCACGCGTTCTCGCGCAGCATGTCCCACAGCGCCTGCACCTGAATATCTTCTTTGGGCAGCGGCGCCCGCTCGGTATCCAGCCAGGCCAGTTGCAGACTGTCTTCCACCAGGCGCTGCATGGCGTCGATCTCCCGCCCCAGCCGCTCACGCAGGCGCGCAAGATCCTGCTCACTGTCACAGGCCACCCGCAAACGGCTCAAGGGCGTGCGCAGTTCATGGGACATGTCCCTTAACAGCTGCTGTTGCAGCATCACCGTACCCTGCAAGCGCTCGGACATATGATCAAACGCGCGCCCCAGCTCGCCCAATTCGTCCTGGCGGCTGGTGGCGTCGTGGGACATCCGCGTATTCAACTGATCGGCACGCCATGCGTTGGCCTGCTCGCGCAGTTGATTGAGGGGCATGATCAGCAACCGATAGAGGCCGATGCACAGCAACAAGGTAAAAAGGCCGGGAATCACGCCGTTGGTCAGCACCCGCCAGAACAGTTGGTAGCGCCCCGGCATAAAGCGCTGCGGCAGTTCAATCACCAGCGAACCGGCGCCCGGATCCACCGCAAACGGGATCTTCAACCACGGCAACCCCTTGACGTGGCGACTGACCGGCCAGTCCAGGCCCCGCAGGAAGGTCAGGCGCTGGCTTTCCGTATCGGTCAGCGGGTAGCTGCTCAACGACTGCAAGTCATTGCCGATCACCCCGACCCACGTGCTTTCGCGCTTGCCCATTGCCTGCAGCCACGCATCGACGCCGGCATTGCCGCCCTGGTTCCAGGCCTGCTCGGCGCCTGCCGCATAACCACTCAAGGTGCTCCTGGCCTCATCGGACAGGTAGGCGTTCTTTTGCTCCATGTACCGACCCCAGGACCAACTGAGCCAGATCATCAGCAAACAGAAGGCGATCAGCAGGCAGGCGAGCTTCCAGAATAACGAGTGCCTGCCCGGCAGCCGTTTCAGCGATGCCTCAAAGCCCATGGTCGTGACCGCTCAGCACATAGCCCTTGCCCCACACCGTGCGCACCTCACGCTCGGTGTAGCCGATGGCCTTGAGCTTGCGGCGGATCTGGCTGATATGCATGTCGAGGCTGCGATCATGGGGCGCATAACCCCGTTGCAACACGTGCTGGTAGAGGAAGGCTTTGCTGAGGACTTCTTCAGCGTTGCGATGCAGGGTTTCCAGCAGGCGGTATTCGCTACGGGTCAGGCCCGCCCAGCGCTCCTGATGAAAAACATCGCACAGCTCATCATCGAAACGCAGCGTGCGGGTGTCCTCGCGCACGGGCGCAAGCGTCGGCAACGGGCGCCGATCCAGGGCCACCCGACGCAGGATGGCTTCGATACGCACGCGCAGCTCAACCATGCTGAAGGGCTTGGGCAGGTAATCATCGGCCCCCAGGCGAAAACCGCTGACGCGATCGGTTTCAGCGCCCAGGGCCGACATCAGGATCACCGGAATCGAATGGCTCCGGCGCAAATGGGTGAGGATCGACAAGCCATCCAGGCCCGGCAGAAGAATATCCATCAACACCACGTCGAATGCCTGGTCGCGCGCCATCTCCAGGCCCTGCTGACCGTTCTGGCACCAGGTGACCTGGAAGCCACAGCGCCCCAAATGCTCGTGCACATAGGCACCCAGCACGGGGTCATCTTCAATTGTGAGGATACGGGGTAGGCCAACTGCCGCGGGATTCATTAGCGTCTGCAAGTCATTCTCAATCACTGATTATTCAAGATAACCCCGCCGCAGGCAATCGCCACACGGTGCCCAACGGCCCGAAGATTGCCGTCTGTCATTAATTTGCAAGATTCCAGGCCGCGCAAATGGCTACACTGCGCAGGTGGCGCGGGCCGGATGCCGGCGCGGAAGATTGATATCAGTGTGGTAGCAGGAGAGTGGCGTGCTTAAACGAATGGGGATAAAAGGCCGCGTACTGTTGCTGACCTTATTACCGACCAGCCTGATGGCCCTGTTGTTGGGAGGGTACTTCACCTGGATGCAGCTCTCGGAGTTGCAGGCCCAACTGCTGCAACGCGGCGAAATGATCGCCGAGCAGCTGGCGCCCCTGGTGGCCCCCGCCATGGGCAGCAGGAATACCGACCTGCTGGAGCGTATCGCCACCCAATCCCTGGAACAGACGGACGTGCGCACCGTGGCATTCCTGGCGCCGGACCGCACGCCCCTGGCCCACGCCGGCCCGACCATGCTCAACCAGCCGCCGGTCGGCAACAGCTCCCACCTGCTGCAACGCACCGGCAACGACGCCACGCGCTACCTGCTGCCGGTGTTTGGTCGCCATCGCAACCTGGCGGGCGATTTGATCCCCGATGAAGCCGATCGCCTGCTCGGCTGGGTCGAGGTGGAGTTGTCCCACAACGGCATGTTGCTGCGCGGCTATCGCAGCCTGTTCGCCAGCCTGCTGCTGATTGCCATCGGCCTGATCTGCACTGCGGCCCTGGCCTTGCGCATCAGCCGTACGATCAACGCGCCGATTGGCCTGATCAAGCAAGCGGTGGCCCAACTCAAGGACGGCAACCTGGAAACCCGCCTGCCACCCTTGGGCAGCCAGGAGCTGGATCAACTCGCATCGGGCATCAACCGCATGGCCGAAACCCTGCAAAATGCCCGGGAAGAATTGCAGCACAGCATCGACCAGGCCACCGAAGACGTGCGCCAGAACCTGGAAACCATCGAGATCCAGAACATCGAGCTGGACCTGGCGCGCAAGGAGGCCCTGGAGGCCAGCCGCATCAAGTCCGAGTTCCTGGCGAACATGAGCCATGAAATCCGCACGCCGCTCAACGGCATACTCGGCTTTACCCACCTGCTGCAAAAAAGCGAGCTGACCCCGCGCCAGTTGGACTACCTGGGCACCATCGAAAAATCCGCCGACAACCTGCTGGGCATCATCAACGAAATCCTCGATTTCTCGAAGATCGAGGCCGGCAAGCTGGTGCTCGACAGTATCCCGTTCAACCTGCGGGATCTGCTGCAAGACACCCTCACCATCCTCGCTCCCGCCGCCCATGCCAAGCAGCTGGAACTGGTCAGCCTGGTGTACCGCGACACGCCGCTGGCGCTGGTGGGCGACCCGCTGCGGCTCAAGCAGATCCTCACCAACCTGATCAGCAATGCGATCAAGTTCACCCGCGAAGGCACCATCGTGGCCCGGGCGATGATCGAGGACGAGCAGGAAGACAGCGTGCAACTGCGCATCAGCGTGCAGGACACCGGCATCGGCCTGTCCAGCCAGGACGTGCGGGCGTTGTTCCAGGCGTTCAGCCAGGCCGACAATTCACTGTCGCGCCAGCCCGGCGGTACGGGGCTGGGCCTGGTGATTTCCAAGCGCCTGATCGAACAAATGGGCGGTGAAATCGGCGTCGACAGCACGCCGGGCGAAGGTTCTGAATTCTGGATCAGCCTGAACCTGCCCAAGACCCGCGACGACGTCGAAGACCTGCCCTGCGCGCCGTTGCTGGGCCATCGCGTGGCGGTACTGGAAAACCACGACCTGGCGCGCCAGGCCCTGCAGCACCAATTGGAAGACTGCGGCCTGGAAGTAACGCCGTTCAATACCCTGGAAAGCCTGACCAACGGCATCACCAGCGCTCACCAGACCGAGCAGGCTATCGACCTCGCGGTACTCGGCGTGACCGCCAACGATATTCCGCCCGAGCGCCTCAACCAGCACCTGTGGGACCTCGAACACCTGGGTTGCAAGGTGCTGGTGCTGTGCCCCACCACCGAACAGATGCTGTTCAACGAGTCGGTACCCAACCCCAACAGCCAGTTGCAGGCCAAGCCGGCGTGTACCCGCAAGCTGCGCCGTGCGCTGTCCGACCTGATCAGCCCGCGGCCGTCCCGCAGTGAACCGGGCGAGCCGTTGTCCAGCCGTGCGCCGCGTGTGCTGTGTGTCGACGACAACCCGGCAAACCTGCTGTTGGTGCAGACCCTGCTGGAAGACATGGGCGCGCAGGTCCGTGCAGTGGAAAGCGGCTACGCGGCGGTCGACGCGGTGAAACAGGACACCTTCGACCTGGTGCTGATGGACGTGCAGATGCCGGGCATGGACGGACGTCAGAGCACCGAGGCGATCCGCCAGTGGGAAAGCGAGCGCCATGGCACGCCCTTGCCGGTGGTCGCCCTCACCGCCCATGCCATGGCCAACGAGAAGCGCGCCTTGCTGCAAAGCGGTATGGACGATTACCTGACCAAACCCATCAGCGAACGGCAACTGGCCCAGGTAGTGCTGAAATGGACCGGCCTGGCCCTGCGCAACCAGGTGCCGGAGCGCGCCGTCGAAGGCCTGGGCCCCGGGGTGCAATTGCCGGTGCTGGACCACGAGGAAGGCCTGCGCCTGGCCGCCGGCAAGATGGACCTGGCGGCCGACATGCTGGCCATGCTGCTGGCCTCCCTGGAAGCCGACCGCCAGGCCATTCACGTCGCCCGTGAGGCCAAGGACAACCTGGCCCTGATCGAACGCGTCCACCGTCTGCACGGCGCCACCCGCTACTGTGGCGTGCCGCAACTGCGCGCCGCCTGCCAGCGCGCCGAAACCCTGCTCAAGCAGGACGACGCCAAGGCCGTGACCGCGCTGGACGAGCTGGACATGGCCATTGCACGGCTGGCCAGTGAAGCGCGGGTCAGCGCCTGAATTCATCAAAAAGGAAGCCTTTGATGCGCGTGATTCTTTTCAGCAGCCAGACCTACGACCGCGACAGTTTCCTCGGCGAGCCCTTGCCGCACGGCCTGGAACTGCAATTCCAACCCGCCCGGCTCAACCTCGACACCGTCGCCCTGGCCGAACACCACGAGGTGGTCTGCGCCTTTATCAACGACGACCTCAGTGCCCCGGTGCTGGAACAGCTTGCCAAGGGCGGCACGCGGTTGATCGCGTTGCGTTCGGCCGGCTACAACCATGTGGACCTGCCTGCCGCCAAACGCCTGGGCCTGACCATCGTGCGCGTCCCGGCCTATTCGCCCCATGCGATCGCCGAACACGCGGTGGCCCTGATCCTCGCCCTCAACCGCCGCCTGCATCGCGCCTACAACCGCACCCGCGACGGCGATTTCAGCCTGCATGGCCTCACCGGCTTCGACCTGGTGGGCAAGACCGTCGGCGTGGTCGGCACCGGCCAGATCGGCGCCACGTTCGCCAGGATCATGGCGGGCTTCGGTTGCCGGCTGCTCGCCTACGACCCGTTCCCCAACCCCCAGGTCCAGGCCCTCGGCGCTGACTATGTGAGCCTGCCGGAGCTCTTGGCCCAGGCCCAGATCATCAGCCTGCACTGCCCGCTGACCGCCGACAGCAAGCACCTGATCAATGCGCACTCCCTGGCGCGGATGCAACCCGGCGCCATGCTGATCAACACCGGTCGCGGTGGCCTGGTCGACACGCCGGCGCTGATCGAAGCACTCAAGGACGGCCAGCTCGGCTACCTGGGGCTGGATGTGTACGAGGAGGAAGCCCAGCTGTTTTTCGAGGACCGCTCCGACCTGCCCTTGCAGGACGACGTGCTCGCGCGCCTGCTGACCTTCCCCAACGTGATCGTCACCGCACACCAGGCGTTCCTCACCCGCGAAGCCCTGGCGGCGATTGCCGGCACCACATTGGCCAATATTGCGGCATGGGCCGATGGCCGGGCGCAGAACCTCGTCGAAGGATGATCAGCGGTCACATACCAGGCTCATGATCAGCAGGCACCCGTGATAGGATGCCGCGCCTATTTGGAGGATCCATGGCCGAACACGATTTCCGCTTCAGCTTGCTGAGGCCGCAACACACCCTGATCGAATGCCGCGCCCTGGTGCCGGGCCGTTACCAGGTCACCGGCAACGGTGGCTCGATCAAGCATGATGACGTGCTGATCGTCACCCTGCGCGGCAGTAAAACCTTGTCCATGCGCCTTACCGTCGAAGGTGACGCGCGCTACTCCATCCGCCCTGCCGGCCAGTGGGTCGCCATGGCCCGCGGGCCGAAGTTCGGCGAGCTGGAGATTCACACCTGGAAGGTCAACTGCGACAGCTGCGACACCGTGCTGGAGTTTGAATTCGCGGTGGAAACCAAGCTGACCAAGGAGCCGCTGCAACCGGCCGCCAATGCACGCATTGCCGAGTTGGGCTGGGCCAGCGAAGGCGACAAGCACCGTTGCCCGACATGCCAGAAGGCCGGGCAATGAAAGGCCTGCTTCTGCTCGCCGCCGTCGGTACGGCCCTGAGTGGCTGCGCCGGTGACGCGGCCAAGCTCAAGCAGGATCACAGCTACGTGGTGGAGTGGATTGGTGAGCGGCCGTTGATGGATTACGCACACCTGACCGTCACCCTCGGCGCCGATGGGCGTGCCTACGGCAACGGCGGTTGCAACCACTGGTTCGCGCCGTACACCCTTGAGGGCGACAAACTCAGCTTCGGCAAGCTCGGCAGCACCCGCAAGCTCTGCGCCGAGGCCCTGATGGAGCAGGAACAGCGCTTCTTCCAGGCCCTGCAAGGCGTACAGCGCTGGGACATCTCGCCGATCGAGCAGACCCGCTTCTGGCCGGCCGAAGGCAAGCCGATTCGCCTGTGGCTCGAAGAGGGCTGATTCCACCGATCTACAGGTTGGTGAGATTTAAATGTGGGAGGGGGCTTGCCCCCGATGACGGTGTAACAGTCACTGATGTATTGACTGACACACTGCTATCGGGGGCAAGCCCCCTCCCACATTTGATCGAGGACAATACTCTAGCCGCGCAAGGCCTTGAGCTTGGCCAACACCCCCTCCGCCGTCTGCTCACCCATCAACTGCTCGCGCACCTTGCCCTTGTCATCGATGATATAGGTCACCGGCAACGCTTCGCTGCGCGGAATCTCGAAGATCCCATCCGGGTTCTGCGCCAGCACGGTGAACTTGATCCCCAGTTTGTCGCTGGCTTCCTTCAGCTCTGCACCCTGCACATTGTCGAAGTTGACCCCGAACACCCCCACGCCCTGCCCCTTCAACTGTTCCGCCAGGGCGTTGAGTTCGGGGATTTCCGTACGGCATGGGCCACACCATTCCGCCCAGTAGTTGACCACCAGCCACTGTTTGTCCAGGCGCTCGGCCGCGACCTTCTGGCCGTACTGGTCAACGCCGTAGTCATTGCCGCAGCCGCTGAGCAGCAGGGTTGTGATGATCGCCAATGCACCGATCAGTCGCCTTGTCATGGGGTATTCCTTCGCAAAAATGAACGTTGGCTGCGACCTATCGCCTCTTACGGTTTAAGGACAGGACGCCGCGCAGGTAGAATACCCGCCACCTTACGCAAGATGCGACCCGCACATGACCGATCTGACGCTTTATCACAACCCGCGCTGCTCGAAATCCCGCGGTGCGCTCGAACTGCTGGAAGCCCGAGGCCTCGCCCCCACCGTGGTGCGTTACCTGGAAACCCCGCTGAATAGCGCACAATTGAAGACACTGCTGGCCAAGCTGGGCATCAGCGCCCGCCAACTGCTGCGCACCGGCGAAGACGAATACAAGGCCCTCAACCTGGCCGACGCCAGCCTCAGCGAAGCGCAGTTGATCGCCGCGATCGCCGAACATCCCAAGCTGATGGAACGCCCGATCCTGGAAACCGCCGATAAAGCCATCATTGGCCGTCCGCCAGAGAACGTGCTGGAGATCCTGCCGTGACGTCGCCGTATGTGCTGGTGTTGTATTACAGCCGCAATGGCTCGGTGAGCGAAATGGCTCGGCAGATTGCCCGGGGCATCGAGCAAGGCGGCATGGAAGCGCGACTGCGCACCGTACCGGCGATCTCCACCGAATGCGAAGCCGTGGCGCCGAGCATCCCGGACGAAGGCGCGCTGTACGCCAGCCTCGATGACTTGAAAAACTGCTCGGGCCTGGCCCTGGGCAGCCCGACGCGCTTCGGCAACATGGCCGCGCCGCTCAAGTACTTCCTCGATGGCACCAGCAACCTGTGGCTCACCGGTGCGCTGGTCGGCAAGCCGGCCGGGGTGTTCACCTCCACCGCCAGCCTGCATGGCGGCCAGGAAACCACGCTGATGTCGATGCTGTTGCCGCTGCTGCACCACGGCATGCTGATCACTGGCCTGCCCTACAGCGAACAGGCGCTGCTCGACACCCAGGGCGGCGGCACGCCGTATGGCGCCAGCCACCATGCCGGGCCGGATGGCAAGCGCCTGCTCGACCCGCATGAAATCACCCTGTGCCGGGCCCTGGGCCTGCGCCTGGCCAAGACCGCCACGTTGCTGGAGAACGGCCGTGGCCAGGAAGCCTAAGGTTCTACCGCCGCAAGCGTGGCTGGAGCCACGGGTCAAGGCGGTACGCGCGTTAAGCCTGCTGGCGTTTTTCGCCCTGGTGGGTTTGTTGTGCGGGTACTACCTGTTCGTCGCCGACCTGCACGGCGCACGCCCGTGGGTGATCCTGCTGATCGAACTGGTGCCGCTGCTGGTGCTGGCGCCGGGGATGATCATCGGCAGCGCGCGCGGGCATTCGTGGATGTGCTTTGCGGTGAACCTGTATTTCATCAAGGGCGCGCTGGCGGCGTATGACCCGAACCGGCAGTGGTTCGGGGTGCTGGAGATGCTGGCCAGCCTGGCGGTGTTTTGCACGGCGCTGCTGTATGTGCGCTGGCGGCACCAGTTGAACCGCCGGTTGGCCACACCCTAGAAGCCGGTCAGTGATTCACCGTATAGGCCAGCATCATCGACAGCTGGCACATCGGCCGCCCGCTCTCGGCATGCCACTGGTTGAACGCAGCCTGCACCGTGGCCAGGTCGCGCAGGCTGGTGGGTGCCTTGTCGACAATCTTCTGCGCATTCAATGCCGCGACCACGTCATCGCTCGGCACAAAGGTATCCTTGCCCACCATCCGCAAAAAGCGCGGGGCCGACAGCCCGCCCAGCTGATGACCGTGCTTGCTCAGGTATTTCCATAACCCGACGATATCGGTCACCGGCCAGTCAGCGATAAATGCGCCGAAGCTGCCTTTTTCCTGCTCGATGTCCAGGATCATCTGCGCATTGCGCGGCACGCTCTTGAGCTTGCCCAGGTGACGGATGATGCGCGTGTCCTGCATCAGCCGCTCCAGGTGCTCGGCCCCCATCAGCACGACTTTTTCCGGGTCGAAGCCGAAGAACACCTGCTCGAACGCCGGCCACTTGGCATCCACCACGCTGTGCTTCAAGCCGGCGCGAAACACGCGCAACGCCAAGGTCGACAGGTAGCGATCATCACTGATCTTGCGTAACTGCGCCGGGGTCTTGGGCACCGGCAGGTGGGCGTCCAGCTCGGCCGCTGAACCGAAGCGGTTCAGACAATATTCGTGCAGCCACTTGTAATCGCGCATGCCCTCTCCTGCTGTTGAATGCTGGCAATGGAATTGAAAACGGCGCCCGCGAGCGCCGTGTGTCAGAGCGTTGAATGAGCTCAGAGGTTCACCACATTGACGAAACGCGGCGCGGCGCTCTCATCGATTTTCAGGCTGGTGAAGTCGAACAGGTTGCGGTCGGCCAATTGCGAAGGCTGCACGTTCTGCAGGCTGCGGAAGATACTTTCGGTACGCCCGGGGGTCTTGCGCTCCCAATCCACCAGCATGTCCTTGACCACCTGGCGCTGCAGGTTTTCCTGGGAGCCGCACAGGTTGCACGGGATTATCGGGAATTGCTTGAAGTCGGAGTAGGCCTGGATGTCCTTCTCGTTGCAATACGCCAGCGGGCGGATCACCACGTTGCGCCCGTCATCGGCACGCAGCTTGGGCGGCATGGCCTTGAGCGAACCGTTGAAGAACATATTGAGGAAGAAGGTCTCGACAATATCGTCGCGGTGGTGACCCAGGGCCATCTTGGTCGCACCGATCTCATCGGCAAAGGTGTAGAGCGTGCCACGGCGCAGGCGCGAGCACAGCGAGCAGGTGGTCTTGCCTTCAGGGATCAGTTCCTTGACCACCGAATAGGTGTCTTTTTCGACGATGTGGTACTCGACGCCCAGCGCCTTGAGGTAGGCCGGCAGCACGTGCTCGGGGAAGCCCGGTTGTTTCTGGTCCATATTGACCGCAACGATGTCGAACTTGATCGGTGCGACCTTTTGCAGGTGCAGCAGCACGTCGAGCATGGTGTAGCTGTCTTTGCCGCCGGAGAGGCAGACCATGACCTTGTCGCCTTCCTCGATCATGTTGAAATCGGCGACTGCCTCACCGGCCAGGCGGCGCAGGCGTTTTTGCAGTTTGTTCTGGTTGACCGTAAGAGTGCCCATGGCGCTTGGATCCGCTGGAGGTGTGTGACGAAAAGCCGGGTATTTTACGCAAAAAAAACAGCTAAAGGGCTAACAGTAAAAGACCCCGCCGCGATTAGGCCCCCTGTTTACAGCGCAATTTGCTCTAAAGGCCCTACGGTTATTCCGGTCATCCCTTCCTATACTGCGACTTGAGGTCGCACACATATATCCAGACCTTTGTGGCCATCTGGCCCGTGGGCGCTCCGATGGGGGGCGATGGTAATAACGACAGGAGTGACTGGCATGATCCATCACGTCGTGGGGCTGTTTACCCATCCCGACCAGGAATGGCGGGAAATTCGTGGCGATAAAGAAGAAAGCATCGGCCACATGTACCTCACTCACACCCTGATTCTCGCGGCGATCCCCGCCGTATCGGCTTTTATCGGTACCACCCAGGTCGGCTGGGTCATCGGCAACCGCTCCCCGGTCATGTTGACCCAGGAAAGTGCGCTGTGGATGACCCTCATGTCCTACGCGGCCATGCTCGGCGGCGTGGCAGTGATGGGCGCGTTCATTCACTGGATGGCCCGCACCTACGACGCCAACCCCAGCATGGCGCGGTGCGTGGCGTTTGCCACCTATACCGCGACACCTCTGTTCATCGGCGGGCTGGCGGCGCTCTACCCGCATATGTGGCTGGGCATGGTGGTGGGCACTGCGGCGATCTGCTACACGGTGTACCTGCTGTATGTCGGCGTACCGACCTTCATGAGCATCGACCCGGATGAAGGCTTCCTGTTTTCCAGTTCGATACTGGCCGTAGGGCTGGTGGTGCTGGTGGCGATCATGGCGTTTACCGTGATCGTCTGGGGCCTGGGCGTGGGGCCGATCTACACGAACTGACCCGTTCAATGGCAAAGGCAAGGCCACCGCAAGGTGGCTTTGTGCGTGATGGATGACCATTCGGCGCCTGACAGATTCGGAAACACTCGGTTTTGCGGCATACTGGACGTCTCTGGAGATATGTACAGCATGCCCGAGCAACTCAATACCCGCGTCGAAGATTGTTTCCTGCAAGCCGAATCCTTTTTCAAACGAAGCTTCAAACGCCCCCAGGTCAGCCTCAAGCTGCGGGGTCAGAAGGCCGGTGTCGCGCATTTGCACGAGAACCTGCTGCGCTTCAACCCACAGTTGTACCGAGAAAACAGCCAACACTTCCTGAAACAGACCGTGGCCCATGAGGTGGCGCACCTGATTGCCCACCAATTGTTTGGCGAGCGCATCCAGCCCCATGGCGAGGAATGGCAACTGATCATGCGTGGGGTCTACGAACTGCCGCCGGACCGCTGCCACACCTATGCCGTGAAGCGTCGCCAGGTGACCCGTTATATCTACCGGTGCCCGTGTGCCGACAGCGACTTCCCGTTTTCATCGCAACGCCATGGCATGGTGGCTCAGGGACGGCGGTATCTGTGCCGGCGGTGTCGGCAGACCTTGGTGTTTACCGGCGAAACCAGGGTGGAATAAAGGCCTCATCGAGAGCAAGCCTCCACCCAGCCACTACATAATCACCTTGGAGCTGCGCAGCTCGCTGATGCGCTGCGGGCTCAAGCCCAGCTCCGCCAACACTTCATCACTGTGCGCGCCCACGGCGACGCCAATGTGCCGGGGCGCTGGCAACCCTTCCGAAAACTTCAACGGGCAGGCTATCTGCGCCTGGCTCGAGCCATCGCCCCTGGGCACCTGGCTGACCAGCGCCCGCGCCTTCAACTGCGGATGGGCCACGGCTTCGCTGAGCGTCAGCACCGGCTCCACGCAGGCATCCGCCCCGGCAAACAGCTCGCACAACTGCTCGAAACTGCGCTTCTCGAACTCCACCTGCAAGGCCTGCCTAAGCGCCGGCTGCTGCTCAGGCTTCAAGCCCTGCGCGGCCAACTCCGGGCGGCCCAACGCTTCACACAACTGCTGCATGAAAGCCGGTTCCAGGCTGCCGACCGACATCCAGCGCCCATCTCGCGAGCGGTAGTAATCGTAGAAACTTCCGCCATTGAGCACATGGCTCTCCCGCTCAGGCTCTACACCACACGCCAGGTAACCCGCGCCGGCCATGGCATTCAGGCTGAACGAGCAATCGGTCATGCTCACATCCAGGTATTGGCCGACCCCGCTCTGCTGCCGGGCGATAACGGCCGCCAGCAGCCCCACTACCGCATGCAGCGAACCGCCGCCCACGTCCGCCAACTGCACGCCCAAGGGCAGTGGCCCGCTGTCCCGGCGCCCGGTGTAGCTGGCGACCCCGGCCAGCGCCAGGTAGTTGATGTCATGCCCGGCGCGGTCCTTATAGGGCCCGGTCTGGCCGTAACCGGTGATCGACACATAAATCAGCCGCGGGTTGATCGCCTTCAGCGCCTCATAGCCCAGGCCCAGGCGCTCCATCACGCCGGGGCGGAATTGTTCGAGGACAATGTCGTAGTCCTTGACCAGTTCGCGCACGATCTCCAGCCCTTCGGGCTGTTTCAAATCCAGCGCCAGGCTGCGTTTGTTGCGATTGAGGTAGGCATGGCTGGCCGAAGTCCCCCGGTCATGGGGCGGCAGCACCCGCAGCAGGTCCGTGCGCGTGGGAGATTCGATGCGCAGTACCTCGGCGCCCATGTCCGCCAGCATCAAGGAAGCAAACGGGCCGGGCAGCAAGGTGGAAAAATCCAGTACTTTGAGGGACGCCAAGGGACCTGACATGGAGACTCCATTTGGGTTTCGAATTCCCACAGACTAGGCAGCCTGGCGCCTACCGGCAATCGTCAGAACGATCATCGAGGGTGACCGTTTTGATCATGGCGGGCTTTTTCGTGGCAGCGGCTTTATCATTGCCCCACGTTTGCTTGCAGAGTGTTCCATGAAGTTTGCGATTGCAGTGTTTTCCGCCGCCCACGCGCCCTCCTCGCGCCGCGCCCTGCTGTTTGCACAGGCAGCGTTGGCCGGCGGGCATGAGGTTGTGCGGCTGTTTTTCTATCAGGACGGCGTCTACGGCGCCTCCAATAACATCGTTGCCCCCCAGGATGAGCAGGACATTGCCCGCCAATGGCGCGAGTTGGTCAATGCGCATCAACTCGACGGCGTGGTGTGCATCGCTGCCGCCTTGCGTCGTGGCGTGCTGAATGCCGAGGAAGCCACGCGCTATCAACGCAGCGCGGCCAACCTGGATGCGCCCTGGGCATTGTCGGGCCTGGGGCAATTGCACGACGCCACCCAGGCCGCCGACCGCCTGATCTGTTTTGGAGGGCCGTGACATGTCCAAATCCTTGTTAGTGATCAGCCGCCAGGCGCCCTGGTCCGGGCCGAGCGCGCGCGAAGCGCTGGATATCGTGCTGGCCGGGGGCGCGTTTGATCTGCCGATCGGCGTGCTGTTCATGGATGACGGCGTGTTCCAACTGGCGCCGCACCAGGACGCCAAGGCCGTGCAGCAAAAAGACCTCAGCGCCAATCTGCAGGCCTTGGGCCTGTTCGGCATCGATGAGGTGTTCGCCTGCCGCCACAGCCTGGGTGAGCGCGGGCTGACGCAGCCGGCCAATGCCCAGTCGCTGGACAGCGAAGCGATCTCCAGGCTGATTGACCGTTACGACCAGGTGATAACCCTCTGATGTCGACTTTACATGTGGTATCTCACTCTCCTTTTACCGATAGCCGCCTCGCCAGTTGCCTGCGTATCTGTGGCGCCGAGGATGCGATCCTGCTCTGCGGCGATGGCGCCTACGGGCTGCACGACCCGGCCCTGCGCACCAAGGGCGTGAAGGTGTTCGTGCTGGCGGAAGACATGCAGGCGCGCAATCTGCCGCTGCCGGACTGGGCCGACAGCGTGGACTACCCGGGTTTCGTGCAGCTGTCGCTCGACTACCGCAAGGTCAACACCTGGCTATGAACACCCTGACCGTAGGCCCGCGCACCCTCGAACTGGACAAGGACGGTTACCTCGTCGACCTGAACGAATGGTCCCCTGAGGTGGCCGAGGCCCTGGCCGCCGCCGAAGCCCTGGAGCTGACCCCGGACCATTGGCAGATCCTCGAGCTGCTGCGCCAGTTCTATGCCGAGTTCCAGCTGTCCCCCGCCACGCGCCCGCTGATCAAGTACACCGCCTTGAAGCTCGGCCCGCAAAAGGGCAACAGCCTGCACCTCAACACACTGTTCAACGGCACTCCCGCCAAACTCGCCGCCAAGCTGGCGGGCCTGCCCCGGCCGACGAATTGCTTATGACCGACTTTGCCCCACTGACCCTTGAAACCCCTGCCGAGCATCCGTTTGCGCAGTTCGTGCGCATCCTGGGCAAAGGCAAGCGCGGCGCGCGCAACCTCACCCGCGAAGAGGCCCGCGACGCCATGGGCATGCTGCTCGACGAACAAGTCGAAGACACCCAGCTCGGCGCGTTCCTGATGCTGCTGCGCCACAAGGAAGAAAGCCCGGAAGAACTCGCCGGTTTTACCCAAGCCGTGCGTGAACGCCTGGACGCCCCCGCACTGAATGTGGACGTCGACTGGCCGACCTACGCCGGCAAGAAGCGCCACCTGCCGTGGTTCCTGCTGGCCGCCAAGTGCCTGGCGCAACATGGCGTGCGCATTCTCATGCACGGCGGCGGCGCACACACGGCGGGCCGGCTGTACACCGAACAATTGCTCGAAACCCTGCATATCCCGCTGTGCCGCAATTGGCAGCAGGTCGGGACCGCGTTTGAACAAGGCAACCTGGCGTTTATCCCGCTGGGCGACTGGGCGCCGCAACTGCAACGCATGATCGACCTGCGCAACACCCTGGGCCTGCGCTCGCCGATCCACTCCCTGGCGCGCCTGCTCAACCCGCTGAATGCGCGCTGCGGCCTGCAAAGCATTTTCCACCCCGGTTACCAGGGCGTGCACCGCGATGCCAGCGGCCTGCTTGGCGACCATGTGATCGTGGTCAAGGGCGACGGCGGCGAAGTCGAGATCAACCCCGACACGATCAGTCACCTCTATGGCACCACCGGTGGCGAAAGCTGGGATGAAGAATGGCCCGCCCTCTCCGACCAGCGCCACGTCAAGCCGGCAACCCTGGAGCCTGATCACCTGAAGGCCGTGTGGCGCGGCGACGTAGAAGACAGCTACCCGCAACTGGCGCTGATCGCCACCATGGCCCTGGCCTTGCGCGGCCTCGGCCACCCACGGGAACAAGCGTTCGCATTGGCCCGACAATACTGGGATGCACGGGACAAATCGATTTAATCGATCATTCCCGCCCGGTCTTTGCGCTTTTAGTTCGAACTCATCCCTTTAGACTGGGCTCCAACGCTTATTAGCCAAGGAGCCAGTCATGGGTTTGCTGATCGAAGGACACTGGAAAGACCAGTGGTACGAAAGTAGCGCAGATGGCGCTTTCCAGCGCGAACAGGCCCAGCGCCGCCACTGGGTGACCGCCGATGGCCAGCCGGGGCCCAGCGGCGAAGGCGGCTTCAAGGCCGAGGCCGGTCGTTATCACCTCTATGTGTCCCTGGCCTGCCCCTGGGCCCATCGCACCCTGATCCTGCGCAAGCTCAAGGGCCTGGAAAGCATGATCGACGTGTCCGTGGTCAGCTGGCTGATGCTGGAAAACGGCTGGACCTTCGACAAGGCCCACGGCTCCACCGGCGATAAGCTCGATGGTTTCGAATTCATGCACCAGCGCTATACCGCCGACACCGCCGACTACACCGGCCGCGTCACCGTGCCGGTGCTGTGGGACAAGCAGCTCAACCGCATCGTCAGCAATGAATCGGCAGAGATCATCCGCATGTTCAACAGCGCGTTCAACGGCCTGACCGGCAACACCCTGGACTTCTACCCCGAGGCCCTGCGCCCGACCATCGATGGGCTGAACGAGCGGATCTACCCGGCCGTGAACAATGGCGTGTACCGCGCAGGCTTTGCCACCTCACAAAAAGCCTATGAAAGCGCGTTTGATGATGTGTTTGCCGAACTGGACCATCTGGAGCAGCACTTGGGCGACCATCGCTACTTGGCCGGCGAGTACCTGACCGAGGCGGATGTGCGCTTGTTCACCACGCTGATTCGTTTTGATGCGGTGTATTACAGCCACTTCAAATGCAATCTGCGGCGGATTGCCGATTATTCGAACCTGTCGAATTGGCTGAGGGAGATGTATCAGTGGCCGGGCGTGGCCGAGACGGTGGATTTCGCACACATCAAGGGGCATTACTATGGGAGCCACCGCACGATCAACCCGACGGCGATTGTGCCGAAGGGGCCGTTGCAGGCGTTTGATGCCGGGCATGATCGAGTGCGGCTGACAGGTCAGGGTGTCTTGAGCTGAGTACGGCTGGCAAGCCCGTCTTGGTGAGCGGGCTTGTCGCAAGAGTGTTGTCAAACCTGAGACTGGGCGCCTTCAAACCACTTCAGCTTCTCGCGCAGCACCACCACCTCACCGACAATCACCAGTGTCGGCGCATGCACTTCATGCTCCGCCACCATGCGCGGCAAGTCCGCCAGGGTGCCGGTAAACACGCGCTGGTTGGACGTGGTGCCCTGCTGGATCAACGCCGCCGGGGTATCCGCGGCGCGCCCATGCTTGATCAGTTGCTCACAGATGATCGGCAAGCCAATCAAGCCCATGTAGAACACCAAGGTCTGTGACGGCCCCACCAGGTCACTCCAAGGCAGGTCCGACGTCCCGTTCTTCAAGTGCCCTGTGATAAAGCGTACCGACTGCGCATAGTCGCGATGGGTCAGCGGAATCCCGGCGTACGCCGCGCAACCACTGGCTGCGGTGATCCCCGGCACCACCTGGAACGGGATGCCATGAGCCGCCAGTTCCTCGATTTCTTCACCGCCACGACCAAAGATGAACGGATCGCCCCCCTTGAGGCGCAGCACGCGCTTGCCTTGCTTGGCCAAGTCCACCAGTTGCTGGTTGATCTGGTCTTGCGGCACGGCGTGGTCGGCGCGGCGCTTGCCGACGTAGATGCGCTCGGCATCACGACGGCACAGCTCCAGAATCGCCGGCGCCACCAAACGGTCGTACAGCACCACGTCGGCTTGCTGCATCAGGCGCAGGGCACGGAAGGTCAGCAGGTCCGGGTCGCCCGGGCCGGCACCGACCAGGTACACCTCGCCCGGCGCATAAGGCGGTGCGCCGTTGACCTTTTCGATCAACAGACGCTCAGCCTCATCGCCCTGCCCGGCCAACTGACGGTCGGCAATCGGCCCTTGGAACACTTCTTCCCAGAACGCCCGACGCTGCTGCACATCCGGGTACAAACCTTTGACCTGGGCACGAAAGCGCGCCGCCAGCCCGGCCAACTGGCCGTAGGTGGACGGAATCCAGGTTTCCAGCTTGGCGCGGATCAAGCGCGCCAGCACCGGCGCATCGCCGCCGCTGGACACCGCGATCACCAAGGGCGAACGGTCGACAATCGCCGGGAAGATCACGCTGCACAAGGCCGGCGCGTCCACCACATTGACCGGTACGCAACGACGCTTGGCGTCACTGGACACTTGCGCGTTCAGTGGCTCGTCGTCGGTCGCCGCGATAATCAGGGTGCAGCCTTCCAGGTCGGCCTCCTGATAACCGCGCAGAATCATTTCCCCGCCACTGCCCTGCACCAACTCGCGCAACTGGTCTTCGATCTGGGGAGCAACCACCCGCAGCACGGCGCCAGCGTCAGCCAGCAGGCGGGATTTGCGCAAGGCAATCTCCCCCCCACCGACGACCAGCACACGACTGCCGCGCAGGTTATGAAACAGCGGCAGGAATTCCATTTAGCGGATGACCTCGACGCCCGCCATGTATGGCTTGAGCACTTCAGGTACGCGGATCGAACCGTCAGCTTGCTGGTAGTTTTCCAGCACCGCCACCAGGGTGCGACCTACAGCCAAGCCCGAACCGTTGAGGGTGTGCACCAGCTCCGGCTTGCCGGTTTCCGGGTTACGGAAACGCGCCTGCATGCGCCGGGCCTGGAAATCACCGCAGTTGGAGCACGACGAAATCTCGCGGTATTTGTCCTGGCTGGGTACCCACACCTCGAGGTCGTAGGTCTTCACGGCGCTGAAGCCCATGTCGCCGGTGCACAGCGCCAGGACGCGGTACGGCAGCTCCAGCAGCTGCAGGACGCGTTCGGCGTTGGCGGTCAGGCCTTCCAGGGCGTCCATGGAGGTCGACGGCTCGACCACTTGCACCATCTCGACCTTGTCGAACTGGTGCTGGCGGATCATGCCGCGGGTGTCACGCCCCGACGCACCGGCTTCACTGCGGAAGCACGGGCTGTGGGCGACGAACTTGAGCGGCAGTTGCTTGGCATCGAGGATCTCGCCGGCAACGATATTGGTCAGCGACACTTCGGCGGTCGGGATCAGGTACAGATCGGCTTCGCCATCGCGGCTGATCTTGAACAGGTCTTCCTCGAACTTCGGCAGCTGGCTGGTGCCCATCAGCGCCGGCGCCTGCACCAGGTACGGAGTGTAAGCCTCTTCGTAACCGTGCTCGCCGGTGTGCAGGTTGATCATGAACTGCGCCAGGGCACGGTGCATGCGTGCGATCGGGCCGCGCAGCAAGGCAAAGCGCGCACCGGACATTTTGGCGGCGGTTTCGAAATCCAGGCCACCGGTCAATTCGCCCAGGGCGACGTGGTCCTTGATCTCGAAATCAAAGGCCGTTGGCGTGCCCCAGCGGCGCACTTCGACGTTGCCGTCTTCGTCGTCGCCAATCGGCACGGACTCGTGCGGCAGGTTGGGGATGCCCAGCAGGATCGAATCCAGCTCGGACTGAATGCCTTCCAGCTCGACCTTGCCGTCGGACAGCTCGGTGCCCATGCGCTCGACGTCCGCCATCAACGGCGCGATGTCTTCGCCACGTTGCTTGGCCTGACCGATGGATTTGGAACGCGCATTCCGCTCAGCCTGCAGTGCTTCGGTGCGGGTCTGGACGGTCTTGCGCTGTTCTTCCAGCGCTTCGATGCGCGCAACATCCAAGGCAAAGCCACGGGATGCCAGGCGGTCCGCTACGTCCTGAAGGTTGCTACGTAACAGTTTGGAATCGAGCATGTCGGTCTCTCGTTTATCAAAGTTTGGTCAAGGACAGGCCGGCCCAGGTGGCGAGCAGCCCGCCGAACACGCTGATGCCCAGGTACCCGAAGGCGACCAGGGCCTGCCCGCTTTCCAGCAGGCGCAGCGTATCCAGTGAAAAGGATGAAAAGGTCGTCAGACCGCCTACAAAGCCGACAATCAAGCCGGCGCGAATTTCAATCGGTACTTCCGGGCGCAACAGGAACCAGCCGTACAACAACCCGATGATCAGGCAACCCACTAGGTTGACCGCCAGGGTCGCCGCATAAAAATGCTTCGGCCAATTGGCGCTCACCCAAGTACCGGTGGCGAAACGCAATAATGTACCAGCGATGCCGGCTGCGGACACGGCAAGAATCGTCTTGAACACTACTTTCTCCGCTGTTTGGGGCTGAGGCGGTCGAGTTGGGCGAGGTGATTGAGCTTTTCACCGATCTTCAGCTCCAGGCCGCGGGGCACCGGCTGGTAGAACGGCTGCGGCTCAAGCTCATCGGGGAAATAGTCTTCGCCGGCGGCATAGGCGTCCGGCTCATCATGGGCATAGCGGTATTCATCACCGTAGCCCAGTTGTTTCATCAACTTGGTCGGCGCATTGCGCAGGTGCAGCGGCACTTCGAGGGAGCCGTGTTCGGCGGCCGCACGCAGGGCGGACTTGAAGCCCATGTACACCGCGTTGCTTTTCGGTGCGCAGGCCAGGTACGTGATGGCCTGGGCCACCGCCAGCTCGCCTTCCGGGCTGCCGAGGCGCTCCTGCACTTCCCAGGCCGCCAGGCATAGGCTCAAGGCACGCGGGTCGGCGTTGCCGATGTCTTCACTGGCCATGCGCACCACGCGGCGCGCCAGGTACAGTGGGTCGCAGCCGCCGTCGATCATGCGCGCAAACCAATACAGCGCGCCGTCCGGGTTGGAGCCGCGCACGGATTTGTGCAGCGCCGAAATCTGGTCGTAGAAAGCTTCGCCGCCCTTGTCGAAACGTCGACGCGTATCGCCGAGCAGGCTTTGCAACAGGTCGACGCCAATCTCGCTGCCGTCTTCGGCGAGGTCGGAGGCGTTCTCCAGCAGGTTGAGAAAGCGGCGACCGTCGCCGTCGGCAGCGCTGAGCAGGATCTTGAAGCCTTCGTCGCTGAGGCTCAGCTGACGCTTGCCCAGGCCCTTGTCTTCGCTCAAGGCACGGTGCAACAGCTTCTGCATCGCGGCTTCGTCGAGGCTCTTGAGCACATAGACCCGCGCCCGCGAGAGCAACGCATTGTTCAATTCAAACGAAGGGTTTTCGGTGGTGGCACCGATAAAAATCAGCGTGCCATCCTCGACGTAGGGCAAAAACGCATCCTGCTGAGACTTGTTGAAGCGATGCACTTCGTCGACAAACAGGATGGTGCGCTTGCCGTACTGCCCGGCCTGCTGCTTGGCCACCTCGACAGCCTGGCGGATCTCCTTGACCCCGGCCAGCACGGCCGAGACCGTTTCGAAGTGTGCATCCGAGACTTTTGCCAGCAGCCGCGCCAGGGTGGTCTTACCCACGCCCGGCGGCCCCCAGAAAATCATCGAGTGCAGCGCACCCTGCTCCAGGGCTTCGCGCAACGGCTTGCCGCGAGCGAGCAGGTGTTCCTGACCGACGTACTCATCCAGGTTGGTCGAGCGCAGGCGCGCGGCCAAAGGCTGGGCAATCGGGTCACTTCGAAACAGATCCATGGGCAGCGTTTGAAACCTCTGGGCAGTTTATTCCTGGATCACGTCGGCACCCTTGGGGATGTCGAACTTGAACTTGGACGCCGGTACCGGCTGGTTGGCCTTGACCCCGGAGAACAGGATATCGGTGCGCTGGCCGACGCTGTCGACCAGGCGCATGTTGTTGATCACGCCGTTGCCGAACGACAGGGACAGCGTGTCAAACAGCGTGTCCTTGGATTTCGGCTTGAGGGTGAACTCGATCACGTTGCTGGTCTGCTTGGAGGTGATGTCGAAGCTGTCGTTGATTTTCGACACGTCGCCCGAGAGCAGCAGCGCCGGCGTCTGGTTCAGGCGCGGGTCGAGCTTCTTGATGGTGGCCTGCTCCAGGTCCGGGTCCCACAGGGTGACTTTCTGGCCGTCCGAGACAATGGTCTGCTCGGCCTTGCCTTCGGTGTGCCAGTAGAACAGCCCTGGGCGCTGCACGGCCATCTCGCCGGCGGTTTCCTGCAACTGGGTGCCACCGGCATCCAGGGTGAGCTGGGAGAAGCGCGCAGTCAGGGTCTGGGATTTGTCCAACAGGTTTTTCAGGCTGGCGACGGAGGCCGGGTCAGCGTGGGCCGAAACAGCGGTCAGGGCCAGTACCGGCAACAACAGCATGCGGATAAGACGCATGGGAGTCCTCATTGAGTCGTAAGGGCGCGCCGCGTGCTGCCACGCGGCACGGAATCAGTCGCGCATCTGCCCGGGGGCGATGACTTCGCGCGAGCCGTTGGTGTTCATGGCAGTGACGACGCCAGCGTTTTCCATGGCTTCGATCATGCGCGCAGCGCGGTTATAGCCGATCTTCAGCTTGCGCTGCACCGCAGAAATCGAGGCGCGGCGGCTTTCCAGCACGAAGGCCACGGCTTCGTCATACAGCGCGTCGGTTTCGGCATCGTCGTCGCCACCGCTGCTGCCGCCGTCGAAGCCGCTGCCGGCCTCTTCGACACCGGCAAGGATGTCGTCGTTGTATTCGGGTGCGCCACGCAGCTTCCAGGCTTCCACCACGCGGTGCACTTCATCGTCGGAGACGAAGGCGCCGTGGACCCGGATCGGCAGGCTGGTGCCGGGCGGCATATAGAGCATGTCGCCGTGGCCCAGCAGTTGCTCGGCACCGCCCTGGTCGATGATGGTCCGTGAGTCGATCTTGCTCGACACCTGGAACGCCATGCGGGTCGGGATGTTGGCCTTGATCAGGCCGGTGATCACGTCCACCGACGGACGCTGGGTGGCAAGGATCAAGTGAATACCCGCCGCCCGCGCCTTCTGGGCGATACGGGCGATCAGTTCTTCGACCTTCTTGCCGACGATCATCATCATGTCGGCGAACTCGTCGACCACCACCACGATGGTCGGCAGCTTGCCCAGCAGCGGAGCCTCGTCGTGGATACTTTCGCGCTTGTACAGCGGGTCGGTCAGCGGCGTGCCGGCGTCCTGGGCTTCCTTGACCTTGGCGTTGAAGCCCGACAGGTTACGTACGCCCATCTTCGCCATCAGTTTGTAGCGGCGCTCCATCTCGGCCACGCTCCAGCGCAGGGCGTTGGCGGCGTCCTTCATGTCGGTGACCACCGGGCAGAGCAGGTGCGGAATGCCTTCGTAGATCGACAGTTCGAGCATCTTCGGGTCGATCATGATCAGCTTGGCGTCTTCCGGGCCGGACTTGAACAGGATCGACAGGATCATCGCGTTCACGCCCACCGATTTACCCGAACCGGTGGTACCGGCCACCAGCAGGTGAGGCATTTTGGCGAGATCGGTGATCACCGGCTTGCCGCCGATGTCGTGGCCCAGGGCCAGGGTGACCGGCGATTTGAAGTTGTCGTATTCGGGCGTCGACAGCACTTCGGAGAAACGCACGATCTGGCGGTCCTCGTTGGGAATCTCGATACCCACGGTGGTCTTGCCCGGGATCACTTCCACCACGCGCACGCTGGTCACGGCCAGGGAGCGCGCCAGGTCCTTGGCCAGGTTGGAAATGCGGCTGACCTTGACGCCGGCAGCCGGCTGGATTTCGTAACGGGTAATCACCGGGCCGGGATGGATCGAGTCCACCGACACCTCGACGCCGAACTCCTTGAGCTTGATTTCCAGCAGATGGCCGACGGCCGCCAGGGACTCAGGGGAATAGTTGAGCTGTTTCTTTTCGGCCGGATCGAGGATCGAGATCGGCGGCAAGGTGCCTTCCACGGCGCTGTCGACAAACAACGGCGCCTGTTTCTCTTTCTGCACGCGGTGGCTCGGCTCGGCCGGCTTGGGCGGCGCCGGGGCGATCACCGGCGGTACCTGCTTCTCGCGGTCCGACATGTGCTTGCTCAGGGCCTGCTCGCGTTCGATCAGGCGTTCCTTGACCTTGGCCTGCTCACGGCGGTCCGGTGTGCTTGGGGCCACCACTTCGTTGACGCGGGTATCCACCTCGCGCAACTGGGCCACCATGCGCTTGCGTTCGACCCGGGCGGCCCACCAGCGGTTGGCAGCGCCCTGGAACAGCTCCAGCAGGTCGAGGGTGATCTTGCCCGTCACGTCCATCACCTTGAACCACGACAGGTCGGTGAACACCGTGAGACCGAACAGGAACAGCGCGATAAACATCAGGGTGCTGCCCTGGATATTCAGGGTCTTGCGCGCCAGGTCGCCGAGGCTCTCGCCCAGCGCCCCACCCGCGCCCGCCGGCAGGCCGGTGGGTGCGTGGAAATGAATATGCGCCAGGGCGGCACCGGACAGCACCAGGAATACCAGGCCGATCAGGCGCCACGAAAACAGCCAGCCGCTCCACTGCCACGGCTCATGACGCTGGCGGAAGATCTGCCAGGTCTTGATCGCCAGCAACAACGGGAAGATATAGGCGAAGTAACCCAGCACCATGAACAGGATGTCGGCGCTGTAGGAGCCGGCAGGCCCACCGAAGTTCTGCACGTCTTCGATCTTGCTGTTGTGGCTCCAGCCCGGATCGTCCTTGCCATAGGTGAGCAAGGCCATCATCAAGAACAGGCACAGCGCGCCGATAGCGATCAGCGCGCCTTCCTTGAGTCGATAGTGCAGGTGCTGGCGCCAGGCCGGCACGACGGCTGCTTTAGGTGTTGCGGCGGATTTCTTCAAAACGGGTCTTTTCCTGCGCCTGTTAGCGCGTCCATCTGTTGAATAAGTGCAAATACTGCCCAATCCGAGCAGTTGAAAAATGAACGAACGTCGTGGAATCTACTTTTAACACTGGGCGATTGCTGGATGAAATGGCGATAACGCCACAATGGCCGCATTGTACGGGTTTGTGTTGCGGTTGCCACGCCACTTGGCTTTCTTCAGGCAGCATAGCCAATTGTGTGTCACAACATGTTCAATTTGAGCATGCATTGCCTTTGCTGACAAAGGCTTATGAGCTGTTTTTACCAATCCAGGCAAGCTTGGCAAATGGCCTGCATGGGCCAGACCCGATTACGACCACGCCTCACGCAGAGAGTTGCAGAAACACCCGCTCACGCTTATGCACGCCAACAGCCGATTCGGGCTGGCCCCACAGCGCTGCGTCGACAATAATCACACCCCTTGGGGCACGCGATCCGCCTGCCACTCCCCTCCCCTTCCGCAAGCCTGGATGCCATGCTGACCTGGTTACAACGCGACTCACTGACATTCCCCCCGCTGGCCAAGGCCATGCGCGAACCCAATGGCCTGCTCGCCGCCGGCGGCGACCTGTCGGCCGAACGACTGGTGCAAGCCTACCGCCACGGTTGCTTTCCCTGGTTCTCGGAGGGCCAGCCGATCCTCTGGTGGTCGCCGGACCCGCGCACCGTGATATTCCCCGACGAGCTGCACGTCTCCCGCAGCCTGGGCAAACTATTGCGCCAGCAGCGCTATACCGTGACCTTCGACCAGGACTTTGCCGCCGTCATCCAGGCGTGCGCCGCGCCGCGTGCGTATGCCGATGGCACCTGGATCACCGAAGGCATACAGAGCGCCTACCTGACGCTGCACCAGCGCGGTTACGCCCATTCGGTGGAGGTATGGGACAACGGCGAGCTGGTAGGCGGCCTGTATGGCCTGGCGATGGGCCAGCTGTTCTTCGGCGAGTCGATGTTCAGCCGTGCCGACAACGCCTCGAAATTCGGCTTTGCCACATTGACCCGGCAATTGCAGGCCTGGGGCTTTGTACTGATCGACTGCCAGATGCCCAACGACCACCTGCACAGCCTGGGTGCCCGCGCCATATCCCGCAGCGACTTTGCAGGTTTCCTGCGCAACCATCTGGACCAACCCAACGCAGGGCCATGGGTTTCTTAGGCGACATCCGCACACCTGGCTTACACTTATTTCAAAGCTTATCCGAGGGTTGATCATGACCGAGTTGGCGCGTTTGAAGTTTTATGCCACTCAACCCCACTCTTGCAGCTATCTGCCCGACGAGCAGGCCACCACGCTGTTCCTCGACCCCAGCCAGCCAATGGATGTGCACGTGTATGCCGATCTCTCGGAAATGGGTTTTCGACGCAGCGGCGATCATCTGTACCGGCCCCACTGCCAGAACTGCAATGCCTGCGTGCCGGCACGCATCCCCGTGGCGCAGTTTCTGCCGGACCGCAATCAGAAGCGCATCCTCAAGCGCAATGCCGACCTGACGGTGGCAGCTGCCAAGCCGCGATTCACCGAAGAGTATTTCGACCTGTACCAGCGCTATATCGAGCAGCGCCACGCCGACGGCGATATGTTCCCACCGAGCCGAGACCAGTTTTCCACCTTCCTGGTGCGCGACCTGCCGTTCTCGCGCTTTTACGAATTTCGCGCGGACGGCCGCCTGGTGGCCGTCGCCGTAACCGATTTGCTGCCTAACGGCCTGTCAGCGGTCTACACCTTCTACGAGCCGGCCGAAGAGCGACGCAGCCTCGGGCGTTTCGCGATTCTCTGGCAAATCGGTGAAGCACTGCGCCTGGAACTCGAGGCGGTGTACCTCGGATACTGGATCAAGAACTGCAAAAAGATGAATTACAAGACCCAATATCGCCCCATAGAACTGCTGATTAATCAAAGATGGGTCACGCTTAACTAGAACCCCTTGGCTTAAACACCCTTTTTCGGGCACAATGCACGCCGCTTTTGCCTGGCGCAGTTGCACCGGGCCATTCACTGGATACCGAGGGCTTTACTGCATGTCGAAAGAAGACAGCTTCGAAATGGAAGGCACTGTCGTCGACACCCTGCCCAACACCATGTTTCGTGTGGAGTTGGAAAATGGGCACGTCGTAACCGCGCATATCTCCGGCAAGATGCGCAAGAACTACATTCGTATTCTTACCGGTGACAAAGTGCGCGTCGAGCTGACGCCCTATGACTTGAGCAAAGGGCGTATCACTTACCGCGCTCGCTAAGCAAGTCAATACAAGACGCCCGGTTATGCCGGGCGTTTTTGTGTGCATGGGATTTCTCAAACACCGAGGGATCCTGCGGGAGGGGGCAAGCCCCATTCTGAGAATTGCATTTCAAGACAGCAAAAAGGCGCCTTTCGGCGCCTTTTGCGTTGTTACAGAACGATCAGGCCATTTCAGCCGTGGTTTCGAACTCGAAGGTCAGCTCGCCATCCTTCAGGTCGATATGCACCACGCCACCATGGTCGGAAAGCTCGCCAAACAGGATCTCTTCGGCCAGCGGCCGCTTGATCTTGTCCTGGATCAGGCGCGCCATCGGGCGAGCGCCCATTGCCGCGTCGTAGCCACCTTCGGCGATCCAGCTGCGCGCCGCTTCCGTGACATCCAGTTGCACGCGCTTGTCTTCCAACTGCGCCTGAAGCTCGGTAAGGAACTTGTCCACCACACTCTTGATGACCTCATGGCTGAGGCGACCAAACTGGATAATGGTGTCCAGGCGGTTGCGGAACTCCGGCGTGAAGCTCTTCTTGATCACTTCCATCGCATCGGACGAGTGATCCTGGTGGGTAAAGCCGATCGAAGCCCGCGCGGCCGTCTCGGCACCGGCGTTGGTGGTCATGATCAGGATGACATTGCGGAAGTCCGCCTTGCGCCCGTTGTTGTCGGTCAGGGTCCCGTGGTCCATTACCTGCAGCAGCAGGTTGAAGACTTCCGGGTGGGCCTTCTCGATTTCATCGAGCAGCAGTACGCAATGGGGCTGCTTGGTAATCGCTTCGGTCAACAGGCCGCCCTGGTCGAAACCGACATAGCCCGGAGGCGCACCGATCAGGCGCGACACGGTGTGACGCTCCATGTATTCGGACATGTCGAAGCGCACCAGCTCGATCCCCATGGCCTTGGCCAATTGCCGCGCCGCCTCGGTCTTGCCGACACCGGTAGGACCGGCGAACAGGAACGAACCGACAGGCTTGTCCGGCGACTTGAGGCCCGCACGCGACAGCTTGATCGCAGTGGACAGCGCGTCGATCGCTGCGTCCTGGCCGAACACGGTGAGCTTGAGGTCGCGCTCCAGGTTACGCAGCAGCTCCTTGTCAGAACTGTTGACGTGTTTTGGTGGAATCCGCGCGATCTTCGCGACAATGTCCTCGACCTGAGGCACGTCGATGCGCTTAACACGCTTCTCGACCGGCTGCAGGCGTTGGTAGGCCCCGGCCTCGTCGATCACATCGATGGCCTTGTCCGGCATATGCCGGTCATTGATGTAGCGCGACGCCAGCTCAGCGGCCGCACGCAACGCCTCATCGGTGTACTCGATGCCGTGGTGCGCTTCAAACCGCCCCTTGAGCCCGCGCAGGATGCCGATGGTGTCTTCGACCGACGGCTCGGACACGTCGACTTTCTGGAAGCGACGCGCCAGGGCACGGTCTTTCTCGAAGATGCCGCGGAATTCCTGGAAGGTGGTCGAACCGATGCAGCGGATATCACCCGACGACAACAACGGCTTGAGCAGGTTGGAAGCATCCATCACCCCACCGGATGCCGCACCCGCACCAATGATGGTGTGGATCTCGTCGATGAACAGGATCGCCTGCGGGCGTTTTTTCAGCTCGCCGAGCAGAGCCTTGAAGCGCTTCTCGAAATCGCCACGGTACTTGGTCCCGGCGAGCAACGCGCCCAGGTCAAGGGAGTAGACGACACTGTTGGCCAGCAGGTCCGGCACCTGGTTGTCGACGATGCGCTTGGCCAGGCCTTCGGCAATCGCGGTCTTGCCCACGCCCGCCTCACCCACCAGCAACGGGTTGTTCTTGCGACGGCGCGCCAGGATCTGCGCTACGCGCTCCACCTCAAGCTCACGCCCCACCAGCGGGTCGATCCGCCCCTGGCGCGCCAGCTCGTTGAGGTTGCTGGCATAGGCATCCAGCGGGTTGCTTGAAGAAGAAGACTCACCGCCCTCGTCGTCCTGCATATCCTGCTCACCCTCGGAATGATCGCCGTGCCCAGGCACCTTGGAGATACCGTGGGCGATGTAGTTGACGACATCGATACGGGCAACGCTCTGCTGCTTGAGCAGGAACACTGCCTGGCTTTCCTGTTCGCTGAAGATCGCCACAAGCACATTGGCGCCTGTGACTTCACGCTTACCGGAGCTCTGTACGTGGAAAACAGCACGTTGCAATACCCGCTGGAAGCCCAGGGTTGGCTGGGTTTCACGATCCTCGTCATGCACGGGGATCAGTGGCGTGGTGGAGTCGATAAACTCCTGCAGGTCATGCTTGAGCTTGTCGAGATTGGCGCCGCACGCACGCAGAACCGTGGCGGCAGCTTCGTTATCCAAAAGTGCCAGCAGCAGGTGTTCGACGGTCATGAATTCATGACGCTTCGAACGAGCCTCCTTGAAGGCAAGATTGAGGGTGACTTCGAGCTCGCGGTTTAACATAGCTTCACCTCATACCCAAGTGGTCGGCGTTAACCGTCCTTCTCGATTTCACAGAGTAGCGGATGCTGGCTTTCCCTGGCGTACTGGTTGACCTGCATGGCCTTTGTCTCGGCGATGTCACGGGTAAACACTCCACATACTGCCCGTCCTTCTGTGTGAACGGCCAGCATTACCTTGGTCGCCAACTCGCGGTTCAGGTTAAAAAACACCTCGAGCACTTCGACCACGAAATCCATCGGTGTGTAGTCATCGTTGAACAAAACCACCTTGTACATCGGCGGCGCCTGTAAAGCAGGCTTGGCCTCCTGAACAGCAATGCCTGCAGAACCGTCGTCATCGTGTTCGTGATCCGGTCGATCCTGATTGAATGTTAGTCGAATCTGGCTGATTGCATGCATGGAAAGAAAGGTTCGTCAGTGGTTCAAATACAGTGGTGGGGGCGACCTGTCAGAATTTCAACTCCTGACCACCCGGTCGCCTTGACTATCGGCAAATCGGTGTTACAACCAATAGAACCCACAGTGGGTAAAAAAGGTCCGCGCAGTCAACCTTATTTATTCGGGTTAGGACGGATAAACTGGATGATACTCCAGTGATGGAGTCTGGTGCAGAGGGATATGGGTATGTCTGGCGTCAAGATCAGTGGCAAGGTCAAGTGGTTCAACAATGCCAAGGGATATGGCTTTGTTAATGAAGACGGTAAAACCGAGGACCTTTTTGCGCACTACTCAGCGATTAACATGGATGGGTACAAAACGCTGAAGGCGGGCCAAGCTGTGAGCTTTGAAATCATTCAAGGACCGAAAGGGCTGCACGCCGTGAATATCGGTGCAGTGAAAGCCGAAACACATGAAAAAAACACGCCATCAACCGCTCATAACGAAAAGAAACAAACGGCCTGACACCCCGCGAAGCGAGTGACATGCGATAAAAAACCGGCCGCCCGATCGACTTGGGTTGGCCGGTTTTTTTGTACCAGGCTTTTACATATGCGAAATCAACGCATCCCCAAAGCCCGACGACGACACCAGCTTCGCGCCATCCATCAGGCGCTCGAAGTCATAGGTCACGGTCTTGGCCGAAATAGCACCATTGGTGCCCTTGATGATCAGGTCGGCCGCTTCGGTCCAGCCCATATGACGCAGCATCATTTCCGCCGACAGGATCAACGAGCCCGGGTTGACCTGGTCCTTGCCCGCATACTTGGGCGCAGTGCCGTGGGTGGCCTCGAACATGGCCACGGTGTCGGACAGGTTGGCACCCGGCGCAATCCCGATGCCACCCACCTCCGCCGCCAGGGCGTCGGACAGGTAGTCGCCGTTCAGGTTGAGGGTCGCGATCACGTCATACTCGGCCGGACGCAACAGGATCTGCTGGAGCATGGCATCGGCGATGGCATCCTTGACCACTACATTCTTGCCGGTCTTCGGGTTCTTGAACTGCATCCACGGGCCGCCATCCAGCAGGGTCGCACCGAATTCTTCAGCCGCCACTTCGTAGGCCCATTCCTTGAAGGCCCCTTCGGTGAACTTCATGATGTTGCCTTTGTGCACGATGGTCAGCGAGTCGCGGTCGTTATCCACTACATATTGCAGGGCCTTGCGCGCCAGGCGCTTGGTGCCTTCCAGCGATACCGGCTTGATCCCAATGCCGCAATCCTGGTCGAAACGAATCTTGGTGACGCCCATTTCCTCCTTGAGGAACTTGATGACCTTGGTCGCTTCCGGCGAGCCGGCCTTCCACTCGATCCCGGCGTAAATGTCTTCGGAGTTTTCGCGGAAGATGGTCATGTCCACGTCGCCTGGTTTCTTGACCGGGCTGGGCACACCTTCGAACCAGCGCACCGGGCGCAGGCAGACGTAGAGGTCGAGTTGCTGGCGCAGGGCCACGTTCAGCGAACGAATGCCACCCCCTACCGGAGTGGTCAGCGGGCCCTTGATGGACACCACGTAATCCTTGACCGCATCCAGGGTTTCCTGGGGCAGCCAGGTGTCCTGGTCGTAGACCTGGGTCGCTTTCTCGCCGGCGTACACCTCCATCCACGAGATCTTGCGCTTGCCGCCGTAGGCCTTTTCAACAGCTGCGTCGACCACCTTGATCATCACCGGGCTGATGTCGACGCCAATACCGTCACCTTCGATATACGGGATGATCGGTTGGTCAGGAACATTGAGAGAATGGTCTGCATTGACGGTGATTTTGTCGCCGACTGCCGGAACCTGAATCTTCTTGTATCCCATGCTGAACTCCATCTATGGATTGAACATCTGGCTGCGTTCGAGCCTACTCCAGATAAATGGCGACTGAAACCTCGCGCCATGCTCATTTGCATCGAAAACAGCATAAATTGTCGCCTACAAGCCTGAAAGCAAAGGGAAAAGCGCCAATCTTGAGCACTTCGTGCGACTTTAGGCGTAACCCGGTACCTGCGACCTTTAGACCAATGGACGACACACCTTTTGTATGAAGGCTCGGCGTAAGCATAGCGACCTATGTATAATGCCGCCGCTGACCAAAGAGTCACGATGGCAGACCGCTCTGGAACAGGGCCCTCCGCTACAAAGCAGGACTAATACAATAGTCCACCCGCTTGACGCTCGACTGATGCAACCCAACATCACCGCGAAGAAACCTCGACCTTTCGCTCATGGATGACTTTGAACGAACGCGCTCCACCCGGCGCATCTCGAGTTTCTGCGCACGCTTTCAGCAAAGAAGAGAGTTAATCCGAATATGCCCACCCGCTCGAAGATCATCTACACCTTCACCGACGAAGCCCCAGCCCTCGCCACCTATTCACTGCTGCCTATCGTAGAGGCCTTCACCGCTTCCGCTGATATTGCCGTGGAAACCCGCGACATCTCCCTCGCAGGGCGCATCCTCGCAAGCTTCCCCGAGCAACTGGGCACCAAGGCCGTACCGGACCACCTCGCCGAACTGGGCGACCTGGCCGTTACCCCTGAAGCCAACATCATCAAGCTGCCGAACATCAGTGCCTCGACCCCGCAACTGCAAGCCGCGATCAAGGAACTGCAGGCCCAGGGCTATGCCCTGCCGGACTACCCGGAAACCGTAACCACCGACGCGGAAAAAGAAACCCGTGCACGTTACGACAAGGTCAAGGGCAGCGCCGTGAACCCGGTACTGCGCGAAGGCAACTCCGACCGCCGCGCGCCGCTGTCGGTCAAGAACTACGCTCGCAAGCACCCGCACAAGATGGGCGCCTGGGCTGCGGACTCCAAGTCCCACGTTGCCCACATGAGCAACGGCGACTTCTACGGCAGCGAAAAAGCCGTGCAGATCGAAGCCGCTGACGCGGTCAAGATCGAGCTGGTCGCCCAGGACGGCACCACCACCGTCCTGAAAGAAAAGACCACCGTCAAGGCCGGCGAAATCATCGACAGCGCGGTACTGAGCAAGAACGCCCTGCGCAGCTTCATCGCCGCTGAAATCGAAGATGCCAAGAAACAAGGCGTGCTGCTGTCGGTCCACCTGAAAGCCACCATGATGAAGGTCTCCGACCCGATCATGTTCGGCCAGATCGTTGCCGAGTTCTATAAAGACGCCCTGGCCAAGCACGCAGACGTGCTGGCACAGATCGGCTTCAACCTGAACAACGGCATCGGCGACCTGTACGCCCGCATCAAGGCCCTGCCGGCCGAGCAACAAGCCCAGATCGAAGCTGACATCCAGGCGGTCTACGCCGCTCGTCCTTCCCTGGCGATGGTCAACTCCGACAAAGGCATTACCAACCTGCACGTGCCGAGCGACGTCATCGTCGACGCCTCGATGCCGGCCATGATCCGTGACTCCGGCAAGATGTGGGGCACCGACGGCCAACTGCACGACACCAAGGCCGTGATCCCGGATCGCTGCTACGCCACCATCTACCAGGCGGTGATCGAAGAGTGCAAGGCCAACGGCGCCTTCGACCCTACCACCATGGGCAGCGTGCCGAACGTTGGCCTGATGGCGAAAAAAGCCGAAGAGTACGGCTCCCACGACAAGACCTTCCAGGTCAAGGCTGACGGCGTCGTCCGCGTGACCGACAGCAAGGGCAACCTGCTGATGGAACAGAAAGTCGAAGCCGGCGACATCTTCCGCATGTGCCAGACCCAAGACGCGCCGATCCAGGATTGGGTCAAGCTGGCCGTCAACCGTGCCCGCGCCAGCAACACCCCGGCCATCTTCTGGCTGGACCCCCAGCGCGCGCACGACGGCGTCGTGGTCGAGAAAGTCCAGACCTACCTGAAAGACCACAACACCGAAGGCCTGGACATCCGCATCATGTCGCCGGTCGACGCGATGAAGTTCACCCTGGAGCGTACCCGCAAGGGCCTGGACACCATCTCGGTGACCGGCAACGTGCTGCGTGACTACCTGACCGACCTGTTCCCGATCATGGAACTGGGCACCAGCGCCAAGATGCTGTCCATCGTACCGCTGATGAATGGCGGTGGCCTGTTCGAAACCGGCGCCGGCGGCTCGGCACCGAAGCACGTACAGCAACTGCTGGAAGAAAACTTCCTGCGTTGGGACTCCCTGGGCGAGTTCCTGGCCCTGGCCGCTTCCCTCGAGCATTTGGGTGTGACGTACAACAACCCGAAAGCCCTGGTACTGTCCAAGACCCTGGACCAGGCCACCGGCCAGTTCCTCGACAACAACAAGTCGCCATCGCGCAAAGTCGGCAACATCGACAACCGCGGCAGCCACTTCTACCTGGCGCTGTACTGGGCCCAGGCCCTGGCCGCCCAGACCGAAGACACGGCACTGCAAGGCCAATTCGGCGAACTGGCCAAGACCCTGGCCGCGAACGAAGCAACCATCGTTGCCGAGCTCAATGCCGTACAGGGCAAGCCAGTGGACATCGGCGGCTACTACGCGCCGAACCCGGCGCTGACCAGCAAGGCCATGCGCCCAAGCAACACCCTCAATGCGGCGATTGCCAAGTTGAAGTAAGGTTGTAGGGATGCATCACAAACCCCGGCCACGTGCCGGGGTTTGTGTTTTCAGGGTTTATGCAACACCGTATTCCTCGCGCCATGCGGCCTCGATAATCGCCAGGAACTGCGGTTTGTACCAAGGTTCCCAGCCCGGCCTCTGCTTGAGTTCAACCCCAAACCCCGGCAGCGCAGGCAAATGCGCGAGCGCTTCGACGTTTTTCAAGCCCGGCACCTGGGCAAACCAGGGTAAAAGCGTCACACCGACTCCCGCCTGGACCGCTGAACGCAGCGACATCAAGTCTTCAGACTCATACACGCAGCGCCACCTGATGCCACTCTCCTCCAAACGCCGAATCGCCAGGCTCCTGAACACGCAGGGCGCCTTGAACAGCGCCAGCGAAACTTCCTGCCCTTCCATGGGGGCTGCCGCACACTCGCCACCCAGCCACATCAACGAAAGTGCATGCAAAGGCACGCCAGCGACTTTTGGCAACTCATCAATCATCAGGCCAATATCGATTCGTCCCTCACTGAACGCCTCTGCGAGCAACAGGGAACGCGCGACCTTGACCACAATTCGCACTGAAGGTAATTCAAGCGCCAGAGCAGGAATAATGCGCTGCAGGATTTCCTCGCTGAAATATTCGGGAATACCCAGCGTCACGGACTCTTGAGTGCGACTGGCATCAAACAGGCTCCCCACTTTGTCGTTGACGCTGACCATTTGCTGGGCATAGCCGGTCAAGCGCTCTCCTTCGAGGGTGAGCAACACCTGCCGATTGTCGCGGGCAAAAAGCTCGACACCCAGCAAATCCTCAAGTCGTCGAATTTGCTGGCTGATTGCCGGCTGGGTCAGGCTCAACGCTTGCGCGGCCCGGGTGAAACTGCCCAGCTCTGCGACCTTGAGGAAACTGCGCAGCGACTGAATATCAAGATTGACTCTCATGCCACACCCATGGGAGTGAGTAATTATTCCCCGCCATTAGTGCAAGGCGCCCGCTATACCTGTCAAGACTACCTACTTGGCGCGCACATGATTCATCCAATAAACCCCTGCCCCTGAAACAACAAACCCTACAATCGCCACCCCACTCGGCACCTCACCCAACACCAACGACGCCATGATCTGCGTGACCGCCGGAATCACATGAAACAAGTTCGTCGCCTTACTCGCCTCCCCGCGTCGAATCATCAAATACAGCAGCGTCAGCGCACCCACGGAGTTCATCAGCGTGATCCAGGCCACCGACGCTGCGAATGGAACCCACTCGGTGACCTGCATGGTTTCGGTGGTGTAGGCCAGCAGCAACATGACCAACGACGCGGTGACCATCTGAATGAAACACCCCACCCATAGATTCACCCCGCCAAGAAAGCGCTTCTGGTAGAGCGTGCCAAGCGTGATACCCAATAGCGCCAAGCCCACCGCGCCGTAACCACCCACTGACGCCTCGGAGCCAAAAAAGCTGCTGGCCACGACGATGGCCACGCCGCCAACGCCGAGGATCGAACCCGGCAGGTCGCGCCAACTCAATTGTTCACCCAGGCAGAAATAGGCACCGATCACCACGAACACCGGCATCAGCCCGACGATCAATGCCGCCTGCCCTGCGGGAACGCCGTGGCTGATGCCGGTGTAAAGGCCGCCGAACTGCAGGGCCTGCAACAGCAGCCCCACTGTCGCAGCATGGAAGTAGGGTGCAAGTCGTTTCGGCCATTGCGCCTTGATGGCGAGTGCAACGCCCAGGAACACCAGGGCAGCCAGGGCAAACCGATAGAACGTCATGGTGAAGGGCTCGCCATAACGCACACCGAACGCACCGCCGATGTAGCCGGAACTCCACAGCAGGATGAAGGCAATGGGCAGTGGCGATGTAAGGCGTACTTCGTAGCTTTTATCGGCAATCGGGTTCATGACACTCTCCAAACTGAGGGTTCTGGAGAGATAAGCTGCGCCAGGCGCTGAAATCGGTAAAATCATAAAATGTCAGGCGCATCATGCAGATTGCTTATGCATCATCCTTGTGGGAGGGGGATTGCCCCCTCCCACACTGCTGTAATCCTGCTCCAAGACTGCGCTGCATTCAGAATCGAGACGCATCCCATGACCTGGCAACCCCACATCACCGTCGCCACCATCGTCGAAGACAACGGCAAATTCCTGATGGTCGAAGAGCTCAAGGGCGGCCGCGCCGTGCTCAACCAGCCCGCCGGCCATCTCGACCCGCATGAAACCCTGACCGAGGCCGCCGTGCGCGAGACCCTCGAAGAAACCGGCTGGGACGTGGAAGCCACGGGTATCGTCGGCATCTACCTGTACACCGCACCCAGCAACGGGGTTACCTATCAACGCGTCTGCTTTATTGCCAAGGCACTGAAACACCACCCGGACTATCAACTGGACGAAGGCATCCTGCGCGCCCGCTGGTTGAGCCGTGACGAGCTGATGGCCGTGCGCGACGACTGGCGCAGCGAGCTGATCATCCGCTGTATCGATGATTACCTGGCCGGTCAGCGTCACAGCCTGGAATTGATCCGCCCTTCTCTTTAGCCTTGCGGGCCCAGGCCTGTTAGAATCGCGTCCTTTTTCAAGACACCCGTTGAAACCCTATGCGTGATCCAGCCCCTTCTGACACACAAAAGAAGCGCGTCATCGTCGGCATGTCCGGCGGCGTGGACTCTTCCGTTTCCGCCGTTCTGCTCATGGAGCAGGGTTATGAGGTGGAAGGCCTGTTCATGAAGAACTGGGAAGAAGACGATGGAACGGAATATTGCACCGCCATGGACGACCTCGCGGACGCCCAGGCCGTGTGCGACAAAATTGGCATCAAGCTGCACACCGCCAACTTCGCCGCCGAGTACTGGGACAACGTGTTCGAGCACTTCCTGGCCGAATACAAGGCCGGTCGCACGCCGAACCCGGACATCCTGTGCAACCGCGAAATCAAGTTCAAGGCGTTCCTCGACTACGCCATGATCCTTGGCGCCGACTTGATTGCCACTGGCCACTACGTGCGCCGCCGTGACATCGATGGCCGCACCGAACTGCTCAAGGGCCTGGACCCGAACAAGGACCAGAGCTACTTCCTGCACGCCGTCGGTGGTGAACAGATCGCCAAGACCCTGTTCCCGGTGGGCGAGCTGGAAAAGCCAGAAGTGCGCAGGATCGCCGAGCAACACGGCCTGGCGACCGCCAAGAAGAAGGACTCCACCGGGATCTGCTTTATCGGCGAGCGCCGCTTCAGCGACTTCCTCAAGCAGTACCTGCCGGCGCAACCGGGCGAGATCAAGACCACCGACGGCGAAGTGATCGGCCGTCACCACGGCCTGATGTACCACACCATCGGCCAGCGCCAGGGCCTGGGCATCGGCGGCCTGAAGGACGCCGGCGAAGAGCCGTGGTACGTGCTGGTCAAGAACCTGGAGCACAACGTGCTGATCGTCGGCCAGGGCAATGAACACCCGCTGCTGTTCTCGGGCGCACTGCTGGCCTCGGAGATCTATTGGGTCAACCCGATCGACCTGAGCACCCCGCGCCGCCTGACGGCCAAGGTACGCTATCGCCAGGGCGACCAGCCCTGCGTCCTGGAAAAAACCGCGACGGGCTACCGCGCCACCTTTGATGACCCGCAACGCGCGGTCACCCCTGGCCAGTCCGTGGTGTTCTATGACGGCGAAATTTGCCTGGGCGGCGGCGTGATTGAAGTCGCCGAAGCCTGGAGCAACCCGGCATGAGCCCGACCCAGGAGCAATTGACAGCACTCGGCGGGGTATTTCTCTCCGCCGTGCTGGTGGACAAGATCGCCAAGACCGGCCAGGTTACCGAAGCCGGCCTGACCTGCATGCTCGGCAGCCTGCTGATCCGCGACCCCAAGGACACCCTGGAAGTCTACGGCGGCGACGACCTCGCACTGCGTGAAGGTTACCGCGCACTGATCGGCGCCCTTGAGCGCGACCCGAGTACCTTGCAGCGTGAGCCGCTGCGCTACGCCCTGTCGATGCTCGGCCTCGAGCGCCAGCTGGCCAAGCGCGAAGACATGCTGGAAACCATCGGCAAACGCCTGCCGCAGATCCAGTCCCAGGTAGAACACTTCGGCCCGGCCCACGAAAACGTGATCGCCGCCTGCGGTGCGCTGTACCAGGACACCTTGAGCACCTTGCGCCAGCGCATCCAGGTGCACGGCGACATGCGCAACCTGCAGCAACCGAACAACGCCTCGAAAATCCGCGCACTGCTGCTGGCCGGTATTCGTTCGGCGCGGTTGTGGCGGCAATTGGGCGGTCATCGCTGGCAGCTGGTGATCAGCCGACGCAAATTGCTCAAAGAGCTTTACCCGTTGATGCGCAACGAATAAGTCGCACCGACAGGCTATTTTCAAGCCGTTACGCGTAATACGCCGGTCAGTTGGCAACGGACCGGCGGATTTTTTCATGTATGATACGCGCCCCATTTCGTTGCCCGACTGTCCGAGAACACCCCATGCAGCTCTCTTCGCTCACTGCGGTTTCCCCTGTTGACGGCCGCTACGCCGGCAAAACCCAGGCCCTGCGCCCTATTTTCAGCGAATACGGCCTGATCCGTGCTCGTGTACTGGTTGAAGTGCGCTGGCTCCAGCGCCTGGCCGCTCACCCCGCCATCAGCGAAGTGCCGGCGTTCTCCGCCGAAGCCAACGCCGTACTCGACGCCCTGGCGGACAACTTCTCCCTGGAGCACGCCGAGCGTGTGAAAGAGATCGAGCGCACCACCAACCACGACGTCAAGGCCATCGAATACCTGCTCAAGGAGCAGGCGGCCAAGCTGCCGGAACTGGCCCAGGTCAGCGAATTCATCCACTTTGCCTGCACCAGCGAGGACATCAACAACCTGTCCCACGCCCTGATGCTGCGCGAAGGCCGTGATGACGTGATGCTGCCGCTGATGCGCCAGACCGCCGAAGCGATCCGCGAGCTGGCCATCCGTTTCGCCGACGTGCCGATGCTGTCGCGTACCCACGGCCAGCCGGCGTCGCCGACTACCCTGGGCAAGGAACTCGCCAACGTGGTGTATCGCCTGGAGCGCCAGATCGCTCAAGTCGCAGCAGTCCCACTGCTGGGCAAGATCAACGGCGCCGTGGGCAACTACAACGCCCACCTGTCGGCCTACCCTGAGATCGACTGGGAAGCCAACGCCCGCGCCTTCATCGAAGACGAGCTGGGCCTGGGCTTCAACCCGTACACCACGCAGATCGAACCCCACGACTATATTGCCGAGCTGTTCGACGCCATCGCGCGCTTCAACACCATCCTGATCGACTTCGATCGCGATATCTGGGGCTACATCTCCCTGGGCTACTTCAAGCAGCGCACCATTGCCGGTGAAATCGGTTCGTCGACCATGCCGCACAAGGTCAACCCGATCGACTTCGAAAACTCCGAAGGCAACCTCGGCATCGCCAACGCCCTGTTCCAGCACCTGGCCAGCAAGTTGCCGATCTCCCGCTGGCAGCGCGACCTGACCGACTCCACCGTACTGCGCAACCTCGGCGTGGGCTTTGCCCACAGCGTGATCGCGTACGAAGCCAGCCTCAAAGGCATCAGCAAACTGGAGCTCAACGCGCAGAAAATCGCCGCTGACCTGGACGCGTGCTGGGAAGTGCTGGCCGAGCCGATCCAGACCGTGATGCGCCGCTACAACATCGAAAACCCTTACGAGAAGCTGAAAGAGTTGACCCGTGGCAAGGGCATCAGCCCTGAAGCACTGCAAACTTTCATCGACGGCCTGGACATGCCAGCCGCGGCCAAGGCCGAGCTGAAACTGCTCACCCCGGCCAACTACATCGGCAACGCTGTAGAGCAAGCCAAGCGCATCTGATTCGCGCAAGCCCCTTGAGACGCCCGGCCGCGCCGGGCGTTTTTATTTCAGTCTGAAAAGTGCTTTTTTTCAATAGGTTACACATGAATCCTGATATCCCTCTTCAACTTCTGGGCGGCATCACGGCACGGGAATTCCTGCGCGACTACTGGCAGAAAAAACCGCTGCTGATCCGCCAGGCGATCCCTGACTTCGAAAGCCCGATCGACGCCGACGAACTCGCCGGCCTGGCCCTGGAAGAAGAAGTCGAATCGCGCCTGGTGATCGAACACGGCGAACGCCCGTGGGAACTGCGCCGCGGCCCGTTCGCCGAAGACGCCTTCAGCACCCTGCCTGAGCGTGAGTGGACACTGCTGGTACAGGCAGTCGACCAGTTCGTGCCGGAAGTGGCCGAGTTGCTGGAGCAGTTCCGCTTCCTGCCAAGCTGGCGCATCGACGATGTGATGATCAGCTTTGCCGCACCCGGCGGCAGCGTAGGCCCGCACTTCGACAACTACGACGTGTTCCTGCTGCAGGCCCAGGGCAAGCGCAACTGGAAGATCGGCCAGATGTGCAGCTCCGAAAGCCCGCTGCTGCAACACGCCGACCTGCGCATCCTCGCCGAATTCGAAGAAAGCGCCGAATGGGTGCTGGAACCGGGCGACATGCTCTACCTGCCGCCACGCCTGGCGCATTTCGGCATCGCCGAAGATGACTGCATGACGTACTCGGTGGGCTTTCGCGCCCCAAGCGCCGCAGAAGTACTGACCCACTTCACCGACTTCCTCGCCCAGTACCTGACCGACGAAGAGCGCTACACCGACGCCGACGCGCAGCCGGTCAGCGACCCGCACCAGATCCAGAGCGACGCCCTCGACCGCCTCAAGAGCCTGCTGGCCGAGCACATGAGCGACGAGCGCATGCTGCTGACCTGGTTCGGCCAATTCATGACCGAGCCGCGCTACCCGGAACTGGTGGCAGGCGAAGAACTGGGCGAAGACGACTTCATCAACAGCCTGCAGGACGGCGCAATCCTGGTGCGCAACCCAAGCGCGCGCATGGCCTGGTCGGAAGTCGACGATGACGTCCTGCTGTTCGCCAGCGGCCAGAGCCGTTACCTGCCGGGCAAACTGCGCGAACTGCTGAAACTGGTCTGCGCCGCCGATGCCCTGCACGCCGAAAACCTCGGCGAATGGCTGCTGGACGAAGACGCCCGTGACCTGCTGTGCGAGCTGGTCAAGCAAGGAAGCCTGGGGTTTGCCGATGAATAGGATTCACGTAGGTGTCGCGGACTGGCATAAGGATATCGCCGAGATTCGGCGCATTCGTGAAGCGGTATTTATCGCTGAACAATCGGTTCCACCTGAGCTTGAGTGGGATGCGGACGACGCAGACGCAGTGCATTTCCTTGCATTCGAAGGCGACTTTCCGATTGGCACCGCGCGCCTGCTGCCCAGCGGCGAGATCGGCCGGGTGTCGGTGCTCAAGGACTGGCGCGGACTGAAGGTCGGCGACAAGCTGATGGAAGCGGTGATCGGCGTGGCCGAGCAACGTGGCCAGACCAAGCAGTTCCTGAGCGCGCAGGTGTATGCGGCGCCGTTCTATGAGCGACTGGGCTTCAAGATCGTCAGCGAGGAATTCCTGGAAGTCGGGATTCCCCATGTCGATATGGTGCGCGGAGGCTGATCCCTGCTGTAAGGGCTTGCCCGTGGTGAGCCAGCTTGCCTGTGGTGAGCGGGCAAGCCCGCTCACTACACCCCAGGCCGACAAACTGGCACTATCAAGCCTAACTGACTCGCAGAGATAACGGACATGTCCCTACGCACCCTGCTCACCGCCCTCCTCCTCACCGCCAGCTGCTCGGCAATGGCCGACACCGAAGTCGTCAACCTGAGCAACCGCACCAGCACCGACCTGCTCCCGGTTGCACAGAACTTCATCGGCAAGGACGGCACCGTCAGCGCCTACGGCAACCAGCTTATCGTTAACGCTGCCCCCGGCAAGATCCAGGACCTGCGTGCGCTGCTCGCCCAGCTGGATACACCAGCCAAGCGCCTGCTGATCACCGTCGATACCAATGAAAACAACCAGCAGAACAGCGGCGACAGCCAGACCCGCATCATCAGCTACGGCACGGCCAGCCGCGACGGCGGCATCCAGCAGATCCAGGCCAGCGAAGGCGTGCCCGCGCTGATCCAGGTCGGCCAGAGCGTGCCACTGACCACGACCCAACCCGACGCTTACGGTCGCCCGCAGAACCAGACCCAGTACCGCAACGTCACCCAGGGCTTCTACGTCACCGCCAGCGTCACCGGCGAGACCGTGCACCTGGCGATCAGTACCAACCGTGACCGCATGAGCCAGGAACGTCCCGATGTAGTGAATGTGCAAAGCACCGACACAACCGTCAGCGGACGTCTTGGCGAATGGATCCCCCTGGCCGGCATCAACCGCGAGACCCAGGCCGATAAATCCTCCACAACCCGCAGCTACTCTACCCAGGGCCGCGATGACCTGACGTTGCGGGTCAAGGTCGACACCCTGAACTGAAGCACCAAAAACTGACTGATGAGTCGTATTAGACTAAAGATGTAGTGCCTGAAAAAAAGCACTACAAAACATTTGACGATCCAAAAAAGCATGGGCATGATGGCCTCGCTCCCGCTAATCAGGGGCCCTGGCAAGGGCCTTCGGATCGCCGCTCCAAGCTACCCACCCGAGCCGATTCGTGTCTGTACCGCCCACAAGGTGTGTTTGACGAGGTTGCGACTGGAACGAAGTTGTCCCGAGGGACGGAAGCTAACCAGGTAACCCGGCTACACACTGATGGATAGTACAAAGGCCCACGATGCCCGAAGACCGTTCGCAGTTCGCCCTTACCTGCTCAACTCCTCCCTTGAGCCATCGTTCATCCCGTCGCCTGCCCCGCCGAACTTGACTTGAACACCTGAGCTTCTGGTCAGCGAGCAGCCATAACCACGCATTCACTACGTGGCTGGCAAATGGAATTTTCCACCTAGACCTATGCGACGAGGTTTTCCCCCATGGCACTGACACGCGAACAGCAAATTGCAGCCCTCGAGAAAGACTGGGCTGAAAACCCACGCTGGAAAGGCGTAACCCGCGCTTATTCCGCTGCTGACGTCGTCCGCCTGCGTGGCTCGGTTCAACCTGAGCACACCTTTGCAAAACTCGGCGCCGAGAAGTTGTGGAAGCTGGTCACCCAAGGTGCCAAGCCGTCCTTCCGCCCCGAGAAAGATTTCGTCAACTGCATGGGCGCCCTCACTGGCGGCCAGGCAGTCCAACAGGTGAAAGCCGGTATCCAGGCGATCTACCTGTCCGGCTGGCAAGTGGCAGCGGACAACAACTCCGCTGAATCCATGTACCCCGACCAATCGCTGTACCCGGTGGACTCCGTGCCGACCGTGGTCAAGCGCATCAACAACTCGTTCCGTCGTGCCGACCAGATCCAGTGGAAAGCCGGTAAAGGCCCGGGTGATGAAGGCTACATCGACTACTTCGCGCCCATCGTGGCCGACGCCGAAGCCGGTTTCGGCGGCGTACTGAACGCCTATGAGCTGATGAAGAGCATGATCGAGGCTGGCGCGGCCGGCGTGCACTTCGAAGACCAACTGGCTTCGGTGAAGAAATGCGGCCACATGGGCGGCAAGGTACTGGTACCGACCCAGGAAGCCGTACAGAAGCTGACCGCTGCCCGCCTGGCGGCTGACGTTGCCGGCACGCCGACCATCATCCTGGCCCGTACCGACGCCAACGCTGCAGACCTGCTGACCTCGGACTGCGACCCGTACGACCAGCCGTTCGTGACGGGCGAACGCACCCAGGAAGGTTTCTACAAAGTGCGCGCCGGTCTCGACCAGGCCATCGCCCGCGGCCTGGCCTACGCGCCGTATGCCGACCTGATCTGGTGCGAAACCGCCAAGCCGGACCTGGACGAAGCGCGTCGCTTTGCCGAAGCAATCAAGAAGGAATACCCGGACCAGCTGCTGTCCTACAACTGCTCGCCTTCCTTCAACTGGAAAAAGAACCTGGACGACGCGACCATCGCCAAGTTCCAGCGCGAACTGTCCGCCATGGGCTACAAGCACCAGTTCATCACCCTGGCCGGCATTCACAACATGTGGCACAGCATGTTCAACCTGGCGCACGACTACGCCCGCAACGACATGACCGCCTACGTGAAGCTGCAGGAACAGGAATTCGCTGACGCCGCCAAGGGCTACACCTTTGTGGCCCACCAGCAGGAAGTCGGCACCGGCTACTTCGACGACATGACCACCGTGATCCAGGGCGGCACCTCGTCCGTGACCGCGCTGACCGGTTCGACCGAAGAAGAGCAGTTCCACTGATCGATGTGAGTACACGGCCACGGCGGATCCGTTAAAGAGCTAACCGCAGTGCCGCACGATCTGACGCCCCGACTGGTTCGGGGCGTTTTTTTTGCCGGTACACATCCCACTGATTCAATCGGGAAAATGTGGGAGGGGGCTTGCCCCCGATAGCGGTGAGGAACCCTCGCAACCTGAAGATTTTGTACAAAACCTTGATCCAGAGCGGTATTGGCTGCAGATAAATCGGTTAAAAGATCCGCTCCAACAACTCGCGCTAATCAGGCAAGTAACGGCAACTTACTCCGCTGTATGAGAAACAATCGCTTCAACCCCGCGCAAACAATATTCATTATCATTTAGAACATAAAAACTTCGTTACAGGTTAAACAAAACACATTTGATCAAATGCCCGCTAATGCCCGCCCCGCAAGGGCTACAGCCCCAAGAAGGTGCACTATGTGCTTATTCCATCGAATAATTTCGCCCTAGGAATTTTACTTGCCCGGTGTTTAGCCATAAAATCACCGCGATTGATTGCAGTGCGACATATCGTCACTGCATCGTTACTTTTTCGAGCTCAGAGACCTTTGCTCTCTGTTAAGGATTTCCAGCATGACCGAAGCGACAGGACTCATGGCCCACAACTGGGGCTTTGCCATTTTCCTCCTCGGTGTTGTCGGCCTTTGCGCCTTCATGCTCGGTGTGTCCAGCCTCCTCGGGTCAAAAGCCTGGGGCCGCAGCAAGAATGAACCGTTCGAATCCGGCATGCTGCCTACAGGTGGCGCCCGCTTGCGGCTCTCAGCCAAATTCTATCTGGTCGCGATGCTCTTCGTGATCTTCGACATCGAAGCCCTCTTTCTCTTTGCCTGGTCTGTGTCCGTCCGCGAAAGCGGCTGGACCGGATTCGTCGAAGCCCTCGTTTTCATAGCAATTCTGTTGGCAGGCCTTGTCTACCTATTTCGAGTGGGCGCCCTTGACTGGGCTCCGGAAGCTCGTCGTAAGCGGCAAGCGAAGCTGAAACAATGAGGCTTTGGCGATGCAATACAATCTCACCAGGATCGACCCGGATGCTCCTAACGAGCAGTACCCCATCGGCGAACGGGAAACCGTTTCCGATCCGTTAGAAGACCAAGTCCACAAGAACATCTACATGGGCAAGCTCGAAGACGTGCTGAGTGGCGCGGTCAACTGGGGACGTAAGAACTCCCTGTGGCCGTACAACTTCGGTCTTTCGTGCTGCTACGTGGAAATGACCACCGCCTTCACGGCGCCCCACGACATCGCGCGCTTTGGCGCCGAAGTTATCCGGGCATCACCGCGCCAGGCGGATTTCATGGTTATCGCCGGTACCTGCTTTATCAAGATGGCGCCGATCATCCAGCGTCTCTACGAGCAAATGCTCGAGCCAAAGTGGGTTATCTCCATGGGTTCGTGCGCCAACTCCGGTGGCATGTACGACATCTACTCCGTGGTTCAGGGGGTGGACAAGTTCCTGCCCGTGGACGTCTACGTGCCTGGCTGCCCGCCCCGCCCCGAAGCATTCCTGCAAGGCTTGATGCTGTTGCAGGAATCGATTGGCAAGGAGCGTCGCCCGCTTTCCTGGGTCGTCGGCGATCAAGGCGTGTACCGCGCCGAGATGCCGTCGCAAAAGGAACAGCGCCGCGAACAGCGAATCGCAGTCACCAACCTGCGCAGCCCCGACGAAGTCTGATCCAGCCCCGCTTCTTTTATAGAACGAAAACCTGGCTTCATTCTTTACGTTGACCGAAAGCGATAAAAAACCATGACTACAGGCAGTGCTCTGTACATCCCGCCTTATAAGGCAGACGACCAGGATGTGGTCGTCGAACTCAATAACCGTTTTGGCCCTGACGCCTTCACCGCCCAGGCCACACGCACCGGTATGCCGGTGCTGTGGGTGGCGCGCGCCAGGCTCGTCGAAGTCCTGACCTTCCTGCGCAACCTGCCCAAGCCGTACGTCATGCTCTATGACCTGCATGGCGTGGACGAGCGCCTGCGCACCAAGCGCCAGGGTCTGCCGAGCGGCGCCGATTTCACCGTGTTCTATCACCTGATGTCGCTGGAACGTAACAGCGACGTGATGATCAAGGTCGCACTGTCCGAGAGCGACCTGAGCGTGCCGACCGTGACCGGTATCTGGCCGAACGCCAGCTGGTACGAGCGCGAAGTCTGGGACATGTTCGGTATCGACTTCCCGGGCCACCCGCACCTGACGCGCATCATGATGCCGCCAACGTGGGAAGGTCACCCGCTGCGCAAGGACTTCCCTGCCCGCGCCACCGAATTCGACCCGTTCAGCCTCAACCTCGCCAAGCAGCAGCTTGAAGAAGAGGCCGCGCGCTTCCGTCCGGAAGACTGGGGCATGAAGCGATCCGGCACCAACGAGGACTACATGTTCCTCAACCTGGGCCCGAACCACCCTTCGGCCCACGGTGCCTTCCGCATCATCCTGCAACTGGACGGCGAAGAAATCGTCGACTGCGTACCGGACATCGGCTACCACCACCGTGGTGCCGAGAAGATGGCCGAGCGTCAGTCGTGGCACAGCTTCATCCCGTACACCGACCGTATCGACTACCTCGGCGGCGTGATGAACAACCTGCCGTACGTGCTCTCGGTCGAGAAGCTGGCCGGCATCAAGGTCCCGGACCGCGTCGACACCATCCGCATCATGATGGCCGAGTTCTTCCGGATCACCAGCCACCTGCTGTTCCTGGGTACCTATATCCAGGACGTCGGCGCCATGACCCCGGTGTTCTTCACCTTCACCGACCGTCAGCGCGCCTACAAGGTCATCGAAGCCATCACCGGTTTCCGCCTGCACCCGGCCTGGTACCGCATCGGCGGCGTCGCCCACGACCTGCCGAATGGCTGGGAACGCCTGGTCAAGGAATTCATCGACTGGATGCCCAAGCGCCTGGACGAGTACCAGAAGGCTGCGTTGGATAACAGCATCCTCAAGGGCCGTACCATCGGCGTCGCCCAGTACAACACCAAAGAGGCCCTGGAATGGGGCGTCACCGGTGCCGGCCTGCGTTCGACCGGTTGCGACTTCGACCTGCGTAAAGCGCGCCCCTATTCCGGCTACGAGAACTTCGAGTTCGAAGTCCCGCTGGCCGCCAATGGCGATGCCTACGACCGTTGCATCGTGCGCGTCGAAGAAATGCGCCAGAGCCTGAAGATCATCGAGCAGTGCATGCGCAACATGCCGGCCGGCCCGTACAAGGCGGATCACCCGCTGACCACGCCGCCGCCGAAAGAGCGCACGCTGCAGCACATCGAAACCCTGATCACGCACTTCCTGCAGGTTTCGTGGGGCCCGGTAATGCCGGCCAACGAATCCTTCCAGATGATCGAAGCGACCAAGGGTATCAACAGTTATTACCTGACGAGCGATGGCGGCACCATGAGCTACCGCACCCGGATTCGTACCCCAAGCTTCGCCCACTTGCAGCAGATCCCTTCGGTGATCAAAGGCGAGATGGTCGCGGACTTGATTGCGTACCTGGGTAGTATCGATTTCGTTATGGCCGACGTGGACCGCTAAGCATGAACAGCACGCTTATCCAGACAGACCGTTTCACCTTGAGTGAAACCGAGCGCTCGGCCATCGAGCACGAGCTGCATCACTACGAAGACCCGCGCGCGGCGTCGATCGAGGCCTTGAAGATCGTCCAGAAGGAACGTGGCTGGGTGCCGGACGGCGCCCTCTACGCCATCGGCGAGATCCTCGGCATCCCCGCCAGCGACGTTGAAGGCGTGGCGACGTTCTACAGCCAGATCTTCCGCCAGCCGGTCGGCCGCCACATCATTCGCGTGTGCGACAGCATGGTCTGCTACATCGGTGGCCACGAGTCGGTGGTCAGCGAGATCCAGGCCAAGCTGGGCATCGGCCTCGGCCAGACCACCCCGGACGGCCGCTTCACGCTGCTGCCGGTGTGCTGCCTGGGCAACTGCGACAAGGCGCCGGCGTTGATGATCGACGACGACACATTCGGTGACGTGCAGCCTGCTGGCGTGACCCAATTGCTCGAGGGCTACCCATGACCCTGACTTCCTTCGGCCCGGCCAACCTGATCAAGCGTTCGGCCGAGACCCACCCGCTGACCTGGCGCCTGCGTGACGACGGCGAGCCGGTATGGCTCGACGAGTACCAGGCCAAGAACGGCTACGCCGCTGCGCGCAAGGCCTTCGCCGACATGGCCCAGGACGACATCGTCCAGACCGTGAAGGACGCCGGCCTCAAGGGTCGCGGCGGTGCAGGCTTCCCCACGGGCGTGAAGTGGGGCCTGATGCCCAAAGACGAATCCATCAACATCCGCTACCTGCTGTGCAACGCGGATGAAATGGAACCCAACACCTGGAAAGACCGCATGCTGATGGAGCAACTGCCCCATCTGCTGATCGAAGGCATGCTGATCAGCGCCCGCGCGCTGAAAACCTACCGTGGCTACATCTTCCTGCGCGGCGAATACACCACCGCCGCCAAGCACCTCAACCGTGCCGTGGCAGAAGCCAAGGCCGCAGGCCTGCTGGGCAAGAACATCCTCGGTTCGGGCTTTGACTTCGAACTGTTCGTGCACACCGGCGCCGGGCGTTACATCTGCGGTGAAGAAACCGCACTGATCAACTCCCTCGAAGGCCGCCGCGCCAACCCGCGCTCCAAGCCGCCCTTCCCTGCCGCCGTGGGCGTGTGGGGCAAGCCGACCTGCGTGAACAACGTCGAGACCCTGTGCAACGTGCCGGCGATCATCGCCGACGGCGTGGACTGGTACAAATCGTTGGCCCGCGAAGGCAGCGAAGACATGGGCACCAAGCTCATGGGTTTCTCCGGCAAGGTCAAGAACCCTGGCCTGTGGGAGCTGCCCTTCGGCGTGACCGCACGCGAGCTGTTCGAGGACTACGCCGGCGGCATGCGCGACGGCTACACCCTCAAGGCCTGGCAGCCAGGCGGCGCCGGCACCGGCTTCCTGCTCCCCGAGCACCTCGACGCACAAATGTACGCCGGCGGCATCGGCAAGGTGGGCACCCGGATGGGTACCGGCCTGGCGATGGCGGTGGACAACACCGTGAACATGGTCTCGCTGCTGCGCAACATGGAGCAGTTCTTTGCCCGTGAATCCTGCGGCTTCTGCACCCCATGCCGCGACGGCCTGCCGTGGAGCGTGAAGCTGCTGATGGCCCTGGAAAACGGCGAAGGCCGCGAGGGTGATATCGAAACCCTGCTGGGCCTGGTCGGTTTCCTCGGCCCAGGCAAGACCTTCTGTGCTCACGCACCGGGTGCCGTGGAGCCATTGGGCAGCGCAATCAAATACTTCCGCTCGGAGTTCGAAGCCGGCATTGCGCCCACCAGCGCCGCCGTCCCGCCTCTGGCAAGGCCGATCGTAGTCGGCGCGTAACGCTTAAACAGGCGAAGGGTCCGTGCCCTTCGCCTGCTCATGTGCTGACGCCTTCATGGCTGTGTAGATGCACATGAATAACAAGATTCCATTAGCCACGCCCGCTGACAACGGGCCAACGAAGAACTTTGAACCATGGCCACTATCCACGTAGACGGCAAAGCGCTCGAAGTCGATGGGGCGGACAACCTGTTACAGGCGTGTCTGTCACTCGGCCTCGATATCCCGTATTTCTGCTGGCACCCCGCGCTTGGTAGCGTCGGTGCCTGTCGCCAGTGTGCGGTCAAGCAGTACACCGACGAAAACGACACCCGTGGTCGTATCGTCATGTCCTGCATGACCCCAGCCACCGACAACACCTGGATCTCCATCGACGATGAAGAATCCAAGGCGTTCCGCGCCAGCGTTGTCGAATGGCTGATGACCAACCACCCCCACGACTGCCCGGTCTGTGAGGAAGGCGGTCACTGCCACCTGCAAGACATGACGGTGATGACCGGCCACAACGAGCGCCGTTATCGCTTCACCAAGCGTACCCACCAGAACCAGCAACTGGGCCCGTTCATTTCCCACGAAATGAACCGCTGCATCGCCTGCTACCGCTGCGTACGTTTCTATAAAGACTACGCCGGCGGCACCGACCTCGGCGTATTCGGCGCCCACGACAACGTGTACTTCGGTCGCGTTGAAGACGGCGTGCTCGAAAGCGAGTTCTCCGGCAACCTCACCGAGGTCTGCCCGACCGGTGTGTTCACCGACAAGACCCACTCCGAGCGCTACAACCGTAAGTGGGACATGCAGTTCTCGCCAAGCATCTGCCATGGCTGCTCGAGCGGTTGCAACATCTCCCCGGGCGAGCGCTACGGCGAACTGCGTCGCATCGAAAACCGCTTCAACGGTTCGGTCAACCAGTACTTCCTGTGCGACCGTGGCCGTTTCGGCTATGGCTACGTCAACCGCGAAGACCGCCCACGCCAGCCACTGCTGGCCGATGGCGCCAAGCTGAGCCTGGACGCGGCGCTGGACAAAGCCGCCGACCTGCTGCGCGGCCGCAACATCGTCGGTATCGGCTCGCCCCGCGCCAGCCTCGAAAGCAACTACGCGTTGCGCGAGCTGGTGGGTGCCGAGCACTTCTACTCCGGTATCGAAGCCGGTGAGCTTGAGCGCATCCGCCTGGTCCTGCAGGTGCTGAACGACAGCCCGCTGCCGGTGCCGAACATGCGCGACATCGAAGACCACGATGCCATCTTCGTGCTCGGTGAAGACCTGACCCAGACCGCCGCGCGCATCGCGCTGTCCCTGCGTCAGTCGGTCAAAGGCAAGGCCGAAGACATGGCCGACGCCATGCGCGTCCAGCCTTGGCTCGACGCTGCGGTGAAAAACATCGGCCAGCACGCGCTGAACCCGCTGTTTATCGCCAGCCTGGCGGAAACCAAGCTCGACGACATCGCCGAAGAATGCGTCCACGCCGCACCGGACGACCTGGCCCGCATCGGTTTCGCCGTGGCCCACGCCCTCGACGCCAGCGCACCGGCAGTCGAAGGCCTCGACACTGAAGCCGCCGAACTGGCCCAACGCATTGCCGATGCCTTGCTGGCAGCCAAGCGTCCATTGATCATTGCCGGTACCTCGCTGGGTTCCAAGGCCTTGATCGAAGCCGCCGCCAACATCGCCAAAGCCTTGAAGCTGCGCGACAAGAACGGCTCCATCAGCCTGGTGGTGCCGGAAGCCAACAGCCTCGGCCTGGCCATGCTCGGCGGCGAGTCCCTGGATGCCGCCCTGCAAACCGTGATCGACGGCACTGCCGATGCGATCGTGGTGCTGGAAAACGACCTGTACACCCGCACCGACGCCGCCAAGGTTGACGCTGCGCTGAACGCCGCCAAGGTCCTGATCGTCGCCGACCACCAGAAGACCGCCACCAGCGATCGCGCCGACCTGGTACTGCCGGCCGCCACCTTCGCCGAAGGCGACGGCACCCTGGTCAGCCAGGAAGGCCGTGCCCAGCGCTTCTTCCAGGTGTTCGATCCGAAGTACATGGACGCCAGCATCCTGGTTCACGAAGGCTGGCGCTGGCTGCATGCCCTGCGCGCGACCCTGCTGAACCAGCCGATCGACTGGACCCAGCTCGACCACGTCACCGCCGCAGCCGCCGCGAGCGCGCCGCAGCTGGCGCGTATCGTCGACGCCGCACCGTCCGCCGCGTTCCGCATCAAGGGCATGAAGCTCGCCCGTGAGCCGCTGCGTTACTCCGGTCGTACCGCCATGCGCGCCGACATCAGCGTGCACGAACCGCGTACCCCGCAAGACAACGACACCGCGTTCGCCTTCTCCATGGAAGGTTACTCGGGTTCGGTCGAGCCACGTCAGCAGGTGCCGTTTGCCTGGTCGCCGGGCTGGAACTCGCCACAGGCCTGGAACAAGTTCCAGGACGAAGTCGGTGGTCACATCCGCGCCGGCGACCCGGGCACTCGCCTGATCGAACCCCAGGGCGACGCGCTGAACTGGTTCGCTGCGGTCCCGCGTCCGTTCAACCCGGCCCAGGGCACCTGGCAGGTTGTGCCGTTCTTCCACCTGTTCGGCAGCGAAGAGACCTCTTCCAAGGCCGCGCCGGTACAAGAGCGCATTCCCGAGGCCTACGTGTCCGTGGCCAAGTCCGAAGCGGACCGCCTGGGCGTCAACGACGGCGCCCTGCTCGACGTGACCGTGGCCGGCCAGACCCTGCGTCTGCCGCTGCGCATCAACGAAGAGCTGGGTGCCGGCCTGGTTGCCCTGCCTAAAGGCGTCGCCGGCATCCCGCCTGCGATCTTCGGCAAAACCGTTGACGGTCTGCAGGAGGCAGCGCAATGACCTGGTTCACCCCTGAAGTGATCGACGTGATCATCTCGGTCGTCAAGGCCATCGTGATCCTGTTGGCCGTGGTCGTCGCGGGCGCCCTGCTCAGCTTCGTCGAACGTCGCCTGCTGGGCTGGTGGCAGGACCGTTACGGTCCGAACCGCGTTGGCCCGTTCGGTATGTTCCAGATCGCCGCCGACATGCTGAAGATGTTCTTCAAGGAAGACTGGACCCCGCCGTTTGCCGACAAGGTGATCTTCACCCTGGCACCGGTCGTGGCCATGAGCGCCTTGCTGATCGCCTTCGCGATCATCCCGATCACCCCGACCTGGGGCGTGGCGGACCTGAACATCGGCTTGCTGTTCTTCTTCGCCATGGCCGGCCTGTCGGTCTACGCGGTGCTGTTCGCCGGCTGGTCGAGCAACAACAAGTTCGCCCTGCTGGGCAGCTTGCGGGCCTCGGCCCAGACCGTGTCCTACGAAGTGTTCATGGGCCTCGCGCTGATGGGCATCGTGGTGCAGGTCGGCTCGTTCAACATGCGCGACATCGTCGAGTACCAGGCGCAGAACCTGTGGTTCATCATTCCGCAGTTCTTCGGCTTCTGTACCTTCTTCATCGCCGGCGTCGCCGTGACTCACCGTCACCCGTTCGACCAGCCGGAAGCGGAACAGGAACTGGCCGACGGTTACCACATTGAATACGCCGGCATGAAATGGGGCATGTTCTTCGTCGGTGAGTACATCGGCATCATCTTGATCTCGGCCCTGCTGGTCACGCTGTTCTTCGGCGGCTGGCACGGTCCGTTCGGCATCCTGCCGCAGCTGGCGTTCTTCTGGTTCTTCCTGAAGACCGCGTTCTTCATCATGCTGTTTATCCTGCTGCGCGCTTCCATTCCGCGTCCACGATACGACCAGGTGATGGATTTCAGCTGGCGCTTCTGCCTGCCGCTGACCCTGATCAATTTGCTGGTGACTGCTGCCGTTGTGTTGTTGAACACGCCAGCGGGCGCGGTTCAGTGAGGATTTGACCCATGTTCAAATATATTGGCGACATCGTTAAGGGTACCGGTACCCAGTTGCGAAGCCTGGTGATGGTTTTCGGCCATGGCTTTCGTAAACGCGACACCCTGCAATACCCGGAAGAAGCGGTGTACCTGCCGCCGCGCTATCGCGGCCGCATCGTGCTGACCCGCGACCCCGATGGCGAAGAGCGTTGCGTGGCCTGCAACCTGTGCGCCGTGGCGTGCCCGGTGGGTTGCATCTCCCTGCAGAAAGCTGAAACCGAAGACGGTCGCTGGTACCCGGACTTCTTCCGCATCAACTTCTCGCGCTGCATTTTCTGCGGCCTCTGCGAGGAAGCTTGCCCGACCACCGCGATCCAGCTCACACCGGATTTCGAGATGGCCGAGTTCAAACGTCAGGACCTGGTGTACGAGAAAGAAGATCTTTTGATCTCTGGTCCCGGTAAAAACCCTGATTACAACTTCTATCGTGTTGCAGGTATGGCCGTTGCCGGTAAGCCGAAAGGCGCCGCACAAAACGAAGCCGAGCCGATCAACGTGAAGAGCTTGCTGCCTTAAGGAAGAAAGATGGAATTCGCTTTCTATTTCGCATCGGGTATCGCGGTTGTGTCCACGCTTCGCGTGATCACCAACACCAACCCCGTGCACGCCCTGCTCTACCTGATCATTTCGCTGATCGCCGTGGCCATGACCTTCTTCAGCCTCGGCGCACCGTTCGCCGGTGTGCTGGAAGTGATCGCCTACGCCGGCGCCATCATGGTGCTGTTCGTGTTTGTGGTGATGATGCTCAATCTCGGGCCGGCCTCGGTCGCCCAGGAACGCGTCTGGCTCAAGCCCGGCATCTGGCTCGGCCCGGTTGTCCTCGCAGCGCTGCTGCTGGGTGAACTGCTGTATGTGCTGTTCGCTCACCAGAGCGGCCAGGCCATCGGCCATACCACCGTGGACGCGAAAGCCGTGGGCATCAGCCTGTTCGGCCCGTACCTGCTGGTGGTCGAACTGGCGTCGATGCTGCTGCTCGCCGCAGCCATCACTGCCTTCCACTTGGGCCGCAACGAAGCCAAGGAGCAATGACGATGCCTGCTATCCCTTTGGAGCATGGTCTGGCGGTCGCCGGCATCCTGTTCTGCCTTGGCCTGGTCGGCCTGATGGTTCGCCGTAACATTCTGTTCGTGTTGATGAGCCTGGAAATCATGATGAACGCTGCGGCACTGGCGTTCATCGTTGCAGGTGCACGTTGGGGCCAGCCGGATGGACAAGTCATGTTCATCCTGGTGATCAGCCTGGCAGCCGCCGAGGCCAGTATCGGCCTGGCGATCCTGCTGCAACTGTATCGTCGCTTCCACACGCTTGATATCGACGCTGCCAGTGAGATGCGCGGATGAACATGATCTTTCTGACTTTCGTATTTCCCCTGATCGGTTTCCTGCTGCTGTCGTTCTCTCGCGGACGCTGGTCGGAAAACCTTTCGGCCCTGATCGGTGTGGGCTCCATTGGCCTGTCGGCTATCGTTGCCGCCTACGTCATCTGGCAATTCAACGTGGCACCGCCGGAAAGCGGCCACTACACCCTGGTGCTGTGGCAGTGGATGTCGGTGGAAGGCTTCAAGCCCAACTTCGCCCTCTACGTCGACGGCCTGTCGATCACCATGCTTGGCGTGGTGGTGGGCGTGGGCTTCCTGATCCACCTGTTCGCGTCCTGGTACATGCGCGGTGAAGCGGGCTACTCGCGCTTCTTCTCGTACACCAACCTGTTTATCGCCAGCATGCTGTTCCTGGTGCTCGGCGATAACCTGTTGTTCCTGTACTTCGGTTGGGAAGGTGTGGGCCTGTGCTCGTACCTGTTGATCGGTTTCTACTACAGCAACCGCAACAACGGTAACGCGGCACTCAAGGCATTTATCGTCACCCGCATCGGCGACGTGTTCATGGCCATCGGCCTGTTCATCCTGTTCCAACAGGTGGGCACGCTGAACATCCAGGAACTGCTGGTGCTGGCACCGCAGAAATTCCAGGTCGGCGACTTCTGGATCACCCTGGCGACCCTGATGCTGCTGGGCGGCGCCGTGGGTAAATCCGCGCAACTGCCGCTGCAGACCTGGCTGGCGGATGCGATGGCCGGTCCTACCCCGGTGTCGGCACTGATCCACGCCGCAACCATGGTGACCGCCGGTGTCTACCTGATCGCCCGTACCCACGGCCTGTTCACCCTGGCGCCGGACATCCTGCACCTGGTGGGCATCGTCGGCGGCGTGACCCTGGTACTGGCCGGCTTCGCCGCGCTGGTGCAGACCGACATCAAGCGGATCCTCGCCTACTCGACCATGAGCCAGATCGGCTACATGTTCCTGGCCCTGGGCGTCGGCGCCTGGGACGCGGCGATCTTCCACCTGATGACCCACGCCTTCTTCAAGGCCCTGCTGTTCCTGGCCTCCGGTGCGGTGATCGTGGCCTGCCACCACGAGCAGAACATCTTCAAGATGGGCGGCCTGTGGAAGAAACTGCCACTGGCCTACGCCAGCTTCATCGTCGGTGGTGCCGCCCTGGCCGCCCTGCCGCTGGTGACCGCCGGTTTCTACTCCAAGGACGAAATCCTCTGGGAAGCCTTTGCCAGCGGTAACCAGAACCTGCTGTACGCAGGCCTGGTGGGTGCGTTCATGACCTCGCTGTACACCTTCCGCCTGATCTTCATCACCTTCCACGGTGAAGCCAAGACCGAAGCCCACGCAGGCCATGGCATCTCCCACTGGTTGCCACTGTCGGTGCTGATCATCCTGTCGACCTTCATCGGCGCGCTGATCACCCCGCCACTGGCCGGTGTACTGCCGGAAAGCGCCGGCCATGCCGGCGGCGCCGCCAAGCACAGCCTGGAAATCGCCTCGGGCGCCATTGCCATCGCCGGTATCCTGCTGGCGGCCCTGCTGTTCCTCGGCAAGCGTCGCTTCGTGACCGCCGTGGCCAACAGTGGCATCGGCCGTTTCCTCTCGGCCTGGTGGTTCGCGGCCTGGGGCTTCGACTGGCTCTACGACAAACTGTTCGTCAAGCCCTACCTGGCCATCAGTCATGTACTGCGTAAAGACCCGCTCGACCAGACCATCGGTTTGATCCCGCGCGCGGCCAAAGGCGGTCACACCGCCCTGAGCCGTACCGAGACCGGCCAGTTGCGTTGGTATGCGGCTTCCATGGCGGCCGGTGCCGTGCTGGTGATCGGCGCCATCGTTGTGGTAGCGGTCTGATATGAACTTTGCGAACTTGCGAAAGGAAACGAGCCCGTCATGATTCTGCCCTGGCTAATCCTGATCCCCTTTATCGGCGGCCTGCTCTGCTGGATGGGTGAACGCTTCGGCGCCACCCTCCCCCGCTGGATTGCGTTGCTGACCATGTCCCTGGAACTCGCACTCGGCCTCTGGCTGTGGGCCCATGGCGACTATTCATTCGCTCCGGCACCGGGTGTCGATCCGACGTTCGCGCTTGAATTCAAGCACGTGTGGATCCAGCGCTTCGGCATCAACGTGCACCTGGCCCTCGACGGCCTGTCGCTGTTGATGATCCTGCTGACCGGCCTGCTGGGTATCCTCTCGGTACTCTGCTCCTGGAAAGAGATCCAGCGTCACGTGGGCTTCTTCCACCTGAACCTGATGTGGATCCTGGGCGGCGTCGTCGGCGTGTTCCTCGCCCTCGACCTGTTCATGTTCTTCTTCTTCTGGGAAATGATGCTGGTGCCGATGTACTTCCTCATCGCGCTCTGGGGTCACAGTTCTTCGGACGGCAAGAAAACCCGGATCTACGCGGCGACCAAGTTCTTCATCTTCACCCAGGCTTCCGGCCTGATCATGTTGGTGGCGATCCTGGGCCTGGTACTGGTCAACTTCAACTCGACGGGCGTGATTACCTTCAACTACGCCGACCTGTTGAAAACCAAGATGTCCCTGACCACCGAGTACATCCTGATGCTGGGCTTCTTCATCGCCTTCGCGGTGAAGCTGCCGGTGGTGCCGTTCCACTCCTGGCTGCCTGACGCTCACGCCCAGGCGCCGACCGCCGGTTCCGTGGACCTGGCCGGTATCCTGCTGAAGACGGCGGCCTACGGCCTGCTGCGTTTCGCCCTGCCGCTGTTCCCGAACGCCTCGGCCGAGTTCGCGCCGATTGCCATGACCCTCGGCCTGATCGGGATCTTCTACGGTGCGTTCCTGGCATTCGCGCAAACCGACATCAAGCGTCTGATTGCCTTCTCGTCCGTTTCCCACATGGGCTTCGTACTGATCGGCATCTACTCCGGCAGCCAGCTGGCGTTGCAAGGTGCAGTGATCCAGATGCTGGCCCACGGTGTCTCGGCCGCCGCACTGTTTATCCTGAGTGGCCAGTTGTACGAGCGCCTGCACACCCGTGACATGCGCGAGATGGGCGGCGTGTGGTCGCGCATTGCGTACCTGCCGGCGATCAGCCTGTTCTTCGCCGCCGCTTCCCTGGGCTTGCCGGGTACCGGTAACTTCATCGGCGAGTTCCTGATCCTGATGGGTGCCTTCGTGCAAACACCGTGGATCAGCGCCATTGCTACCTCCGGCCTGGTATTCGGTTCGGTCTACTCGCTGATCATGATCCACCGCGCCTACTTCGGCCCGGCCAAGTCCGACACCGTCCTCAAGGGGATGGATGCTCGCGAACTGATCATGGTGCTCGGCCTTGCGGTATTGCTGATCTACATCGGCGTGTACCCGCAACCGTTCCTGGACACTTCTGCCGCGACGATGCATGGCGTGCAGCAGTGGTTCGGCACCGCCTTCTCTCAACTCGCTTCGGCCCGGTAAGAGCGCTATGGAATTCACGATCCAACACTTTATCGCGCTTGCGCCGCTGCTGATCACCAGCCTCACCATCGTGGTGGTGATGCTGGCGATCGCCTGGCGCCGCAATCATTCACAAACGTTCCTGCTGTCCTGCGCCGGTCTGAACCTGGCCCTGCTGTCGATTATCCCGGCACTCAAGGTCGCGCCACTGGCGGTGACCCCGCTGATGATGGTCGATGACTTCGCGCTGCTGTATATCGCGCTGATCCTCGTCGCCACCCTCGCCTGCGTCACCCTCGCCCACGCCTACCTCGGCGAAGGCGGCACCGGCTACCCGGGCAACCGCGAAGAGCTGTACCTGCTGATCCTGCTGGCTGCGGCCGGCGGTATCGTGCTGGTCAGCGCGCAGCACCTGGCCGGCTTGTTCATCGGCCTGGAACTGCTGTCGATCCCGACCTACGGCCTGGTGGCCTACGCCTTCTTCAACAAGCGCTCCCTGGAAGCCGGCATCAAGTACATGGTGCTGTCGGCCGCCGGTTCCGCGTTCCTGTTGTTCGGCATGGCCCTGCTCTACGCCGAAGCCGGCAGCCTGAGCTTCACCGGTATCGGTCACGCCCTGGCCGCCACCAACAGCCCCGCGCCGATTGCCCAACTGGGCCTGGCGATGATGCTGATCGGCCTGGCGTTCAAGCTGTCGCTGGTGCCGTTCCACCTGTGGACCCCGGACGTGTACGAAGGCGCCCCGGCGCCGGTGGCGGCGTTCCTGGCGACCGCGTCCAAGGTCGCTGTGTTTGCGGTGATGGTGCGTCTGTTCCAGATCTCGCCTGCCGCCAACACCGGCGTGCTGAGCAACGTGCTGACCGTGATCGCCATCGCGTCGATCCTGTTCGGTAACCTGCTGGCGCTGACCCAGAACAACCTCAAGCGTCTGCTGGGTTACTCGTCCATCGCCCACTTCGGCTACCTGCTGATCGCCCTGGTGGCGAGCAAAGGCCTGGCCGTGGAAGCCATCGGCGTGTACCTGGTCACCTATGTGATCACCAGCCTCGGCGCGTTCGGCGTGATCACCCTGATGTCCTCGCCTTACAAGGGCCGTGACGCCGACGCCCTGTACGAATACCGCGGCCTGTTCTGGCGCCGTCCGTACCTGACCGCCGTACTGACCGTGATGATGCTGTCCCTGGCCGGTATCCCGCTGACCGCGGGCTTTATCGGCAAGTTCTACATCGTCGCGACCGGTGTCGAAGCCCACGAGTGGTGGCTGGTTGCGTCCCTGGTGCTGGGCAGTGCCATCGGCGTGTTCTACTACCTGCGCGTGATGGTCACCCTGTACCTGATCGAGCCAAACCTGCGCCGTGTGGATGCCGAGCTGCACTGGGAACAGAAAGCCGGTGGCGTGATGCTGCTGGCTATCGCCCTGCTCGCCTTCTTCCTGGGCGTGTACCCACAACCGTTGCTGACCCTGGTGCAGCACGCGGTGCTGGGGGTTTGATCCCTTAGCGGTATGTGAACCAACAGAAACGGCGCCCCAGGGCGCCGTTTTTGCGTTCTGGGCTGACCTGCAACAGCCCAAAAAAACGCCCCGAATGTTCGGGGCGTTTTACATTGCAATCGCGTCAGAACGCGATACCGACCTTGACCCCGTACTCATCCCGCTTGAGCCGGGTGTTATCGGCCACTTCGGAATCACCGTCGAGCTTGTATTCGGTGCGGGTGTAGTAAAGGCCCGCCATCACCGGCAGGTCGCCCTTCTGGTTCATCAGCAGGCTGACTTCGGCGTAAGGGTTGGTGCGGTCCTTGAGGTCCACGGTGTCGCTGCCCACGCCGTCCACCTTGAGCTTGGTACGACCATCAATGGTGCGACGCGCACCGGCTTCGAAACGCAGCGTCATGTCATCGAACTGATGGTTGTAGCCCAGGGCTGCCTTGGCGAACGGCGACTTGTTGGTGAGCTCCATGTCGTAGTCGTTCGAGTCCAGCTCATAGCGGGTCCAGCTGTAACCGCCGCCCACGATCACGTCGACGAAGTTGCGCGCATCCAGCGCGGCACGCCAGCCGAGATCCAGGTCGGCCTGGCCTTCCTTGAGTTTGTTATCACTCTTTTTACCGTACTTGGCTTCCACACCTGCCTGGTAGATAAAGCCCGACTCGGCGGTGAGCTTGTTGCCGAAGTTGTAGAAAAGACCGGCTTCGGGCATGTGGTCCTTATCACTTTCACTACCGCCTTCGAGCTTGAAATCGTTGTAGCTGCCCAGAATCCCAAAGGTAGAAATCGGGTCAGTGGACGGTGCGGCGAACACCACGGCTGGCGCGGCGACCAGCGCCAGCAATGAGGAATGCTTGAGGAGGTTTCCGAATAGTTTGGACATCGTTTACATCTCCTTGTCTGGTGGGCAAATTATTCAGGAAACGCTTCGAACCCAGGCTGGCACCAAAGGTTCGAAAAAATTTGCCCCCACCTGGAGGTAAAACGGTTCAGCGATCGCTCTGGATTAATACTCCTGGCGTGCAGCCATTACCAAGCCCTCAAGGGTTGAATCAAGCTGAGGGTGAACCGGCACGCGAATCCCAAAGGTAGTGCCCAGTACGTCCAGCAGCTCGTCGGCGCTCTGGATCACACGCTTGTCACTCGGCCGATCCAGGTAGTGAATCCCATAGTGGGCGTTGTTCAAGGTGTGGCGTTCTCCCGCTGCCAGGCGTGCGACTTTCAATTGGCCCACGAACGGCGAACCTGGATGGGTCGAGACGTACCAGTTACCGATTTCGTAGTCGATGTCTGCCTGCACTTGCAGGTCGAAGACATACAAGCCACGCCACTCCCCCGCGACCTCGGCCCACAAGGTGTAGCTGCCCTCCTGCTCATTGAGTGTCAGGCGATACGGCTCATGGGCCGTGGCCTGCACGGCCTGCGTGTCCAACTGCAACGGACTGCTGGGCACCATGCCACCAAAGCCGACGTCGGTGATGTAGCGCACGCCGTCCAATGTCACCAGGCTCAGGCGATGGGTACGCGCCGTACGTGCATCCGGCGGCCCCCCCATCACAACCCGCCCGGTAATGCCGCGAGCATCGAAGCCCAGTGCCTGCAACAGCGCCAGGAACATCTGGTTCAACTCATAGCAATACCCACCCCGCCCATCGAACAGGACTTTCTGCTCGACGCTGGGCAAGTCGATCGGCACCGGCAGACGCAACAGGGTCGACAGGCTTTCGAAGGCGAAGGTGCACACATGACGCAGTTGCAAATCCCGCAGGGTCTGCAGGGTGGGCGGTGGTGGCGAGTCGTAACCCAGGCGTTGCAGGTACAGGCGGCTGTGGTTCAGGAGGGTCATGGCGCGATCCTTGGGCGCGGGAGGAATGCGTCACTATGCCGCGCAAGCATGCAGATTGTCATTTTGAGTGAACCTTTTTAAACCGTTCCCTATCCATCTATAACAAGACAGGGAGGCAACATGAGTACCGCAAAAATCTACACCATCCACTACCAACTGCACGGTCAACCGAAGTCCTTTGTGGTGCGTGCCGAAGTGATGAACAACGCCGAGGCCTGGCACTGGGCAGCCGTCGACGCCGACATAGCGCATGTCAGTCGTATCGGCCGGGTCGGCCATGAGCAGGTGAAAAAAACCACGCGCCCATGGGCCGAGAAGTACGGCATCACCGACGTCACCTGGATGCCGCCCAGATAAATAAAAAGCCCCGCTCATTGGCGGGGCCCAGCTCATTTCTTCAAGTCGCCCAACGGATCGTAGGGCGGCTTTTTTTTCCCGTCGTCCTTGGCCTTTTTATCCAGCGGGGCGATGGCCGGACCGATGGGATCAACCTGCGGATCGGCCACATCGGGCGAGTCCGGATCAAATCCCAGCTCATCCTTGCCGCTGGCGTGTTCGTTGGAGGGCGGTCCATCCGAGCGCTTGTTCATCATGGTCTCCTGTTATAGCGGGCGAGCTTTGTCGTGGAGGTTTTCCAGGTCGTCTTCGACGCGCTCCACATCATCCTGGGCGTCACGCTCTTTCGGGTCATTGGGGCGCAAGGCATCGTTGTCGCGCTCCTCTTCGCCGGGTGTGCGATCAGGGTCGGGGGTACCGGGCGGTGGCTGCTTGTACTCGGGCATGGTGGTTGACCTCAAAGGGGCTACACCGGTTTAGAGAAACTGCCCCAGATCATGGTTCAACTTGATTGCCCCACCACTGACCGCCGACCATGAGAAGATGCCTTCCCCCTACCCGCCCTGGAGACCTGGACCGGATGTTCGAGCTCAAACCCTGCGACCCCGTCACCTACCGCCAACAGACGCGCCGCAGCACGCTGATCGTGGCCGTGCTGTTCGTGGCCCTGGCCATGCTGCTGTCGAGCCTGGCGGTGATGCTGTTCGGCGAACCCGGCGGTGACAACTTCCGCTTCAATGTCGGTGGCGTATTCGCCGGGGTGTTGATAACGGTCGCCCTGCTGCGCGGCCCGCTCCGCACCCAACCGTGGTTGGCACCGGCCGTGTATGGCTGGCAGCTCAAGCGCACCCTGATGCGCGTGACCAACGTGATGCACACCGTCACCGAGCGTGTGCAGGCGAATGATCCGACGGCCATGAAGATCCTGCGCTTCTATCACCTGGGGCTGACGCAGATGCACGCCCTGGACGCCAACTCCAGTGCCCAGGCGCAGTTGGTGGGGGAAATCGAAGCACATCAGGCGAAGATGCACGTGCTGGGGATCGACACCGAACAAACCCGCTTTGATCCCGCGTGGCTGGAAGGATTGAAACGCACGTAAGTCAGCCGGCTGCCACACGGGTGCGCCAGCAGAACAACGCACTCACCGCAATCGCCGCACCCGCCACGCCAAACACCAGGGGTGCCGAGGCCACCGGCAACAGCAGGCCTGCCAGCAGTGGCCCGAGGCCCGCACCGATGTCACGCCATACCGCATTCGACGCCAGGGCCGACACCCGCAGCGAACCGGGGTTGCGCTCGGCGACCAGGGTGGTCACCAGGGGCAGTTGCAACGCGCGCAGCACCAACACCGCCGCCGCGCCGACAATCACCCAATAGCTGCCGAACGCCGTCAAGGCCAAGGCACTCAGGAACGAAAACAGCAACAACATCGAGGTCGCGCCAAAGCGCTGGGCGGCGTGGCCTCCCAGGGGACTCAGGAGCATTTCCGAGACATAACGCAGGGCCATCAAGCCGCCGGCGATCAGCACCGCATTACCGCCGAGCAGCTTCTGCGCCTGGATCGACAGGCCGAAAATAAACAGTCCGTCCAGCGCCACGCCTTCGATAAACGACCACAGCGCCACGCTGTCGGGCCACTTGAAACGGCGTCCCGGGGTGCTGTGCAAATCATGCCCGGCGCTGGGCAGGCCGCGCGCCATCCACAGCCCCACCAGGCAACAGCCGGCGAGGATCACAAAGATCGGACGCGGCCCGGCCCACAGCGTCAGCCAGCCACCGAACGGCAACGCCAACATCGGCCCCCAGGCGATCAGGGCCCGCGATCGCCCGGCCCGGCGAGCGGCGCCCTCCGGCTCGGAGGTGGCCAATACCTGGGTCGACAGGTTCAACGCAGCGAAACACAGGCCCCACACCAGCCGCAGCCCCAACAACGCGGCAAAGCCCGACAGTACCGAATTACCCAGGGCGCACAGCGTTGCGGCACCGGCGGCGATCATGCAGGTCAGGCGATCGCCGTTGCGCGCGTAGAAATTCAGCACATGGCGATAACCGAAAATCCGCACCAGCCGGTTGGCCGCCAGCAACACCCCGGCCTGGGCGAGCGTGATGCCGAAGGCCTGGGACTCCATGGGCAGCAGCAGATAGAGCAACACGTCACTGGGCAGGCATAACGCCAGGGTCAACGCAGCACGGCGGGAATGGGTATCGGCAGTGCGGAGGGCCAGGCTGGACATAAATCTGAAACATCCCGAAATATTCAGGTCGCCACGGTAGCCCTCCCGCCGCAGGTTTTACAACGGCTTTTTCCCGTAGGGCAGCAAACGCAGGCCACTGGCCACGGCGCCCACCAGCGCAAACACGCAACCCAGCCACAGCGCATACAGCGGGCCATTGCCCAGGGACAGGTGGAAACACAGCGCCACCAACGACGCCCCCAGCGTCTGCCCCAGCAACCGCGAAATCGCCACGATGCCGCTGGCCCCACCGCTGCGCGCCAACGGCGCACTGGTCATCAAGGCCTTGAGGTTGGGCGACTGGAAGAAGCCGAAACCGGCACCGCACAACGCCATGCGCCAGCCAATATCGAAGGCCGACGCGCCGTGGCCCAAGGTCGCCAACGCGGCCATGCCCACGCTCAACATCAACAGCCCGATACCGCACAGCAGGCCCAGGGACACACGGTCAGCCAGGCGCCCGGCGACCAACGCCATCACCGCCACGACCGCCGGCCACGGTGTCATGAGGAATCCGGTTTCCACCTGGCTATGCCCCAGCACCGCCTGCAACAGAAAGGGCAGCGACACAAAGGCCAGGCCCTGGGCGCTGAAGGCGCAGATCGCCGTCAGGGAAGACAAGGCAAACACCGGCCGCTTGAACAGATCCAACGCCAGCATCGGCGCCGGGTGACCGGCCTGCCGACGCAGCAGCAACGCGCCACACAGCAGCGCCACCGCAATCAAGCCCAGGGTCAACGCGCCCTGCGCACCATGCACCGCCGTGCCCAGCCCCAGCACCAGCAAGGCGAATAACCCGGCACACAGCGCCGCCGCGAGGCGGTCGAAGGCATGCCCGGTCATCGGCAGGGTCGGCAATGAACGCAGGCCCAGTCCCAGGGCCAACAGCCCCAACGGCACATTGATCAGGTACAGCCAGTGCCAGGTCGCCACCGACAGAATCGCCGACGCCGCCGTGGGCCCCAGGGTAAACGCCAGCCCCACCACCAGCGAGTTATAGCCCAGGCCACGCCCGAGCATTTTTGACGGGTAGATATGCCGCAGCAACGCCGTATTGACGCTCATGATCGCCGCCGCTCCCAGCCCCTGCACCACACGGGCGGCGGTCAGGCTGACCAGCGAGCCGGCCAGCCCGCAAAACAGCGACGAGACGATAAACAGCAGCAACCCGCCGAGATACACGCGGCGGTGCCCGAGCACATCGCTGAGGGACGCAAACGGCAGCACCGTGGCGATAATCGCCAACTGGTAGGCATTGACCACCCAGATCACCGAGGCGGAATCGGTGCCAATCCCTTCGGCCAGGGTCGGCAACGCCGTGTTGACGATGGCCGTGTCCAGGGTCGCCATGCCGATCCCCAGGGAAATCGCGATCACGGCCGGCAGGCGTTTATTGAGGGGCAGCCCATCGACGACAGAAGACATGAACCATCCGGACAGGTAACAAAGGCCACTAGCATACGATCAACGGGGATTGATTTCAGTGGCCCATGGCGCCGCTGTCAAAATTTTCATGTTGTTGAACATGGGATTCGCGCCTTATCCCGAATCACGCCTGCCTGTCATCCCCTAATAAACAATCAGGCTCGCAGCAATAGCGGGTTTAAGAAGCCAGGATCCAGGCGTTGGCGCAAAGCATTGTGGAGACGAAGCCGATAACTTATTGGCGGCCATGTCCGGATTCCACCGGCCAATAATGCCGTCCCGACCTGCAACATCCACCGTATCCAGTTGGTTCATCACCTGGTCACGCTTGAGCACTTCCCTGGCCAACATTGTCAGGTTGTCTTGCTGTGAATCGCCCGTCAGGGGGCGCCCCGCGACCTGACAAATTTCCCCCTGTGTCGCATAGGGCGAGCCTGCTGGCCTGAATGCATCGAAATTTTTGTCAAACTCCTGCGCCAGCGCGGCGTCGGACCGCCCCGCATAAGGGTTGGCAGGGTGCCAATGGGCAACAACAGGGGCATGGGTGGCGAAAGATGCACTATGGACAAGAGACACGTGGTGCTGATGAATGATAGCCATGAGTGAGTTTCCTTGATTACTCGACAAATCCGCGCTACATACCGTCGAAAAACGGATATGCAAAGCAGACTGTTGTCTCTGTGGCGACCCACGCCAGGGTGGTTCCGCAGTCGTACGCAGAAACCGCTTCGCCACCCAAGTCCGGACAGCGTTACATACGCGGTCCTTGAAGGATTGCACTCAGGTCCAGGCGTCCGTCCTTGACCGGCGGGCACCAGTAGTAACCACCGGTCAACGGCGTGCTGATGCGATACAGGCCATCGACAATCCCGTCCTCCAACCCGCTCATGCGGCGCAGTTGGGCTTCGAACGCATCGAAGGAATGGCCGAATGCGAGGAACATCAACCCGGCCTGGCCATTGTCGGCCCAGGGCATGGAGCGGCGCACCACGAAGGCTTCCGGGGTGAAGCTTTCCTGGGCGGTACGTTTGGTGTGGGCGGATTCGGGAGCGTCTTCCAGCTCTTCGTTGTCGCCATGGCGGCGGCCGATGATGTGGTCGCGCTCCTGGGCGGGCAACGCGGCGAAGCCATCGAGGTCGTGCTGCCATTGCTGGATCGCGGCGAAGCTGGCACCGCTGTCGGTCAGGGCGGCTTCAACGGCAGCGTCATCGTGGGGGTTTTCGGTGCCGTCTTCGTAGTCGGTGAGGTCGAAGCCGGTCTTGTAGCGGAAGCCTTCGGTCGACTGTACCAGGCGAAACGCCGGGGCCAGGGCCTTCTCGAAAGCGCGACTGCGCAGCAGCAACTCGCCGCGATCGACGCCATGCAGCCACACCCACAGTGCCTGCTGGGTGGACGGGTTGTGCGCGCCCGGTGCGCTCACGGCAGGAAAGCTGCGCAAACCATCAATCGTTGCACCCAGCGCGTTGACCAGCGGCTCGCCAAATCCGACCACTGCCGCCGAATCGGCCAACTGCACCAGCGCGTCCAGCGCAGCGGGCACGGCTGCCAGGGTGTCCACGGCAAAAAACAGATGGCGTGCCTGCAAAGGCACCGGTGCGGCAAGAATGCCCGGCTGGTACTGACTCATGTGAACTCCTTCAAGAAAGGCGCGCAGTCTACTATCTCGAAGAGCAGGCGACACGCCCCGGTGTGTAGTGCAACGCGCACAAGCCTTGCCATAGAGCCCTGTGTTGGGTGACTCTCTAGTCATGTTTTGCAACTATTTCAGGGGTAGTGCCATGACCACCAGCAACCTGCTCGCCCAGCTGTTTCCCACCAGCGTCGCCGATATTCCCGAGCAATACCGCCTGGCGGCGCCCATCGAACAGCGTGACTACCTGGTGGATGGCCAGTTGCAGGTGTGGAACGGCCCCTTGGCCCAGGTGCAGAGCCCGGTGCAATTGGGCGACCGCCGCGTGGTGATCGGCAGCACGCCGTTGCTGGATGCCGACACCGCCCTCACCGCCCTCGATGCCGCCGTGCGCGCTTATGATCGTGGCCAGGGTGAATGGCCGACGATGCGCGTGGTGGAGCGTATCCAGCACGTCGAGGCGTTTTTGCGACGTATGCGCGAACAGCGCGACGCAGTGGTCACCCTGCTGATGTGGGAGATCGGCAAGAACCTCAAGGACTCGCAGAAAGAGTTCGACCGCACCTGCGACTACATCACCGATACCATCAATGCCCTCAAGGAACTCGACCGCCGCAGCAGCCGCTTCGAGCTGGAACAGGACACCCTCGGGCAAATCCGCCGCGTGCCCCTGGGCGTGGCGCTGTGCATGGGCCCCTACAACTACCCGCTCAACGAGACGTTTACCACGCTGATCCCGGCGCTGATCATGGGTAATACCGTGGTGTTCAAGCCGGCCAAACTCGGTGTGCTGCTGATCCGTCCGTTGCTGGAAGCCTTCCGCGACAGCTTCCCGGCCGGAGTGATCAACGTGATCTACGGCAGCGGCCGCGAAACCGTCAGTGCGTTGATGGCCAGCGGCAAGATCGACATCTTTGCCTTTATCGGCACCAACAAGGCCGCCAGTGACTTGAAAAAACTGCACCCCAAGCCGCACCGCCTGCGTGCGGCCCTGGGCCTGGATGCGAAAAACCCCGGCATCGTGCTGCCCGAGGTGGACCTGGACAACGCCGTCAGCGAGGCCGTCACCGGTTCGCTGTCCTTCAACGGCCAGCGCTGCACCGCGCTGAAAATCCTGTTTGTGCATGAAGACGTGGTCGACAGCTTCATCGAGAAATTCAACCGCAAGCTGGAGACCCTCAAGCCCGGCATGCCCTGGGAAGACGGGGTTTCACTGACACCGCTGCCGGAAGTCGGCAAGGTGGATTACCTCAACGACCTGGTGGCCGATGCCCAACAACACGGCGCCCACGTGGTGAATGCCAATGGCGGTACCCATCGTGGTTCGTTCTTCTATCCGGCGGTGCTGTACCCGGTGAATCCGCAGATGCGCGTGTACCACGAGGAACAATTCGGCCCGGTGGTGCCCATCGTGCCCTACCGCGATCTGGAGACGGTGATCGAGTACGTACTCGACTCGGACTTCGGCCAGCAATTGAGTATTTTCGGCACCAACGCCGTGGAAGTCGGACGCCTGGTGGACACCTTCGCCAACCAGGTCGGCCGCATCAATATCAACGCCCAGTGCCAGCGCGGCCCGGACACTTTCCCGTTCAACGGGCGCAAGAACTCGGCCGAAGGCACGCTGTCGGTACATGACGCGCTGCGCGTGTTTTCGATCCGCACCCTGGTGGCGACCAAGTTCCAGGAAAGCAACAAGGCGCTGGTCAGCGATATCCTGCGCAACCGTGACTCAAGCTTCCTGACCACCGACTATATCTTCTAAGCACAATGCCGATCTCAATGTGGGAGGGGACCGCCCCCTCCCACATTTGGATTGTGTACATATCCAAAACCGAGGCCACTTTAATTACCGATGAACCTGCCACTCTTCGCCCGGCGCCTGCTGCGCCCCTTGCTCGACCCCTACCGCCGCTATCGCCACGCCAAGCTGATCCACGCCGTGCGCGTGTCCATCGGCTTGCTGGCGACGATCCTGCTGACCACCGGCATCAACCTGCCCCATGGTGAATGGGCATCGGTGACCATGCTGGTGGTGATCGGCGGTTTGCAACACCACGGCAATATCGGCAAGAAGGCCGTTGAGCGCGCCTATGGCACGCTGATCGGTGCCAGCGTCGGTCTGCTGCTGGTGGTGCAGGAGGCGTATGTCGGCCAGCCGCTGCTCACCTACCTGCTGATGTCGGTGGTGTGCGGGTTCTTTTCCTATCACGCCATCGGCAAGGGCGGGTACACGGCGCTGTTGTCCGCGATCACGGTGTTTATCGTCGCGGGGCACGGTGACAACCCGTTGTCGGACGGGCTGTGGCGCACCGTGGATATCCTGATCGGCATTGCCTTGGCGTTGGCGTTTTCCTTCGCCCTGCCGCTGTATGCCGTGTATTCCTGGCGCTACAACCTGGCCAGCGCCTTGCGTGATTGCGCCCAGATCTACAGCCGGATCATCAATGGCCAGTCGGTCACCGACGATGAACACCTGAAGCTGCTCAACCGCCTGAATGCGGCAATGCTGCAATTGCGCTCGCTGATGCCGTCGGTGTCCAAGGAAGTGCGCATCTCCATGACCGAGCTGGACGCGATCCAACGCCACCTGCGCATGTGCATCAGCACCCTGGAGATTCTCGGCAACACCCGCCCGGACCCGCGGGACGAACAGGCGATGGCGCGCATGCAAGTGATGTTGAAAGCCGAGCATCGACAGATTCGCGTGCAGTTGGTGGGGATGGCGCGGGCATTGAAGTCCGGGGTTACGGAGCGGCTGGAGCGCCCCAGCCCTGTCAGCGGCGGCGAGCCCAGCCTGGACGCGCCGGTTTACAGCGCGCTGGATGGGTATCGATTGTTGACCGTGCAACTGGCGGCGAATGTGGACGCGATGCGCCAACGCCTGGCTAAAAGCGCCGGGCGCTGGAATATCTAGAAAGGGAGTCCGTTGACCTGTTTACCCAGCTCAACAGTTTCACACTTTCTCTTACATTTTTTTCACGTTTTATTCACATCCCGGGACGTAGGGTGAAGCCTCATCCGTTACAAACGTTGCACATCAAGCCCGCCGCCCCAGCGGGCTTTTTTTTGCCTGGGATTTGTCAGCGCGAGGCCTTGGCGGCCGGCGCTGTCGCCTGTTCACGAATGGCACGCTGGGTGTCCAGCACCTTGGCCAACGCGTTTTCGGCTTCGGGGCTTTGCTGCGGCACACGAATCGCCGCCGAGACCAGGGTGATCAGCTTGGCCATCACCTCGGCATCCGTCGCCGGGCGGCCCAGGCTCATGGAGTTCATCAGCAGGCGCAATTCGGTACCGGCCATGACCCCGGAAATCGCCTTGAGGGCAAATTGCAGGCGCACCCCCAGCTCGTTGCGCGGCAAGTCCGGCAAGGCCAGGGCGAAGGCTTCGAAGAAGCGTTGGAACACCGGTTGGTAATGCACCTTGAGGTATTCCTGGATAAACGGCGAGGTGTCGCTGTACACCCGCCCGAGGAAACGGATGAACGAACGGCCTTCCCCACTCGCCGGGTCGCTGCGTTCCAGGCCCATGGCCGGGGCGAAGAGCACGCCGAGCAAGGTGTCGCAGTCGAGGGGGCCGTCGGATTCGGCCTCACAGCGCGCCAGCAATTCCAAGCGCTGCTCGTTGAGCGGCTCCAGGCGTTGCATCAGCAGGGTCTTCATCAAGGAGTCCTTGTCCCCGAAGTGGTAGTTCACGGCAGCCAGGTTCACCTGGGCGCGCTCGGTAATCTGCCGCAGCAGCACGGCGTCATAGCCGTATTTGATGAAGAGAGCCTCTGTCGCATCCAGCAATCGAGTCTTGGTAACGTTTGGAGCGCTGAGTTTCTTCGCGACCATAAGGGTTCCACGGCGGAAATATTGTTTTAAAAAATAATTTGATTTTTTATACCGGTGTGGCCGGTCGAAAGCAAGTAGTGACACACCGCCATACTATCCAAAGCCTTTGCCCATGGGGATTCTCAGGCAAGCCACGGACCTTTCGGTAGACCCCCGTACCGGCGAGGGAAATCTTTTCAAAGCGTAAAACCGCTCTACATCCACGGCTGGCGAAGCATCGGGAACACGGTTAGTATTCAAACAATATTTTAAAAACAAGAAATAAAACCAGTCCGTGACGCGAACCAGATAGCTCCCGAACTTGTTACAAAGATTTACAAAGGGCGCATGACGGCAGCGTCGAGACTGCAGGCGTAGTCACGATGACAGATACCCCCGCGCACCCAGGCTTGATTTCCCTGCAAGGCATCGGCAAGCGCTATCAGCTCGCCGGGCAGGAACTGACCATTCTCAATGAGGTGTGCCTGTCCATCGAGCGCGGTGACAGCTGCGGCATCCTCGGCGCCTCGGGCTCCGGCAAAAGCACCCTGCTCAATATCCTCGGCCTACTGGACCTGCCCAATTGCGGCCAGTACCATTTTGCCGGCCACGATATTTTCAGTGCATCCCCGGACGAACTGGCGGCGATCCGCAACCAGCAGATCGGCTTTGTGTTCCAGAGCTTCAACCTGCTGCCGCGCCTCAGCGCCCTGGACAACGTCGCCCTGCCCCTGAGCTATCGCGGTGTATCGCGGCATGAATCGGTGGCGCAGGCCCTGCGCATGCTCGAACAGGTCGGGCTGGCGGAACGCGCCCACCATCGCCCCGCCGACCTCTCCGGCGGCCAGCGCCAGCGTGTGGCGATTGCCCGTGCATTGGTGGGCAAGCCTTCGGTGATCCTGGCCGACGAGCCCACCGGCAACCTCGACAGCAGCACCGCCCAGGACATCATGGACCTGCTGCTGGCATTGAACCGCGAGCAACAGGTCACACTGATCATCGTCACCCACGACCCGCATATCGCCGAACGCCTGGAGCGCAAGATCCTGGTGCGCAACGGCGTAGTGCACGAGGCCGGGCGCCTATGAGCCTGCGGGTCGAACAGAGCTTCAGCCAACTGCTGCATGAAGCCTTCGTCAGCCTGCGCACCCTGGGCAAGCGCTCGGTGCTGGCCCTGCTGGGCATCGTCATCGGCAGTTCGTCGGTGGTGGCGCTGATCAATATCGGCCATAACGCGGCGGTGGATGCCGCGATGATTTTCAAGGACATGGGCACCGACACCCTGGTCGCCCAGTTCCCTCCCAAGGGCAGCAGCACGGTCCCCGCGCCCGCGAGGCTCGACCTGGATGCCGTGCGCCAGGCCGTGCCGGGCATTGCCCATATCGGCGCGCTGACCTTGTTCAGCGGGCCCATCGTGTTCCATGGCCGTACCACTAACGCCAACCTCGTCGGCAGCACACCGGACATCCAGGCGGCGATGCGCCTGGTGGTACGGCAGGGGCGCTTCCTGTCGAGCTTCGACGCCAACGAAACCTATGGCGTGATCGGTGACCAACTGGCCCAGGCCCTCGGAGCGCCGGGCGATCCGCTGCAACTGGGCGACCGCGTGCGCATCAACGACTACCTGTTCCTGGTGGTGGGCATTCTGCAGAACCAGCCCAGGGCAATGCTGATGCCGGTACAGGCCAACGAGTCGTTGTTCATTCCCGCCGAAGGCATGCGCCGCATCCATGCCATGCCGCAGATCGGCAATGTGATTATCCGCGCCGCGCCCGGCCAGGACATGGAACACATTGCCACGGAAGCCGCCAGCGCCTTGCAGACCCAACTCACCGACCACACGGTCGACATCCAGGTGCCCCAGCAAATGATCGACGGCATGACCCGGCAAAGCCGCACCTTCGCCTACCTGCTGCTGGCCCTCGGCGCCATTTCCCTGGTCGGCGGCGGCGTAGGCGTGATGAATGTGATGCTGATGAACGTGTCGGAGCGCCGTCGCGAGATCGGCATTCGCATGGCCCTGGGCGCTCGCCAGCGCGACATCCGCAACCTGTTCCTGCTCGAAGCCGTCACCCTCACCGCCGTCGGCGCGCTGTGCGGTGCGGTACTTGGCATGACCGCCGCCTGGCTCTATGCCTGGCTGTCGGGCTGGCTATTCGACCTGGCCGTCGCCGCCCTGCCCCTTGGCGTGGGCAGTACGTTGCTGGTGGGCTTGTTCTTTGGCATCTACCCGGCGGTGTCGGCCTCACGGTTGCAGCCGGTGGAGGCCTTGCGCGATGAGTAAATGGCTGGGGTTGCTCGTGTTGATCAGCCTGCACGGCGTGGCCGCCGAGGTGGTCATCAAGCCGTCGGCCCCCAGCAGCACCCGCAGCGGTTACGACCGGGGCGTGTCCTTGAATGCCCAGGTCACCAGCATGACCCTGGGTGACGCCGTGTACCTGGGCCTGCGCAACAACCCGGCAATCCGCAGCGCCTACCTGCAACGGGTGGCGCAGAAGTTCGACCTGCGCGTCGCCGAAGACGTGTTCAACCCCAAGCTCACCCTTAACAGCTATTACCGCAGCACCCGTGGCTCCCAGGACAGTGCGCGCAATGCCAACGTGGCGCCGGCCACCAGCTTGCTCAGTGAGTACGGCACCCGCCTGAGCATGGCCTGGACCCAGCAGCTGAACAACGCCGACCGCGCCGGCCGCTACCGCAGCGACGGCCTCGACCTGGCGATCATCCAGCCGTTGATGCGCGGCGCCGGCTGGGACGCCACCACCGCACCGTTGCGCCTGTCGCGCCTGTCGGAGCAGGCCAACCGCCTGAACCTCAAGGCGACCGTGGCGCAGACCATCAGCCAGATCATCGCCACCTACCGCGAACTGCTGCGGGCCCAGGAGCAACTGAGCATCGTACAGGACGCCCTCAAGCGCTCCGGCACCTTGCTGGAGGTGAACAAAGCCTTGATCAGCGCCGGGCGCATGGCCGAATTCGAGATCGTGCAGACCGAAGCCGATATCGCCACCCAGCAACTGGGCGTCGAAGAAGCGCAGAACCAACTGGACACCAACCGCCTGGCCTTGCTGCGCCTGCTGGCCCTGGACCTGTCGACGCCGATTCGCGCCACCGAAGCCCTGGAGGCCAAGCCCATGCAGATCGACAAACGCCAGGCCTTCAACCTGGCGCAGACCCAGCAACCGGAATACCTCGCCGCCCTGCTCGGCAGCCAGCAGGCCGACCTCAACCTGGTGATCGCCAAGGACTCCGGGCGCTGGCAGGTGGACCTGGTGGCCGGCGCAAACCAGATACGCGACGCCTACAATAACGACGGCGGCAGCACCAACAACCGGACCTGGGACAGCTACGCCGGGGTGCAGGTGCAGATCCCCATCGGCGACATCAGCACGCGCCAGGCCGAAGTGCGCGCGCGGGTCAATGTGGAGGACCAGGAGATCCGCATCACCGACGCCCGCCAGGAACTGGAACGCAACGTCAACGACGTGGTACGCGACCTCGGCACCCGCTGGCGCCAGTATGAAATCTCCCAGCGCGCGGTGGAGTTGTCGCGGCGCAAGATCGAGATCGAACGCGAGAAACTCAGCGCCGGGCGCTCCACCAACTTCCAGGTGCTGAGCTTCGAGACCGACCTGCGCAATGCCGAAAACGCGCAGCTCAACGCCCTGATCGCTTATTTGAACGCCCAGACCCAGCTCGACTTGACCCTGGGCATGACGCTGGAAAGTTGGGAAATCGCCCTCAATGACTACTAATCGAAAACGCCTGCTGGGCGTCGCATTGATTCTGCTGCTGGCCGGCGCGGGGCTGGCCCTGCGCAGCCCCGCAGAAGGCCCGGCCGGCGCCACCGAACAATGGCTGGCCGTCAAGCCCGACCCGCTGGTGCACCAGATCGGCCTGGTGGGCAAGATAGAACCCGACACCACCCTCACCCTCACGGCGCCGTTCGACGGTAACGTGCAGGCCAATCTGGTGGAGCAAGGCCAGCGGGTCGAGGCTGGCCAGGTGCTGTTGCGCATGGACCCGGCCACCCTTGAGGTGCAGTTGCGCGACGCCCTCTCCGCCCAGCTCAAGGCCCGCCGCGCCGTGCAAGAGCTGCAGGACTGGGACAGCGGCCCCACCGTCAGCCGTGCGCGCCGCAGCCTGCGCACCGCCGAGATGACCGCCGGCAACACCCAACGCAAACTCACCGAAAGCGAAAACCTGTTCAAGCGCGGCATCATCCCGCGCAATGAGCTGGACGACCTCAAGCAACAGGCTCAGCAACAGCAACTGGACCTCGCCTCCGCCCGCAGCGAACTGCAACAGGCCCTCGACCAGGGCAAGGGCGAATACCGCCAGATCGCCGACATGGAACTGACCAACGCCACGGTGAAATACGAGGCCTTGCGTACCCTGCTCGCAGGCAAGGAGGTGAAGGCGCCGTTCTCCGGCATCGTGGTGCCCGCCCCCGGCAACAATACGCCCCAAAGCGGCAACACCAACGCGCCGATTCAGGCCGGCAGCAAGGTCAGCCAGGGCCAGGTGCTGTTCGGCCTGGCCAATATCGAGCGGCTGAAAATCGTCGCCAAGGTGTCTGAGCTGGACATCAACCAGCTGCACCAAGGCCAGGCGGTGGAAGTGCTGGGCGATGGTTTTGACGGGGAACGGTTGAGCGGCTCGGTGAGCGTGGTCAGCGGCCTGGCGATTGCCAGCGACAGCCAGGGCAGCGCGCAGTTTCCGGTGACGTTGTCGATCCCCAGGCTGACCCCGCAACAGTTGCAGCGGGTGCGCCTGGGGATGAGTGCGCGGTTGACCATCGTCACTTACAACAATGCGCAGGCGATAGTGATTCCGAGCGAGGCGATCCAGGCGGACAGGACGGTGGAGTATCGAGAAGCGATGGATAAGCCGGTGGAGCGGGTGAAGGTGACTACCGGGCAATCGACGCCGCAGGGGGTGGAAGTGTTCGGCCTAAAACCCGGTTTCGTAAAGACCTCAAGATAAATGGAGATCCCCTGTGGGAGGGGTTGCCCGTTCTGTCCCTTAACTGACCGGCATTGGGGCTTGCCCCCTCCCACATTTAGAAATGCGCCAACTTCAATGCCAAGGCCTTGGCCTGAAGCGCCACATCCGTCACCGCCGTGCTCTCCCACCACATCCCGCGCAACGGCGGGCCCATGGCGAACAATCGCATGCTGACCTGGCCCTGGGCATCCAGCACGGCGCCGCACGTGTCCGCCGCAATCCCCAACGCCAGCGGCCCCGGCCTGATCAGCCCGCGCTTGAGCAACTGCTGCGGCAACGGCCGGGCCACGCGGCGCCAGTCGTATTCGATGCCGCTGGAGTTGATCAGCGCCGCTCCCGATACCAGGCTGACCACCTGTTCGCCACGGTAACGCAAGCGAATGGTCACGCCCTCGCCCGAGGGCTCCAGCCCCTTGAACGACGCCGCGCGAATGCGCAACCGCCCTTGCTCATGCAGCCGGGCCACCAACTGGGCACTCAACGGCGGCGAGCGGTGGTGATGGCTTTCCCACCAGGGCCGCACATGCCGCACGAACTGGCGTTTCTCGCCCTCGCTGGCCTGGCTCCACAGCCGGCCGATATGGGCGCGCACCGTGTCCAATGGCGCCTGCCAATCGATGCCCTGCGCCAATGCCAGGCGGCATTGACGCCGCACCTCGCGCAGCAGTTGTCGCGGGCTGCGCAAGGCGTGGTCGGCAGCGAGGAAATCGTCCCAGCCCGGCGGTTGCCGGCGCACATGGGGCAACAAGCCGTGGCGTGAAAACACCTCGATGGGCCCAAGGTGCCCGGCCTGTTCCAGGGACACCACGGCGTCGACCATGGTCAACCCGGAGCCGATGATCAGCACCGGCGCCTGCGGGTCGATCCGGGTCATGGCCTGCACGTCCCAGGGGTCCACGGCGGCGGCGTTCAAGCCGCTGGACTGGGTCTGCGGCGTGCGTGCCGCCGGGAACATGCCGGTGGCCAACACCGCCTGGGCGCCGCGCAGTTGCTGGCCGTTGTCGAGGGTCAGCAACACTGAATCGTCGCCGACCTGCAGGTCGACGACTTCGGCGCGGATATGCTCGACGGTGGACGCCGACAACGCCTTGGCCTCAGCCAGCCGTTGCTGCGCATACAGGCCAAAAATCCCGCGTGGCGGGAACAGTTCGCTGATGGGCACGTGTTGCTGGTCCGACTCGGGCCAACCGCCGGCACCGATGTAGGCGGTCAGCCATTGGGTCAGGTCATCGGCGTTTTCCGGGTCGACGCTCATGCGCGCCGCGTTGCCGTTCAAGGTGTGGCCCAGTTCGACGGCGCTGTAGGCCTCGCCACGGCCGAGTTCGGCGCGCGGTTCGATCACCAGGATCCGGCGCTGCCCAGGCCGGCGCAGCAGTTGCACCGCCAGCATCGTGCCGCTCAGGCCGCCGCCGATGATCAGCACATCAGCGTTGCGGAGGGATTCAGTCATGCACATTCGCCTTTACTGTTTACCCAGATAAATATCGTGCAAGTCGCCCCGCGCCAACAGCTCGGCGGCGCTGCCACTCAAGGCCACGCGCCCAGTATCCAGCACGTAGCCCTGGGACGCATAGTTGAGCGCGACGTTGATGTTCTGCTCGGCGATCAGGAAGCTCACCTGCTGCTCGCGGTTGAGCTGCGCGATGATCTCGAAGATCTCCTGCACGATCATAGGCGCCAAACCCATGGACGGCTCGTCGAGCAGTACCAAAGTAGGACGGGTCATCAACGCGCGGCCGATGGCGACCATTTGCTGCTCGCCGCCGGACGTCAGGCCGGCGCGGGTGTGGCGCTTGGTCTTGAGCCGCGGGAACCAGGCGTAGATGCGCTCCAGGTCCTGTTCCATGGCCTTGCGGCTCAGGCGCCGGACAAAGCCGCCGCTGCGCAGGTTGTCTTCGACGCTGAGCTGGCCGAAGACATGGCGGCCTTCCAGCACATGCACCATGCCCTGGCGCACACGCTGGCTGGGGTCGACGCCGGCCAGGTCGACGCCCGCGTATTCGATCACGCCCCGGCTGACTTCGGCGCGCTCGGCACGCACCAGCCCGGAGATCGCCTTGAGGGTGGTGCTCTTGCCGGCGCCATTGGCCCCCAGCAGGGCGACGATGGCGCCCTTGGGCACGCTCAGCGACACCCCGGCCACGGCGAGGATCGCGCCGTCGTAGATCACTTCAATATCGTTGACCGTCAACAACGACGGGCGCGTGGCTTCGCTGGCGAGCTGGCTCATGATTTATTCATCCCCGGTGCAGGTGCGTGGCGTCAGGCCTTTTTCCTTGGCGAACGCCGCGGATTTTTCATCGATCAGCGGGCGCAACAGGGCGCGGTCGGCGGCGATCCAGTCGCTGATCAGCGTCCAGTGGGCGCCGTCCCATTGCTGCACGCGCGCCGAGCCGCCGCCTTCGTGGTCGCGGCACGACAGCTTGAGGTTCTGCATCAGGCCCAGGTAGCCCATATCCTTCAAGCGCGCGTCATCGATATTCAGGTGTTCCAGGCCCCAGCGACCTTCTTCGCCATTGAGCGGGCGCTTGCCGAACCTGGCCTGGCCGGTGCGGATCGCTTCCACGGCCACGGCGGCGTTCACCAGGCCGGAGTTGTAGTAGACGCTGCCGAAATTCTTCAGGTCCTTGAGGTCGCTGTGGCCCTTGTCGAGGATGTACTGCTTGAGGCGCTTGTGGATCTCGAAATCCGCTCCTGCCGGGTAAGGCGTGAGCGCCAGGTAGCCCTTGGCGGCGGCGCCTGCGGGCAATACGTCTTCGCTGGAACTGGCCCAGATGTCGCCGATGATATGGTCCACCGGGAAGCCGAAGCGTGCGGCGGTTTTCACCGCCACCGGGGTGGACACGCCCCAGGTGCGCAGGAACACCCAATCCGGGTTGGCCTGGCGTACCTGGCGCCATTGCGCGGACTGCTCATTGCCCGGATCGGCCACCGGAATCTGGATGTTTTCAAAACCGTATTTTTCCGCCAGCAATTTCAGCGGGCCAAGGGTTTCGCGACCGTAGGCCGAGTCGTGGTAGACCGTGGCGATCTTCTTGCCCTTGAGTTTGTCGAAGCCGCCTTCGCGCTGGGCGATGTAGTTCACCAGGGTCGACGCCTCGCTGTAGAACGTCAGCATCACCGGGAAGTTGTACGGGAACACGGTGCCGTCGGTGGCTTCGGTGCGACCGTAGCCGAGGGTGATCAGCGGGATCTTGTCCACCTCTGCCCTTTCGCTGAGCGCATAGGCCGCCGGTGCGCCGTTGGGCTGGTACACCGCGACCGGCGCGCCATCCAGGCCGTTCTTGAAGCGCTCGTAGCACTCGATGCCTTTCTCCGCCGTCCACTCGGTCTCGCATTCCTGCCACACCAGCTTGACGCCATTGATGCCGCCTTCGACCTCGTTGATATAACGCAGGTAGTCGATCATCCCGGCCCACACCTGCACGCCGCTGGAGGCGTAGGCACCCACCCGGTAGGTGGCCAGGGGAAAGAACTGCTGGTCGGCCGAGGCTACCGCCTGGGGCACGGCACCGGCCAGGGCAGCCAGCGCGAAGGCGGCGCCGGCCAGGGAGCGTTTCAAGGATGCACGCATAGGGACTCTCTTATTCAGTCAGAAACGTAGGGGCCACTGACGCAGCCGGTCACGGAGGTTGTACAACAGGCGAATCAAGCCCTCGGGCTCCTTGATCAGGAACACGATGATCAACACGCCAAAAATGATTTTCTGCAGGTTTTGCAACTGCCCCGCGTCCACCGAGCCACCGAACAACGCCTGCCCGGCATGGCTGAGGAAGATCGGCAGCAAACTGATGAATGCCGCGCCGACGAAGTTGCCGGCAATGCTGCCCATGCCGCCGATAATGATGATGAACAGGATCTGGAATGAGCGGTTGATGTCGAAGCTGCTGGCGCTGGCCGTGCCCAGGTAGGCAAACGCCCACAACGCGCCGGCGATGCCGAGGTAGAACGAACTGACCGCAAACGCCAGGCGCTTGTAGCGCACCACCGGAATACCGACCACGGCGGCGGCGGTGTCCATGTCGCGGATCGCCATCCAGTTGCGACCCACCTGGCTGCGCACCAGGTTGACCGCGGCCCAGGTCAACAACAGCACCGTGACCAGGGTCAGCCAGTAGCGGCCCAGCGGCGTGTTGAGGTCATGGCCGAACAACGCCAGCTTCGGCGCCGAAATGGTCCCGGACGAGCCGTAGTTGTAGAACCAGGGGAATTTGACGAACAGCCACTCCAGGAAAAACTGTGCGGCCAAGGTGGTGACCATCAGGTAGAAGCCTTTGATCCGCGAGCTGGGCAAGCCAAACAGCAGCCCGACCAAGGCGCTGATGATCCCGCCGCCGAGCAGCGCCACCGGCAGGCCCAGCTCAGGCAGGCGCAGTAAAAACCCATAGGTGGCGAACGCCCCAACCGCCATGAAGCCGGCTGCGCCCACCGAGGTTTGCCCGGTATAGCCGGTGAGTAAATTCAGGCCCAGCCCGGCCAGGGACAGCACCAGGAACGGGATCAGGATCGCGTTGAGCCAATAGTCATTGCCCCACAGCGGCACCACGATAAACGCCAGCGCCAGCAGGCCGAGCAGGCTCCAGGGCACGCGCCGCTGGACCAGCAGCAAGGGGGCGGTGTGTTCAGCAACAGGGATCGACATGCTTTCAGACTCGCTCGATGGCGCGCTCGCCGAACAGACCGGCGGGACGGATATACAGGAAGGACAACGCCAGGACATAGGCGAACCACGGCGTGATACCACCACCGATCAGCGGGCCGATATACACCTCGGCGAGGTTCTCCGCAGCGCCGACAATCAGCCCGCCGACAATCGCCCCGCCAATCGAGGTGAAGCCGCCGATGATCAACACCGGCAAGGCCTTGAGCACCACCAGCGACAGCGAAAACTGCACGCCCTGGCGCGCGCCCCACAACAACCCCGCCACCAGCCCGACGATGCCGGCCACCGCCCAGACGATCTGCCAGATGCGGTTGAGGTTGATGCCGATGGACAGCGCCGCCGTGGTGTCATCCGCCACCGCGCGCAGCGACACGCCGATACGGGTCTTGTTGAACAGCAGCGCCAGCACGGTCACCAGCAACACGGCCACGGCCGCAGCGATCAGGTCGAACTGGCTGAGCATCAGCGGCCCGACGAACAGCGGTACATCGTCGATGCCCAAGTCCAGGGCGCGCACCTGCGAGCCCATCACGCCCTGGGCCAGGCCTTCGATAATGAACGACAGGCCCAGCGTCGCCATGAACAACGTGATCTGCGAGCGGTTCACCAGCGGCCGCAGCACCAGGCGCTCGATGAGCAAGGCGCCGACAATCATCACGATCACCGTCAACAGCAACGCCAGGGCAAACGGCACGCCCTGGTCGTGCAGGCTGACGAAGGTCAGCGCGGCAAACAGCAGCATCGAGCCCTGGGCAAAATTGAACACGCCGCTGGCCTTGTAGATCAGCACGAAGCCGATCGCGACCAGGGAATACATGGTGCCGGCGAGCAGGCCGCCGAGCAGGGTTTCGAAGAAGAACGTCATCAGTGCGTCACTCCCAGGTAGGCCGCGATCACCTCGGGATTGGCCTGCACCTCGGCAGGGGTGCCGTCGCCGACCTTGCGCCCGTAGTCGAGCACCACCACATGGTCGGACAGCCCCATGACCACGCCCATGTCGTGTTCGATCAACACCACGGTGGTGCCGAGGTCGCGGTTCACGTCGGCGACAAAGCGCGCCATTTCCTGTTTTTCCTCGGCGTTCATGCCGGCCATGGGTTCGTCCAGCAGCAACAGGCTGGGCCCGGCGATCAATGCACGGCCCAGCTCCACACGCTTTTGCAGGCCATAGGACAGGTTGCCCACCAGCACATCGCGGTAGGCTTGCAGCTCCAGGAACTCGAGGATGCCCTGGGCGCGCAGGCGGAAGGCTTCGGCTTCACGGCGTGCGCGGGGCAAGCCGAGGGCCTGTTCGATAAAGCTGGTGCGCATATGCCGCGACAGGCCGGTGAGGATGTTGTCGAGCACGCTCATTTTCTTGAACAGGGCGTTGTTCTGGAAGGTACGGCCAATGCCTCGACGCGCGGCGCCCAGCGGGTCGATACGCTGGAAATGCTGCGCCTCGAACACGATCTCGCCGGCATCGAAGCGATACACGCCGTTGAGCACGTTGAGCAATGAACTCTTGCCGGCACCGTTGGGCCCGATCAACGCGCAGATTTCCCCGCGCGCCACCTCGAACGACAGCCCATTGATCGCCTTGACGCCCTTGAACGACAGCGAGATGTCCCGCACCTGGAGAATGGCTTGGCTCATGCACGTTCCCGTTTGAATTCGGCAAGCCACGTCGGCTCGGCATTGGATTTGAGGGGCTGCCAGATATAGGCCAGGCGCTGGAAGCCCAACAGTGTGCGCACGCGGTTTTTCAGCAGGCGGCGCAGGCCGCTGTGCGGGTGGGCAATGGCCCAGTCGCACAGGCGTCGACGCCAGGTGCCGTGGGGTGGCAGGCGGCTTTCGATCTCGTCGGCCAGGTGCAGCAAACGGGCGGGCGACAGCAGCAGGCCGGTGGGCGCGACTTCGCTGCGATCACGTCGCGCCGAGGCCAGGCTTTCCGGGAAGGCCAGGCCGTGGCCGCTGCTCAGCCACTGCTCCAGCACCACCGCCAGGCCGCCTTGCCAGTGGGTGCCCTCCTCGCTCCACAACGCGGTTTCACCGGCGGGCTGCCACCAGCGCTGCAGGTGTTGCGCCGGGTCCACGGGGCCGAGCAGTTGGGCGAAATCCAACCGCTGGGTGAAGGTCCAATCGCGCTGGCGACCTTGAACGTAGGCGTGGCTGGGATGAATACGCCACAGCTGTTGCTCCAAGGCCTGCGGCTCGAGGTTATCGGCCAGCGTCAGCACCTGTGCACCGACGGAATGGGCCGCCAACGCCAGCAACAGCAGGTTCGGCTCAAAGGCGCCGCTGAGCACCAAGCGTGACTGTTGATCGAAACCTTGCTGGCGCAAACCATCGGCCAGGCGTTCGACATCGCGCAAGGTGTCGATCCAGCGCCAGGCGTACCACTGGCCCTGGCGCTTGTGGCGCAGGGCGATGTGCAACGGTGTGAGTTGCGCCCAGTGGCTCAGGTGTTCCAGGAGGGCCGTTGGTTCGTGCACGCTCATAGGGGGTTGCTCCTATTGGGGGGTGTGCGTGCGGTGGTCCGCTGGCTTGATTATTTGGATCGACACAGGACAACTGTGGGAGGGGCGGTACTTGCTCCCGATGGCGGTGGATCAGTTAGAACACCTTTGACTGAGCCACCGCTATCGGGGGCAAGTCGAATCGTCGCACCGCCCCTCCCACATTGGTTTTTTGTATCCCAGATAAATTGCGGTAGCCCGCGCCAGGGTGGTTCGCGCCCAACCTTGCACCATCGCCAAACAACTTCTCGCGCAACGTGCCCTGGGCGTATTCGGTCTTGTACACGCCGCGCTTCTGCAACTCCGGTACCAGCCATTCGACGGCGTCGACAAAGGTTTCATGGGTCAGCGCATAGGCGAGGTTGAATCCGTCCACGTCGGTCTCTTCGACCCACTCCTGCAACAGGTCCGCCACGGTCTCCGGGCCGCCGACGAACAGCGGGCCAAAGCCGCCGATACCGACCCAATCGGCCAGTTCGCTGGGGGTCCAGACCTTGTTCGGATCCGCCGTGGAGAAAGCTTCCACCGCCGATTGAATCGCATTGGTGTGCACGTGCTTGAGCGGTTCATCCGGCTTGAACTGGCTGAAATCGATCCCGGTCCAGCCGGAGATCAGCGCCATCGCGCCTTCATAACTGGCGTAGGATTTGTATTCGTCGAATTTGGCCTTGGCCTTGGCGTCGGTCTCGTCGACGATCACGGTCTGCAAGTTGAAAATCAGGATTTTCTTCGGGTCGCGTCCGGCTTCGGCCGCACGGCGGCGGATGTCGGCGACGGTCTTTTTCAGCAGCACCTTGGACGGCGCGGCAACGAACACGCATTCGGCCTGCTCGGCGGCGAACTGCTTGCCACGGCTGGAGGCACCGGCCTGGTACAGCACCGGGGTGCGCTGCGGCGAGGGTTCGCACAGGTGGATGCCGGGCACCTGGAAGTGTTTGCCGACGTGGCGGATCTCGTGGATCTTGCTCGGGTCGCTGAAGATCCGACGTTCACGGTCGCGCAGTACCGCGCCCTCTTCCCAACTGCCTTCCCAGAGTTTGTAGCAGACCTCCAGGTATTCCTCGGCATAGTCGTAGCGGGCGTCGTGTTCGGTCTGGGCTTTCTGGCCAAGGTTCTTGGCGCCGCTTTCCAGGTAGGAGGTGACGATGTTCCAGCCGATGCGGCCCTTGGTCAGGTGGTCGAGGGTCGAGAGACGGCGGGCAAACGGATACGGGTGCTCGAACGACAGCGATGCGGTGAGGCCAAAACCCAGGTGCTCGGTAACCAGCGCCATGGGTGCGATCAGCGACAACGGATCGTTGACCGGCACCTGGGTCGCCTGGCGAATCGCCGCGTCGCCGTTGCCGTTGTACACGTCGTAGATGCCCAGCACGTCGGCGATAAACAGGCCGTCGAACTTGCCGCGCTCAAGGATCTTCGCCAGGTCGGTCCAGTACTCAAGGTCCTTGTACTGCCACGAGCGATCGCGCGGATGCGCCCACAGGCCCGGCGATTGGTGGCCGACACAGTTCATGTCAAAGGCGTTCAAGCGGATTTCACGGGACATCACAGCACTCCGTTGAGGTGGTAGTTGCCGACGACCTGGTATTTCCAGCGCAACGGGTCATCCAGGGTCGGTGGCAGCGCGGTGCGTTGGCCGGTCAGTTCGAATTCGGTGTTGCTGGCAAAGAGCAAGGCTTCGGCGGCGGCGATCTGCGCTTCAGTGACGGCGACCGGGCTTGGATCGGTTTCGGCGCGTTCCAGCAAGGCGGCTGCTACATCCACGCGAATCTGCCAATCGCCGAAGCGGCTGATCACGTAGGGGTCGTCGCTTTTTGCGACGTGGCGACGGGTGCTGTCCAGCAGTTGGCGTGCGAGGGTCAGGGCGGTCATGGGTCAGGTCCTCAGTTCCAGGCATGGCGCGCAGGCTTGACGCCGTTGAGCACGAAATTGCCGATCAGGTGGTATTTCCAGCGGGCCGGGTCGTGCAGGGTGTGGGTCCGCGCGTTGCGCCAGAAGCGGTCGAGGTTGTGCTTGGCGGTGACCGAGCGGGTGCCGGCCAGCTCGAAGAGTTTGCTGCTGGCGAGCAAGGCGGTTTCGGCCGACAGGACCTTGGCCTGGGCGACCACCAGCGAGGCCTGGGCGACGGTGTCTTCATTCGGTTCGGCGAGGGCCCGGTCGACGGCGAGGCCGGCCTTGGCGAGGATCGCTTCGGTGCCGTGCACACGCCACTCCAGGTCGCCGATGGCGGCGATGGTGAACGGGTCCTGCCAACCGTGATCCTGCTGGCTGTCGATCCACGGACGGGCCTGGCGCGCGAAGATTTTTGCCTGTTCAAGGGCGCCGACGGCAATGCCGGTGTCCACAGCTGCCTGGATGATTTGCGAAATCGGCCCATCGGCCGTGGGCTGGTCAAACGCCAGGTGGGCGGGAATCACCGCGCTCAAGGGCACGCTCACGCCGTCGAGGGTCACGCCGCCGCTGGCGGTGGTGCGCTGGCCGAAACCGTCCCAGTTGTCGATCACGGTCAGGCCTGGCGCATCGCGCTCGACGAGGCCGATGAACGCCTGGCCCTTTTCGTTATTACCCACGGTGGGCACGATATGGGCGAACAGCGCGCCGGTGCAGTAGAACTTTTCGCCGTTGATCTGCGCGGTGTCGCCGTGGAAGCGAATCTGCGTGTCGAAGGTGCCGGCGTTTTTGCTCTTGGCCTCGGAGAAGGCGTTACCAAAGCGATAACCCGCCAGGACTTTGCCAAAGTAGTGGCGTTTTTGTTCCTCGGTGGCGGTTTGCAGCAGGATGTCCACCACGCCCAGGTGGTTCTGCGGGATTTGCCCCAATGACGGGTCGGCGGCGGAGATCAACTTGATCACCTCGGCCACCGTCACATAGGACACCCCGGCGCCGCCATAGGCCTTGGGAACGGTGATGCCCCACAGGCCGCTGGCGGAAAACTCGTCCAGTTCGGCCACCGGCAGGCGCCGCTCACGGTCGCGCGCGCTGGCGTCGACGGCAAAGCGTTCGGCCAGGCGCTTGGCGACCTCGATGGCCTCCGCGTCCGAGCGGATGATATGGGCAGGTTGTTGAGGGTGGGCAGACATGGGCCGACTCCAGGCTCCGAGGGGATACTGGAGTGTTTGCAGGAGTCGTGCCTGAATTTAATCGTCAGTAAAATCAGCCGGTTGCCGCGTAAACAGGCGTACAACCGCAGTTTCAAACCAGCAAAGTGTGCATCCACTGTTGGCTGGCAAACAGTTAGATCACCACATTGCGCACAAAGCGCACGGCGACCTGGCCGTCATTGCGATAGGCATGGGGCTGGTGGCTGGCGAACATGAAGAATTCGCCGGCACCGATGGTATTTTCCTGCTCGCCGACCACCAACGTCAGGCTGCCCTCGAAGACGAACAGTTGCTCGCTCCACCCCTCCAGGTCGGGGTCCGGACAATAGCGATCACCGGGTTCAAGACGCCACTCCCATAACTCGACCTCGCGCCGCGCCGTGGCCTTGGCCAGCAACACCGCCTTGCTGCCGTCGATTTCCCCCGCCCAGGCCAGTTCGTTGATGCGGCTGTGATCGCGCACATCCGGCGCCTGGATCAGGTCGCTGAACGCCACATCCAACGCTTCGGCCACACGGTCGAGGGTGGACAGGCTGACGTTCTTTTCCCCGGCCTCGATGGCCACCAGCATGCGCCGGCTGACCCCGGACTTTTCCGAGAGCGCAGTCTGGCTCAGGTCGGCGGCGTGGCGCAGGCGACGAACGTTCTGGCTGACGTGCTGCAGGACCGAGGCCCGTTGTGGATTTTCTTTGTGCACTATATTGCTCAATGGGTGGGTGTGCGCAGTATACTGCCCAGCGTGCGGCGCATTGTGCGGTCCGTGCCTTTCCCTTGCAAGACCGAGCCGCCATGACCACGCCGAACTCCCCCTCGCGTTTCCACCGTTTCAGTAAAGCCGAGTGCATCCTGGTGTTTATCACCATGATCTGGGGCGGCACGTTTTTGCTGGTGCAGCATGCCATGACTGTCAGCGGACCGATGTTTTTCGTGGGCCTGCGCTTTGCGGCGGCGGCGATTGTGGTCGGGTTCTTTTCCTTGCGTACCCTGCGCGACCTGACGTTGTTCGAGCTGAAGGCAGGCGTGTTCATCGGCGTGGCGATCATGTTCGGCTACGGCCTGCAGACCATTGGCCTGCAGACGATCCTGAGCAGCCAGTCGGCGTTCATTACCGCGCTGTATGTGCCGTTCGTGCCGCTGCTGCAATGGCTTGTGCTGGGCCGGCGCCCGGGGTTGATGCCAAGCATCGGCATCATGCTGGCGTTTGCCGGGTTGATGTTGTTGACCGGTCCCGCCGGGGCTTCGCTGAATTTCAGCCCCGGGGAAATCGCCACCCTGATCGGTGCCGTGGCGATAGCGGCGGAAATCATTTTGATCAGTGCGTTCGCCGGGCAAGTGGACGTACGCCGGGTGACGGTGGTGCAACTGGCGACGGCGTCGCTGCTGTCGTTTTTGATGGTGGTGCCGATGGGCGAGGCACTGCCGGGGTTCTCCTGGCTGCTGCTGTTCAGCGCCGTGGGCCTGGGCCTGACCAGTGCGGTGATCCAGGTCGCCATGAATTGGGCGCAGCAAAGCGTTTCGCCGACACGGGCCACATTGATCTATGCCGGTGAGCCGGTGTGGGCCGGGGTAGTCGGGCGGATCGCCGGCGAGCGATTCCCGCCGATTGCCATGCTGGGGGCGGCGTTGATTGTGGTGGCGGTGATTGTGAGTGAGATCAAAACAAAAGGGCAAAAGGCCATCGAGTTGCAGGATGAGCGGGAACAGGAGCAACAGGGCTAGGGTCCGAAACAATGCCAAACGGGAGTTTTCGACCTACTTTGTAGGATCCTGCCACATGTTGCCGTTTGGTGATCGACAAAGCGGCACGTATGATGCATCCCAAACTCCCGCAGATTAGAAGCCTATGTCCCTGATAGTTCTACTGCTTCTGCCTTTTATCGGCAGCTGTCTGGCGGCCTTGCTGCCGCACAATGCACGTAACACCGAATCCCTGCTGGCTGGCCTTGTGGCCCTGGTCGGAACCGTTCAAGTCGCCCTGCTCTACCCCCAGATCGCCCACGGTGGCGTGATCCGCGAAGAATTCATGTGGTTGCCCAGCCTTGGGCTGAACTTCGTGCTGCGCATGGATGGGTTCGCCTGGTTGTTCTCGATGCTGGTGCTCGGCATCGGCGCGCTGGTGTCGCTGTATGCGCGCTACTACATGTCGCCGGACGATCCGGTGCCGCGTTTCTTCGCGTTTTTCCTGGCCTTCATGGGCGCCATGCTCGGGCTGGTGATTTCCGGCAACCTGATCCAGATCGTGTTCTTCTGGGAACTGACCAGCCTGTTCTCGTTCCTGTTGATCGGCTACTGGCACCATCGCGCCGATGCGCGTCGTGGTGCGTACATGGCCTTGATGGTCACCGGTGCGGGCGGCTTGTGCCTGCTGGCGGGCGTGATGCTGCTGGGACATATCGTCGGCAGCTATGACCTGGACCAGGTGCTGGCCGCCGGCGAGCAGATCCGCGCGCATTCGCTGTACCCGGTGATGCTCGCGCTGGTGCTGATCGGCGCCCTGAGCAAAAGCGCGCAGTTTCCGTTCCATTTCTGGCTGCCCCACGCCATGGCTGCACCGACCCCGGTGTCTGCCTATCTGCACTCGGCGACGATGGTGAAGGCCGGCGTGTTCCTGCTGGCCCGCCTGTGGCCGTCGCTGTCCGGCAGCGAAGAATGGTTCTGGATCGTCGGCGGTGCCGGCGCCCTGACCCTCCTCCTCGGCGCTTACTGCGCCATGTTCCAGAATGATCTCAAAGGCCTTTTAGCCTATTCCACCATCAGCCACCTCGGGCTGATCACCCTGCTGCTGGGCCTCAACAGCCCGCTGGCCGCCGTCGCCGCGGTGTTCCATATCCTCAACCACGCCACCTTCAAGGCCTCGCTGTTCATGGCGGCGGGCATCATCGACCACGAAAGCGGCACGCGGGACATCCGCAAGCTCAGTGGCCTGGTGCGCCTGATCCCGTTTACCGCGACCCTGGCGATGGTGGCCAGCGCATCCATGGCCGGCGTACCGTTGCTCAACGGTTTCCTGTCCAAAGAGATGTTCTTCGCTGAAACCGTGTTTATCTCATCGACCCAATGGGTGGAAATCGCCCTGCCCCTGATCGCGACCATCGCCGGTACGTTCAGCGTGGCCTACGCCCTGCGCTTTACCGTGGATGTGTTCTTCGGCCCGCCCGCCACCGATCTGCCCCACACGCCTCACGAACCCCCGCGCTGGATGCGTGCCCCGGTTGAGCTGCTGGTATTCACCTGCCTGCTGGTGGGCATCTTCCCGGCCCAGGTGGTCGGTTCGATCCTCGCCGCTGCGGCGCTGCCGGTGGTCGGCGGCGTGCTGCCGGAATACAGCCTGGCGATCTGGCATGGCTGGAATGCACCGATGATCATGAGCCTGGTGGCCATGTCCGGTGGCGTGGTGCTCTACCTGCTGCTACGCAAACAACTGAAGCGCGGGCGTTTCAAGTACCCGCCGGTCATCAGCTACTTCAACGGCAAGCGCGGCTTCGAGCGCAGCCTGGTGGTGATGATGCGCGGCGTGCGCAGGATCGAGAAACGCATCAGCACCAAGCGCCTGCAGACCCAATTGTTCCTGTTGGTGATCGTCGCGGTGATCGGCGCCATGATCCCGATGCTCAACAGCGGCCTCAGCTGGGGCGACCGCCCGAAGATCCCGGGCTCCATCGTGTTCGTCACCCTGTGGCTGCTGGCGATTGCCTGTGCCCTGGGCGCCGCCTGGCAAGCCAAGTACCACCGGCTCGCGGCCCTGACCATGGTCAGCGTGTGCGGCCTGATGACCTGCGTCACCTTCGTGTGGTTCTCGGCGCCGGACCTGGCGCTGACCCAGTTGGTGGTGGAAGTGGTCACCACCGTACTGATCCTGCTCGGCCTGCGCTGGCTGCCACGGCGGATCGAAGAAGTCTCGCCACTGCCCAGTTCGCTGCGCAAGGCGCGCATCCGTCGTCTGCGCGACTTCCTGCTCTCCACCGTGGTAGGCGGCGGCATGGCGCTGCTGTCCTATGCGATGCTGACGCGCCAGACGCCCAACGATATTTCCTCGTTCTACTTGAGCCGCGCCCTGCCCGAGGGCGGTGGCAGCAATGTGGTGAACGTGATGCTGGTGGACTTCCGGGGCTTCGATACCCTCGGCGAAATCACCGTGCTCGGCGCCGTGGCGCTGACGGTGTATGCCCTGCTGCGTCGTTTCCGCCCGTCCAAGGAAAGCATGGAGCTGCCGCCACAGCAGCGTCAACTGGCGCCGGACGTGGCCACCGACCTGGTCAACCCGCGCCAGGCCAGCGACACCGCCCTGGGCTTCATGATGGTGCCGGCGGTGCTGGTGCGCCTGCTGCTGCCGATTGCGCTGGTGGTGTCGTTCTACCTGTTCATGCGCGGCCACAACCAACCGGGCGGCGGGTTTGTCGCCGGCCTGGTGATGTCGGTGGCGTTTATCCTGCAGTACATGGTTGCCGGTACCCAGTGGGTCGAGGCGCAGATGAGCCTGCGGCCGATGCGCTGGATGGGCTTCGGCCTGTTCTCGGCGACGCTGACCGGGATCGGCGCGTTGTTTGTCGGCTACCCGTTCCTCACCACCCATACCTGGCATTTCAGCCTGCCGCTGCTGGGCGATATTCATGTTGCCAGCGCGTTGTTCTTCGATGTGGGCGTATACGCCATGGTCGTCGGCTCGACGCTGCTGATGCTCACCGCCCTCGGCCACCAGTCGGTGCGTGCGCATAAACCGAGCAACCAGGCCAAAGTAGTCGCCGCCACCGAAGGAGCCGCCTGATGGAAGAAGTCATCGCAATTGCCATTGGGGTCCTGGCGGCCTCCGGCGTCTGGTTGATCCTGCGGCCACGGACGTTCCAGGTGGTGATGGGCCTGTGCCTGTTGTCGTACGGGGTCAACCTGTTCATTTTCAGCATGGGCAGCCTGTTTATCGGCAAGGAGCCGATCATCAAGGACGGCGTGCCCCAGGACCTGCTCAATTACACCGATCCCCTGCCCCAGGCCCTGGTGCTTACGGCGATCGTGATCAGCTTCGCCATGACCGCGTTGTTCCTGGTGGTGCTGCTGGCGTCACGGGGCCTGACCGGCACTGACCATGTGGACGGCCGGGAGCCCAAGGAATGAATTGGGTCAACCAACTGATCGTCGCCCCCATCCTGCTGCCGTTGCTCACCGCCGCGCTGATGCTGATGCTCGGCGAAAAACGCCGCCCGCTGAAGGCCAGGATCAACCTGTTCTCCAGCGTCATTGGCCTGGGCATCGCGATCCTGCTGTTGTACTGGACGCAAAAAGGCGGCCCCGGCTCGATTGGCGTGTACCTGCCGGGCAACTGGCAGGTGCCGTTCGGCATCGTGCTGGTGGTCGACCAGCTCTCGGCGCTGATGCTGGTGCTCACCGGGATCATCGGCGTGAGCGCGCTGCTGTTCGCCATGGCCCGTTGGGACCGTGCCGGTACCAGTTTCCATGCGCTGTTCCAGATCCAGATGATGGGCCTGTACGGCGCGTTCCTCACGGCGGACCTGTTCAACCTGTTCGTGTTCTTCGAGGTGCTGCTGGCGGCGTCCTACGGCTTGATGCTGCACGGCTCGGGCCGGGCGCGGGTGTCGTCGGGGCTGCATTACATCGCGATCAACCTGCTGGCGTCGTCGCTGTTCCTGATCGGCGCGGCGATGATCTACGGCGTGACCGGCACGCTGAATTTCGCTGACCTGGCACTGAAAATCCCGCTGGTTCCCGAGGCGGATCGCGGCCTGCTGCATGCCGGTGCGGCGATCCTCGCCACCGCATTCCTGGCCAAGGCCGGCATGTGGCCGCTGAACTTCTGGCTGGCCCCCGCCTATTCCTCAGCCAGCGCGCCGGTGGCGGCGATGTTCGCGATCATGACCAAGGTCGGCGTGTACACCGTGCTGCGCCTGTGGACCCTGTTGTTCTCCGGCCAGGCCGGCGCATCGGCGTTGTTTGGCGGCGACTGGCTGGTGTACGGCGGCATGGCCACGATCATCTGCGCGGCGCTGGCGATGGTGGCGGCGCAGCGGCTCGAGCGCATGGCCAGCTTGAGCATCCTGGTCTCGGCCGGGATCCTGCTGTCGGCCGTTGGTTTCGCCCAGCCAAGCCTGACCGCCGGGGCGCTGTTCTATCTGGTGAGTTCCACCCTGGCGTTGAGTGCGCTGTTCCTGCTGGCCGAATTGATCGAGCGTTCGCGCTCGGCCAACGACCTGCCGCTGGATGAAGAGATTGACGCACTGCCCAAGGCCATGGAATCCCTGCATCCGCGTCCTGGCGTGAACCTGGATGACGAGCAGAAAGCCGTGGTCGGCCAGGTGATTCCCTGGACCATGGCCTTCCTCGGCTTGAGCTTTGTCGCCTGCGCCCTGCTGATCATCGGCATGCCGCCGCTGTCCGGGTTTATCGGCAAGCTGAGTTTGTTGAGTGCGCTGGTTAACCCGTTGGGCCTGGGTGTCAGTGTGGATGAACCCATTCGTCCCGCGGCCTGGGGGTTGGTGGCGCTGTTGATCCTCTCGGGCCTTGCCTCGCTGATCGCCTTCGCCCGCCTGGGTATCCAGCGCTTCTGGACCCCGGAAGAGCGCCCGTCGCCCTTGCTGCGCCGCTATGAGTGCGTGCCGATCTTCTTCCTGCTGGGCCTGAGCATCCTGCTGACCTTCAAGGCCGAGCCGCTGATGCGCTACACCCAGGCCACTGCCCAGAGCCTGAACAACCCGGAACACTACGTGATGGCGGTGATGGCCACGCGTCCGGTCCCCAGCCCCGAAGCCAAGACCGCCGCGCTGGAGGTTCAACCATGAAGCGCCTGTTGCCTGCCCCATGGTTGTCCCTCGCGTTGTGGTTGCTGTGGCTGGTGCTGAACCTGTCCGTCAGCCCCGGCAACCTGCTGCTGGGCGCGCTGCTGGGCTTTCTCGCGCCGCTGCTGATGGCGCCGCTGCGCCCGCTGCCGATCCGCATCCGCCGCCCTGGCGTGATCATCCGCCTGTTTTTCCTGGTCGGCCGCGATGTGATCGTCTCCAACCTGCAAGTGGCCTGGGGCGTGCTGATGTGCGGCTCCCGCCCACCGCGTTCGCGCTTCGTCAAAATCCCCCTGGACCTGCGCGACGCCAACGGCCTCGCCGCCCTGTCGATGATCACCACCGTGGTCCCCGGCACCATCTGGTCGGAACTGGCGCTGGACCGTAGCATCCTGCTGCTGCACGTATTCGACCTGGAGGATGAAGTGTCGTTTATCGAGCACTTCAAGACCACCTACGAGCGGCCCCTGATGGAGATCTTCGAATGAGCGCCCTGCTCTCCAATGCGATCCTGTTCAGCCTGTTCCTGTTCTCCCTGGCCATGGTGCTGACCCTGATCCGCCTGTTCAAAGGCCCGTCGGCCCAGGACCGGGTCCTGGCGCTGGACTACCTGTACATCCTGGCGATGCTGATGATGCTGGTGCTGGGTATTCGCTATGCCAGCGACACCTACTTTGAAGCGGCGCTGCTGATTGCGCTGTTCGGCTTCGTGGGCTCGTTTGCCCTGGCCAAATTCCTGCTGCGTGGGGAGGTGATTGAATGATGCCGTTATGGATGGAAATCGTCGTCGCGGTGCTGCTGGTGTTGAGCAGCGTATTTGCGTTGATCGGCGCGATTGGCCTGCTGCGCATGAAAGACTTCTTCCAGCGCATGCACCCGCCGGCGCTGGCCTCGACATTGGGCGCCTGGTGTGTGGCGCTGGCGTCGATTATCTATTTTTCGGTGCTCAAGTCCGGGCCGGTGCTGCACGGGTGGCTGATTCCGATTTTGCTCTCGATCACGGTGCCGGTGACCACGCTGCTATTGGCGCGCACCGCGCTGTTTCGCAAGCGCATGGCGGGCGATGATGTACCCGCCGAAGTCAGCAGCCGCCGCTGACGCTTGAGGCGGACGCAACCCTTTGTAGGAGCCGACTTGCCGACTCCTACAGTTTGGACATCAGGCGAGCGATCGGATATGCGCGGCCAATTGCGCCAGTTCCCCATCATCCGCCCGCACAAAATCGTGGGACGAAATGTAGCCCTCATACGTTTCAAAAAACTTGTCCACCTTTGAACTGATCGGTTTGAACGCACTGTCCGACCCTGTCCCATGCATGGGAAACAACTTCGCATGCAGGTGATCCACGCCGTAGCCTTCCAGCATCATCCCGGTGCGCGCCACATCCGGAAACGCCCGATCAATCTGCAGCGCGGTTTTCTTCGCCGCGACCGCGAGCCCGGCCAACACCTCATCCGACTGCGCAAACGCATAGCTGCCGTAGTGCTGCTTGGGGATTACCACGCTGAAACCCGGTGTGTTGGGAAAGATCGAAAGAAACGCCATATGCTGGTCGTCTTCCCACAGAATGTGCGCTGGGGAGGTCTTTTGAACAATGCTGCAGAAAATACAATCCATTTGAATCACCGCCAGTTTCATCGTGGGTTTGGTCGTGGCGACTATCTAAAGCCAGGATTCGGGCGGCGTCAAAACAAATGGCAAATGACCGAAATGTCCAAGGACGTATGCGATGAGTAAAACCTACACCCCTGCCACCGCTGCCGCCGACGTCGAAACCACCCTCGCCTGGCTTGGCGGGCGGTGGAAGCTGATCATCCTGTTCCATCTGTTCGGCGGCCAGGTGCAACGTTATTCGGACCTTGAGCGGCTGATCCCGGATATCTCGCAGAAGATGCTGGCCCAACAATTGCGCCAGCTCGAAGCCGATGGGCTGGTACAGCGCACGGTCTATCCGGTGGTGCCACCCAAAGTGGAATACCGCATGACCGAGTGGGGCCAGAGCCTGTGCCCGGTGCTGGATGGCCTGCTCAAATGGCAGGCTGCCAAGCCGACGACTTAAACCGTGGGAACGGTACCGCCATCGATCACGTACTCGGTCCCGCTGATCGACGCGGCGCGGGGCGAGACCAGGAAGGCGATCAAGTCAGCCACCTCCTGGGGCTTGGCCGGCCGTCCAAGCGGAATGCCGCCGAGCGCCTGCATGATGATCTGCTTGCCGCCCTCGTAATCCGTCCCCGCCTGCTCCGCCAGACGCTCCGCCAGCGCCACCGCCGCGTCAGTCTCCACCCAGCCTGGAGAAACCCGTACCACCCGAATGCCCTTGGGCGTCACTTCTTTCGACAGGCTCTTGCTATACGTCGCCAACGCCGCCTTTGCAGCGGCATACGCTGTGGTCGACTCCGGCAACGGCAACTCTCGCTGGATCGACGTGACATGAATAATCACCCCTGCCCGACGCTCGATCATCCCCGGCAACAACGCCCGATCCAACCGCACCGCCGCCATCAGGTTCTGGCCCAGCGCACTCGCCCACTGCTCATCGTCCAGTACCGCAAAACCACCACCCGGCGCACTGGAGCCGCCGAGCACATTGACGATGATATCCACCCCACCAAACCGATCCTTCACCGCCTCGGTCACGCTCGCACAACCCGCGGCAGTGCCCAGGTCGGCAGCGATGAAATGCACGCCTTCAAGCGTCGAATCCGCCGCCGAACGCGCGACCGAAATCACTTGCGCGCCTTGTTCATGCAACACCGTCACCACGGCCGCGCCAATACCTTTGGTGCCACCGGTGACCAGTGCACGAAGGCCTTTTAGTCCGAGATCAAAACTCATGAAACCTACTCCTGGGTAAACGAAGACCGCAGGATAAGAACGAGATGGACAGCCCACAAGAACGCACAAAAAGGTGATGGGCTCACCAAAAAGTAAGTGCCTGGATTCAGGGGGCCGCGTCACACGTCGAACGGTAGGAACCGGCTTGCCGGCGATGGCTGCGTGTCGGTCGCTGTGGATGCAACTGACATACAGCAATCGCTGGCAAGCCAGCGCCTACAGGATCGGCGCGCCAAATCTGTTCAGGCGTGGCATCCAATGCTCCAGGATCTGCGCCGATGCCAGCACATGATGCGCCCGCCCGATCAACAGCCGACGTGGCACAAAGCCGATGTATCGCGAGTCATCGCTGTTATCGCGGTTATCCCCCAGCATGAAATAGCTGTCGGCCGGCACCACCACTGGTGCGAAATTGCGCATCGCCCGCACCGTCGGCATGAACTGCACCGTACGCTGGCGGTTGGCGGCCAATTCGTTCAGCTTGATCCCCGGTACCGTATGACCTGGGACAATTGGCTCGCTGATGTCCTGCGCATCACTGTAGGTGGCTGGGGTACCGTTGACCCACAGCACTTCATCGCGCATTTCCAGGGTGTCGCCGGGAACGCCGACAATCCGCTTGATCAGGCGCATGCCATCCTTGGGTGACGAAAACGTCACCACATCGCCGCGCTGGGGGTTATCGAGGTGGGCCAGGGAAATATCCGTGAGCGGGACCTTGAGGTCATACGCTACGCGATTGACCAGCACCACATCGCCTTCCAGCAGGGTTGGGCGCATGGAGCCGGAGGGAATCGGATTCCAGTCGGCCAGGGAGGTACGGAAAACACCGAAGCATATCCAGAAAATGATTGCGTAACGGTAACGGATCAACCAACTTCGCATACATCCTCGCACGGTAGAAAGGGGCATCAGACTGTTTCTCAGACGCCCGGTTGTGGCACCCGAGGATTAAATGAATATTAGCGTCAAAGCGCACTAAAAGGAGTTTTCGCCATGGATATCCACTGTTCCGTTTTTATCGCAACCAGCATCGACGGCTTTATTGCCCGTCCAGACGGTGATATCGAATGGTTGCACCGACCGGAATACGAAACCGCCGAGCTGAACGGCGTGACCTATGAACGCTTCATCGCCACGGTCGATGCACTGGTAATGGGTCGCAAAACCCTGGAGAAAGTCTTGTCCTTTCCGGATTGGCCCTACGAGGGCACTCCCGTCATTGCACTCTCCCATCAGCCTCTGCAGATCCCTGCGCATCTGGAGGGCAAGGTCGAGGTCATGGCAGCAGACGTCACCTCACTCGTGGCAACGTTAGCCGAACGCGGTATGAAGCACCTCTATATCGACGGTGGCCAGACGATCCAGGCGTTTCTTGACGCGGGCCTGGTCAATGAGCTGATCATTACGCGTATCCCGGTTTTGCTGGGGCAAGGCATTCCACTGTTCAGCCAGGTTGGCAGTGAGCGGAAGCTGCAGCATATTGGCACCTACGTGTCGGACAATGGTTTTGTGCAAAGTCGGTATCAAGTAATGTCAGGCGCTCACGCCGCGCAATAATGGATTTCTCTGAAGGAACAGACCATGAACCCACCCCCTTGCATTGGTCGCAGGCATAGGCAGCCGTAATCGCTCCATCGGCAAAGCCGGCGGGCTGTTGCGATGGTGCCGGATGATCTGCGCAGATTCGCTGCCAAGACGATTGGCAAACCGGTCATCATGGGCCGAAAAACCTTCGAGTCGGTCATTGCACTCAGCGGTAGGCCATTGGCCGATCGGCCCAACATCGTGCTGTCCAGAAACCCTGACTATGTGCACGAGCACGCTATCGCCTACCAATCCCTGGCAGCGGCACTAGAACGCGCAGCCCTCTACACCCCCGAGGAAATTCATATCGGTGGCGGGCCAGAGCTTTATGACCAAGCGATACACTTTGTGGACAGGCTGTACCTGACCCCTGTTCAACGATGATCACGAGGGTGAAGCCAGGTTTCCGAGTTTTAAGGATGAGTTCGTTGAGGTCTGCCGCCATGGCGTCCGACAGCACGAGGGCCTTGAGTACGAATGGGTGGACTACGTCAGGCGTAGATAACGACGCAATGAAACGGCCGCGCTAAAAACTGTAGGAGCTGGCTTGCCGGCGATGGCGGTGTATCAGCCAGCATGTTCGGTGGAAACCGAAGAATTCGCAAAGTGGACACGGTAAAAAATGTGGGAGCGGGCTTGCTCGCTCCCACAATGGATCGAGTGAGCCGTTAAACCGGCATGCAAAAAAAACGCCCCGAACCAGTCGGGGCGTTTTTTGTTCAGCGTTGACCGATCAAGCCTAATCAGCCAACCGCCACGTCGTCCCGCCCTTCCCGTCCTCCAACACCACACCCATCGCGGTCAGTTGGTCACGGATACGGTCGGACTCCGCCCAGTCCTTGTTGGTACGCGCAGCCAAACGCGCCTGGATCAACGCATCCACCTCAGCCGCATCCACACGCCCTTCGGCGCCGGCTTGCAGGAAGTCGTCGGCCTCCATCTGCAGCACGCCCAGCACACTGGCCAGTTCTTTCAGGCGAGCCGCCAGACCCGCCGCTGCGTCAAGATCGCTCTCGCGCAGGCGGTTGATCTCACGCACCATCTCGAACAGCACGGCGCAGGCTTCCGGTGTGCCGAAGTCGTCGTTCATCACTTCGGTGAAGCGTGCCACGAACGCTTCGCCGCCGGCCGGCGCCACGGATGGCAGGCCTTTCAACGCGTGGTAGAACCGCTCCAGGGCGCCCTTGGCGTCCTTGAGGTTGTCTTCCGAATAGTTGATGGCGCTGCGGTAGTGGCTGGACACCAGCAGGTAACGCACCACTTCCGGGTGGTACTTTTCCAGCACGTCGCGGATGGTAAAGAAGTTGTTCAAGGACTTGGACATCTTCTCGCCATTGATGCGGATCATGCCGCAGTGCATCCAGGCGTTGGCGTAGGTCTTGCCGGTGGCGGCTTCGCTCTGGGCGATTTCGTTTTCGTGGTGCGGGAACTCGAGGTCGCTGCCGCCGCCATGAATGTCGAAGGTCTCGCCCAGGCAGCAGGTGGACATCACCGAGCATTCGATGTGCCAGCCCGGACGCCCGGCGCCCCATGGCGATTCCCAGCTCGGCTCGCCGGGCTTGGTGCCTTTCCACAGCACGAAGTCGAGCGGATCCTGCTTGGCTTCGTCGACTTCGATGCGCGCGCCGATGCGCAGGTCTTCGATTTTCTTGCGCGACAGCTTGCCGTAGCCCATGAACTTGGCGACGCGGTAGTACACGTCACCGTTGCCAGGAGCGTAGGCGTAACCCTTGTCGATCAGGGTCTGGATCATGGCGTGCATGCCGGGGATGTGGTCCGTGGCACGCGGTTCCATGTCCGGCTTGAGGATGTTGAGGCGCGCCTCGTCCTCGTGCATGGCGGCGATCATGCGCTCGGTCAGCGCGTCGAACGACTCGCCGTTCTCGTTGGCGCGGTTGATGATCTTGTCGTCGATGTCGGTGATGTTGCGCACATAGGTCAAGTCATAGCCGCTGAAACGCAACCAGCGGGTCACCAGGTCGAAGGCAACCATGCTGCGGCCGTGACCGATGTGGCAGTAGTCGTACACGGTCATCCCGCACACGTACATGCGCACCTTGTTGCCATCCAGCGGCTTGAAGACTTCTTTGGTCTTGCTGAGTGTGTTGTAGATCGTTAGCACGACAGTTCCTTAAGACAGAATCACTGGCCCCACGAATCACGCAAGGTCACGGTACGGTTGAATACCGGCTGACCAGGTTTCGAGTCCTTGATATCCGCGCAGAAGTAGCCTTCGCGCTCGAACTGGAAACGGTCTTCCGGCTGTGCGTCGCCCAAAGAGGGTTCGGCACGACAACCGGTGAGCACTTGCAGGGAGTCAGGGTTGATGTTGTCGAGGAAACTGGCGCTGTCTTCGGCCTTTTCAGGATTCGGCGAACGGAACAGGCGATCGTACAGGCGCACTTCGCACTCGATGCTGGCAGCGGCCGGCACCCAGTGGATCACGCCCTTGACCTTGCGGCCTTCCGGGTTCTTGCCCAGGGTTTCCGGGTCATAGGAGCAACGCAGTTCGACGATGTTGCCCTCGGCGTCCTTGATCGCTTCGTCGGCGCGGATCACGTAGCTGCCGCGCAGGCGCACTTCGCCGTTGGGCTCCAGGCGCTTGTAGCCTTTTGGCGGCTCTTCCATGAAGTCATCGCGGTCGATGTAGATTTCACGGGCGAACGGCAGCTTGCGCACGCCGAGTGCTTCGTTCTGCGGATGACGCGGCAGTTCGAGGTGGTCGACCTTGTCTTGCGGGTAGTTGGTGATCACGACTTTCAACGGACGCAGCACGCACATGGCCCGTGGCGCGTTCGCGTCGAGGTCCTGGCGGATGCTGAACTCGAGCATGCCGTAGTCGACCACACCGTCTGAGCGGTTGGTGCCGACCATCTCGCAGAAGTTGCGGATCGACGCCGGGGTGTAGCCACGGCGGCGGAAGCCCGACAGGGTCGACATGCGTGGGTCGTCCCAGCCATTGACGTGCTTTTCATCCACCAGTTGCTTGAGCTTGCGCTTGCTGGTGATGGTGTAGTTGAGGTTCAGGCGGCTGAATTCGTACTGACGCGGGTGCGCCGGGACCGGCAGGCTGTCGAGGAACCATTCGTACAGCGGGCGATGGCTCTCGAACTCCAGGGTGCAGATGGAGTGGGTGATGCCTTCGATGGCGTCCGACTGACCGTGGGTGAAGTCGTAGTTCGGGTAGATGCACCACTTGTCGCCGGTCTGGTGGTGATGGGCGTGGCGGATGCGGTACATGATCGGGTCGCGCAGGTTCATGTTCGGCGAGGCCATGTCGATCTTGGCGCGCAGCACGCGGGCGCCGTCCGGGAACTCACCGGCGCGCATGCGGGCGAACCAGTCGAGGTTCTCTTCTACCGAACGGTCGCGGAACGGGCTGTTCTTGCCCGGTTCGGTCAGGGTGCCACGGTATTCCTTGGCCTGCTCGGGGGTCAGGTCGTCGACGTAGGCCTTGCCGGCCTTGATCAGCTCGACGGCCCAGTCGAACAGCTGGTCGAAGTATTTGGAGGCATAGCGCACTTCACCGGACCATTCGAAGCCCAGCCACTTGATGTCGCTTTCGATGGCGTCGATGTATTCCTGGTCTTCCTTGGCCGGGTTGGTGTCGTCGAAACGCAGGTGCGTGACGCCACCGAACTCCTGGGCCAGGCCGAAGTTCACACAGATCGACTTGGCGTGACCGATGTGCAGGTAGCCGTTGGGCTCTGGCGGGAAGCGGGTGACGATCTGCGTGTGCTTGCCCGAATCCAGGTCCGCCTGGATGATCGGGCGCAGGAAATTGACCGGGACGGCAGGTCCGGCCTTGGAATTCGAGGTAGGGTCGACAGTGGGCTTGCTCATAGGATCCTTGAACAGACAGGTTCGTGGCCGGTTGGGGCCAGATAAAACAAAGGCGATATCATAGCTGATGCTGTCAAGACACTGACAGGTCACGACCAAAAACTGCTGCTTTAATTAACCGGGCGGTAAAAAACCACCTCGAAATTCCTGCCGGGCACGCTAAACTGCGCGCCTTGGCCGCCGTTTAGCCAGACAGGTAAGGCGCCCCAGGCGTCCAAACCCACGAATTCCCTGAAAAGAGTAGTGAACATGACTCAAGTCAAACTGACCACCAACCACGGTGACATCGTCATCGAGCTGAACGCCGAGAAAGCGCCGATCACCGTCGCCAACTTCATCGAGTACGTTAAGGCCGGCCACTACGAAAACACGGTGTTCCACCGTGTCATCGGTAACTTCATGGTCCAGGGCGGCGGTTTCGAGCCTGGCATGAAAGAAAAGAAAGACAAGCGCCCAAGCATCCAGAACGAAGCGGACAACGGCCTTTCCAACGACAAGTACACCGTCGCCATGGCCCGTACCATGGAGCCGCATTCGGCCTCCGCGCAGTTCTTTATCAACGTGGCCGACAATACCTTCCTGAACCACAGCGGCAAGAACGTACAGGGCTGGGGCTACGCCGTGTTCGGTAAAGTCACCGAAGGCCAGGACGTAGTCGACAAGATCAAAGGCGTGTCGACCACCTCCAAGGCCGGTCACCAGGACGTTCCGGTCGAAGACGTGATCGTCGAGAAAGCCGAGATCGTTGAGTGATATTACTGATTTCAGATTTGCATCTGGAAGAGGAGCGCCCGGACATTACCCGGGCGTTTCTGGATCTGCTCCACAACCGCGCCCGTGGCGCCCAGGCGTTGTACATTCTGGGGGACTTCTTTGAAGCCTGGATTGGCGACGATGGGATGACGCCCTTCCAGCGTTCGATCTGCGAGGCTCTGCGCGAGCTGAGCGACAGCGGTACCCCGATTTTTATCATGCATGGCAACCGCGACTTCCTGCTCGGCAAGGCGTTCTGCAAAGCGGCAGGCGCCACCTTGCTCAAGGACCCGAGTGTCGTGCAGCTCGCAGGCGAACCCGTGCTGTTGATGCACGGCGACAGCCTCTGCACCCGCGACCTTGGCTACATGAAGCTGCGGCGCATCCTGCGTAATCCCATCGTGCTGTTTATCCTGCGTCACCTGCCGTTGCGCACCCGCCATCGGCTGGCGCGCAAGCTGCGCAGTGAAAGCCGTGCGCAAACGCGCATGAAGGCCAACGACATTGTCGATGTCACGCCCGAGGAAGTGCCGCGGGTGATGCAGCAGTTCGGCGTGCGCACCCTGGTCCACGGCCACACGCATCGCCCGGCGATCCATAAACTGCAGATTGGCGACCAGGCGGCCAAGCGCATTGTGCTGGGGGATTGGGACAAGCAGGGCTGGGCGTTGCAGGCGGACGAGCAAGGCTTTCAGTTGGCGGCGTTTGACTTCGTCAATCCGCAGCTGGCGTTGCCTGGCGCCTGATCCTCAAACACCACTGATCCAATGTAAACAGAGATCAAATGTGGGAGGAGGCTTGCCCCCTCCCACACTTGATTGCATTTCAGTCTTTGCCAATCAGTGCCCCGAAGCAGCCGGCCCCGCTTTTGCGGTAAACGGCGGCTTCGCCAGCCATACCAGCAGCATCAACCCCATGAACATCCACCCCAGCAACGTGAAGTAATCCACGGTGGACATCATGTACGCCTGGCTGGTGAGGATCTGGTCCAGTTGCGCGTAGGCCTTGTGCCCTGCCCCACCGAGCGCCTGCAGCGCGTCGCGGGTGGCCGAGTCATAGGTGGTCATGTTCTCGCTCATGTACGCATGGTGCTGGTCCGCCCGGCGGATCCAGATCCAGGTGGTCAGCGAGGCCGCAAAGCTGCCGCCCAGGGTCCGCAGAAAGGTCGCAAGACCGGCGCCGTCGGCAATCTGGTGCGGTGGCAGGTCGGACATCAGGATGCTCAAGGTCGGCATGAAGAACAGCGCCACGCCGATGCCCATGAACAACTGCACCAGGGCAATGTGGGTGAAGTCCACCTCATTGGTGAAGCCCGCGCGCATAAAGCAGCTCAAGCCGATCGCCAGGAACGCCAGGCCCGCCAGCAGGCGCAGGTCGAACTTGTGCGCGTACTTGCCCACGAACGGTGACATCAGCACCGGCAGGATGCCGATCGGCGCCACCGCCAGGCCGGCCCAGGTGGCGGTGTAGCCCATCTGGGTTTGCAGCCACTGCGGCAGGATCAGGTTGATGCCGAAGAAGCCCGCGTAGCCGAGGATCAACACAATCGTGCCGATGCGAAAGTTACGGTAGGCAAACAGCCGCAGGTTGACCACCGGGTGCTTGTCGGTCATTTCCCAGATGATGAACACCGCCAGGGCAATCACCGAAATCGCCGCGCCCACAATGATGAAGTTGGATTCGAACCAGTCCAGGTCGTTGCCCTTGTCGAGGATGATCTGCAGCGCGCCGACGCCCACAATCAGGCTCAACAGCCCGACATAATCCATCGGCTGGTAGCTGGTGGTCACCGGGCGCTTCTTCAATTGCGCACGCACCACCATCACCGCAAAGATGCCGATGGGGACGTTGATAAAGAAGATCCACGGCCAGCTGTAGCTGTCAGTGATCCAGCCACCGAGGATCGGCCCTGCAATCGGCGCCACCACCGTGACCATCGCCAGCAACGCCAGGGCCATGCCACGCCTCGCCGGCGGGTAGACCGCGATCAGCAGGGTCTGGGTCATCGGGTACAACGGCCCGGCCACCAGGCCTTGCAGCACCCGAAAGCCGATCAACTCGGGCATCGAAGTGGAAATACCACAGAGGAACGAGGCCAGCACAAACAGCATGGTGGCCCACAGGAACAGCTTCACTTCGCCAAACCGCCGGCTCAACCAACCGGTCAGCGGCAAGGCGATGGCGTTGCTCACCGCAAACGAGGTGATCACCCAGGTGCCCTGCTCCGAACTCACGCCGAGGTTGCCGGAAATGGTCGGCAAGGCCACGTTGGCGATGGTGGTGTCGAGCACCTGCATAAAGGTCGCCAGCGACAGGCCAATGGTGGCCATCAACAGGCTGGGCGGCGTGAAGGAGGCGTTATTGCTCATCAGCGCTGCACAGCCTTGGGCGCGGCGATGCTGTTGGCATGGATCAACTCGGTGATCATGGCGTCAGCCTCGGCCAATTGGCGGTCGTACACGTTGGTGGTGAAGGTCGCCTTCTGCGGCGCCTGTTGCGCCAGCACCGGGCCGCTCTGGTCATGCAGGTCGACATTGACGACAGTGCTCAGGCCGACCCGCAGCGGGTGCTTGGCCAGTTCTTCGGCATTGATGTGGATGCGTACCGGCACCCGTTGCACGATCTTGATCCAGTTACCGGTGGCGTTCTGCGCCGGCAGCAGGGCAAACGCACTGCCGGTGCCGGCGCCAAGGCTATCCACGGTGCCGCTGAATTTCACGTCGCTGCCGTAGATGTCCGACTCGATGTCCACCGGCTGGCCAATGCGCATGTCGCGCAGTTGGGTTTCCTTGAAGTTGGCGTCGATCCACAGCTGGTTCAGCGGGATCACCGCCATCAACGCCGTACCCGGCTGCACGCGCTGGCCCAGTTGCACGGTGCGCTTGGCCACGTAGCCGGTGACCGGCGCGATCAAGGTGCTGCGCGCATTGGCCAGGTAGGCCTGGCGCAGTTGCGCGGCGGCGGCCTGCACGTCCGGGTGGGACGAGATCACGGTGTCATCCACCAGCGCATTGCTGGTCTTGAGTTGCTGCTCAAGGTTGGTCAGCGCGTTTTTCGCAGCGGTCAGGCTGTCACGGGCGTGGGACAGTTCTTCCTGGGAAATCGCGCCGCCCTGGGCCAGGGTCTTGCGACGATTGAAGTTGTCCTGGGCAGTTTGCACATCGGCTTTCTGTGCGTTGACCTGGGCTTTCATGCCATCGACGTTGCTGTACAAGCCCCGCACCTGGCGCACGGTGCGGGCCAGGTTGGCCTGGGCACTTTGCAGGCCGACGGCGGCGTCGTTGGGGTCGAAGTTGATCAGCACCTGGCCTTCGTGGACCAGGTCGCCATCGTCCGCGCCGATGCTGACCACGGTGCCGGTGACCAGCGGGGTGATTTCCACCACGTTGCCGTTCACATAGGCGTCGTCGGTGCTCTCGTTGAAGCGCCCGTAGAATTCATACCAGCCCCATACGCCCACGACACCGAGGATGACGATCAGCGCGAGGCCGATCAGCATGACCTTGCGTTTGCGTGGGTTGTTGTCTTTGGGTTGTTCTGTAGCGGTGGTGTTTTCGGCAGTGGCCATGACAAATACCTCAAATTATTCCGTGCGGGTGGCTGGGGTGGTCGACGCCACGTTGTCGGCGCTGTATCCGCCACCCAGGGCCTGCATCAATTGAATCGACAGATCGATTTGCCCGGCATTCAGGGTCGCCAGCTGACGCTGGGCCTGCAGCAATTGCTGCTCGATGCTGAGCACGTCCAGGTAGTTACCGACCCCTGAGCCGTAGCGCTGGACCACGGTGTCGTAGGACTGCTGGGCAATGTCCGTGGCGTGTTGCTGGGCCTGGATCTGCCGACCGGTTTCGCGCAGTTGCGAAAGGGTGTTGCCGATATCGCCCAAGGCCTGCACCAGGGTCTTGTTGTACTGGGCCACGGCCAGGTCGTAGTCGGCATCGCGCGCATCGAGGTCGGCGCGCAGGCGGCCGCCATCGAAGATCGGCAGCGAGATCGTCGGCGCAATGTTGAAGAAGCGGCTGGCCGAGCCGAACATCGCATCCCCCAGCAACGACTCGGCCCCGGCGCTCGCGCTGAGGTTGAGGTTGGGGTAGAAGCGCGTCTTGCTGGCGGCGATGTCCTTGCTCGCGGCCTCGACTCGCCAGCGCGCGGCGATCAGGTCCGGGCGACGGCCCAGCAGCTCGGCGGGCAACACCGAAGGCACGGCGACAGCGGCGGGCTTGAGCACATTCGGACGGGCCAGTTCGCCGCCTCGGTCCGGGCCTTTGCCGAGCAATACGGCGAGGGCGATCTTGGCGCTCTGCAGTTGCTTGTCGGCATCGATCAATTGCGACTGGGAGCTGGCTTCCAGGCTTTCGGTCTGCTGGTACTGGTACTGGCTGTCGATGCCCGCAGCGAGGCGGCGCTTGCTCAGGTCGAGCATTTGCCGGGTGCGCTTGAGGTCATCGCCGGCCAGGTCGCGCACGATGTGCGCCTGGCCCAGGTCGCTGTAGGCCTTGGCCACATCGGCAGCGAGGGTCAGGCGCGCGGCCTGTTGGTCGACTTCGGCGGCGCGGGCCTGGCCCAGCGCGGCTTCCCAGGCGGCGCGCTGGCCACCCCAGAGGTCGAAGTTGTAATTGAAGCTGGCGCCGATATTACGCACGGTCGAGTAGGCATCGCCCTCGCCGCGCGGGTCCTGGTCCTTGGCCAGGCGTGAACGGCTCACGCCGGCGCTGGCATCCAGGGTCGGCATGCGTGCGGCATTCGCGGCATAGGCGGCGGCTTCGGCCTGATGGGCACGGGCGCTGGCGACTTGCATGTCGGGGCTGTTTTGCAGGGCTTCCTGGATCAAACCGTCGAGCTGCGGGTCGCCGAGGTTTTTCCACCAGTCGGCGCTGGGCCAGGCGGCACTCGACAGGGTCACCCCGCTCAGGGATTTACCGGTCTGCAAGGTGTTGGCGTCGAGGCGCCGGCCCTGGGTGTCGAGGCCGCTGTAGTTGGCGCAACCGGCCATGCTCATGGCCACGAGCACCAGGCAAAGGGCACGTGTGTTCATGCTTTACCTACCCGCTGCAGGGTGATGGGATCACCGGCAGCTATCAGAATTTTCTTGAGAATCCGTTCCAGGGTTTCCAGCTCGCCAGCCTCAAGTACGCCCGCCAGTTGGTTCAACGCCTGGGCGCCTATGTGCGGCAGCATGTCTGCCAGGCGCTGGCCGTCGGCAGTCAGCACCAACTGGACCTGGCGGCGGTCCTGCTCGGAGCGTTTGCGGTCCAGCAGGCCTTTCTGCTCGAGGCGGTCGAGCATGCGGGTCATCGAACCGCTGTCCAGGGACAGGTTGCGGCACAGCTCGGCCGGGGTGTCGACGCCGAACTGGGCCATGATGATCAGCACCTTGAACTGCGCGGCCGTGATGCCGTGGGGTTCCATGTGGGTGTCGATGATGCGGTCCTTGAGGAGCGCCGCACGGCCCAGCAACAGCCCGAGGTGGCAGTTGTGGAAGTTTTCAGGGGTGAAGTGGGGCATCGGAAGTCACCTTATTACTGCCTAGGCAGTGAATGTATGACGAGATGTTACTGCCTAGGCAGAGAAAGTCAAATGGAATAATTAGCTTGCTTGCTAATGTGGGAGGGGGCTTGCCCCCGATAGCGTTGGGTCAGTCAATGATGTGTTGACTGAACGACTGCTATCGGGGGCAAGCCCCCTCCCACATTTTGTACCGCGAAAGGATCTAGAAATCGCGCTTATAGAAGATGTCGAGGGAACTGGCCACGCCACTCGCCACTTCCAGGTACACCTTCTTGCTCAGCAGGTAGCGCAAGGCAATGGTGCTGGCCGGTTCGAACACCCCTACCCCGTAACGCAGGCTGAGTTTCTCGGTGATCTTGCCGCTGGCCACCACGGCCGTATTATTGCCGCTGCCCTGGGTGTCGAGGTCGAAGTCGCGAATCCCCAGTTTGTTGGCAAGATCCGAGGTGACCCCGGCGCTGCCCATCAGGCCAAGGCCGAGGGCGGCCTGGGCGAGCATGTTGTTGTCTTCGCCGGTGGAGCTCAGCGGACGGCCCAGCACCAGGTAGGACAGCGCCTGTTCCTGGCTCATGGCCGGTTCCGAGAAGATCTGCGTGGTGGGCTGCTCGGCGCTGCCGCTGAGGCGGATACCGGCGACTACATCGTCGGTCTTGCGGATCGCTTCGATATCCAGGTACGGCTGGTCGAGCGGCCCGGCGAACAGCAGGCGTGCGCGGCGCACATCCAGGCGCTGGCCATAGGCGCGGTAGCGACCGTCGTTGAGCCACAACTCGCCACGGGTGTCCATGTTGTCGCCGATGTGCACATGGCCCTGCACCTTGGCGGTGAGGCCGAAGCCCGAGAAGTTGAGCTGGTCTTCGCCCACCGCCACGTCGATATCCATGGCCATGGCCATCGGTGGCGTGCCCTCTTCGGTCTGGCTGCCGACGATCACGGTGTCATCCGAGACCTTGACGGTGGACGGCGGCAGTTCGCGCACGGTGATGTCACCGCGGGGGATCCGCACCTTGCCGGCAATCGCCAGTTTGTCGTTCTTCAGGCTGATCTTCAGGTCCGGGGCCACTTCGAGCACCGCATAGGGCTCCACCGTGACCGGCAGTTGCGAGCCTTGCAGGCTGAGGTCCACCACCAGGGCCTGGCCCCAGTCGACCTGGCCCTTGAGGCTGCCCTGCCCGGCCTTGCCACTGCGCCATGCGCCATTCAATTGCACACTTTCACCGGCAATCAGCGCCTGCACGTTCAGGCCTTCAAGGCTGATGGGCAGCTCTGGCCCGGAGACTTCACCGCCCACCAGGTTGACGTTGCCGTTGACCTGCGGCGCCAGCAGGCCACCGGCGATCCGGCCGCTGCCGTTGAGCTTGCCGCTGAGTTTCTCGACCATCGGCACAAACGGCCGCGCCACGGCGAGATCCAGCCCGGTCAGGCTGAAATTGCCGCTGATCGGCTTGTTTTTCGGCAATGGGTTGATCTGCGCCTGCAACATCAACTCGCCGAGCTTGCCGCCTCGGAAGTTCAACTGGGTGTCGATACGCTTGGGGTTGAGGGTGGTTTCCAGCGTGAGGGTGTCGTAGGGGAAATCCAGCCACTGGTCCTTGTCCTTGACCCGCAGGGTACCGCCGCTGGCATCCACCGCGACCACGCCTTTGGGGCCGCTGTCGGGCAGGTCCAGTTGGACGTCGGCGTTGAGCTTGCCCTGCCAGGCGAAGTCCTTGGGCAGAAACGCCGCCAGGCTGTCGATGGGGAATTGCTTGAGGTGGTAGCGCAATTTGGGTTCGGGCATCAGGCGCTGGTCTTCACCGCACAGGCTGGCCGCACCGGAGACCCAGCAGTGGGCCGCAAAAGTCAGCTTGCCGTCGGCCATGCGCTCGATTTTTGCCGGCGCCTGCAGCTTCCAGTCCTGGCCACCCGCCTGCACATCGCCACTGGCCAGGCGACCGCGCCAGTTGCCTTTGTCGAGGTTGCCGTCCAAGGCCAGAGCCAGCTTGACCAAGGGGCCGGCCAGGTCGAGTTGGACCTTCTGGTTCCTGATATCGCCCTGGGCGCTGGCGGTGAGCGTGCCCACCTGGGTGTCACCGCTTTGAATGCCGCTGCCCTTGAGGTCGATTTTCCCGCGCTGGGCACTGTCCAGGGTCGCGCCCAGGCTCAGGCTTTGCAGGCGATTATCGGCGAACGCCAGTTGCTGGCCCTTGAGGTCGAGTTGGCCTTGGGGCGCCTTGAGGCTGCCGGCCACATCGAGTCGGCCATTGACCTGCCCACGCAATTGCGGCCACAGCTGGGCCAGGCGCGCCAGCTTGATGTCGATCTGCCCGGCCAGGCGTTGCTGCAGGCTGCCGCTGCCGTTGATGCGGTTGTCGCCCAGGCGGACATCCAGGTTGGCCAGGGTCCATTGCTCGCCCGCGCCTTCGGCCTTGGCCGCCAGCACGGCGGTTTGCCCACGCAGGCGGCCCTTGAGGTCGAGGTCGGCGTTGAGCTTGAGCTGTTCGTTTTTGAATTCACCTTTGCTGCGCAAGGGGCCGGCCAGCGTGCCCGGCAACTCCGCCACCCAGTACGCCGGGTTCAGCGCCGACAGGTCCAGCGCGGTATCCCAGGCAATCCCATCGGCAAATTGCAGGTTCAGATGCCCTTCGGCCTTGCCTTGGCCGGCGGTCAGTTTCAGCTCCGGCAGGAAGACTTGCGTAAGGTCGCCACTGAACGGCGTGACCAGATTGAATTTGCCGGCCGGGCCGTCGAGGTCGGCCTTGAGGTTGCCGAGGTAGTTGCCTTCTTTGTAGGAAACCTCACCGTTGAAGGTGCGCAACACCACCTGTGGCTCGTCGATCAGCGGGTAGAGGCGATGCCAGGGAAAGTCCAGCCAGTCGATCTTGGCCTCGGCGCTGAAGCCTTGTTGCCAGTCCAACTGCGCCGTGAGCTTGAGGCTTTGTTTGTCGCCGGCATTCAGGTCCAGGCCGGCGATCTGTGCGCCGTTGGCGTCGACCTTGCCTTGCAGCAGCAGGTCCACCGGGCCTTTTTCCGCCGGCAGCACAGCCTTGCCCAGCAGTTGGTAGCCGCTGCCCAGGTCGCCCTTGGCGGTGAGGTCCAGTTGATTGAGTTGCAGGGTGTCGGGCAGATCGGCGCTGGGTTTGAAGCCATCGCCAGTGAGGTGCAACTGGACCGGGAGGTTGTCCACCAGGGGTTGCAGCTCGCCCTTGAGTTTGGCCGGCAGGTAGCCGCTGCTGTCGGCGTCGAGCCTGAGGGTCTTGAGCAGGTCGCCCTCGACCTTGAGCGCCACCGTCCACGGCGCGCCGCCGGGGGCGTAGGGCAGGCTCAGGTTGCCGCTGGCGGTCAGCGGCCAGTCGCCGCTGGGTTGCAACAGGCCGTTCAGGTCCAGCACCAGGCCGTCCCGTTGCAGGTGCACCGCGTCAATCTGCATGCCGGCGGCGGTCCAGTGCGCGGCCAGTTGCAGGCCCTTGAGTTGTTCGCTGCCGTTAAGCAGCAGGCTGCCGACACGAACGTCGCCCAACTGAATGGAAACGGGCAGCTTCAGGTCGGGCAATTGAATCGGCCCACTGCTCTCTTCAGTGCTCGGCGCAACGTCCAGGCGGACTTGCTCCACATCCAGGCGATTGATGCACAGGGTCATGCGCAACAGGCACGCCGGCGACCAGTCAAACGTCGGCGCATCAAGTTCGACGCGACTGCCGTCCTGCGCCCACAGCAGATGATCGGCGCGCCACTGGCCGCCCAGACGGCCGTGGAAATTCTCTACGCTCAAACCCGGTACACGCTCCAGCGCCCAGCGACTGCCCGCCTGGGTGCCGAGGACCGCCCACAGGGCCAGCAACAGCACGACAAGGGTGGCCAACACGGCCAGCCCCGCTATTTTCACACCACGCATCACAGCTCAGGCCCCATGGAAAAGTGCAATCGAACGCCGCCCGGGTCTTCCAGGGCGTGGGCCAGGTCCAGGCGGATCGGCCCGACCGGCGAGACCCAGCGGATGCCGACACCCACACCAGTCTTCAAGCTGGGCAACTCCAGGGAGTTGAACGAGTTGCCCTGGTCGATAAAGGTCGCAATCCGCCATTTTTCGGCGATGGAATATTGATACTCGGCACTCAGGGCCACCATGTAGCGGCCGCCGATACGGTCGCCCCGGTCATTCTCCGGCGACAGGGTCTGGTACTCGTAGCCGCGCACGCTCTGGTCGCCACCGGCGAAGAACCGCAGCGACGGCGGCACCGACTTGTAGCCATTAGTGGCACTGCCGCCGACCTGGGCCCGCGCCAGGAAGCGGTGGTTGTCCCACAGGGTGGTCAGGCCCTTGACCATGGCCGTGCCGTACAACAGGTTGGTGTCGGAGCCCAGTCCCTCCTTCGCCACCTTGCTGTCGAATTGCAGGCGGTAGCCGTTATGGGGGTCGATGCGGTTATCGCTGCGCAGGTAGGAATAACTCACACCCGGCATCACCAGGTTACTGAGGCCCGAGTCATTGCCCAGGCGGTATTCTTCGCGCTGGTATTTGAGCGAGATCACCCGGGTCCAGCCACTGGGCAACTTGCTGTGCCATTCGGGCCCGAGGGTGAGCAATTTACTCAAGGTGTCGGTGTTGGCGATTTCTTCATTCTGGTAACCGCCGGCGAAACGCAGTTTATCGGTGAGCGGCGGGTCCAGCGGGATGTCGTACCACAACCCGACGTTCTGCCGTGGCGCCGACAACTCGGCTTCCCAGCCATAGCTGTGGCCCTGGGGATTGACCCAGTGGCGCGTCCAGTTGGCCTTGCCGCGCGGGCCGACGTCGGTGGAGAAACCCAGGCCCAGGCCCATGGTGCGTGGCTTGCGGGTCTCCAGGTTGACGGCCACCGGGATCACGTCATTGGCCGAAGCCGCGGGTGCGGCGTCGACGCGCACGCCTTCGAAAAAGCCGCTGGCTTGCAGGTTCTGGTTGAGTTCGGCGATCAGTTCGGAATCGTAGGGGGCGCCACTTTTAAACGGCACCATGCGTTGCAGCAGCTCTTCGTCAAACGGCGTATCGCCGGCAAAGCTGACCTTGCCCAAGGTGTAGCGCGGGCCGCTGTCATAGATGAGTTCGATATCGGCGACACCGGCCTGGGGGTCTACCGAGAGTTTCTGGTGAGTGAAGCGCCCGCTGAAAAAGCCGTAGCGCGAGGCCTGGTTCTGGATCAGACGCTTGGCGTCTTCGTAGTGGCCGTGGTTGAGCACGGCGCCGGATTTGAGGTCGTCGCTGGCGGGTACGCGAAAGGCCTTGAGGTCCGCGGCCGGGCCGTCGACCCGAATGGTCACGTTGCGCAGATGCACCGGTTCGCCGGGGTCGATGGTGAGGATCAGGCGCGGGTTCTTGCCGCCCTTCACATCGCTTTCGATCCGGGGCTGATAGAAACCTAAAGCCTGGGCGGCTTTGCGCGCCTGCTCTTCGGCCCCACGGCTGAACCGCAGCAAGGCGTCTTCATCACGCTCGCCCACCCCGCCGATATAGCCTTCGATGTTGGCTTTCAACGCGTCGTTTTTTGGCTTGATCCGCACGTCCAATTCGCTTTGCGCGAATGCGCCGCAGCTTGTGAACAGCAGAACCAAGCCGCTGGTAAATCTTCCTGGAAACTTCATAGGCGCGGATGCTACACGAGCTGGGGAGAAACTTAGAACTCAGAGGATTCTGAAAAATTCTGCGCTAAGCCGTTGCAGCATGTAACACCTGCGGATTGGGGTGGAAAAATACGTGCTCCAGAATCGGTCCTACCGCCACTTCGCCGATCTCCTCATAGCCCTGGCGTTTGTAGAACTCCAGATAGCGCGAATTCCCCGTGTCCAACACCACACCGGACGAGTGCGGGTCTTCCGCGCACCAATTGTGTACCGCCTCCAGCAGCTGTTCACCGTAGTGCTTGCCCTGGAATTGCGGATGAATGCCCAGCAGCGGCAACACATGCACCGATTCGTTGGGCAGGCAGGCCATCACCGCATAGTGGTAGTCCAGGTAGCGCCGGGTGCCGCGCACGCCGGTGCTCAGCCACATGCGCAATTGCCAGGCCCAGCTTTCGGTAATCCCCAGGCGCCGCTGCGGGGGCGCGATCAGCGCGATGCCGATCAGGCGGTCGTTGACGAACAGGCCGATGGCGGGAAGTTTCTGGAAGAAATGCTGCTTGACCAGTTCGCGCACGGTGGCACGTACCCGCTGTTCATAACCTGCGCGTTCCGCCTCGAAGATGTAGGCAAACGTCGGCTCATGCCGATAGGCCTGGTACAGCAGCGAGCGTGCTTCGCGGGAGTAGCCGCTGTTGAGCAGGCGAACTTCGCCAATGGCAGTGTCAGTCATACAGTCAATCTCCCTGGGCGCCACTCAATAGATGGCGTTCTTATGGGTACGAACCTACGCAGCACCAGTCGTTCCCAGACATTAGCAGTGCATCTGTCCTACCGCCACGCTGGCCCCCGTCCGACTTGTCCGCTAGCATCGCCCTTTTGCCAGACTGGACCGCCGACCATGAAAATCGTCTCCTTCAATATCAACGGGCTGCGCGCCCGCCCTCATCAGCTGGCGGCACTGATTGAAAAACACCAACCCGACGTCATCGGCCTGCAGGAAACCAAGGTCCACGACGACCAGTTCCCCCTGGCCGAAGTGCAGGCCCTGGGCTATCACGTGTACTACCACGGGCAAAAAGGCCACTACGGTGTAGCGCTGCTCTCGCGCAAAGAAGCCTTGAGCGTGCACAAGGGCTTTGCCAGCGATGAAGAAGACGCCCAGCGCCGTTTTATCTGGGGCACCTTCGCCGATGAAAACGGCCAGCCGGTGACCATCATGAACGGCTATTTCCCACAAGGTGAAAGCCGCGACCACCCGACCAAGTTCCCCGCCAAGCAGCGCTTCTACGCAGATTTGCAGCACCTGCTGGAAAGCCAGTTCAGCAACGACCAGGCCCTGGTGGTGATGGGCGATGTGAACATTTCCCCGGAGGACTGCGACATTGGCATCGGCGCCGACAACGCCAAGCGCTGGCTGAAAACCGGCAAGTGCAGCTTCCTGCCCGAAGAGCGCGAGTGGATGGCGCGCCTGAAGAACTGGGGCCTGGTGGACAGTTTCCGCCACCTCAACCCCGAGGTGGCCGACCGTTTCAGCTGGTTCGACTACCGCAGCCGTGGGTTCGAGGATGAGCCCAAGCGTGGGCTGCGCATTGACGTGATCATGGCCTCCAATGGCTTGTTGCCACGAGTCAAGGATGCCGGGGTGGATTACGACCTGCGGGGCTTGGAGAAACCGTCTGACCATGCGCCGATCTGGCTCGAACTCAGCTGATCCCCCTGACTGTACTCGGGCCAAATGTGGGAGGGGGCTTGCCCCCGATCGCGGTGTATCAGTAACAGATAAGCTGACTGTCAGTCACATTATTGAAATCCAAGTGACTTAATCTCGCGGCACTCCCTTTGGCTTGAGAAGGTGCCGGCATGATGCTGCGCGTTCTGTTCCTGTTGTGTAGCGCGTTGTCCCTCTGCGTCGTGGCTGCCCCCCTCCCCGTTCCCGACCAAGGCCCGGCTTTGCGCATCCAGGGTTCCAACACCATTGGCGCGGCGCTGGGGCCCGCGCTGGTCAAGGGGTTGATGGAGCATCAGGGCCTGCAGGCGGTGCACAGCGAACCGGCCGAGGGCACCAATGAACAGCGCGTGATCGGCAAGACGCGCCAGGGCAGGACGGTGACCGTCGAGGTGGCGGCCCATGGTTCCAGCACGGGGTTTGTCGCGCTGAAAAACGCCAGCGCCGACCTGGCCGCCTCGTCCCGGCCAATAAAAGACAGCGAACTGGTGGACCTCGAAGCGCTCGGCGACCTGAAAAGCCCCGAGGCCGAACAGGTGATCGCCATCGACGGCCTGGCCATTATCCTCAACCCGCGCAACCCGCTGAATACGTTGAACACCGAGCAACTGGCGCAGATTTTCAACGGCGAAATCAACACCTGGGAAGCATTGGGCGGGATCGGCGGAACCATTCATCTGTACGCGCGGGATGACCAATCCGGCACCTATGACACCTTCAAGGACCTGGTGCTGCGCCTGCGCGGCAAGCCCCTGGCCGCGTCCGCCAAGCGCTTCGAGTCCAGCGAAGCGTTGTCCGATGCGGTGAGCCGGGATCCCCAGGGCATCGGTTTTATCGGCTTGCCTTACGTGCGCCAGGCCAAGGCGGTGGCGATTGTCGATGGCGACTCGCAACCGATGTTGCCGTTGAACAGCCTGATTGCCACCGAGGATTACCCGCTGTCTCGCCGGCTGTTCTTCTACCTGCCGCCCTCCTCCAGCAACCCGTGGGCCAAGGCCCTGGTGGACTTTGCCCAGAGCAGCAAAGGCCAGGCGATTGTGGCGGCCAATGGGTTTATTGCGCAGCAGGTGCAGGCGATGACGGTGGAGCCGCGCCCTTCGATGCCCGACGACTACCAGGCGATTGCCCGTGACGCCCAGCGTTTGAGCGTGAATTTTCGCTTCGAGGAAGGCAGCGCCAGCCTGGACAACAAGGCGCGCCAGGACGTGCAGCGCGTCGTGGCCTATATAAAGCGCCACCACCAACTCGACAAGCAGGTAACGCTGGTGGGATTCGGCGATGCCAAGAATGACCCGCAACGGGCCGCGCTGCTCTCGAAGCTGCGGGCGATGGCGGTGCGCCGGGAGTTGGTCAAGAATGGCGTGGTATTGCGCGATATTCGCGGCTTTGGCGCACAGATGCCGGTGGCGGCGAATACGGCGGATGAGGGGCGGATCAAGAATCGGCGCGTGGAGGTTTGGGTTTACTGAGGGCTGCTGGATCTTCAGGGCCTGATCCGGCCTCATCGGGGGCAAGCCCCCTCCCACATTTTGATTTGGGAATACATTCAAAGTGTGGGAGGAGGCTTGCCCCCGATTCAGGCGACGCGGTGTTACTGCCCGCCGCGCATCAACTCCTTAGGCACATACTTGCCGATCTCGAACTTGCCGATGGCCGCGCGGTGCACTTCGTCCGGGCCGTCAGCCAGGCGCAGGGTGCGTTGCATGGCGTACATGTAGGCCAGCGGGAAGTCGTTGGAGACGCCGGCGCCGCCGTGGATCTGGATCGCGCGGTCGATCACCTTCAACGCCACGTTCGGCGCCACCACCTTGATCTGGGCGATTTCACTTTTCGCCACTTTATTGCCCACGGTGTCCATCATGTACGCCGCTTTCAAGGTCAGCAGGCGCGCCATGTCGATTTCCATGCGTGAGTCGGCGATCTTGTCGATATTGCCGCCCAGGCGCGCCAAAGGCTTGCCGAACGCGGTGCGGCTGACGGAGCGTTTGCACATCAGTTCCAGCGCGCGCTCGGCCATGCCGATGGAGCGCATGCAGTGGTGGATACGGCCTGGGCCAAGGCGGCCTTGGGCAATCTCGAAGCCTCGGCCTTCACCCAGCAGTACGTTTTCGTAAGGCACGCGGACATTGTCGAACAGCACTTCGGCGTGGCCGTGGGGCGCGTCGTCGTAGCCGAACACCGGCAGCGGGCGTACGATTTTTACCCCAGGGGCGTCCACCGGCACCAGGATCATCGAGTGCTGCTGGTGGCGCGGTGCATCCGGGTTGCTCAGGCCCATGAAGATCAGGATCTTGCAGCGCGGGTCGCAGGCGCCGGAGGTCCACCATTTCTTGCCGTTGATCACCCACTCGTCGCCCTGGCGCTCGGCGCGGGCGGCCATGTTGGTGGCGTCCGAAGAGGCGACATCGGGCTCGGTCATGGCGAAGGCCGAACGGATCTCGCCGCGCAGCAGCGGTTCGAGCCAGCGTTGTTTCTGCTCTTCGTTGGCGTAGCGCACCAGCACTTCCATGTTGCCGGTGTCGGGGGCGGAGCAATTGAACGGCTCCGGGCCCAGCAGCGAGCGGCCCATGATCTCGGCCAGGGGGGCGTATTCAAGGTTGGTCAGGCCGGCGCCCAGTTCGGACTCGGGCAGGAACAGGTTCCACAGGCCTTCGGCTTTCGCCCGGGCCTTCAGCTCTTCCATGATGGCGGTGGGCTGCCAGCGGTCGCCTTCGCTGACCTGGCGTTCGAACACCGGCTCGGCCGGGTAAACGTAAGCGTCCATGAACGCTGTAACACGTTCACGCAGTTCCTGAACCTTGGGCGAATAGGCGAAATCCATGAGCAGCTCCCTTCTTTGAGAGGTTGTTTAGGTCATGCAATCGATGCTAGAACAGCGTTGATAATTTACCTAGCCTATTCTCGGCGTGTATTAACATTCATCACCGATATATGATCGACGTATGGCCAACTAACAATAAGAGCGCAACGAAATGAATCTGAGCAAGGTCGACCTCAACCTCTTTATCGTCTTCGACGCGATCTACACCGAAGCCAACCTGACCCGCGCCGGGCAGATTGTCGGCATCACCCAGCCGGCGGTGTCCAACGCCCTGGCGCGCCTGCGCGAGACGTTCAACGACCCGCTGTTCGTGCGCACCGCCCAAGGCATGGTGCCCACGCCGATGGCGCAGAACATCATCGGCCCGGTGCGCAATGCGCTGTCGTTGCTGCGGGTGTCGGTGCAGGAAAGCCGCATCTTCAACCCGCAGCAGGCGGCCAAGACCTACCGCATCAGCATGACCGACCTCACCGAAGCGGTGATTCTGCCGCTGCTGTTCCAACGCCTGCGCCGCCTGGCGCCCACCGTGGTGATCGAGAGTTTCCTGTCCAAACGCCGCGAGACCACCAAGGAACTGGCGGCCGGGCGCCTGGATTTTGCCGTGGACGCGCCGCTCAACACCGACCCGCAGGTACGCCACGTCAAGCTGATGGAAGACCGCTACGTGTGCGCCATGCGCAAGGGCCATCCCATGGCGGGCAAGGACAAGTTCACCCTGGATGACTACCTGTCGCTGACCCATATCCATATCTCCAGCCGCCGCAACGGCTTGGGCCATGTCGACCTGGCCCTGGGCAAGATGGGCATCCAGCGCAAGATCGCCCTGCGCTCCCAGCATTACCTGATGGCCTCGCAAGTGTTGCAGCAGACCGACATGGTCATGACCGTGCCCGAACGTTTCGCCCGCCGCCATGAACTGCATTGGTTCAACCTGCCGGTCAATGACGTGCCACCGGTGGAAACCCACCTGTACTGGCACGAAAGCACCGACCAGGACCCGGCCAACCGCTGGATGCGCGAGCAGATGATCGAGTTGTGCCAGCAAGTCACCGCCCATGAGAAGAAGCTGGATAAGCAACAGGCCTGAGGCCGAAGAGCGCCCCCTGTGGCAGGGGGCTTGCCCCGATGGGCTGCGCAGCGGTCCTTGACGTTTACGTCAACCTGCCATTAGCTTAGCGCCAAGACCTTCTTGAGCGCCCCCATGAGCACGACCTACAGCATCTCCGACCTCGCCCGCGAGCTCGACATCACCACCCGCGCCATTCGCTTCTATGAAGAACAAGGCCTGCTGGCCCCGGAGCGCCGGGGCCAGGAGCGCATCTATTCGGCGCGGGACAAGGTCAGCCTCAAGCTGATCCTGCGGGGCAAGCGCATCGGTTTTTCCCTGGCCGAGTGCCGTGAGCTGATCGAACTCTACGACCCCACCGGCGGCAACCAGATCCAACTCAACAGCATGCTGGCCAAGATCGCCGAGCGCCGTGAGCAGTTGGAACAGCAACTGCTGGATATCGAACAAATGAAGCTGGAGCTGGACACCGCCGAAGAGCGTTGCACCCAGGCCCTGGCGCAAACCATGGGCCAGGTTGGCCATTGATCAGAAGGTAGCTGCCATGTCCCTCCCCTCCCATGTGCGCCTGGTGGAAGTCGGCCCGCGCGACGGCTTGCAGAACGAAGCCCAGCCCATCAGCGTGGCCGACAAGGTCCAATTGGTGGACGCCCTCAGCGCGGCGGGCCTGAGCTATATCGAAGTGGGCAGTTTTGTCTCGCCCAAGTGGGTGCCGCAAATGGCCGGTTCCGCCGACGTGTTCGCGCAGATCCAGCGCAAGCCCGGCGTAACCTACGGTGCGCTGGCGCCAAACCTGCGTGGTTTCGAGGACGCGCTGGCGGCGGGCGTGAAGGAAGTGGCGGTGTTTGCCGCAGCCTCCGAGGCGTTTTCCCAGCGCAATATCAACTGTTCCATCAGCGAAAGCCTGGAGCGTTTTGCGCCGATCATGGCGGCGGCCAGGCAGCACGGCATCAGCGTGCGCGGCTATGTGTCCTGTGTGCTGGGTTGCCCTTACGAAGGTGAGATTGCGCCGGAACAGGTGGCGGCGGTCGCGCGGGAGCTGTATGCCATGGGCTGCTACGAGGTGTCCCTGGGCGACACCATCGGCACCGGCACGGCGGGCACTACGCGACGGCTGTTCGAGGTGGTCGGCGCGCAGGTGCCACGGGACAAACTGGCGGGCCACTTCCATGACACCTATGGCCAGGCCATCGCCAATATCTATGCCGGCCTGCTGGAAGGCATCACGGTATTCGACAGCTCTATTGCAGGCCTCGGCGGCTGCCCCTATGCCAAGGGCGCCAGCGGTAACGTCGCCACCGAAGATGTGCTGTACCTGCTCAATGGCCTCGGGATCGACACCGGCATCGACCTGGATGCATTGATTCGCGCGGGCCTGCAAATCAGCCATGTCCTCGGCCGCCCCACGGGCTCGCGCGTAGCCAAGGCGCGGACAGCCGGTTGAGTAGCGTAGCCGTGACAATGTGTTACCGCACGGCTACACATCGAGTAACACGGGAACATATTTTGTCGTATTTTCTGTAGGTCAAGGCCTACTAAAAAATTAACTTATTGATTTTAAAGGGATTTAAAAAGTTGGCACGCCTTCTGCTATCTCTATGGCATAACAAGAATAAAAAGCGCCAAACCTAATAAAAATAAGACGAAACGACTCTGACATAACAAAAACAACACGGCAGAGACGCAGCTAACAGATTTTTTTGGAGAAGATGTGCTTCGCAGGGTACGGCATGCCGAAACCCGCAACCGGTTAGAGAAAAATAAAACTACCTCAGGTAGCTACCCACTGGTTGGATCGTTAACGAAGAAGCAGGTCAGCGCTCAAAAAAATACGTTTGCTCTTGACCCCGGATGGGGGTCGCCAAAAACAGCGGTAAAGGGTAACGGTCGCCAAAAACAACAATAGACCGCCCCTCAATAATAAAAAAAGAGCACGCAACGACAAATTAAAGGGGACCTTCGGGTCCCCTTTGTGCTTTCTGGCCTTTAACCCTGCCCTGCCCCCAGCTCTTCGATCGAGATCTCGCGCATGCGGAATTTCTGGATCTTGCCCGTCACCGTCATCGGAAACTCCTCCACGAACTTGAAGTACCGGGGCGTCTTGAAATGCGCGATGCGGCCCTTGCACCAGGCCTGCAGTTCCAGTTCGCTGGTCACATGACCGGGATGTAGCTTGACCCAGGCCACGATCTCCTCGCCGTAGCGCTCGTCCGGAATGCCGATGACCTGCACATCGGCCACCGCCGGGTGGGTGAAGAAAAACTCTTCCACCTCGCGCGGGTACACGTTTTCGCCACCGCGAATGATCATGTCCTTGTTGCGCCCGGCGATGCACACATAGCCGTGGGCATCCATGGTGGCCAGGTCGCCGGTATGCATCCAGCCCGCAGCGTCGATGGCCTCGCGGGTGCCGTCGGGGTTGTTCCAGTAGCCGAGCATCACGCTGTAGCCACGGGTGCAGAGTTCGCCGACCTGGCCACGGGGCAGCGTGTTACCGGCTTCATCGATGATCTTGCTTTCCAGTTGCGGCTGGGTGCGGCCGACGGTGGTCACGCGGCGCTCCAGATCGTCATCCGCGCCGGTTTGCAGGGATACGGGGCTGGTCTCGGTCATGCCGTAGGCAATCTGCACCTCGCCCATGTGCAATTCGCCGATGACCCGGCGCATCACCTCGATGGGGCACGTGGCGCCGGCCATGATGCCGGTGCGCAGGGTGGACAGCTCGAACTCGCCCCGGCGTGGGTGATCGAGCAGGGCAATAAACATGGTGGGCACGCCGTACAGGCCGGTGGCACGTTCTTCGGCGACGGCGGTGAGGGTCAGCAGCGGATCGAAGCCGTCATTCGGGTAGATCATGGTGGTGCCATGGGTGATGCAGCCCAGGTTGCCCATCACCATGCCGAAGCAGTGGTACAGCGGCACCGGGATCACCAGGCGGTCCTGCGCGGTGAGGCCCAGGCTTTCGCCGACCATATAGCCGTTATTGAGGATGTTGTGATGACTGAGGGTGGCGCCCTTGGGGAAACCGGTGGTACCGGAGGTGTACTGGATATTGACGGCTTGATCGAAGTGCAGGCTGGCCTGGCGGCTGTGCAGCTGCTCGGGCGGCAGGCCCGCACCGAGGGCCGCCAGTTCCGACCAGGGCAGGAAGCCCGGGGGCGGGCTGGGGTCGAGGCTGATCATGCCGCGCAGCTCAGGCTGCAATGCCTGCAACATCGCGTGGTAGTCGGAGGTCTTGAACGCGCCGGCGCACACCAGCCACTCGCAGCCGGACTGCTTGAGCACGTAGTCCAGTTCACTGCTGCGGTACGCCGGGTTGATATTGACCAGGATCACGCCAATCTTGGCGCTGGCGATCTGGCTGATGCACCACTCGGCGCAATTGGGCGCCCAGATACCCAGGCGGTCGCCGGTCTGCATACCCAAGGCCAGGAACGCGCGAGCGTGCACCTCGACGGTCTCGGCCAGTTGCCGCCAGGTGTAGCGACGCTGCTGATGGCGTACCACAAGGGCCTCGCCATCGGGGTGCTGCGCCACGGTGTGATCGAAGGCCTGGCCAATGGTCATGGCCAGCAAGGCCTTGTCCTGGGAGCCACGGCTGTAGCTCGGATGCAGTTGATCCATAACGACCCCTGTTGTCTTTTTTGTAGGTTGACGTAAACGTAAACTACGATTGACAGCACCGTAACGCAAGCTTACGTTAACGTAAAGGTGAGCGCCCTTCCCTGGCGCGCCATCCACACAACAACAAAGCTCACATTAAGGTGCCTGTCCATGAGTTACCCGTCCCTGAACTTCGCCCTCGGTGAAACCATCGACATGCTGCGCGACCAGGTGCAGTCCTTCGTGGCCAAGGAAATCGCGCCCCGTGCGGCACAGATCGACATCGACAACCTGTTCCCCGCCGACCTGTGGCGCAAGTTCGGGGACATGGGCCTGCTGGGCATCACCGTACCGGAAGAATACGGCGGCGCCGGCCTGGGCTACCTGGCCCACGTGGTGAGCATGGAAGAAATCAGCCGTGGCTCGGCCTCGGTGGCGTTGTCCTACGGCGCCCACTCCAACCTGTGCGTGAACCAGATCAACCGCAACGGTACTCACGAACAGAAACTCAAGTACCTGCCCAAACTGATCAGCGGCGAGCACGTCGGCGCCCTGGCCATGAGCGAACCCAACGCCGGTTCCGACGTGGTCTCGATGAAACTGCGCGCCGACAAACACGGCGACCACTATGTGCTCAACGGCAGCAAGACCTGGATCACCAACGGCCCCGACGCCAGCACCTATGTGATCTACGCCAAGACCGACCTGGAAAAGGGTCCCCACGGCATCACCGCGTTTATCGTCGAGCGCGACTGGAAAGGCTTCAGCCGCAGCAACAAGTTCGACAAGCTCGGCATGCGCGGCTCCAACACCTGCGAGCTGTTCTTCGATGACGTGCAAGTGCCGGAGGAAAACATCCTCGGCGTGCTCAACGGCGGCGTGAAAGTGCTGATGAGCGGCCTCGATTACGAGCGCGTGGTGCTGTCCGGCGGCCCCACCGGGATCATGCAGGCGTGCATGGACCTGATCGTGCCCTACATCCACGATCGCAAGCAGTTCGGTCAAAGCATCGGCGAGTTCCAGCTGATCCAGGGCAAGGTCGCCGACATGTACACCCAGCTCAACGCCAGCCGCGCCTACCTCTACGCGGTGGCCCAGGCCTGCGAACGCGGCGAAACCACGCGCAAGGACGCGGCCGGGGTGATCCTGTACAGCGCCGAACGCGCCACGCAAATGGCCCTCGACGCGATCCAGATCCTCGGCGGCAATGGCTATATCAATGAATTCCCCGCCGGGCGCCTGCTGAGAGACGCCAAGCTGTATGAAATCGGCGCCGGCACCAGTGAGATTCGGCGGATGCTGATCGGTCGCGAACTCTTCAACGAAACCCGCTGAAGGAGCGTCCCATGGCCACCTTGCACACCCAGCTCAACCCACGCTCAGCGGAGTTCGCCAGCAACAGCGCGGCGATGCGCCAACAGGTCGACGCCCTGCACACCCTGCTCGCCCACGTGCAGCAAGGCGGCGGCGCCAAGGCCCAGGAGCGCCACACCTCACGCGGCAAACTGCTGCCGCGCGAGCGCATCAATCGCCTGCTGGACCCGGGCTCGCCGTTCCTCGAACTCAGCCAACTGGCCGCCCATCAGGTGTACGGCGAAGACGTACCGGCCGCCGGGGTGATTGCCGGGATCGGCCGCGTGGAAGGCGTCGAATGCATGATCGTCGCCAACGACGCCACGGTCAAAGGCGGCTCCTACTACCCACTCACGGTGAAAAAACACCTGCGCGCCCAGACCATCGCCGAACAGAACCGCCTGCCGTGCATCTACCTGGTGGATTCCGGCGGCGCCAACCTGCCGCGCCAGGATGAAGTGTTTCCCGACCGCGAGCACTTCGGGCGGATCTTCTTCAACCAGGCCAACATGAGTGCCCAGGGCATCCCGCAGATCGCCGTGGTGATGGGCTCGTGCACCGCCGGTGGCGCCTACGTGCCGGCCATGGCCGACGAAGCGATCATGGTGCGTAACCAAGCGACGATCTTCCTGGCCGGCCCGCCATTGGTGAAGGCGGCTACCGGTGAAGTGGTGAGCGCCGAAGACCTCGGCGGTGCTGATGTGCACTGCAGGATCTCTGGTGTGGCCGACCACTATGCCGACAGTGATGAACACGCCCTGGCCCTGGCCCGCCGCAGCGTGGCCAACCTCAATTGGCGCAAGCAAGGCCAATTGCTGCAACGCGCGCCCGTGGCGCCGTTGTACAGCAGCGAAGAGCTCTACGGCGTGATCCCGGCCGATGCCAAGCAGCCGTTCGATGTGCGCGAAGTGATCGCACGGCTGGTGGATGGCTCGGTGTTCGATGAGTTCAAGGCGCTGTTCGGCACCACCCTGGTGTGCGGCTTCGCGCATGTGCACGGCTACCCGATCGCGATCCTGGCGAACAACGGGATTCTGTTCGCCGAGGCCGCGCAAAAAGGCGCGCACTTTATCGAGCTGGCCTGCCAACGCGGGATTCCTCTGCTGTTCCTGCAGAACATCACCGGGTTTATGGTCGGCCAGAAATACGAAGCCGGTGGCATCGCCAAGCACGGCGCCAAGCTGGTGACTGCAGTGGCGTGCGCCAAGGTGCCGAAATTCACGGTGATCATCGGCGGCAGCTTCGGCGCCGGCAACTACGGCATGTGCGGCCGCGCCTATGACCCGCGCTTTTTGTGGATGTGGCCCAACGCACGCATCGGCGTGATGGGTGCCGAACAGGCTGCGGGCGTGCTGGTGCAGGTCAAGCGTGAACAGGCTGAACGGGCAGGCGTCGGCTTCAGCGCTGAAGAGGAAGCGGCGATCAAGCAGCCGATCCTCGACCAGTACGAAACCCAGGGTCACCCCTATTACTCCAGCGCACGCCTGTGGGACGACGGCGTCATCGACCCGATGCAGACCCGCGATGTGCTGGCCCTGGCCTTGTCCGCCGCGCTGAATGCCCCCATCGAGCCGAGCCGCTTCGGCGTGTTCCGCATGTAAATGGAGCCGTACCCATGAGCGATTTCAATACCCTCGAACTGATCACCGACAGCCGTGGCTTTGCCACGCTGTGGCTCAGCCGAGAAGCCAAGAACAACGCGTTCAACGCCGAGATGATCCGCGAACTGATCATCGCCCTCGACCATGTGCAAGGTGATGCATCCCTGCGTTTCCTGGTCCTGCGGGGGCGCGGCAGGCACTTCAGCGCCGGTGCCGACCTGGCGTGGATGCAGCAGTCGGCCGAACTGGATTACCACACCAACCTGGACGACGCCCGCGAACTGGCGGAGCTGATGTACAACCTGGCCAAGCTGAAAATCCCCACCCTGGCGGTGGTGCAAGGCGCGGCCTACGGTGGCGCGCTGGGCCTGATCAGTTGCTGCGACATGGCCATCGGCGCCGATGACGCGCAGTTCTGCCTGTCGGAAGTCCGCATCGGCCTGGCCCCGGCCGTGATCAGCCCGTTCGTGGTGCAGGCCATCGGCGAACGTGCGGCGCGTCGCTATGCCCTGACCGCCGAGCGGTTTGGCGGCCAGCGTGCCCGGGAAATCGGCCTGCTGGCGGAAAGCTACCCGATTGGCGAACTGGACCAACAGGTGGAACAGTGGATCACCCACCTGCTGCATAACAGCCCGGCGGCGATGCGCGCCAGCAAGGACCTGCTGCGCGAAGTCGGTAACGGCGCGCTCACCCCAGCCCTGCGCCGCTATTGCGAAAATGCCATTGCGCGCATCCGTGTCAGCGCCGAAGGCCAGGAGGGTTTACGCGCGTTCCTGCAAAAACGCCCGCCCAGCTGGCAGCCCCAGGAGCCGCGTTCATGAGCACGCTGACCACCCTGCTGGTGGCCAACCGCGGCGAGATTGCCTGCCGGGTGATGCGCACCGCCAAGGCCATGGGCCTGACCACCGTGGCGGTGCACAGCGCCGTCGACCGTGATGCGCGACACAGCCGCGAGGCGGATATTCGCGTCGACCTGGGGGGCAGCAAAGCCACCGAGAGCTACCTGCAAATCGACAAATTGATCGCCGCCGCCCAGGCCAGCGGTGCCCAGGCCATTCACCCAGGCTACGGTTTCCTGTCGGAAAACGCCGGGTTTGCCCGTGCGATCGAGGCGGCGGGGCTGATCTTCCTCGGGCCGCCCGCCTCGGCCATCGACGCCATGGGCAGTAAGTCCGCCGCCAAGGCCCTGATGGAAACCGCCGGCGTGCCCCTGGTGCCGGGGTATCACGGCACGGAACAGGACCTGGAAACCTTCCGCGACGCCTGTGAGCGCATCGGCTATCCGGTGCTGCTCAAGGCCACGGCCGGGGGCGGCGGCAAGGGCATGAAGGTGGTGGAGGATGTCAGCCAGCTCGCCGACGCCCTGGCCTCGGCCCAGCGTGAGGCGCTGTCGTCCTTCGGCAATGGGCAGATGCTGGTGGAGAAATACCTGCTCAAGCCACGCCACGTAGAGATCCAGGTATTTGCCGATCAGCACGGGCATTGCCTGTACCTCAATGAGCGGGACTGCTCGATCCAACGCCGCCACCAAAAGGTCGTCGAGGAAGCCCCGGCACCGGGGCTGAGCGTTGCACAGCGCAAGGCCATGGGCGAAGCGGCGGTGCGTGCGGCCCAGGCCATCGGTTATGTCGGCGCGGGCACGGTGGAGTTCTTGCTGGATGCGCGCGGCGAGTTTTTCTTCATGGAGATGAACACGCGGCTGCAGGTGGAACACCCGGTCACCGAAGCGATTACCGGCCTGGACCTGGTGGCCTGGCAGATTCGCGTCGCCCAGGGCGAGGCGCTGCCGATCACCCAGGAGCAGGTGCCGCTGATCGGCCATGCGATTGAAGTGCGCTTGTACGCCGAAGACCCGGCCAATGACTTCCTGCCCGCCACCGGGCACCTGGCGCTGTATCGCGAGTCCGCGCCGGGCCCGGGGCGCCGCGTGGACAGTGGTGTCGCGCAAGGAGACGACGTGTCGCCGTTCTACGACCCGATGCTCGGCAAGCTGATTGCCTGGGGTGAAGACCGTGAACAGGCACGCCTGCGCTTGCTGAGCATGCTCGACGAGTTTGCCGTGGGTGGGCTGAAGACCAACCTGGGCTTCCTGCGGCGCATTATTGGTCATCCGGCATTTGCGGCGGCCGAGTTGGATACCGGATTTATTCCGCGCTACCAGGACGAACTTCTGCCGGTGGCCGGGACGTTGAGCGATGAATTCTGGCAGGCCGCAGGTTCTGCCTTCATGCAGAGCTTGCCCCCAGGTGACGGGCCATGGGCGGACACCCGTGGATTCCGTGCAGGACTGCCCGCCGAGGTCTCGCTGCACTTGAGCTGCAATGGCCAGGACCGCCTGGTGACACTGGCCGCCATCGCCGCGACATTGCAGGGCGAACAGTTAGTGATCGAACACCGGGGCGTCCGTCGTTCACATCTGGCAGTGCGCAACGAGCACAGGGTTTTCCTGCGTTGGGACGGCGAGATGCAGGGCGTGAGCCTGTTCGATCCGATTGCTGCTGTCGAGGCCAGCCAGTCGCACCAGGGCGGCCTCACGGCACCGATGAACGGCAGCATCGTGCGGGTGCTGGTGGACGTCGGCCAAACGGTCGAGGCCGGCACCCAGTTGGTGGTGCTCGAAGCGATGAAGATGGAGCACAGTATCCGCGCGCCCCAGGCCGGGGTAGTCAAGGCGCTGTTCTGCCAGGAGGGCGAAATGGTTGCCGAGGGGTGTGCGTTGGTGGAGCTCGAAACGGCGGACTAGAACTTCACCGTGGCCTGCACGACGACGCCGAGGATGCGGCAATCAACGGTGAACAGCAGTTTCGGGTAGGTGGGGTTGAGCGGCACCAGGTAGAGCTGGCCGCTCTCTTCCAGCAACTGCCGGAAGGTCGCCTGGGTACTGCCGGCCCGTTGGGCGACTACCAATTTGCCGGGTTCGGCGGCGATGGCCGGATCCACTAGGATCATCATCCCTGCTGCGATGCTCGGGCCGCTGAGTGCGGTCATGGCGTCGCTCGTCACCGGCAGCCAGTAGGCGTCGCCCCGGGCGTGGTAATCCGTCGGTTCGAAGCGCGCGGCACCATAGGCCGGGCGCTCTTCGCGGATTTCGCCCAGGCCTTTCCACTCGCTGACCGGGTAGCGAAAATACGCCGTGTACTGTCTTGCCGGGTCTACGACCTCGTCGGCCTTCTCACGCAGCTCCTGCACCACTTCCAGGTCGCCCAGCCCCAACTCTGCCAGCACCCGGTTCATATCCGCCAGGCTCGGCACGCGGCGCTTGTTGAGCCAGTGGCCAACGCCCCCCTGGGACATGCCCAAGCGTTCAGCCAACTCACCCTGGGTGACCTTGCGGTCTTTCATGTTGGCCTTGACCAACGCTATCCATTTATCCATGGCCGCCGACAATACGTCAGCCAGTTTCCAGGGCAATAAACAGTTTGTAGTAATCCATAAAACGACATAAATACGATACGTACTATCATCGGGCATAAGGTTTTCGACACCCACCCAGAGTACCGCCCCTTATGACGACGAGCCCGTATCCCCTGCCTGAAACACCCGAAAACGATGACGTGCAAGGCCTGCGCAGCAGCGGTGCTGCCCAGCGTGCCTTGGACTTCTACTTGAAAGAAAATATGTCAGCACCCGTCCCGGATGACAGCTTTTTCGCCATCAAGCCCGGCATCAGCCAGGAGGAAGCCCTGGTGCACGCCTCGGACCTGTTGCGCAGTGCCGCCGCCACGGCCTACGAATCAGCGAGCAGCCATCAGGGCAACCAGCGCGACCTGGCGTTTTCAGTGGTGTATTTGATTGATATGGCAAAGGCGATGGTCGAGCGGTCGTTGCGGGCACCGGAGGTTCGGGCGAACGGATAACAGCCGCGAAGGAAAAATATTTCTATCCCACGGATAAAAACATTTGACTTGCAAATGATAATGATTATTATTGGACCCAGCTGATCGCGAGATCAGTCGATAGACCAAGGGACCTTAGGTCGGACTCTTGGAATATCTCCTCATCAGGCTAATCACGGTTTTTGACCCGGCTCTTTGGCCGGGTCTTTTTTTTGCCAGTTTCCCTGGCATGGCTTCAGGCTAATGAAGACTGTGTGTTGCTTGATGGCGCGCATGGTAGCAAAAGACCATCGCCAAAAGAAAGCCAGTCCAGTGCTCCAGCGCACATCTCTGCGAAATAGCGCTTGAGAATCAATCTCATAGATTCTAAGCTGCGGCGGCGTCACGGACGACGCCCCCCTCCCCCGCAACAATTTTGCATCCAGGCTTTACCAGACTCCTGTGTAATATAGCCGCCACAACACTCATATTCAGGCAACCAGACTATGACCGTGGCCTTGACCTCCATCAAGATCAGCACCGACTTCGACAGTGGCAATATCCAGGTGCTCGACGCCAGCGACGCCTACCAGTTGCTGCTGGCCATCCAGCCCGATACCCGCAGCCACCATTACCAATGGTTCCACTTCAAAGCCGAAGGCATGCACGTGGGTCACACCCATAATTTTCGCCTGAGCAACGCCGGTGGTTCTTCGTATAAGCACGCCTGGAGCGGCTACAACGCTGTCGCGTCTTATGATCACGTCAACTGGTTCCGAGTCCCTACCCGCTTCGACGGCGAGATCCTGCACATCAGCCTCGAAACCCGTGAGAAACATGCCTGGTTGGCCTACTTCGAGCCCTACAGCCGCGAACGCCACGACTGGCTGATCGACCAGGCCCTGAAGTACGCCGGCACCCAACTGCTGGCCACCGGCAAAAGTGTCGAGGGCCGCGATATCCAACTGTTGCGACGTGGCAAAGGCGGCGAAGGCCGGCGCAATGTCTGGATCATTGCCCAGCAGCACCCCGGCGAGCACATGGCCGAATGGTTCATGGAGGGCATCATCGAACGCCTGCAACAGGATGGCGATGCCGAGATGAAAAAGCTCCTGGCCGTTGCCGACCTGTACCTGGTGCCGAACATGAACCCCGACGGCGCCTTCCACGGTCACCTGCGCACCAACGCCATGGGCCAGGACCTCAATCGCGCCTGGCAAAGCGCCAGCCAGGAGATCAGCCCGGAAGTCCTGTTCGTGCAACAGCAAATGCAGCAATACGGTGTCGACCTGTTCCTCGACATCCACGGCGACGAAGAAATCCCCTACGTGTTTACCGCTGCCTGCGAAGGCAACCCCGGCTACACCCCGCGTATCGAAGCGCTGGAAAAACGCTTCCGCAGCCATTTGAGTTCGCTGACCCGTGACTTCCAAACCACCCACGGCTACACCCGCGACTTGCCGGGCGAAGCCAATATGACCCTGGCCTGCAATGCCGTCGGCGAGCAGTACGACTGCCTGTCCCTGACCCTGGAAATGCCGTTCAAGGACAACGACGACGCCCCCAATCCGAAAACAGGTTGGTCAGGCGAACGCTCCAAACAGCTGGCCAAGGACGTCTTGAGCAGCGTGGCCGATATCGTCACGGTCCTGCGCTAACGCCCCTGGCCCCCGGCATCAGTCCTTGGTGCCGGTCATGCTCTGCAGCACACCATCGCGCCGAATCAACCCATGGAACAGCGCCGCCGCCAGGTGCAGCAGTACCGTCAGGAACAGCAGGTAGGCCAGATACCCATGGGCCTTGCGCAATAGCGCAAACAGCGGTGCATCCGCCGCCACCAGCGCCGGCAACTGCACCGAACTGCTGAGCATCACCGGGTCGCCCGCCGCCGAAATCATCGCCCAGCCCAGCAGCGGCAACACCAGCATCAACCCATACAAGACCAGATGGGACGCCTTGGCTGCCAGCACCTGCCACAACGGCAAGTCAGACGGCAACGGCGGCTGGCGGGTGGAGAAGCGCACCGCCAGGCGCACGATCACCAGCACCAGGATCGCGATCCCCAGCGGCTTGTGCAGGTGGATCAACCACTCATGCCGCTCCGACACTGACGCCGCCAGGCCTGCGCCGATAAACAACATGGCGATGACCATCAGCGCCATCAACCAGTGCAGCAGGCGCGCCAGGGGTGCAAAAAACCGCGGTTGGGCATTCATGGCTTCGACTCCGCTGGGGCACTGTGCAAGGGGCTGACTTCACCGGCACGGCGCAGGTACGAACTGGCATACGCCGCCGAACGTGCAGCCAGCAGCGGATCATTGGAGGCTTCGATGCCGCTGGGCAAAATCAACGGATCGAAATTAATGTCGCGACAATCGCCGTCGGCCTGGGGCTGGCTGCTTTGCAGCACCAGGGTGCCGGCATTCAGCACCTTGTGCTCACCGCTCCAGGGTTTGCTCGCATCATCCAGCGGGTCGCCGGGGTTGGCCAGGGTCATGTTCAATTGCCAACGCAACGGCCCTGAGGCCAGGCGTTGCACCAGGTCTTTCTCCAGAAAGTCGGCGCCCGCTGGTGCGGTCTCCCCCGCTGCATCCTGAATCTGGGGCACTACGCCCCAGCGCACGGCCTGGCGCTTGCCCTCGGCACTCACCAGGTAAAACGCGTTGATACCGTTATAGGTTTCGGTCGCATAACTGGCCGATGGCCTGGCCGTCTTGACCCACGCCAGGAATGGCGCCGCCTCAGGGTGTGCGGCAAAAAACGCCGACATATTCGCCGGGTTCGGTTTGCCGGTGGCCGGGTCCGGCGCGCCGGCCTTGAGCATCTGGTAGAACGCCTCGGGCGTGCCCACCGGGAACACCGGCATGCTGTTCATGCCGGTGCGCCATTGCTGGCCATTAGCCAGACTGAACTGCACGGCAAAGCTGCGGATCGGCACACTGCTATCCGGCGCATAGGGGTTGCCGCTGGGCAGGGCGAAGCGGCCGATAAATGGGGTCCTGGCCGCGCTGAACACCTGGGCGCGGGAGTAGGCACGCGCCTCGGCACTGCTTTCGAAATACCCGGCCACGCACACGCCTTTGGCATGGTTACGCCGGAATCCCGGGTGCACGCCGTTGTTGGTTTCCAGGGCATTGACCAGGGTTTTCGGACGCAGGCGTTGTGGGTCGAGGCTGCCGTTGACGTAGGCAAATGCCCCGGCCATAACCGCAACCACGGCGCCAATTCCCGCGAGTCGTGCGATCAGGCTCGCCGTGCTTAACGGGGGACGTGGCGGTGATGAGTGATCTACCATGAACAGACTCCAGGGCCTGAAGGCCTTTGGGGGTAACCATAAGGTCGGAGCATTAAGACGAACGCCGATCCGCTCTATTCCCAGGCCCTGGATTTATTTTCCACGGCCGGGAATAACCGTTCACGCCGGACGTCTCTCTAGTCCCAGCGTAGTGACCAGCCAGACACCCATGCATGAACTCGACGAACCGTTACGTGAACTCATCCCCAGGCTGCGGCGTTTCGCTGTGTCCCTGACCCGTAACGCCAGCAGTGCCGACGACCTGGTGCAGGCGACCCTGGAGCGGGCGATCACCCGTTGGGCCGACAAGCGCATCGAGGGCGACCTGCGCGCCTGGCTGTTCTCGATCCTCTACCGGCAGTTCCTCGATGCCCACCGCCGCACCCGGCGCTATGCACGCATGCTGGAATTCTTTACCGGCCGCGATGACGCGCAGCCGTCGGTGGAGCGCACCGTCATCGCCCAGGCGACCCTGCAAGCCTTCGACCAACTCAACACCGAACAACGCGCACTGCTGTTGTGGGTGTCGGTGGAGGGCTTGAGCTACAAGGAAGTCGCGCAAATACTCGAGGTGCCGATCGGCACCGTGATGTCGCGCCTGTCCCGGGCGCGCCAAGCGTTGCGTCAACTCAGCGATGGCGACATCGCCAGCCCTTCCCTGCGGATACTCAAATGATCAGCCTGCCCCCCAGCGAACGCGACCTACATGCCTACGTCGATCACCAACTCCTGGACAGTGATCGCCGTGTGCTCGAAACCTACCTGGCCGTTCACCCCGAGGTCGCGGCCCAAGTGCAGGCGTGGCAGCAGGACGCGCAATTGCTGCGCGCGTCCTTGAGCGGCGCCCTGCAACAACCGGCCAACCCGGCGCTGGACCCGGCACTGATTCGCCAGCGCCTCAAGCACCAGACGCGCCGCCGCTTTGCCACCGCCGCAGTGCTGCTGATGGCCGTCAGCCTCGGTGGCCTCGGCGGCTGGCAGGCCCGTGAAGCCACGCAACCGCCGCTGCTGCCGATGGCCGATGCGATGCAAGCGTTCCGCCTGTTTGCCCAGGAGGGCATCATGCCCGCCGACTACAACGGCCAGGACCGCGGCACGATGCAGGCGTGGCTCGACCGCTACTTCAATCAAGCCCATCGCCTGCCGGACTTGAGCCAGGCGGGCTTCACGCCCGTCAGCGGACGACTGCTCACCACCGATCAAGGCGCCGCCGCCATGGTGCTGTACCAGGACGCACAAGGTCGGCGCATCAGCTTCTACATCCGCCCACCGGGCCCGGACAACGGTTTCCTGCCCCGTGGCGAGCGCACGGCGGATGGACTGCAAGCGCAATACTGGTCCGGCGGCGGCTACAACTATGCGGTGGTCAGCCCGGCCGGCCAGCCGACGCCACCCCTGCAGCCGTTCTAGATTGGTCAAATCGCCATCGGCGCCCTAAAGTAAGCGACCACCGCATTACAGAGTGACTCGCATTGGCCGTGCTCCCCCTTATCCGTCGTTTGCTCGGTAAAAAAACCGACACACTGGACGACACGCCCATCCAGACGTTCTTTCAGGACAAAGCCCGGCAACAGGGTTACACCCTCAGTGCTGGTCAAGCCCAGGCCATCACCGCGATGGCGCGCCAGACCCGGCACCTGCTCGCCAGCCAGCCGACCCGCAGCCTGTACCTGCACGGCCCGGTGGGGCGCGGCAAAAGCTGGCTGCTGGACGGTTTCTTCCAGGCGCTGCCCATCGCCGAGAAACAACGGGTGCATTTCCATGAGTTTTTCGCCCGACTGCACCGCGGTATGTTCACGCACCAGGCGACGGACGATGCCTTGGCCATGACCCTGGACGAGTTGCTCGACGGCTGCCGTGTGCTGTGTTTCGACGAGTTCCACGTGCACGACATCGGCGATGCCATGCTGATTACCCGGCTGTTCAAGGCCCTGTTCCAGCGTGGCGTGTGGGTGCTGGTCACCTCCAACTATCCACCCGAAGGGCTGTTGCCCAACCCGCTGTACCACGAGCGTTTCAAGCCGGTGATCGACTTGATTGCCGCGCGTATGGACGTGCTGGAAGTCAGTTCGCCCGAGGACTTTCGCAGCCTGCCCCAGGCCCATGCCGTGCAGCGCTTTACCACCGGCTGTTACCTGTGGCCTGGCACGCAGGCCCAGCGTGCGGCGCTCGGCCTGCCTGTCAGCGGCGGCCCGACGCAGACGCTGACGGTGGGCAACCGCACATTGATCTGCCGCCAGCATCATGCACGCACCATCGTATTCACCTTCAACGACCTGTGCGAACAGCTGACGGCGGTGATGGACTACCTGTTGCTGTGCGAGGCGTTCGATCACTGGGTCATCGACGGACTGCCCCGCCTGGCAGACTGCCCGATCGCCGTGCAGCAACGTTTTATCAACCTGGTGGACGTGCTTTACGACAAGGACAAGCATCTGATCCTGATCGGCGAACAACCGCTGGCACAGGCCATGAGCGGCCAGGCCATCGACCTGGCGCGCACCGCCAGCCGCCTGAACCAATTGCAACAGGCCGACCCGCAACGGGCGTGCGACCCGGTATCATGAGCGCCTTTTACGCCCCCTTGCCGAGTGACCGCGCCGTTCATGAATACCCTCGCCCAACTCAAGGCCGGCCACTTGGCCGGCATTACGCGCCTGGACCTGTCCTGCGGGCTCACCGAATTTCCTGAGGAAATCTTCGGGCTGGCCGACTCCCTGGAAATCCTCAACCTCAGCGGCAATGCCCTGAGCCGCCTGCCCGACGACCTGCACCGCCTGCCGCACCTGCGCGTGCTGTTCTGCTCGGACAACGCCTTTACCGAACTGCCGGAATGCCTGGGCCGGTGCGCCAAATTGAGCATGATCGGCTTCAAGGCCAACCAGATCAGCCACGTGCCCGCCGCCGCGCTGCCGCCGTTGCTGCGCTGGCTGATCCTCACTGACAACCGCATCAGCCAGTTACCCAGCGAGTTGGGCGAGCGGCCGCTGCTGCAGAAACTGATGCTCGCCGGGAACCAACTGACGCAGTTGCCGCAGAGCCTGGCCAACTGCAGCAACCTGGAGCTGATCCGCATTGCCTCCAACCGCCTCACGCGCCTGCCCGAGTGGCTGTTGACCCTGCCGAGCCTGACGTGGCTGGCCTATGCGGGCAACCCGGTGGAAATGGCCGTGGAGGTGGCGGTGGACGACGCGACAGCGGCTATTCCCTGGACGGAACTGGAACTGGCCGAGGTGCTGGGCGAAGGTGCCTCGGGGGTGATTCGCAAGGCCCTGTGGACACCCATGGCCAAGCCCGTCGCCGTCAAGCTGTACAAAGGCACGATCACCAGCGACGGCTCGCCGCTGCACGAAATGCAGGCCTGCATCGCCGCCGGGTTGCACCCTAACCTGATCAAGGTGCAAGGCCGCGTGGTGGGTGCCCCCGAGGACCAGGCCGCGTTGGTCATGGACCTCATCGACCCGAGCTACCGCAACCTCGCCGCCCTGCCGAGCCTGGCCTCCTGCACCCGCGATCTCTACGCCCCCGCCACCCGCTTCAGCCTCGACACAGCCTTGCGCATGGCCCGGGGCATCGCCTCCGTGGCGGCGCATCTGCACCGGCACGGCATCACCCATGGCGACCTGTACGGGCACAATATCCTGTGGAATGAAGCGGGCGATTGTTTGCTCGGGGACTTTGGCGCGGCGTCGTTCCATGCCAAGGCAGACACGTTGGAAACACGAGCCTTGCAACGCATTGAAGTGCGCGCGTTCGGGGTGCTGCTGGGGGAATTGCTGGAGCGGGTTGAGGCGGGGTTGTCTGACGAGGTGCTGTTGGATTTGCAGAAAAGCTGTTGCCAGCCCGACGTGTTGGCACGGCCGAGCTTCGAAGAAATCAACGCCATGCTGCAATCCATCCAACACCACTAAACAAATGTGGGAGGGGCGGTGCGACGACTCGACTTGCCCCCTCCCACATTTGGATCGCGTTTCTTCAGTTGATAAATCAGCCCGCCAGGCCGACGAACATATCCTGCACATCATCATGGTTGTCCAAACCTTCGAGGAAGGCTTCGACTTCAGCCATCTGCTCATCGGTCAAACCACTCACCGGGTTCTTCGAGATGTAGCCCAGCTTGGCCGACAGCACGGTGAACCCCTGTTCCGGCAGGGCTTTTTGCACGGCGTCCAGGTCAGTGGTCTCGGTGATGAACAGGGTGGTGCCTTCTTCTTCGCCGTCTTCAAAGTCCTGCGCACCGGCTTCGATCGCGGCCATTTCCGCATCGGCATCCGGGGTGTCCGGCGAGGCTTCGATCAGGCCGACATGGTTGAAATCCCAGGCCACGGAGCCGGAAGCACCCAGCTGCCCCTTGCGGAACGCCACGCGGATTTCCGCCACGGTGCGGTTGATGTTGTCGGTCACACACTCGACGATCAACGGCACCTGGTGCGGGGCGAACCCTTCGTAGGTCACGCGGTGGTATTGCACGGTTTCACCGAGCAGACCGGCGCCCTTCTTGATCGCGCGTTCCAGGGTTTCCTTGGGCATCGAGGCCTTTTTGGCCTGTTCCACCACCAGACGCAGGTGGGCGTTGGTCGCGGTGTCGGCACCGTTGCGGGCGGCGATGGTGATTTCTTTCACCAGCTTGCCGAAGATCTTGCCCTTGGCATTGGATGCCGCTTCTTTATGTTTGACTTTCCACTGTGCGCCCATGACTCACTCTCTTCTATACATCGCGCCGAAACGTCTACTGGCCGGCGCTTTGGGGGCAGAGTTTATAGCGCAAGAACGCATCGTTCCACCAAAAACCCTCAGGGCGCCAACTCGAAAACCGCCTGAATCAGGCGCAACGAGCGGCGCCGCTCCATGCAACCGAGCAGGTGCCGGTTGACCAGCCCCTCGCCCTGAATCGGCACCGCCTGCACCCGCGGGTCGGGGCTGACTTCCATGGACGAGACCACGCCCACCCCCAACTCAGCGGCGACGGCTTCGGTCACCGCCTCGCGGCTGTCCAGTTCCAGCAGCACCTTGGGCTGCACATTCGCGGCCATGCAGGCCTCATCGAAGGTACGCCGGGTGATGGAGCTGGGCTCGCGCAGCACCATGATCACCTCGTTGAGTTGCTCGAGGCGGATACCCTCGGGTTGCTGCGCCCACGGGTGGCTGGCCGGCACCAATGCGCACAGCCGCGACTCGCTCAACGGTTGCAGGTGCAGACCGTTGCGCGGTTCCACTTCGGTGAGCACCGCCACATCCGCATGCTCGGACAACAGCGCGGCCAGGGTTTCCTGGGCATTGCCCAGGCGCAGGTTGACGGTAATCCCGGGGTAGCGCGCGCGCAGGCTGGCAATCATCGGCATCACCAAGTGCGGGCCGTCCGCCGCGACTTCCAGGCGCCCGCTCAGCAGTTGGCGGTTGGCCTCCAGCATCGTCTGGGCTTCGTCCACCAGGCCAAAGATCGCCCGTGTGATCGCCGCCAGCCGCGCGCCCTCTTCGGTCAACTCCACCCGCCGCGCGGTGCGGCGCAGCAACGGAATCTGGTAGTGCTCCTCCAAGGCCTTGATATGCCCGGTCACCGCCGGCTGGCTGATGAACAGCCGCGCGGCAGCACGGGTAAAACTGCCCTCACGGGCCACGGCGTCGAACGCGCGCAGTTGGAACAGGTTCATGGTTATCGGCCTCACTGATAGCTCGCATAACAACAAACAATTTGATTGATGACAAGCCAAACTGCAATTTAGGCGCCGTAGCTTCACCCCCCGATGCCTTGCGAGGACTTGAGATGACCACTGCCGCGCCGATCCTGCTGACCCCCGGCCCCCTGACCACATCGAACCGCACCCGCCGGGCCATGATGGTGGACTGGGGTTCATGGGATGACCGCTTCAACCAACTCACCGCCAGCGTCTGCGCGCAATTGCTGGCGATCCTCCACGGCGAAGGCAGCCACCATTGCGTGCCGTTGCAAGGCAGCGGCACCTTTGCGGTCGAGGCGGCCATCGGCACCCTGGTACCGCGTGACGGCAAGGTGCTGGTGCTGATCAACGGCGCCTACGGCAAGCGCCTGGCCAGGATCTGCGAAGTGCTCGGCCGTGATTTCAGCACCTTTGAAACCGCCGAGGACGAGCCTGCTACCGCCGCCGATGTGGACCGCCTGCTGGCGGCAGACAGCGCCATCACCCACGTTGCGTTGATCCATTGCGAAACCAGCACCGGCATCCTCAACCCGCTGCCGCAGATCGCCGAGGTCGTCAAACACCACGGCAAGCGCCTGATCATCGACGCCATGAGCTCCTTCGGCGCCCTGCCGATCGATGCCCGCGAGGTGCCGTTCGACGCACTGATCGCCGCCTCCGGCAAGTGCCTGGAAGGCGTGCCGGGCATGGGCTTCGTCTTCGCGAACAAACAGACGCTGGCCGCCGCCCAGGGCAACTGCCATTCCCTGGCGATGGACCTGTTCGACCAGCACAGCTACATGGCCAAGACCGGTCAATGGCGCTTTACCCCGCCGACCCATGTGGTCGCCGCCCTGCACGAAGCGCTGCTGCAATACCAGGAAGAAGGCGGCCTGCCCGCGCGCCACCGACGCTATGCCGACAACTGCCAGGCCTTGCTCGACGGCATGGCCGCACTGGGCCTGCGCAGCTTCCTGCCCGCGGCGATCCAGGCCCCGATCATCGTGACCTTTCATGCCCCGACAGACCCGCGCTACCAGTTCAAGGATTTCTACGAACGGGTCAAGGCCAAGGGTTTCATTCTGTACCCCGGCAAATTGACCCAGGTGGAGACGTTCCGCGTGGGCTGCATCGGCCATGTCGATACGCAAGGGATGCGCGCAGCGGTCAAGGCGATCGCCGAGGTGCTGGAAGAAATGGAAGTGTCGGACATCTGATTGCCCCTTACCCACAGGATCTGAACCATGAACTATCAAAACCCCAACACCCTCCAGGCCGTCATCCTCGACTGGGCCGGCACCGTGGTCGACTTCGGCTCTTTCGCCCCCACGCAGATTTTTGTCGAGGCCTTCGCCGAATTCGATGTGCAGGTTTCCATCGAAGAAGCCCGTGGCCCGATGGGCATGGGCAAGTGGGACCATATCCGCACTTTGTGCGACCAGCCGCAAGTCGCCGAGCGCTACCGCCAGGCATTCGGCCGCACGCCCACCGATGACGACGTGACCGCCATCTACCAGCGCTTCATGCCGTTGCAGATCGAGAAAATCGCCGAGCACTCGGCGCTGATCCCCGGTGCCCTCGACACCATCGGCCAGCTGCGCGGGCAAGGTATCAAAATCGGCTCCTGCTCGGGCTATCCCAAGCAAGTCATGGACAAAGTGGTCGCCCTGGCCGCCACCAACGGCTACGTCGCCGACCACGTGGTCGCCACCGACGAAGTGCCCAACGGCCGCCCATGGCCAGCCCAGGCACTCGCCAACGTGATCGCCCTGGGCATCGACGATGTGGCGGCGTGCGTCAAGGTCGACGACACCGTGCCGGGGATCCTCGAAGGCCGTCGCGCCGGGATGTGGACCGTGGCCCTGACCTGCTCCGGCAACGCCCTGGGCCTGACCTACGCGCAGTTCCGCGCCCTCGACGCCTCGACGCTGGCCAGCGAACGCACGCGTATCGAAGCGATGTTCGAAGGCTCGCGCCCCCACTACCTGATCGACACCATTACCGACCTGCCGGCCGTCATCGCCGACATCAACCAGCGCCTGGCCCGCGGTGAAATGCCGCAAAGCGACTGATAGAGGTCAAGACAACGACATCGCACCGGGCAAACCGCGCAAAACAGGCTTACAGTAAAAGGACTTCGTCGCCAAAGAACGAAGGTTCGCCCTGATGAGTGAGGAACCCAGCGATGCCGTGGAAAAATTCCGATACGCGCTACAGCACCATGTCGATTGCGCTGCACTGGTTGATGGTGGTGCTGCTGGCGGTGGTCTACGCCTGCATTGAGTTACGCGGCCAGTTCCCCAAAGGCAGCGGTGCACGGACGTTGATCGTCGAGATGCACTTCATGTTCGGCCTCACCGTGTTTGTGCTGGTGTGGCTGCGCCTGTTCGCGCGCAGCCTGGGGGTTGCACCCAAGATCGTCCCCGCCCCGCCACAATGGCAAAGCCTGCTGGCCACGCTGATGCACTTCGCGCTGTACGCCTTGATGATCGGCATGCCGATTGCCGGTTGGCTGATCGTCAGTGCCGAGGGGCATTCGGTGATGTTCTATGGGATCGAGTTGCCGCCGCTGATTGCTGAAAACAAGGCGCTGGCCAAGCAGATCGAGGGCTGGCATGTGCTGTTCGGCAAGATCGGTTACTGGCTGATCGGCCTGCATGCGTTGGCGGGGATCTTTCATCATTATGTGATGCGCGATAACACGGCGTTGCGGATGATGCCGGGTAAGCGCGCTAGGCTGTAAACCCTCGGCGGCCCTGCAAGCCACCGGTATGCACGAAGATCAGGCGAGTGCCGGGCACGAAACGCCCGGCCTCGATCTGCTGCTTCAACGCCAGCAACGCCTTGCCGGTATAGAGCGGCTCCAGCGGTACACCGCAGGCCTGTTCAGTGCTCTTGATAAACTCGAGCAATAGCGGATCAACCTTCCCAAAGCCACCCCGGCTGGCGTCCAGCAATTCATAACCGCCCTGCACGAGGGCACTCACGTTCTGCGCCACGCCATGATCATCCGGTACCGCCATTGCGCCATACACCGGATGCGCGCCCGCCTCCGCCAGCGCCAACCCCGCCAACGTCGTACCGGTGCCCGCCGCCAGCCACCAGGCGTCGTAATCGGCCCAGCCCACGGTGCTCAATTGCCGGCGTGCCTGCTCGACCAAGACCCCGCAACCCAATGCCCCGGCCATCCCGCCTCCGCCTTCGGGCACGGGGTAAAAATCGGGATAGTGCGCGCGCCACGGCAACCAGAAATCCTCCGCGTGGCGCGCGCGGTAGCCGGCATAGCCCAGCCAATGCAACTGCATGCCAAAGGCTTTCAGGTCAAGAACGGTGGGTGTGTCCTGGGGATGGCCACGCAGCAGGCCGACAGTGGCGAAACCAAAACGCTTGCCCGCCGCTGCCAGCGCGTGAAGATGGTTGGAGTACGCCCCGCCAAGGCTGATGACGCCGCTGGCACCGGCCTGTCGTGCCTGGGTCAGATGTTCGGTGAGCTTGAACCACTTGTTGCCGCTGATCAGCGGGTCGATGCGGTCCAGGCGCAGCACGGCCAGTTCGACGCCATTGAGCCAATCGAGCCGCATGGCTTCAAGGGGCGTGTGGGGAAGCCAGTCAAAGGGACCCATCGGGCGGCATCTGCATGGAAAAAGGGGCGGTAGTCTAACACCACCCCTTGCGTCGTCTTACAGCTCGGCGGCGAGGCGCGAGCCTTGGTTGATCGCGCGCTTGGCATCCAGCTCGGCCGCCACATCGGCGCCGCCGATCAGGTGCACGTTCTGCCCTGCGGCGACCAGGCCGTCCTGCAGTTCGCGCAGCGGGTCTTGCCCGGCGCAGATGACGATATTGTCCACGGCCAGCAGCTGCGGCTCACCCTCGGAGCCGATGCGGATATGCAGGCCGTCATCGTCGATCTTCAGGTACTCGACGCTGTTAAGCATCTGCACGCGCTTGTTCTTCAAGCCGGTACGGTGGATCCAGCCGGTGGTCTTGCCCAGGCCGTCGCCGACCTTGGAAGCCTTGCGTTGCAACAGGAACACGTCACGGGCCGGGGCATGGGGCTGAGGCTTGATCCCGGCCACGCCGCCACGGGCTTGCAACTGGGTGTCGATGCCCCATTCCTTCCAGAACGCTTCGCGGTCGAGGCTGGTGGACACGCCCTGGTGCACAAGGAATTCCGACACGTCAAAACCAATGCCGCCGGCGCCGATCACCGCGACGCGCTTGCCCACCGGCTTGCGCTCGAGGATCACGTCCAGGTAGCTCAGCACCTTGGGGTTTTCAATCCCCGCAATCGCCGGCGTGCGTGGCGCAATGCCCGTGGCCAGGATGATCTCGTCGTAACCGCCCGCCACCAGCTGCGCGGTGTCGACCCGGGTGTTGAGACACAGCTCGACGTGGGTGGTCTGCAACTTGCGATTGAAGTAGCGCAGGGTCTCGAAAAACTCTTCCTTGCCCGGTACGCGCTTGGCGATATTGAATTGGCCGCCGATCTCACTGGCCGAATCGAACAAGGTCACCTGGTGGCCACGCTCAGCCGCCACGGTCGCGGCGGCCAGGCCTGCGGGGCCGGCGCCGACCACGGCGATTTTCTTGATCTGCTTGACCGGCAGGTAGTTGAGTTCGGTCTCGTAGCACGCGCGTGGGTTGACCAGGCAGGTGGTCAACTTGCCGCCAAAGGTGTGGTCCAGGCAGGCCTGGTTGCAGCCGATGCAGGTGTTGATTTCATCGGCGCGGCCGGCGGCGGCCTTGTTGACGAACTCGGGGTCGGCGAGGAACGGCCGCGCCATCGAGACCATGTCGGCATCGCCTTCGGCGAGGATCTGCTCGGCAATCTCCGGTGTGTTGATGCGGTTGGTGGTGATCAGCGGGATCTGCACCGCACCGCGCAATTTGGCCGTGACTTTGCTGAACGCGCCACGGGGTACTTTGGTGGCGATGGTCGGGATACGCGCTTCGTGCCAGCCGATACCAGTGTTGATGATGGTCGCGCCGGCCTGCTCGATGGCCTTGGCCAACTGCACGATTTCTTCCCAGGTGCTGCCGCCTTCCACCAGGTCGAGCATCGACAGGCGGAAGATAATGATGAAGTTCGGGCCAACGGCTTCGCGCACCCGGCGCACGATCTCCACCGCCAGGCGCATGCGGTTTTCGTAGCTGCCGCCCCAACGGTCGGTGCGGTGGTTGGTGTGGGCGGCGAGGAACTGGTTGATGAAGTAACCTTCGGAACCCATGATTTCCACGCCGTCGTACTCGGCGACCTGGGCCAGCAGCGAGCAGGTGACGAAATCCTGGATCTGCTTCTCGATGCCTTCCTCGTCCAGCTCCTTGGGCTTGAACGGGTTGATCGGCGCCTGGATCGCACTCGGCGCCACCTGTTTTGGGCTGTAGGCGTAACGGCCGGCGTGGAGGATCTGCATGCAGATCTTGCCGCCCGCCTCATGCACCGCCTGCGTGACGATCCTGTGCTTCTGGGCTTCCTCTTCGGTGGTGAGCTTGGCCGCGCCGGAATACACCCCGCCTTCATCATTCGGGCCAATGCCGCCAGTGACCATCAGGCCCACGCCGCCACGGGCGCGCTCGGCAAAGTAGGCCGCCATGCGTTCGAAACCACCGGGCTTTTCTTCCAGGCCCGTGTGCATCGAGCCCATCAGGGTGCGGTTGCGCAAGGTGGTAAAACCCAGGTCCAACGGGGCCAGCAGGTGCGGGTAGGCAGCAGCGGTCATGGTACAGCTCCACAACGGATCATCACGGGACGTGAGGGGCTCGAATGGCACCTCATCGGTTTATGTCCCACAGACTAAGAGGCGGTGGACGACGGCTCAATGACTGAAACTGACAAGTTATTGATCCAAATGCACAGCGCCCCTTGGCAAGCCGTTGCAGGGGCCCTACCCTAGTCGCGAACCCTGCACCCGGTCTGTTGTCTGTTGCCCCATGCGTAAACTTCTCGCTTTTACCGTCTCCATGGCCCTGGTTGCCGCCGTCGCCGCGTATCTGGTCTGGACCCAGGAGCGCCCCGTGGGGCATTACCTGTCGGACCTGCGCATCACCCTCGCCGTCAACGAAGGCCTGCCCGCCGATCGTGGCAACTTGCTGGGCATCCAGCCGGAGCTGTTTCCCGCCGATTACCAGAGCCTGGAACGCCTGCACCTGAAGCTCGCGGCCTATCTGCAAAAGGCCCGGGACCAGGGGTTGATCAACGAAAAAACCATCGTAGTGCTGCCTGAACATATCGGTACCTGGCTGATGTTGACCGGTGAAAAAAATGAGGTGTACCAGGCGCTGCACGTGAAGGATGCGATGAACTGGCTATCGGTCAGCAACCCGCTGCTGTTTGCCCGTGCCTGGATCAGCGCAACCGGCGATAACCGCACCGATGACGCCTACCTGCGTATGAAAGCCTCCGGCATGGCGCGGGACTACCAGGTGCTGTTCGGCGGCCTGGCCAAGGAGTTTGGCGTCACGCTGGTGGCCGGCTCCATCGCCCTGCCCAACCCCAGCGTCAGCCAGGGCCAACTGCAGGTCGGCCATGGCGCCTTGTACAACGCCAGCGTGGTGTTCGCGGCGGACGGCTTGCCCCTCGGCGATCCCCAGCGCCAGCTTTATCCGATCTACGATGAACGCGGTTTTATCGAACCCGGTGACGAAAACATCGTCAGCGTGGTCGACACCCCGGCCGGGCGCCTCGGCGTGTTGGTCGGCAGTGACAGCTGGTACCCGGACAACTATCGCAAGCTCAACGAGCAAGGTGCGCAATTGATTGCGGTGCCGGCCTTTGTGCTCGGTCGCGATACCTGGGATCGACCATGGCGCGGCTTCAAGAGCGTGTCCACGCCACCGGAAATCAGCCTCAAGCCTGAAGAGCTCAGCGAAGGTGAGGCCTGGCGACGCCTCACCCTGATCAGCCAACAACCCGTCAGCCAGGCAACCGCGGGCATGAGCGTATTCCTGCGTGGGCAGTTCTGGGACCTGGGCACGGCCGGGCACAGTTTTCTCAGCAGCAACGGGCAGATCAGCGCCGACGGCGACGCCCGTGGCGCGCGCCTGCTGAATATCTGGCTGTAGCCCCGTGAAGCCGGTGCGCCTGGGGGATCTGTCGGTGGGCTTCGTGCACACCCTGGCCGACGCGATCCACAGCCACGGCCTCGACCCGCAACCGCTGCTGCTGCAATACGGCCTCGACCCCGCGCGCCTCGCCGAAGCGGGTGCACGCTTGTCGATCCCGCGTTATATGCGCCTGGGCCATGGGGCCATCCAACTCACCGGCGACCCCGGCCTGGGCCTGCGCATGGGCCAGCTCAGCCGCCTGAGCCAGGCCGGGCTGGCCGGGGTCACCGCCGCCCAGGCGCCCAATGTGCGCGAGGCAGCGCGCACCCTGACCCGCTTCGAGGCGCTGTACGGCTCCAACTATCGCGGGCAATCGAGTTTCCACGAGGACGCCGAAGGCGCCTGGCTGCGGTTCTATTCCATCAGCCCCTATAACGCCTACAACCGCTTCGTGGTGGACTCGATCATCGCCGGCTGGCTGCAGCAACTCTCGAGCCTGGCCCAGCAAACGGTACAGGCGCAACGGATTGAAATCGAATTTGCAGCGCCGGACTACAGCGAACAGTACGCGCTGCTGGGCGATGGCCCGATCCAGTTCGGCGCCGACGCCAATCAACTGCGCCTGAGCCAGCAAACCCTGGCCCTGCGCAACCCGCAGCATTGTCCGAGTACCTGGCACCTGTTGCTGCAACTGTGTGAACGGGAACTGGAGCAGTTGACCCGCACCCGCAGCCTGCGCGAGCGCATTACCCGCTTGCTCGGGCCGATGCTCAATGGCGGCCGGGAACCCGACCTGGAAGAAGTGGCGGCGCGCTTGAAGCTGCCGACCTGGACACTGCGCCGCAAACTGGCCGAAGAAGGCACACAGTTTCGCGCGATTCTCAACGATACCCGCCGCGACCTGGCCATGACCTACATTCGCGATACGGAACTGGCATTCGGCGAAATCGCGTACTTGCTCGGTTTTGCCTCGGCCCAGGCGTTTCAACGGGCGTTCAGGCGATGGAACAACCAGACCCCAGGGGAATTTCGCCGCAGTCAGCGGCATTCCGCCTGAAGTCGGTCTTACAGCTCGGTGGCGTCATCGGCCGGATCCAGAGGATCCAGTTCAAAGGCCTGGTACTCCAGCAGTTCTTCCTGGTATTCGTCCATGGTGGGCTCCTTGTGTTGAATTAAAAGCGGCTGCAGATAAATGACCTGCACAGCCAGCCTAAAGTGCCGTGATGACGAAAAAATGTCGACGTCATGACGTTCCTGCACTCCAGGATTAAACGTAGCAGCGTTGTGCGGATTTAGCACCGGGGTTTTGAGGCGCGATTGCAATCAGGGATGCACGGAAATGGACGGGAATGCATTCCAATGTGGGAGGGGGCTTGCCCCGGTACAAACCGGGGACATCGTTTACATTTCTAACCGGGGACATGGTTTACAGGCTAATACGCATGATCAGGAGGTAACTGATCATGCCCTGGAACCAAGAGTCCCCCATGAATCAAAGAATCAAGCTGGTAGCTGATTGGCTTTCTGGCAACTTCACTAAAAGTCAGTTGGCACGCCGCTTTGACGTTAGCCGACCTACCGTCGATAAGTGGATTGCCCGGCACGACGGCGATTTGAGGTCTTTATCCGAACTGTCCCGGCGACCTCACAACAGCCCAAATAAAACCGACGACGAGAT